>NZ_AOIN01000080.1:0-99619 GCF_000337135.1 Natrialba chahannaoensis JCM 10990
AAGCTACTGCGGAAACCAGGGAGAGAAGCGCTCAAACACGCTATCAAAGCCACACTGTGAAATCAACAAAGTGCTACACAAGAGCGTCGAAGGGCCACCACCAGAGGCGACGCCCGCCTCGGCGGGGCGTCGCCACATACTCCCAGTGCAAGTACCGCCAGACGTTCTGAATCAGCAGGCTGAGCACGACGAACAACAGCCGTCTCGTTGGATCTTGCGTCGTCGTTGAGATGATCGTTGACTCGGAGAGCCGATAGCTCGCTTCGATCCTGAACCGTTTGCTGTAGTGGGATCGGGCTTGTCGAGGTTCATCGACGAACGGCGCGTCGACGGCGTAGCCGTGACGCGCCACCCCGTGCTCACCGTATTGACCGTTCTTGTAGGTACAGTCGATCATCACTGGAAACTCGACGGTCCACTCGTTCTCGCCGTAGGTCGTCGTGAGATCGTGAGTGACCTCACGACTCCAACCGGTGCTGAGTTCGTTCTTGATCTTGCTGCCCCACTTGATCACTGGAACGATGTACGCGAAATTGTGGGCCTGGAGCAACGTGAGACACGTGCCGTCGTAGAAACCGCTGTCGAGATAGACCGCTTTGACGTCGAACTCGAAGTTTTCGAGCAATCCAAGGAACTCAGCGAGGACATCGCTGGCGGTGTCGCCGTCAGTAAGACGGCGCACCGCCAAGGTGTATCGCTTGTTGTTCACGCGGGCGTAGAGTGTGGCGTAAGCGTGGAACGCAGTCGTTCCTGCTTTGGCCTCGCTGTAGTAGAGGCCGTCAGTCTCGTCTTCGTTACCGTAGTAGGGCCGCAGGTGGAGGTCCGCGACGACCTCCACCTGCTGGGGGAGCGTTTCGAGGACATCTTGCTGGAGAAGCATGCTCCCGGTTGATTCGACAGTTTCGAGGTCGAACTTGGTGCGCAGGTGGTAGAGAACATCGTTGCCAGAGGGTGCGTCTTCGCTCTTCTCGCAGAGTGAAGAGATCGAGGTCCTCTGGGTCGATTTCAGCGTTCTCTCCGAGGTTCAGGGTAAATGCGCCGGTGAGAACGTTGACGAGAAAGTTAAGGAGCTGGTCCTCGTGGATTTCACTGTCTGCTTGCTGCTGTTTGCTAGGCACATTCACAGCAAGCAGACGTTCTAACTAAGCGGCTTTGTGAAGTACTGAGTCTACGTCCTGTCTGTAGCATCCGCACTTTCTCTGTATCGCCCCTTCCAGTGAAGACTCTCCGAAACGAAGTGACGAAGCGAGTGCTAACCCCATATGCATTGGGCGACGTAGTCTCAACTTCTGTGACTTTCAAATATGACTCAGAGTCCCATCCTCCAGAAACAGTCTCCTTCCCACCCATTCAGCCAGAAGCAGAGATTTGACGGCGATTACATGGTCAAGGGTATCTCCTCGTGTCATACGCAGCGGTTTGAGTGACAACTAGCGGTGAGAAACTGATCAGAAATATGCTGATAATTGCAATTAACGGAGCCGGACCAGACTGAAGATAGCGATGACGGCAAGAAGGAAGGAAACACCAACTGCAAGGTTCCAACTCACAAGAGAGGCGAAGATTGCAGCGAGGATAACGACCGAACCGAGCGTGACATTGAACGTCCAGAGATAAAGTGCGATTGCCACGAGGATAATCATCGCACCGGTCGCGATGTTCCATTCAGCCGAGAGAAAGATACCCACGAAGACCGCGACCTGCCCGAGAAGAATCGAAAGGAGGAGGCCACGATTAAAGCTATTCGTAACCTGCATCGCTGCTGCGACGGGGATAACAAGCATTCCGGCAACGAGAATCGCGCCGATGATTTGCATTGCGGCGACGACGACGAGCGCGGTCAGAATGATCAACAGTGTGTCGTAGAATCGAACGTTGATTCGTGCCAGACGCGCAGCTTCGCGGTCGAACGTGATGAACAGCATCTGCTTGTGCGTCAGTGCAATCGCCCCGATTACCAACAGCGTGAGTCCGACCATCAGCTGGACGTTCTCGAACGGGACGAAGAGGATGTCGCCGAAGAGATAACTATCGACGGTTGAGTGAAACGTCACCCCGTAGGAGATTACTGCAACACCGAGTGCGAACCCACCGGTGAGCATAATTGCGATCGGAATATCGGCGTAGCCATCAGTTTTGATCGCGATGTACTGCATCACGAGCGCAGCGAGCGTCGCTGAAATCAGCGCAAAGAGGAGCGGATAATCCATACTCGGGACCGCAGCACCGACGAACAATCCAATCGCCACGCCTCCGAACGCCATGTGTGCCAGCGCCTCGCCGATCAGCGCCATCTGCCGGTTAACCAGGTAGGTACCGACGATCGGAGCGGTGATCCCGATGAGGATACCAGCGGTGAATCCTCGTTGGAGGAAGCCGCTGCAAACCAGCCACGTATCGACGGTTCCACAGGTTGCTCCCCAAAAACTCTCGAAGAGCGGTGGGAAGAGAACGTAGACAAAAATATAAAAGCCAACCAGCAGGAAGGGAATACCAGCGAGTAGTCCAACGGCCGGATTCCAGTTTTTGACCCATTCGGTCGACATCTCAGTCACCCGTTGCGAAGCCGGCTGATTTGAGCACGCGAGCCGAACTGTACGCTCGTTCGAGCGCATCGCTCTCTAAGAACTTGCCCGTCTCACAGTGTTCGTACAATTCGCAGTCGAGGCAGGCCATCATATCGGCATGCTCGGTGACGATTCCAAGATCGTGCTCGATCAGCACGATCGTAATTCCGCTCTCGTTGAGGTCGTCGAGGAGAGTGTAGAACTGATCGACAGACTCGGCGTCAACTCCGACTGTCGGCTCGTCGAGAGCCAACAGATCAGCCTCGGAGGCGAGGGCACGAGCAATGTATGCTCGTTGTTTCTGCCCACCAGAGAGGCGACTGATCCGTCGGTCGGCGAGATCCGAAATCTCGACCTTCGCAAGTGCATTGTCGATAATTTCCTGATCTTCTTCTGTCAGTCGGCGGATTCCGACGTGCGGATACCGTCCCATCTCGACCACTTCACGGACGGTAACTGGCATCATCGAATCTGCTTCTGAAGACTGCTGGGAAACGTAACCGAGCCGGGTACCGTCAGTGAACTCCGATGCGGGAGTCCCAAAGAGTTCAACTGAGCCAGTATCCGGCTGTCGCAGCCCAAGCATGATCTTCAGGAGCGTCGTTTTACCCGATCCATTCGGACCGATTAACCCCAGGAAGTCTCCTTTGGAGACAGAGAGGGTAATATCATCTACGACAACCTGATCGTCGTAGGCGAAACTAACGTTCTCGGCGTGAATTACGGAACTCATGATTTTGGATCCAATAACGGCATACTTTGGTCTCTGTGTCCTCTGTTCTGCTCTTGTCCCGCTAATTCGGGTCCGCTTCGAGGGCTTCTTCGAGCGTCGGGAAGTTTACTTCGCGATAGTGATCGACGTATCCCCAGTCGGCCTCGTGGTACTCCGGCAACTGTGTTTCGACCGGTGAGATTGGGAGCACTTCGGCGTTGGTTTCGTCAGCGAGAGAGTTTGCGAGATCATCTGGTTCGCCGACGTCATAGAGCACATATCCGATATCGTTCTCTTCCATGACGCGCTCGATCTCTTCGATATCCTGCGGTGTCGCTTCATTGTCCGGCGAGGTACCGATCGGAGAATAGATATCGAGGTCGTATCGATCGTGCCACCACTGGAAAGAGTCATGGGTTGCGACGATCAGGTCACTTGCCTGTGCACGATTGACGATATCCTCGAACTCTTCGTGGACGCTCTGAAGTTCCTCGTTGAACGCTGCTGCGTTTTCTGCATACGCGTCGGCGTTATCGGGGTCAATATCAGAGAGAGCGTCTGCGATATTGTCGACGCCTTCCTGGCAGGTCACCGGATCCATCCAGAAGTGTTCGTCGTCGTCCTCGGCCGGACTGTCAAAGAACTCGATGCCTTCCGCAGCTTCGATGACATGTACGTCATCCGCGGCTTCGAGTTCGGCTGCCGTGTCGTCTTGCCAACTCGCGAAATCACGGAGATACACGAACGCATCAGAATCCTCGACATCTGCAACCACGCTTGGATCCGGATCGAAATCGTGCCCATGTTCGCCAATAGGCACTAGATCGACGACGTTCATGTGCTCACCTGCGACCTGCCGGGTGAAATCCCAGAGAGCCAAGAACCCAGTAGAGACAGTGTACTCCGACCCAGCGTCGCCACCGTTCACTTCGTCGTCGTCTCCACTAAGACAGCCTGCAACCCCGACAAGCAGCCCGCTAGCGCTAGCAAGTGCTGTTCGCCGCGTCAATCCATCCTGATTCGACATAGTCGTATCATCGACCATGACGTCATTCGCAACCACTCATTCAAATAAGTTGCGTATCAAATCTCTAGATTAGACATGTCTAAACCAGTAGTGGGGCGGGAGTTGCTGGGAAACCGAACTCAATCAATAATAGTTCCACGCAAACTGACGATAATAGTACCAACAGAGTACCTCACACAGAAGAGCAGACTATGACGTTCGGTGATGCAGTTCAAAGCGTCTCTGACGTCTAGAGTGGGGGAGTTGACTGTGCCAATTGTTTCGAATGACTTGCAACGCGATCTGCTCGCCTTCTGCCGTCAGAACCGCACCGTTGTATTTTCGTGATCGAGTAGTCCCTCTCCGATAGGTTCGTGCACAGACTCGAGACAGGAGGTGGGATAACGTCAGGGTGAGCAGCTAGCTCTGAGGTTCGCACTCTCGGCCTATTGCTATACCACCGGAGATGGTAGATCGCCTTGTGATTGACATCCATTATGACACTAACCATACTGGACCTTAGATGGGGCTAATAACCGATATTGAGAGTGCAAAGGAGGAGTGGAGTCACACTACTTCGTTCACTTATCCGAGGGAAGGGTCGGATCGGTTTAGATAATGGTTAAACATTGAAGTGACAAAGCACAGGGCAGAGCCGAACTCAGAGAGGGAAAAGGGCTGTCCTCTCACAGAACAGTCCTGCAAGCGAAAACCGTACCCACGTCTGATACCGAACCGTTCCAGTGGATAGGATACCAGTGTCTCGTCTACCAATCTTTGGCGGACGACGCGACGAACTGTAATTCCGACTGACTGACCGCCATCGTCGACACTTAGCTGCCTGTTAGTCGTGTAGAAACGATCTAGTGCTGTGTATAGCTATCAGTCACTGTGCCATCTGTTCACTCGGGATGTCAGAGACAGCACTCGAGTACCAGAAGCATGTGCTCGCAACGGTAATCAACGAGGCAGTGTACGTCGGGACGGCTTCGGAAGCGGAGGCCGAACAGTTACACGACCGACTCGGAGATGTCGAGTCGATGCAGTCGGTCGATCAGCTGTGGGACGATCTCTCGCGGGAATACGAGGTACTTGAAGTCGAACTCGAAGCCGACGAGGCCTGACCCGCGAGCGGTTCGAGGGTGACCGTCACTGGGCAACACGCTCCGCCTGCTTCGAAGCCCTTATACTCGGGAGTTGAATAGGTGAAACTGACTCGCTGGATCGCGGGCACCAGCGGGCACCTGTTCGGCACGCGACGCCGCCACAGGACGGGATGTGATCCGACACTCGGATTGAACCAGGAAACGCCCGCGGTGATAATCAATGGCAAAAAGCTTCTACTCCCACATCAAGGAGGCATGGAAGGACCCCGACGACGGCAAGCTCGGGGAACTGCAGTGGCAGCGAAAGCAGGAATGGCGAAAGCAGGGCGCAATCGAGCGCATCGACCGTCCAACCCGCCTCGACAAGGCGCGCGAACTCGGCTACAAGGCAAAGCAGGGCATCATCGTGACCCGCGTGTCGGTCCGCAAGGGGACTGCACGCAAGCAGCGCTTCACGGCCGGTCGCCGAACCAAGCGCCAGGGTGTCAACCGCATCGGGCGGCGCAAGAACATCCAGCGCATCGGTGAGGAGCGCGTCTCCCGGAAGTACCCCAACCTGCGCGCCCTCAACAGCTACTGGGTCGGCGAGGACGGCAGCCAGAAGTGGTTCGAAGTGATCCTCGTGGATCCCGAACATCCTGCGATCCAGAACGACGACGACCTGAACTGGATCTGCGACGACGCCCACACGAACCGCGCGTTCCGTGGGCTCACCAACGCCGGCAAGGCAAACCGCGGTCTCAACAACCGTGGCAAGGGCGCAGAGAAGGTCCGACCGTCCAACACGGGCGGCCAGGGTCGCGCGAAGTAAACTCGGTCGCAACGACCACACCTACACCAACTCGAGTGGACTCGAGTTCCGATTCTTCGATTTTTAACGCGACAAAGCAACAGCAACAGCGATGGCGATGGTCGCTTCAAGCGGTCTGGGACCAGATCGCAGGCAGTGGCCTGCACAGTCACTCAACGCCACAGAAACAGAACTACCGGGGAATCCCAACAGCCGAGAGGACGGCCCGGAGTTTAAACTGCAGTCCGACGTAGTGACGACTATGTCAGACCACGTCCTCGTCCCGATCGACGACTCCGATCGCTCGGCCGACGCACTCGAGTTCGCCTGCCAGGAGTACCCCGACGCGACGATCACGGCACTGCACGTCATCGACCCGGGTGATTTCTACGCCGCAACGGGGATCGAAGGCGGTGCGATGGCGAACTACGAAGAAATTCAGAAACACCACGAGAGCCGTGCCGACGAGCTACTCGAGTCGGCTCGCAAACAGGCCGACACGTTCGGCGTCGAGATCCAGACTGACCGCGTCGTTGGCGGTATCTCGCGCTCGATCGTGAACTACACCGAAGAGAACGATGTCGACCACATTACGATCGGCAGCCACGGCCGGACTGGTGCGAGTCGGATTCTGCTGGGGAGCGTGGCAGAGAACGTCGCACGGCGGTCGCCGGTGCCGGTGACGATCGTTCGGTAAGCCGCCCCATCAGTTCACGGCGACTCAGACACAGGGCAATCGCTCGGAGCCAGCCACTCCGAGTAACTGCTTCCGTGCCGATAATTCTCATACGAGAGCGTAGTTCGAAATCCACACTGGCCACCAGCCCCACAGAAAGCGTCCGCGACGATGATATACCCGTGCTGGAAGCCACCGAGATCGAATCGCGGATCGGACCCCACTCGAGATTTCGGATGGGGTACTCGAGTCCAACGACTACGTTGTTACTGCCGTGCCGGACAGAACTATTCGAATATCGGGTGCGCGAGATTCGCGACGAAATCGAGGAGCGTGTGTCGGCGCTTTTCGATGAGTTCGGGGAGGGACTCGAGAACTGAGTGTCGGTGAGTCGGGCGGACAGATAGGCAGCGTTGACGAGGATGTCGAGTGAAGAGACAAACAACGATCAGACAGTCGTCAGCGCGCCAACCGGTGCGTCGGTTCGTTCACGGGCGCGTTCAATCCCGTCGTCACCGGCAGCGATGAGCGCGAAGACGCCGGCGACCGCTGCTTCGGAGGTTTCGACGATATCGAGCAGAAGCTCCTGGGTCTCACCTGAACGGATGAGGTCGTCCACGACGAGGACAGAGTCGCCAGCGTCGACAGCGGAGGCGGGCAGGTAGTAGGTGAGTTCGATGCCGGACTGGAGCCGTTGGCGGGCCTCGATGAACTCTTCGACGGCGGTTTCCTTGCTCTTCTTCGCGTAGGCACAGCGTGTCCCGTAGTAACTCGCAAGCGAGGCGGCAAGCGTGATCCCATCCGTCGCAGCGGTGAGAACGACATCCGGACGGTTGAACTCGAAGCCGTTGGCGACGACCGGGGCAACGAGGTCGAGGAAGGACTGATCGAAGACGGTACCGGAGTTATCGACGTACCCCTCGTCGTCGACACGGATGCGGGCATCAAGTTCGTCTGCGATCGCCTCGCGTCCGACATCTTCGACGACTTCACGGGCGCGTTCGGTGCCGGGGAGGACGTGGCCGTTGACGTAGCGGTTGAGATCACCCGCCGGTAGGCCCGTCGTCTCGGCGAGTTCGTCGTAGGTTCGCGTCTCTTTCAGCATCCGCAAGACGTCGACTGCCCGCAACTGGAGGGCAGCCTTCTCTGCTCTGTTCATACCGTATACGCATGATCCCGCAAGTATGGGTATTTCGATCGTAGCCTCGCGGTGAAATCACCACGAACGTGAGTTGCACTCATACGGTGGGTGGCGACCCGGCGACAGGCGATCGCAGGCGCTATCGACCGTCGACTTCTATGTCCCGCCCGCCGTATTCGACGACTCGTCGCGCGATCTGCGCTTGCGCTCGCTGTAAGAGCCGGGTAGCCGTACTCGAGGCACACCCCAGTTCGTCGGCGACGGCGTTGACGCCGTGTTCGCGAGGAATTTCGAAGTAGCCGACGTCGACAGCTGCCTCGAGCGCCTCGAACTGTCGATCCGTCAGATCGCCGCTGAGTGGGACGTGACGGCGGTCGTACTCACCGATCGCACGAACGTCGACACCAATCTCGTTGGGCAATCCCTCGAGTAGCGCCTGTAGATCGTCGCCAGCGCCGACGAGCGTCATGTAGAAATCGGCCGCGGAATCGTAGACGATTGGTGGCACGACCACGAGCTCAAGCGCGGCGAACGCCTTACGCCAGCGGATGTCCTCCGAACGCGTCTCCTGACAGATGTAGACGTAGAACGTCTCGTCGTCGATCGGCGTGAGATCGTACCAACGAACCGAGTCGACGGCCTCGATCCTCTCCTCGTAGGGGCTGCGATCGGCGTCGACATAGAACAGTTCGTACTCGAGTCCGCCCTCGGGACCGACGACGTTCCATGTCAGGAGTTCCTCGTAGCGAACCACATCAGTTTCGCGGATGAATCGCTGCATCGGATGGAGCATCCAGTCGGGCTGTGAGAGGCGGACATCGAGGTGCTTCATCGGTCGTCGTTCGGTTTTGCGGGGACAGTCCACTTTTGACATCCTCCCGCGCCTGAAGACGCGGGAATCCCGACCGCGTTTGGGATATTTCTGGTCTACGAGCCTACGCGTTCTCGCGGTGCAAAGCATCCACTCTNTTTGACATCCTCCCGCGCCTGAAGACGCGGGAATCCCGACCGCGTTTGGGATATTTCTGGTCTACGAGCCTACGCGTTCTCGCGGTGCAAAGCATCCACTCTCGGAATCGAACACGAAGGTCGATGGCTGTGCCAACCAGCCGTTACTCCTATCACCGTCCTCAGAACGCTTCGCGTTCTGATGTGCGGACGAGACGCTTTGCGTCTCGTCAACGCCATCTGTAGCGAGATTCGGAGTTACTTTCTGCCGAATGTTCTCCGCCCCGTTCACGTCCGCGTTAGCCACCATCCCACACTCGTCGCACACGTACAGCCCACGCTCGACGCGATTCGCTTTGCGCTTGCGTCCACAGCACGAACACGACTTAGACGTGTCACGCTCTGAGACGCGTTCAACCGCGATTCCCTCGGATTCGGCCTTGTACTCTAACATCCGAGTGAATCGGTCGAACGCCCACGAGTGCAGGTCCAAGTTGCCGTGCTTGCCCCAGTCCTTCACGTCGCCATCTTCGTTCTCGCGGATTCCACCGAGGTCGCCGATAGCAATCGTTCCAACGTTCCCTTCGACGCAGCGTTCGACGATGTGCTTCGAAAGTGCGTGGAAGTAGTGGGTTCGACGATTGGCTTTCTTCGCGTTCAACCGCGTTGCTCGGTCCGAAGTGGAATCATCACAGTGGGCGATGTGCTTGCTGTGGTAGTAGTCGTCCTGCTTCAGACAGTTCAACGGGTACAACTCCGCGTGACCGCCCTCGTACGCGAGTGCGGCGAAGTTGTTGACGCCGAGGTCTACCCCAACGGTATTCTCGCCGGGCGTTTCGGGAATTTCGACTTCGACTTTGCAGACGAGGTGGGCTTCCCATTTGCTGCTGGACGCGTTCCAGACAGCGCGGACTTGCTGGACACTCTTCACGTCGTCCAAGTCTACGTCTGCTCGTGTTTCGATGTCGCAGAGGATGAAGTCGGACCAGTGTTCTTTCAGGTTTTTGCCTTTCGAGAGGCGGACCCTACCGAATTTGGTATCAACTTTGAATCCTGCGGCTTTGAACGTGACCGTTGAGCGCGGGTGGTCGTCGTTGTGTTTGCGGTAGCTGGGCGGATTCGCCTTCGAGTCCCCGTTTCGGCGCTTGCCTTTCCATGAGTCGAACGCTTCAGCGAGTTCTTCGAGAACGCGCTGACTCGATTGAGAATGTAAGTCGGCGTAACGTTCGTGGGTTTTGAGGTGGGCTTTCAAGTCGCTTTCTTCGGGGATGAGGCCAGTGTCGCTCCACACGCGGTCACAGGTCCAGCGACCGACGTTCCAGAGTTTACTGGCGGCGAATCCGAGCGCATCGAGGTCGGGTTGAACCTCTCGCTGATTCCGAATGGAAGCGACGAGTGTTCTATCTACGACCTCTAACGCCATACATAACCTATGTTGACAAGATTATATAATCCTAATCATTTTACGAGAGCGTTGAATATCCAGCCGGGCTGTTATCAGTGGTTCACGTCATCCCGTGACGGCGCGTATCCACGCCGTAAACGACGTGGTATTGCGCCTGCTCCGCATATAANCCAGCCGGGCTGTTATCAGTGGTTCACGTCATCCCGTGACGGCGCGTATCCACGCCGTAAACGACGTGGTATTGCGCCTGCTCCGCATATAACTTCTTACTGCAGGAAATCCGGTTCAGAGCGCTGTTCGTCGACTTCGCGCTCGAGATGACTCCGGAATTCCGCAATTTCGACATCATACTCTTGGTCCTCGAAGCGGTCACGGACCGAGATGTTCCCGTCTTCTTCCTCGTTGTCGCCGACGATGATCTGGTACGGTACCCGGTCGTCGTGGGCCGCGCGGATCTTCCGCTCGAGGGTGCTGTCACGGTCGTCGACCTCGACGCGGAAGTCGTCGAACTCGTTTGCGACCTGATAGGCGTAGCCGAGGTTCGCGTCCGAAATCGGGAGGACACGGACCTGTTCCGGCGCGAGCCAGAGTGGGAACTTGCCTTCGTAATGCTCGATGAGCATCATAAAGAATCGCTCGTAGCTGCCGTAGAGCGCACGGTGGATCATCACCGGCTCGTGCTCTTCGTTGTCCTCGCCGACATACGAGAGGTCAAAGCGATCTGGCATGTTGAAGTCGAGCTGAACCGTTGGGCCGTCCCACGCACGGCCGATGGCGTCCTCGAACGCAAAGTCGATCTTCGGCCCGTAGAACGCGCCGTCTCCCTCCTCTACCTCGTAGTCGAGGTTGCGCTTTTCGAGGACGTTCTCGAGTTGCTCCTCTGCGTGCTCCCAGATCTCATCACTGCCGACGGACTTCTCAGGGCGCGTGGCGAGTGCCATCTCGTACTCGAGATCGAACGTCTCGAGCACGTCGATGATCATGTCCATGATCTCCTCGACTTCCTGTTCGATCTGGTCGGGGCGGATGAACAGGTGGCCGTCGTCGATCGTAAAGGCCCAGACGCGCGAGAGGCCCGAGAGTTCGCCGCGCTGCTCCTTGCGGTAGACCTTGCCGTTCTCGGCGTAGCGGATCGGAAGGTCGCGATAGCTCCAGGACTGGTCCTGGAAGATGGCGGCGTGACCGGGGCAGTTCATCGGTTTCAGGCCGAACTCGTCGTCACCGACGTCGAAGATGAACATGTCGTCGGCGTAGTTCTCGTAGTGGCCAGAGCGGTGCCAGAGATCCGTCTTGAAGACGTGGGGCGTCTCGACGTAGTCGTAGCCCGCATCCGTGTTCAAGTCCTCGACGAAGTCCTCGAGTTCCTTCAAGACCGTCTTGCCCGGCGGGTGGTACAGCGGGAGGCCGGGACCGGTTACGTCCTGAATCGAGAACAGGTTCATCTCGTTGCCGATGCGGCGATGGTCGCGCTTTTCGGCCTCCTGCTTTCGCTCAAGGAAGTCCTCGAGGTCACTCTCG
Organism: Natrialba chahannaoensis JCM 10990; assembly: GCF_000337135.1. GTDB lineage: Archaea > Halobacteriota > Halobacteria > Halobacteriales > Natrialbaceae > Natrialba > Natrialba chahannaoensis. The sequence goes on from NZ_AOIN01000080.1 coordinate 11,870, forward strand.
TCTTCGAACGCGGTGCCATAAATTCGGGTCTGCATCGGGTTCTCCTCATCGCCGCGCCAGTAGGCACCGGCGATCTCCAAGAGTTTGACAGGGCCGATTTCACCCGTGGAATCGACGTGTGGACCCGCACAGAGGTCCTCCCAGTCGCCCTGTTTGTAGAAGGTGACCTGCTCGTTCTCGTCGGCGAACTCGGAGAGGAGTTCGAGCTTGTAGGGCTCGTCAGCAAGGCGTTCCTCGGCCTCCTCGATTGAGACTTCCTCGCGTTCGATCTCGTAGTCCTCGTCGACGATGTCTGCGATTTCGGACTCGAGTGCGGTGAGGTCTTCCTCGTCGATGTCGAGATTGTCGAAGTCGTAGTAGAAGCCCTCGTCCGTCGGCGGGCCGATGGCGAGGTCGACGTCGTCGTAGTGGCGCTCGACTGCCTGTGCGAGGCAGTGGGAGGCCGAGTGGCGCATGACAGCCAGATACTCTTCGGACTGATCCGTGATGATCTCGAGTTCAGCACCGTCGTAGGCGGGTTCCTCCTTGGCGACGAGGTCGCCGTCGAGTTTGCCGGCAACGGTGTCGCGGCCGAGACCGGGACCGATTTCGTAGGCGCAGTCTTCGACCGTTGCGCCCTCGTCGACGTGGAGTTCTGAGCCGTCCGGGAGGACGACCGTTAGCTGTGCTACCTCTGATTGTGAATCGGATTCTGACATGGCTCTGGCTGGTTGTGACTGGTGAACTTCTGTTGGTGGTGACCCTGCGAGAAGTTCGGATCGGCGTCCGCGTGGTCGTGGTCGTGGTCGCGATCGTGTGCGGCGTGCACGTATGCCGCTCTGCTGTGGGTCGCGGCCGACACAGCGAGCGGTAGGTGAGGGTTAGAAGCGGGCGAAAGCCCCTGTAAAGCGGACACCTACCATCGTAGCTACGGTTTGTCCGGTGCAGGATAAAAACATTGTGATGAGGGGGCTCCAGCAGGTATGGGTCCTGAACGAAACAGGACAGACAGGACGGAACAGGGCAGAACAGAGTGAGGCAGAACGAGATGGAACGGGGTGGGACAAAATGGCAGGACGGATCGGGACAAGACGGCAAGGATGGGGCAGAACAAGACGGCAAGGACGGACCAGAACGAGAGAGGGCAAGACAGGCAGGACAGCAAGAGGAAACACGACGACCGAACGGTTTTGAGTCCACCTCGCTAACCAGTCACCGTGTTGGACCCATCCGACGACGATCCGTTCGAGGACCCGTTTGGGGATGACCCACTCGACGATCCCTTCGGCGACGGCTCCGCCGGAGAGGGTGAAGCCGACGAGGACATCGCGAGTACGTTCGAGTCGATCGATCGGGCAACACTGCTCGCGTTCATCACTGTCGGGATTCTCGTCCACGGTGGTCTCTTCGCAGCGAGTCTCGGTGCGATGCTGGTTGGATTCCGTGGGCAGTGGGTCGTCGGCGGAACACTCACAGCCGCGGGAGTAGGTGCGTTGGTCCTCTCGGTGGGGATATATCGTCGATACAAGGCCAAACAGGACGCGTAGCCCGTTTGCAGCACGTCGTACGGTGGCACCACGTCAGTTCCACAGGCCCACAAACAGTTCGGCGAGTTCCGGTCTCGCCCCCTCGCTATCCCGCCCTCGCGATCAGTCACGGTCGGCGAGCAACTCACTCGCCGTCACCAGCGCTTCCATCTCGACATCTGCGTCTTCGACGTTCTCACGCCCACCCTCCTCGCGGTCGACGACCACCAGCGCGCGGTTGACCGTCGCACCCGCCTCCCGAAGCGACTCAATCGCGTCGACCAGACTCGTCCCCGTCGTCACGATGTCCTCGAGTACCACTACTTCCTCGCCCTCCTCGAGTTCGCCCTCGATTAGGTTGGCCGTGCCGTACTCCTTGCGCTGCTTGCGCGCGATCACGTAGGGTGCGCCGGCGACGACACTGGTCGCGGCGGCGAGCGGGACGGCACCGAGGGCAACACCGGCGAGTTTGTCGTCGGGGTCGATGCGGTCCGCGAAGGCCTTGGCGACGGTTTCGAGACAGTCGGGGTCGGTTTCGAAGCGGTACTTGTCAACGTAGTACTCGCTGGTGCCGCCGTGGGCGAGTTCGAACTCACCGAACTGGACGGCGTCGGCGTCTTGAAGTGCATCAATCAGTGACTGAGTCTGGGTGTCGGTCGTCATTGGTCGAAGTGGCGAGACGAACCGAAATAAGCGGTGTGGAACCGAGTCGCCACGTCCGGACTGTGGCGTCTCTTTTTCGTGGATCACACTGTAGCTCCGCTGACACCGTGCGCACAGCCGAACCACAAATCTATCCTCGGCGGTTCCCATCGGTTCGACAATGACTGAGTCGTGTCCAGCCAACTGCGCCAGAGAGGACCCAACTCCGACCAGTTCCGGCCGACTTAGGCTATCGTCGATACCATATCGTCCGTCCCGGTATCGACCACATACCAAGGCTATTTGTACGCAGCCTTATCCGACTAGTCCGGTTTTGTACTAGTAACCCGTGAGTACTCCATCACCCTCTCCATCGACGAACGAGTCGGTACAGATCCTGTTGGTCGAGGACAACCCGGGCGACGTTCGACTCGCACAGGAAGCGTTCCGGACCGTCGATATCGACACAACGTTTCACACCGCCCGTGACGGCGACAAGGCACTGTCGTTCCTGCGGGAACAGGTGTCGGCTGGGGCTGAGTCAGCATCAGACACAGACTCACGTTCGAACTCGGACTCGGACTCGGACTCGAACTCGAACCCGGATATCGACCTCGTCTTGCTCGATCTGAACCTCCCTCGGACGAGTGGCTTCGAGGTACTCGAGGAGGTCCGAAGCGATCCCGATCTCGCGTCATTGCCAGTTCTCGTGTTGACGAGTTCGGAAGCGACGGAAGATATCGCCAGAAGCTACGATCTGTGCGCGAACGCGTACCTCACGAAACCGGACGGACCGGGCGAGTTCGCCTCGCTCGGAAAGGCTGTCGAGTCGTTCTGGATGGACGAGGCGATGTTGCCGCCGGCACCGTCGTAGCGGGTGTGTGGCGCTCGATACGACGCTCAGTTGTTGACCGCTCGAGACGATGGTCAGTCCGGTGACCGACCGTTACCAGGGCTCGTTTTTCAGTCCAAGTTTGTACGCGATCATGTTCGTCGTCACGTGGAGAATCGGCGTCAGCACGACGACGACGAGGATGACGTCCCACGTAAACCACGTGAAGAACCACTGCGTCGCGAGGAGCGCCGTCAGCGGAAGCGAGACGACGACAAAGTCGAGTTGATCGAGCCCAGGGAACATCGCGCCGCGCTGGCGGCCAGTGCGGCGCTTGAGGAACGAGGCGAGAATATCACCGAGCATCGCACCGGCAGCGAGTCCAAGCGCTGCAAGTGGCTCGAACGCTGGCACGGCAAAGCCGAGCACGCTGCTCACGTCGTCGGCAAAAAAGGTCAGCACGCCCGCGAGGACGAGTCCTGCCGTGATTCCCGCCGCCGTTCCACGCCAGGTCTTGCCGTCGCCAAGCAACCGCGCGTCGCCCAGCGTCCGACCACCGTCGATCGGTCTACCGCCACCGCCGAGTACCGCCGCGTTGTTTGGAACGTAGGCCGGCAACATCGCCCAGAACGCGATCACGACTGTCTCGAGTACTGCCATATTCGCCGCGATGCGCCGAGATGCCTTAACCAGCAGTGATTCGGTCTCGTGTTCGGGGACGGTCGTGTTACACACAGCACACGACGGGCCGATGGACGTTACGACGGATCGGGACGAACGACGACGTTCTCGAATTCGGGACCCTCACCGGACTGTTTTCCTGCTGTCGCTTCGCTCGCACTGTCCTCGCCAGCGGTTTCGAGCGTTCGGACGTTGCTCGCAACAATAGCAGCCAGCCGATCCCAGTGCTTCGGTGTGTGACCGCCCGTATGCGGAGTGATGAGACAGTTCTCGAGGTCCCACAGCGGGTGGTCGGCTGGCAGCGGTTCGGGTTCGGTCACGTCCAGCGCAGCGCCGCGAATCGCGTTCGACTGGAGCGCAGACACCAGCGCGTCGGTGTCTACGACTCCGCCGCGAGCGACGTTGATGACGACTGCGCTCGGTGGCAGCGTCGCGAGTTCCGCCTCACCGACGAGGTCGCGAGTCAGATCGTTCAGTGGGCAGGCGAGCACGACGTAGTCGCTACGGGCGAACGCGTTGTGGATCTCTGCCTCATCGAAGCCGATGACCTCATCGGTCGGCCCGCCCTTCGACGGCGTGTACCTGACGCCGATCGTGTCGACATCGAAGCCCTCGAGTCGGGTGATGATTTCCTGGCCGATCGAACCCAGTCCGACGACCGTGACGGTGCTGTCAGTGAACTCGTGGGACTGGAAGTGACGCCACTCGTTTCGCTGCTTGCGTCGCCATCCCTCGTGGAGATCCCGCGCGAACACTAGCATGTTGCCGATGGCTTGCTCGGCGATGCCGGGTGCATGAATCCCGCCCGCGTTCGTCACGGTGACGCCTTGCTCTCGGAACGTCGCCGACGGAAGGTGGTCAGTACCCGCGAAGACGCAGGCGAACAATTCGAGTTGGTCGGCACGCGCTAACAGGTCTTCACCGAGACTGATCCCAGTGACGACCCGAGCCTGCGGGACGAGGTCGCGTTCGTCAGCAGGCGTTCGGGCGAGTGCGACAGTGTGGTCCGGAAGCCGCTCGCGCAGTCGCTCGGCATACGAGGCCATCGAGAGTCCTTCGGTTCCCTCACGAAGGACGACGATATCGGGAGCGTCCATTGCTGTGCAGGAGTAGTGAAAGCCTGCTCTTACCGGTTGTGACCGGCGCTGGTGCCGGCTGGAGTTTCGAAAGATGACCGGTTCGACACAAATACGACGCACGAGCGCCCGTTCGTTCACTGATCGGTAAGTGTTCACCAGCAGAGAGAAGCAGCCAGTGCGAGATATTAAACTCCTTATGACTGGCCGACGAGGTCAGCAGTATGATCCCGCCGATCGCAAATCGGTTCGTCGCCGGGGAGTCTCCTGCCGAGGCTCTCGATCACGTTCGAACCGTTAATCAACGGAATGTCAACGTTATTGTTAATCTCCTCGGCGAACACTATGACGACCGCGCGCCCGCGAGCGACGATGCCGCGGAGTATCGTTCACTCGTCGAAGACATTGCAAACGCCGATCTCGGGGCCTGTATCTCGGTCAAACCGTCCCAACTCGGCCTCGACCTCGGAGCGGACGTCTTCCGGGAGGAACTCGAGGACATCGTCGCCACGGCGGCCGACCGCGGCGTCTTCGTCTGGGTGGACATGGAAGACCACACGACAACTGATGCGACCCTCGACGCCTACGAAGAACTCGCCCGGGAGTACTACGGCGATGAGAACTCTGACGAATCGCAATCTTCGTCAGATACGTGGGCCGACGGCGGCATCGGCGTCTGCGTCCAGGCAAACCTCAAACGTACGCGCGAGGATGTCGAACGACTCGCCGACGTGCCGGGCAAGGTTCGCTTCGTCAAAGGCGCTTACGACGAACCAGCCGACGTAGCCTACACGGACACCCAGCGGGTCAACGAAGAATACGAGGCGTTACTCGAGTACGCCTTCGAACACTTCGAGAACGGTGTCGCGGTCGGCAGTCACGATCCTGAGATGATCGAGCGGGCAATCGAGTTGCACGAGGAGTACGGGACGGACTTCGAGATCCAGATGCTGATGGGTGTGCGGGAGGACGCACAGTACGACCTCGCTGAGGAGTATGAGGTCTGGCAGTACGTTCCCTACGGCGGGCGCTGGAAGTCGTACTTCTATCGGCGCGTCATGGAGCGAAAGGAGAACCTCTGGTTCGCGCTGCGTGCGATCATCGGCCGGTAACGAGTGCAAGCGGGACCTAAAGGGAAGGGCTCATTAGCCCGTAGTGAGAGGGAGTCGACATGGCTTCGTGGAAGCGGGACTTTGCGAGTGGCCTGATCGTCCTTGGGCCCGTCCTCATTACGCTCTACGTCATCTACTGGCTCTACGGCCTTATCGCCGGCATTACGCCCGGCATCATTCTCGAGGCGGAGGCACTGGAACCAGTGATTGGCGGCGAGCAGACGCGCGAGCAGCTCGCACAGTTCCTTCGTGTCGTCGTCGCACTGACGGTCCTCATTATTTTGACGTTCTCCGTCGGCTATCTTATGCGGACGACGGTCGGCAGTCTGGTCGAGCGGCTCGTCGATAACGTCGCAAATCGGGTGCCGGTTATGCGTGTCGTCTACAACGCATCGAAGATGGCCGCTGAGACGGCCTTCGGCACGCAGGACTCACTTCAGACGCCAGTCAAACTCGAGGTATGGGACGGGCTTCGAATGACGGCGTTCAAGACAGGGAAAGTAACCGAAGACGGCAGAGAGGTGCTCTTCCTGCCGACGTCCCCGAACATTACAACCGGGTTTGTCATCGAAGTTCGGTCAGAGCGCATCACTGAGTTAGATGAGGACGTAGAGGATGCGCTTACGCGGGTGTTGAGCGCAGGTTTCGGTGATGCAGACCGAACGCGTGGCATGGATGCGGGTGTTCCGATCGACGTGATCGACGAGAGCAACGCGAAGAAGACACGATCCGACGACGACTGAGCAGTTTTCCGTTCTCGTTCCGGTTTTCGTTTCCGTTCTCTCCTTCGATACCTGTTGCAGACCATTGGCATTCAGTACACCAGTCGTTTCTAGCAAGAGTTACGAAGAATTGACCGAACGAAGCAAACCCACTCTTGCGTGTTTATGTGGGGCCGTCCGTGAGTCGATGAACCGTTCCAAAGTTGCAAAGTTGGGTTGCAGACATCAGCAAACGGAACGTGACCCCCTCAGACGTACTGGAACCACTCGTCGTACTCGTCGGTCGTCCGCTCGACGACATCGAAGAAGCGTGACTGAATATCTTCGGTCACAGGACCGCGCGAGCCGTCACCGATGGTAACGTTGTCGATCTTTCGAATCGGCGTCACCTCTGCCGCAGAGCCGGTGAAGAACAGTTCGTCTGCCGTGTTGAGTTCGCCTCGCGAGATGGAGACGTTGTCGTGGACCGTATACCCCAGATCCTTGGCGAGCGTAATCACCGTGTTGCGGGTGATGCCATCTAGGATAGACTCGGAGAGTCCCGGCGTGAAAATCTCACCGTCACGCACGAGGAAGATGTTCTCTCCCGGCCCCTCGGCAACGTTACCCTCTTTGTTGAGGACGAGCGCCTCGGCGTAGCCGTTCCGGCGTGCCTCTTCGCCCGCGAGCAGACTGTTCGCGTACAGCCCCGTCGTCTTGGCGTTCGTCGGCACCTGACTCGAGGCGTGCTTGCGCCAGGAAGAAACCATCACATCGATACCCTTCTCGAGTGCCTCCTCGCCGAGGTAGGTGCCCCAGGGCCAGGCGGCGATGGCGGTGCGGGTCGGGCAGTCGTCGGGGCTGACACCAAGTGAGTTGTAGCCGTAGAAGGCCACTGGGCGAATGTAACACGAGGAGAGATCCTGTCGGCGGATAAGCTCGAGTGTCGCCTCGGTGAGTTCCTCTCGCGAGTGGTCGATCTCCATCTCGTAGGGTTGTGCGGACTGGAAGAGGCGGTCGAGGTGTTCCTCCCAGCGGAAAATTGCGGGGCCGTTTTCGGTCTCGTAACAGCGTGCGCCTTCGAAGATGCCGCTACCGTAGTGGAGACCGTGTGTGAGAACGTGGACCTGCGCATCGTTCCAGTCGACGAATTCGCCGTCCATCCAGATCGTGTCGACGTCCATGTCGTCGAATCCCATGATGGAGTCTGTTGCAAGCCACCGTACTAAGTGTTCGCGATTTCTGAGGCAAGCCCTGCCTGCGACGATTACTCGCGGAGGCGGGTCGCCTCGATCGCGACAGCAACTGAGCCGACGATGGCGATAGCGACGGCACCGAACTGGAGTGCGATCGCGAAGGCGTCAGCGCCGGTGGTGTTGGTGTCGTCAACGGTGGTGCCGTCGTGCTCGTTCTCATCACCACCGTGCTCGCCGTGATCGTGACCAGCGTGACCACCACCGTCCTCGCCGACGGCCGGTTCGACGGTCACGTCGTACCACTCGCTGACGAACTCCCCGTTCGGCGCGCCGGTAATCCGCACCTCCCACGCACCCTCATCGGGCAGTGTCTGCACCGTGGCGTAGCTGCCATCCTCGGTGCGCTCGAGTGCGATGTCGATCGTCGTGTCGGCGTCGACGGCGTCTGCGAGCAGGCGAACCGGGCCGTCCGACTTGACGGTGGTGGCCTCGTCACTCTCAGCTGTGCTGCCATCTTCGTCGTGACTCACAAACGCAACGTCGAACACGAGGGGGTCGTCGGGCTGGACAGTGAGTGTCTGCGCCGACGCAGTAGCCTCGTCAGCTTCGCTATCTCCATCATCACCCTGCACCGCTGCAGGCGCGACCAGCAGTTCCATCTCGAGATCCGCCGGTCCCTCGCGTTCGATCGTCGCCGTCTCAAGTTCGTCGTCGTCCATGCCGACGACCGCAGCCGTCGGGACGGATGTCAGAAGTCCCGAAATGAGAAGGACGACGACCAGGACGGCCACCTCGAATCGGACGGCGCGGACGAACGCGGTCGATGCCGGCGAACCAGACACCTGACCGCCGTCTTCACGAACCGGCCGCTCGGAGCCGCCGAGGAATCTGTCGGTGAGTCCACCCGTCGATTCGACGGTGGACTCGAGTTGGCGCAGCAGAACGAAGCGGGTGAGACCGCCGAGGCCGAGCGCCAGCAGGACCAGCAGGGTCTTCGCGGAGAGCGAAAGGCCGTAGACGGACTCGGAAAGGGCCGAGAGCGAGGGAACGTGCCAGGCCGCGAGGATGAGACCGGTCGCGCCGGCGAGGGTGACGCCGGCGAGGGCAAGCAGGGAGTAGCGCCGGATCGTCGCGGCGGCGAGTGCGCTAGGCAGGTCCGTGTCAGCGTCGGCCTGGCGGTCAGCGCCAGCGCCAGTGCCAGCGCCAGCGTCACCGGCACTGTCAGCGTCAATCTGGCGGAGGGCGGGTGGGACGACGAGTGCCAGGACGAGTAGCCCGCCCACCCAGAGGCCTGCACCGCCGATGTGGGCGAAGTCAACGGCGGTACCCTGGAGCCGGTCGATGGCCGTTGCCGAGTGGCTTGTCCAGCTGACGGTTCCGCCGACGAGAACGGCCCCCGCGACGGTGCCAGCGAGCCAGCTTCGTCGTGAGAGCACACCGGCGAGTCCGGCAGCGAGAACCACACAGAGGATGATTGCGAGCGCGAGTTGGACGAGCCACGCCTGTCCGAGCGGCGTCTCGACGAACGCTACCACCGTCTCGACAGAGAGCGAACCGAGCGAGGAGGCACGAGTCAAACCGAGCACAACGACCGACGCGACCAGAAGGGCACCGGCAGCGCCAAGGAGACGAAGGAGGCGGTGGTCGACGACTGATCGCGCCCTAGGCGTGGCACGCGAGCGGGTGACCGCCGGATAGACTGCGACGGCCGCCGTGATCGGTGCGCCGACGAGTCCAATGAGTGCGACCAGCAGGAGCCCTTTCGCGCCCGCTTCGACTGCGGAGGCATCATCATCCGGACTGTCCTCGTCTTCGTACGCCTCGAGGACGGCGTCCCGATCGAGCGGTTCGTCGCCGACGCTGAAGAAGAACGAGCCCGAGGTGGTGTGGCCGTCGTCGGCCAGCACCTCCCAGTCGACGGTGTACATGCCGTCTGCGGCGTCCGCTCCGTTCGCATCGCCCTCGAGTGGTACATGGACGAGTTGCGAATCGTCGGGATCGATTTCGGCCCCGCCGCTTACGTCCTCGCTGTCCGGTCCGGTGACTGTCACGTCGGCGACCTGCACGCCGTCACCGGCGAAGGTGAGCGTCACCTCGTCGGGTAACTCGTCGACCTGCTCACCGTTGCCTGGGTCCGTCTCACTCAGGGACGCGTGCGCAACGACCGGCGTCGCGACGCTCGCCAGGACGAGCGAGGTGACGGTGAGCACGGCGACGATGAGTGCGAGTCGCTCGGCTGTTGATCGCGTCCCCGAGCGAGCGTCGCTAGTGAAGTGTCCGGTCACGCGCATGCGTTGGATCAGTTACCGAATGCCGCCGGTGTAGCCAGTGCCGGTGTCGCCGATATACTGAACCGTGTCGACACCGTCCTCGACATCCACCTGTGTGATCAGTTCCTGTTCGGCCATGTCGATCACCGCGACCGTACCATCAGCCTCCGCCGGCGTGAAGAAGAATTCGTCGCCCGCCACGCCCGAGCGGTGGAGGTGGTGTGCGTCCTCAGGGCGTTCGATCGCGCCAGCGTCGAGTCGTGTGACCTCTTCGAACTCGTCTACGTTAATCACGACGGCCTCGTCGGTCATCGTGTTGGCCGTGAAGCCGTAGAGCGTCCCGTCGGCCTCGTAGTAGCGCAGCGCGTCCGGCCCCCCATCGATTTCGACGGAGCCGACCTCCTCGCTGTCCTCGTTGGTTACGTCGAGGAAGCGGATGAGGTCGCCGTCGAGCACGCCCATCAGTTCCTCGTCCGGGGTGAGGTACATGCCGCCCGAAACGTCGAGTTCGTCGACGACCTCGTCGGTCTCAGTGTCGACAACAGCAGTCACGTCGCCGTACTCGAAGTATGCGAGGCCGTTTTGCGGCCCGTAGGCCTTGTAGTGGGTCCCGCCCTCTTCACCGAGTTCGATCGAGTCGGGTCGGTCGTAGTCGTCGAGGTCGATAACGTGTGCGACGGGATCGTTAACGTTCGTCGCATAGCCCATCGAGCCGAAGTCCTCGTGATAGAGCAACTTGCCGTGGCCTTCGTTGTCGAGCCCAGCCGTGACGGTCTCGATAACCTCGTGTGACTCGGTATCGATGACGTAGAACCGGCCTTCGTCGTCGGCGTGTGCCCAGATTTCGTCGTCGCTGGGGTGGTAGATGTGCGTTGCACCAGGGCCAATATCGACCTCGGAGACCACCTCGCGGGACTCGGTGTCGATGACGAGCACCTGATTCCGACTCCCCTCGAGTGCGAAGATCTGCGAGTAGTCGTGGGTGAGCTGTGGATCGCCCCACTCGTTGTCCTCGATCCCGTCAGTGATCTCATCAACGACCTCGCCCTCTGCGGGGTCGATGATCGCGATCTGGTTCGGTGCGAAGGCGTAGGCGAGGCCCTCACTGCCATCACCATTGGCATCGCCGTTTTCGTCGCCGTTCCCGGTCTCGTCACCGTTCTCCCCACCGTTTTCATCGTCGTCGCTCAGACAGCCAGCGAGCGCAACCACAAACCCACCGCCCATTGCCTGCACGAATCGTCGTCGATCTGTAGAGGGATCCATACTCGTCTCTCGCAACCCTATATTATTCGTAGTTATGGTACGGCTGTCGAAAACGTGGTTCAGTTCTCGAATACCACATCTGCGCTGGACTCGAGTACCCCATTACTACGGCAGCGTCCTCCAACCGGTGACTCCACGAGCAAAAAGTAGGAGTCAACGGCGGGCTCCGGCGAGCGTTATCGGTTTGCGGGCTCCTCGAGCAACCCATCCACCAGCCGCGTAAACCGGTCGACCAGCCGATCCGGCACCGTCGGCTCGACTGTCGACAGCAACCGTCCGGTCCCCTCCGCGTTCGCCAGTCGAAGCGTCACACGGTTGCGCTCGTCGTAGGTCTTCTCGACAACACCCTGTTCGACGAGTCGGTCGAGGTGGTACTCGAGTGTACTCCGTGCGATGTCGAGCGTGTCAGCGACGGCGGCGGGAGTGGTGGGTTCGTGCTCAATGAGATGGACGACGACGTTGCGGGCGGTTTCGCGCCGGAAGAGCGCGAGGGTAGCGCGTTCCCACTCGTCGTACTCGGGGGGGTAGTAGTGGGTTCGACCGTAGAACTCGCTGCGGACGAGTTCATCCGCGGCGAGGAGTTGTCGGATATGGTACTGAACCTGTCCTGGAGCAAACTCGGATTCGCGGACGAGTTCGTTGAAGTGGATGCCGGCGTTGCGCTGCACGTGCGTTCGGATCTGTCGTCGGGTTGTGGTCATGGTGTAAGCGAGAGTGGTGCGTTCGGCGGTGACAATGTGTTGGATGGAGAACGGCGGTGGCAGAGTGAACGGGGAGACGGTGTCATTGGTGGAGTACGGGCGTGTGTGGCCGTGGTGATTGGTGATAGGGCAACCGATCGGGGCGGGGTGAAGACCGGCAGTCGGGTACTATCGCCTATGGTCGTGACCCTCATAACGAGTTTTGTTCGTTCCCGGTTACCGGGAACTGTGTCAATCGTGAGAGTCGTGCCCGCAGGTGTGTGGGTGTCTGGTGAGAACGACCTGACTCACACTGGCAAATCGATGACCGAAGCACATACGTCGGTTCGTTGCGCACCATCGCACGTAGTTTCGCGTCGATGAACCATACGAATCCGTTCGAAGCCGAGTGGCTTGCACCCGAATTTGCGCCCATACTACTCACCGTGATTTGTCTCGCGGTCGCTGGCACGACAATCCTCTTTGGCGCAGCGATCGTTGCCTACTCGCGGCGGCGAACGACCCGTTATCTGTTGATTACGGTCGTACTCGGGTTGCTCGTCGCGCGGTCGCTGGTCGGACTCGGGACCGTGTTCGGTCTCGTTCCGATGACGATTCACCACCTCGTCGAACACAGCAGCGACTTCGCGATCGCTGTCCTCGTCCTGTACGCCGTCTACCGCAGCGGAACGGCAGCGGCGACCGAATAAGAGATCGTCGTCTTTTCAGAGTTTCTCGGGGATCTGATCCTCAGGCAAGCTGGTCGATGACCTCGCGTCCCTCGAGATACGCGAACTCGTGATCAGCAGCGTATGCGCGTGCATCTGCCGGCGAGAGTGCTTCACCTGTTTCGTCGTCCAGCATCTCACAGACAACGACGGCGGGCGAAAGGGTGGCTTCCGCGGCGAGCGCGAGGCCGAGTTCAGTGTGTCCCTCACGCTGTGCCAGCAGTTCTGGTGCACCCTTCAGCAGGTGGACGTGACCAGGCACCCGAAACTCCTCGGCGAACGCGGTCGCGTCGGGATCTGCTGCAGCCTCACCGAGCGCCTGAATCGTCGTCGAACGGTCGTTGTCCGTGATCCCGGTGTAGGTGTCGCGGTGGTTGACCGTCAGCGAAAACGACGACCGCTCGTCGTAGCCGAGCTGGTGGTCGGCGGTCGCCGGATGGTCGACCTCCTCGCCGTAAAACGGCAGATCAAACGCCTCAGCCGTTTCGTGACCGAGCGCAACACAGACCAGTCCGCCGGCGTCGTTCCGAAGTCGAGCGACGGCATCTGGCGTGACGGCATCGGCGTGATAGATCAGGTCGGTCTCGCCCTCCCGATCCGCCGCGTCGTGGACGAGAATCGGTTCGCCTGCCTGCAACGCCACCAGCGCGTCGTCCACCGAGGCGTCACCACCGGTGTCGAGACTCGTGTTCGCATCGCCCGAGCCACCCGCATCGCTCGATGTCGTTCCCGCGTGCTGACCCGTCATTCGCGATCACCCACCCAAACAGTGACGTGATCGTCGTCGGCCAACTCGAGTTCGTCCCGTAGCTTCTCGGGGGCGATGACCTCGAGTTGGTCCTCGTCATGGTGGGTTCGTTCGGGGGCGATGGTGTGGGCGGTTTCGTAGCTTTGTCCGTCAGCGGTCTCGATCGTTGCAGCATAACAAACCGCAGGGCCGTAGGTGCGATCGTCGTCTTCCCAGCCGTCGATCGGGACGGGGTCGAGTGAGGAAACGGCGCTCCGACGGCGAACACTCTCGTCTCGAAGTTCGACGTTGAGCGTGCCAGGGAACGGCTCGTAGCCGAGGCGGTCTTCGAACTGGCGCTGGTAGCCGGACAGCGAGATGTAGTGGCGACCCTCGCCCATGCCGCTGGTGACGGTGCCCTCGAGTTCGACCTCCGAGTCTGCCTCGAAGATGCGACGGTAGTCCTCGTACTCGGCGTGGAGAGCGCGCTCACCGTCGTCGGTGATGGCGACCCACTGGCCGTCGCTGACCGTATCGCGTTCGAGGAGGGCAGCGCTTTCGAGGCGCTGGAGGCGACGGGAGGCGGTCTGGTTGGAGGCGTCGAGGCGGTCTGCGAGGTGAGAACAGGAAATTTTGACGTCGCCAGCGAGCCCGCCCTCGAGTGCAAGAAGCTTCAGGACGGCGAGTTCGTCGTGGCCGACGGCAGGTTCCGCTGTCGTTGACATAGAGGAGGCTTTGTCAGCACCAGTCAAAAGCGTACCGAATGTGGTATGCGTCTCAGAACTGTTATGGTGTTGTCGAGTGTTTATCGACCACTACCGCTTCAGTCGCCAGTTATCGGATCGCGCGCCCAGAACTCGCTTCCCTTCTTCAGTTTGGGCACCCACGTATCGCTCGTCTTCGAAAGAAGCGCGACGCGCGAGGAGGGAACACCCTTGCACTCGGTGAATTCGGGCATGTACTCGGCGACGGATTCGGCGAACTCGACGACCTCCTCGTGGTCGGGCATCGACGACCGATCGAGTCGTCCCTGGGAGTGACCGACGTGCATGTACGCCTTGAGTTCGATGAAGTCGGGATCTGCCTGCTGGTAGAAGCCGGCGTACCAGTCGGGGTGGTGCATGTTTTCGCCCTTGACCAGCGTTGTTCGCAAGACCGTCCGCGTCTCCTCTTTTGCTCGCAGGACGTCCATCGTCTCGAGCAGGCGGTCCCAGGCGTCGTCTTCGACAGCCTTGACGACCTGATCGAAGGTGTGGCGCTCGGCGGCGTCGACGCTGACGTACAACTGGGTGGGGTCACACTCCCGAAGCACCTCGGGACGAGTGCCGTTCGAGACGAGGAAGGTGGTGATGTCCCGGTCGTGGAACGCCTCGAGCAGTTCCGGCAGGTACGGGTACAGCGTCGGTTCGCCGTCGAGCGAAATGGCGACGTGCCGGGGTTCCATCGCCTCGTCGAAGACTTCCCGCGGGACCTCGTCGTTCCCGCCGAAACCCGACAGGAGCCTCTTTTGCAGGTCGATCGAGGCGTCGACGACGGCCTCGGGGTCGTCCCACTCGACGCCGTCCATCTCGTAGGCGTGGCCCTGGTGGTCGCGCCAGCAGAAGACACAGCGCTCGTTGCACTTCACGACCGGCGTCATCTGGATACAGCGGTGGGACTCGATACCGTAGTAGATGTTCTTGTAACAGCGGCCCTCACCGCGCAGGGCGTTCGCCGTCCAGCCGCAGGTCTGGGCGGCGGTGTGGTTCTCGCTATGGTAGTTCGGACTCGAGACCTGTGCCGGTCCACCGTCGCGGTCGCCGTCGTCTGTCTCTGTGTCGGCGTCGGCCCCCACCTCGACGTCGACGCCTGCGTCGGCGGAATCGCTCATGTTGCTCTCGCTTGGAGAGGGGTCACCAAAAGCGGTGTGGTGTCGCGCGCTGGCTTCGAAGGACGCAGGAGTATGGAAGCTACTCTGTCCGTTCCTCGGAGCTACTGCCAACGTCCGGGCCGGGTGGCAACTCTCCCGGTTCTGCTGGTTCGTCCTCCTCGTTCGCAATTTCGCGTTCGAACGTGTACAGGACGAGTCCGGTGTTCGCCGTCATAATGACGCCCGTCGTCGGAACTGACGCAAACAGATAGAGGCCGACCCCGAGCAGGAAGGGGACCGCCGCGATTGCAGCCCAGAGTTGTGAGCGCGAAACCTCGTTTCGCGCCGCGTCACGACCGATATAGACGAATATCAGCACCGTCCCGACGACCCCAAACAGCGCGACCGCCGCGTCGACTGCATCCATACGTGGCTCTTCGACGGGATACGCAAAAGCGTTCTGCGTGGCGTCGGCTGCTGCTGGCACGCCCGTCTTACAGAGACACTCATCGAATCCGTTCGAACACGCGCTTATCGAACTCGATCGAGAACCGAGAGCGTCCCGTCGGCGTGTGCCTCTGCGAGCACCTCGTCGGCTACCGCTCGTGCTGCGTCGTCGGCGTTCGCGACGGCAAAACTGCGGCCGACGGCCTCGAACGTCGAGACGTCGTTGATCGAGTCGCCGATCGCGACACAGTCGGCGAGATCGAACCCGACGTTGTCCGCGATGATGCTGATACCGTCGCCCTTGTTCTGGTCGGTGTCTTTCACGTGATAGGCGTAGCCGGTGTCGATCACCTCGAGTCCGGCCGCGGCGGCGAGTTCGCGCAACGGCTCGAGCGGTTGGTCGCGACTGACAGCAACCTCCGCCTCGCGCCAGCGGTTGACGGTATCGTCGTCACCCCAGCCGAGGCCGTAGCCGGCGGCGCGGTACTCTGCGGCGACCGTCCGTGCAGCGTCGGCGTCGGCCGTGACGTGGACCGCATCACCGGTGTAGACGATACCGCCGTTTTCAGCGACAACGAGTTCCGGAACGCCGATAAAGTGACAAAGTGCGATCGGATAGGGGAACGCCTTCCCGGTGGCGAGCACGACCGGCGCATCCCACTCACGAAGCGGGTCGAACACGCGCGGATCGATGCCCCACCCATCGGACCGGGTCAGCGTCCCGTCGATATCGAGAACCAGCGGTGGCGTGGACATACGAGCAGCTAGCGGACCAGCACCTAAAACCATCTGACTGTCGTCGCCAGTTGCAATCGGACTTTCCACACCACAAGTAATTCACAACGGTTGTACCGATTGATACAGCTGTGGTACTAGTTATACTATCTCTAATATGTCCTGTGTGGCGATAAGAACTAAGAGCAGTGCTGGGCGTTAGCACCTATGGTGTGGAAGGGGCGGCGTCTCATACCGTCGTTCATCAGACGAAGTTACGCATTGAAGTTTGGTGTTGTCTTCCTCGTTCTCGGGCTCACGATCGGTGGCCTCGGGCTCGTTTCGACGACGCTGCTCTCCGAAAACGTCGAGGAAACCGCCCTCGACGAACGGCAGGACGCAGCCTATCAGGAAGGCATTGCCATAGAAAACTGGCTCGAACAGAATCACAATCTCGTCGCCGCGACGGCAGATGCACCTGTAACCGACAGCGGTGATTCGGAACAGGTCGACGACTACCTCCAGGAAATATACTACGACATGCCCGAAGAGCGCATAAACGCGCTCTACGTCGACACCGAATCCGGCGACATCATCACGGGCATCGGTGTCGATGTCGACAATCTGGATGCACTCGAGTTCCCCGACACTGCGGACCTCGATGATGACATCTCGACGAACCTGGTACAGCAGACCGAGCCGTACATGATGCCGGATCAGCTAGGACTCTCGACGGATACACACCCTGTCATTTCGTACTACGTTGGTGTCAACGACGGTGAGGGGGCGCTCGTGTTCACGTTCGATCTCTCCGAGCGCTCGACTGAGATGGTCTCCACTGCGGATTCGGGAACCGTCGTGACGATCGTCAACGAAGATGGAGAGATTGTCGGTGACGACGCCTACCTGGGTAACGACGGCGAAGGGGACGAGGAAACGCTGTCGTTCCTCGACACGTATGAGGATCAAAACGGTGTCCTCGAAGCAGCCCAACTCGAGAACCGCGGCTCGGTTCGCGTCGATGGTGCGCCGAGTGAAACCCTCCAGAACGAGCCGTACAACTTCGATCCTGACGGCTACGTCGTTGGTTACTACACGACGAGCGAGGACTGGACCGTGCTCGTGCACACGACAGAGGCGGATGCGCTCGGCTTTGCCAACACCGCGACCCAGTTTGGCCTGTTGATCACGTTCGTCGGCGTCGCTGTCATCGGCGTGTTCGGCACCGTTCTGGGACGAAACACGGCCCGGTCGCTCAGCGATCTGTCCGGCAGTGCAGCGGCGATTGAAGACGGCGAGTACGACACCGCCGTCGAATCCGATCGTATTGACGAAATCGGTGGCCTCTACAACTCGATCGACGACATGCGTATCTCGTTGGTCAACCAGATCGAAGAGTCCGAGCAGGCCCGAACACAGGCCGAACAGGCCCGAGAGGAGTCAGAACAGGCCAGAGAGCAGGCCGATGAGGCTCGCGAAGAGGCAGAACTGGCGAAAGAACGCGCAGAACGCGCCCGCCAGGACGCCCAAGAAATGAACGAGCAGCTCGAACAGACCGCGACCGAGTACTGCGCCGTCATGCAGACCTGCGCCGACGGCGACCTGACCCAGCGTCTCGATCCGGACACCGAAAGCGAGCCGATGGCCGAGATCGCCGTCACGTTCAACGAAATGCTTGAGGACCTCGAGCGCACCGTCGGCACCGTCTCGACGTTCGCTGGCGACGTCTCCGAGGCGACTGACGACGTCCAGGCTCGCGCGACCGAACTCGAGTCCACGAGCGAGACGGTCAGTGAGTCCGTCCAGCAGATTACGGGCTACGCGGACCAACAACACGAGCGCATGGAGACCATCTCTGGGGAGGTGCAGGGCATCTCCGCAAACATCGAGGAGATTGCAGCGACCGCCGACACCCTCGCAGAAACGTCACAGCACGCTGCAGAGCGCGCAAACGACGGCCGCGAATCGGCCGGCGACCTCGTCAGCGAGATGGAAGACATCGAGGAGCGAACTGAGGCGACACTCGAGGCGATCCGCGACCTCGACGAATCGATGACCGAGATCGACGAGATCATCGACGTCATCACGGACATCGCGGATCAGACGAACATTCTGGCGCTGAACGCCTCCATCGAGGCGGCACATGCCAGTAACGCCGGCAGTGGCAGAACCGACAGCACTCGTGCCGGCAACGGCTTCGCCGTCGTCGCCAACGAGGTCAAACAGCTCGCAGAGGAGACCAAAGACTCTGCCGCGGAAATCGACCAACTCATCGA
Source organism: Natrialba chahannaoensis JCM 10990 (assembly GCF_000337135.1). Taxonomy (GTDB): domain Archaea; phylum Halobacteriota; class Halobacteria; order Halobacteriales; family Natrialbaceae; genus Natrialba; species Natrialba chahannaoensis. The sequence goes on from NZ_AOIN01000080.1 coordinate 30,572, forward strand.
CACCGTCCAGTCTCAGACCGACGAGACGGTCGACGAGATGGTGGCGATGCGCGAACACGTCGTTGCGGGCACCGAAACGGTCGAGCAGTCCGCGACGGCGTTCCGCGAAATCGAGACCGAAGTGACCGAAGCCGACCACGGCGTCCAGGAGATCAGCGACGCGACCGACGGAATCGCCACGTCGACGCAGGACCTGGTCACGATGGTCGACGACGTGACCGAAATCAGTACCGAGACTGCGAGCGAGGCGAGCGATGTCGCCGCTGCCGTCGAGCAGCAGACGGCCGCAATTTCGACCGTGAGCGAGAACGCGGACGACCTTTCCGAGCAGTCGGTGACGCTGCAGGACTCGCTCGCCGCGTTCACGACGGATGTCGACGGGACTGCTGTCGACTTCGGAGACGGTGATGCGGTCGATAACGACACAGACTCCGAAACCAGTACCGACATTGTCCTCGACGACTCCACAGCCAACGACCAGCCCGGCACCGAACTCGCGTACGTCGACCCAGACGAACCCGAGACACTGCCGGCCGACGAGGCAAACGATGACCCCCACGCGCTCCCCGCCGGCGAGGATGCGCCGACACCGAGTGCACTCGAGTCCGGGCTCGAAGACGACGAAGAGAGTGCTGGGAGTGATGAGGATGGTGACGGCGAAAGCGACGACGAAAAGGGTGCAGACAGTGCCGAAAACGACGATGTGGACGAAACCGAGAGCGAGGGTGAAGAGCAGTCCGCAGACACCACCGACGACGAACGACCGGCTGAGGACGGCAGTAAGAACGAGAGCAACGAGTCAGCGGATACTGCAACGGACCCTGACACCGAAGAGCCTACCGCTGACGGCGCTACCGCTGAGGAGGATGGTGAAAACAGTGACTCCCAGTCGAGCACCGAATTCGACGATACGAACGATACGGACGAAGTAGGCGACGCGGACGATGCGGACGGCGCAAACCACACGGATGAAGCAGATGGCGCAGACGACGCGGATAACACACTCGACGTAACCAGCACAGACGACGAGGGTGATGCAACCGAAGCAGAAGGTGAAGTGAACGAAACCGAAGTGGACGGGGACGGAGACGCAGACGCAGAGGAAACCAAAGTCGACGACAGAGCAGACAACACCGACTCGAGTACGTAGCTGGACTTACCCTCCGGTTGTTACAGGATTTTTGCCGATGGTTCTCGAGTGGTTGTTTCCGCGTGTGTTGCAGAAATGTGTGCTGCGAAAGTGCGTGTAGGCTGCGAGAAACGCTATGAACGCGGCTCTGGTAGCGATTGTATGGCTGAAACGCAGATCGCAATCGTGACACTGGCGGGAAGCGGTATTGGAGAAGCCTGTGCCCGACAGCTCGGTGTGGAGGGCTATCAGTTGTTGCAAATACGATTTCGTTCTCCTCACGGTTGCTGGAGACAACGTTCCGGTTCAGCCGTCGGTAGTGGCCTTCGGCCTGCTCACGCGTGTAGTCCACGCTTGAGTGGACGGGGTTGAACTTGATCGGATGGCGCATCACCTTGCTGGGAACGCCGCCGAACCCGCCAAACAGGTCGAAAACAATACAGCCGTCAGCTTCCCTCAGGTCGTCAGTACGCGCGCCCTTCTCATGGTATCCGGCCTCGAGATTGCGGTCGTAGACGCCGTCCTTGCGGAAGTTTGCGTTCCCTCTCCTAGGTGGCAGGCGGTGCCGCCGTACTCCTGCACAATCTCTTCCATCCCATGACGTAGCCACCCGAAGAGCGGGAACGCCGGGATGATCCCGCCGATCTGGTTCTGCGGATCGTCGTCTTCGTAGTTTCCGTTACTGGCGTGATTCCGATCGGTCATGATCGAGTCGCCGACCACCAGCAGGTCGGTCTGGGTTCGCACGAACACGTCGCGGTCGATATCGTCAATCATCTACATGGTGGGCCAGTTCGGTTGTCTTGCCGAGATCGACTCGCTGGGCAATACTCACAGCGGCACTTCGGTCGCGACACACGGTGCCGACGGAGCAGTTTTCGGTGGTACACTCCAGCGTGTCGTTCTTGAGGCGACCAAGCTCGCCACAGACGTGGCACTGCTGGGTCGTATACTTTGGATTGACGTACGTCACGGGAATGCCGGCCGCCTGCGCTTTCACCGCAACCGCATGCTGGAGGGCTGGGAGCAACCACGTTCCAATATCGTCGACTGTCCGGTGTTCCCACAGTGTCGCCTCACAGAACGACAAGTCCTCGAGCGTGATCGTCGGTGCGGGGAACTCCTGGGCGTAGCGAACGACGCGGACAGCGGCATCGTAGACCTGTGGACGGATCTGGTGCCAGAGTGCCGCGAACAGCTGAGTCTGTCCGTTGGTGGTGTCAAACTTCGCGCCTTGAAGTGCCTGCATCGCCTCGACGAGGGTTTCGTGGCGCTTCCGAACGTGGTCGCCTTCGATCACGAGCGCTGACTCCGGAGCAGCATCCGCTGGGGCCGCGGCGACGAGGTTTTTCACTCCGATGTCCACACCGACCGGCGTGGATTCCAGTGTTCGATCTCGACAAGTCGTTGCGGAGAGCGGTGTGCTGCTCATCGGTTACTCACCCACTCCTCGCGGTCAGCTGGATCGGAGGTTACAATCTCGTCGAGTGTCTCCTCGAGTTCGGTGGCCGTCCGGAAGGCGTCGAGATTCAGTGACTCGATCACCGGCCCGTCCTCCGCGTGGACGTGCCAGACCTTCGTCGTTCGGGCGTCGTCGACCTGGCTGATCAGCACCAGATCGTGGTACTCGAGAGCGACACCATGTGGGTACGCGCCTTCCATCATTTGTGTGATGAAATCGAACGTCCAGTACGGGACATCCTCACCGGACGCGATCACATCCGCCGACTCGGGGAGACTCATCGTGGTGCCTCCTTGCCACAGTGGCAGCCGCCGTCGCGAAGATTGAGACGGCGCATCGCTTCGGCACCGCAACCGATGCGGCGGAAATAGTCGTAGCCCGTCGCGTTTCCGTACTTGTTGAATTTGGGGATCGGCCCTTCGATTCGGCGTTCGTTGGTCGATTCGTCCGTGGTACCGGAAGTCTGAAGTCCGGCAGATATCTCCATTGACATGGGTTTCTGGCCTCAGAAGCCCGGCCCAGGTGGCTCCAACACCTGGGCGTTTCCTGCGACGGTTACGTCCCGAAGGGCCGGGCTTCCGTATACCATCTGCTATGCAGCATACCGCAATAAGTGTTGTCCCCTCTGCCCCTGAGCAGAAGGTTGAAGAGAGATACTTGCGTCTTACAGACCAATGAGCGAAGATCGGGAAAGAAACGAGGGTGGGCGATTCGAGCCCGAACACACCGATGATGATGTGCTCGATGCGGTTCGAGAACATGACCCCGCGGGCACAAAAGAAGTGGCTGATGAGCTTGGAATCGCCCGACAAAGCGCAGATTATCGCCTTCGACGTCTACTGGATGAGGGTCATGTCTCGAAGAAGAAGGTCGGAAATTCTCTGGTCTGGTCGGTTGTACGAGAGTAAGCGGGTGACAGATAATGGCGAAAGAGAAGGACGACAATGCCGACCGAGATCCCGAGTCAAAGGGTGAAATCCACGAGCGGTGACAGGAGAAGGCAGAAATCTCAAGTCGTTACCGAGACATGGCGGAAAGGGTACCGGATGATCCCCGAATAGATCCGTGGGGGTGCACAGGACTCCTGACCCGAGATCCGGCGAACAACATCACGCCGCCGCTGTTGGAAACTATCAAATCACACGCCTACCGGGTCTACAATTGGACAGAAAACGGAATCGGTATGATGAACTAGGAACACCTGTAGTGTCGAGCAGTTCCCTACTCGAGTACAATCCCCACAACAGGATAGAGAAAGCAGCTGCAGCGTCGGTCAGCAGATCAGAACCACGGGACCCAGACCGTCGTCGGGAAGACGCCGGCGACGTAGAGCACCGCCACCAGGAAGGTCCCGAAGACGATCGCCGCAGCAGGTGGATCGACGTGGGTGTCGCCGTGGGCGTAGAAGGTCCGCTGGAAGACTTCACCGAAGAGCGCGCAGATGATCCCGAAGACGAGGCCAACGATTAGCGCGACCTCGAGTCCCGTGTTCGCGAGGAGTGCGGCGCTGTCGTAGGCAACCGGCGCACTTTCTGCAATTCCGCCAGTAGCGGGGATGTAGACCGCCATCCCGGCAGTCGCCGCCGGCAACGTGATGTGGTGAGTCACCGGCACCTTCTCGACGCCACAGTTGAGGAAGACCAACGAAGCCGCGCTGATCCCGAAGCCGAGGAAGGCACTGCCGGATGCGATCCCGACGTACGCGCCGAGGATACCCGCAACGAGGCCGATCATGGCGACGTGACTCCAGTGGTACTGGTGTGGAAGCCACGGCTCGACAGAGAAGCGAGCCTGCTGGGTCGCCGCCGCCGTCGTCGTGGCGTCAGTGCCTGCCTGTGCTTCACCGTCCGCGTGAGCCTGCTTCTGGCCGCCGTCGGTGGCCGTCCGGCGCTCCTCGCGCTCGAACGGCGTCATGTCGAGGATTCCCGACCCGCGAACCTTGCCAATGATGCTGTAGCCGAGAATCAGCCGGTGGAACAGCGCGGAGAGCACGACACCCATCGCGATGGGGTCGTAGGGCATCCCCAGCTCCGCCGATGCGACGACGAGCCAGTAGCCGAGGATACCGAACGCGCCACCAACGGCGAGCACATCGGGCTTTGTTCCGAGCGCGTAGGCGATGTTCTTCGCCTCGTGGTAGTCGAAGTCCGTATCGATGTAGCCCTTCCGGGCGGCGTAGGCCGTCGCGGCCACACCACCGGCAAAGGAGATAGCCGGCGAGAACGGCGGCCCGAACGCGATTTGATTGGTGATTGCGGCGGCATCAGGGTCGACGAGCACCGCCGCCTCCCCGGCGATCACCATGAAGCCAGTGAAGATGAACGCCGGCAGCGGACCGAGTGCAGCACCGAACGCACCGCCCGCGAAAGCGGCAATCATTTCGGCGACGTCGAGTAGTTGCTCGATCATGCGCTATCACCGCTGTCGCCCGTGTCACTGCCGGTTTCCGTGCCCGAACCGTCCCGCGCCCAGTCGAGTGACCGGTCGACCGCGTCGAGCCAGCGCTCGTAGCGCGCGTCCGCGACCTCGTCGTCCATCGTCGAATCAAAGGTGCGGTCGACGTGCCAGTTGTCCCGCAGGCTGTCAACGTCGTCCCAGTAACCGACCGCCAGACCGGCCGCATAGGCCGAGCCGAGCGCCGTCGTCTCGTCGACGACCGGGCGGACGATTTCGGAGCCGATGATGTCCGACTGGAGCTGACAGAGGAAATTGTTCTTGACTGCGCCCCCGTCGACTCGCAAACTACTCATCTCAATCCCCGAATCGGCTTCCATCGCTTCCGCGACATCCCGAGTCTGGTACGCGATGGACTCGAGTGTCGCGCGGATGACGTGGGCCTTGCGAGTGCCACGAGTCATCCCAACGATGGTGCCGCGGGCGCGCTGATCCCAGTGGGGCGCGCCGAGGCCGGTGAACGCGGGGACGACGTAGACGCCGTCGGTCGTGTCGACACTGCGGGCGAGTTCGGCCGTCTCTGAGGGGTTGTCGATCAAGGACATGTCCTCTAGCCACTCGATGGCCGCGCCGGTGACGAAGATGGAGCCCTCGAGTGCGTACTGGACTGGCTCACCCGAACGCTGGAAGCCGATGGTCGTCAGCAGACCGTGATCGCTCTTGACGGCCTCGTTGCCGGTGTTCATCAGGAAGAACGAACCCGTGCCGTAGGTGTTCTTGGCGTCGCCGGCGTCGAAACAGGTCTGGCCGAACAGGGCCGCCTGCTGGTCGCCAAGTGCGCCCGCGACGGGAATCTCGGCGTCGAGGAAGCCCTCGGGATCGGTGGTGCCGTAGGTCTCGTCGTCGCTGGAGGGACGAACCTCGGGGAGCATCGCCTTGGGGATCGAGAACTCCTCGAGGAGGTCGTCGTCCCACTCGAGGTCATGGATGTTGTACAACATCGTCCGCGAGGCGTTCGTGACCTCGGTGATGTGCTCGCCTGTGAGGTTGTAGATCAGCCAGCTGTCGATCGTTCCGAAGAGCACGTCGCCGTCCGCCGCGCGGTCGCGGATGTCCGCCGGACGAGCGCGCTCCATCTTGATTGGGTCGGCCTCCTCGAGCAGCCACTCGGCCTTGGTCGCCGAGAAGTAGGCATCTGGTTCGAGACCGGTCTTCTCGCGGATGGTCTCGACCGTGCCGTTTTCCTCGAGTTCCTCCACGCGCTCGGTGGTTCGACGGTCCTGCCAGACGATGGCATTGTGGACCGGCTTGCCCGAATCGGCGTTCCACAGCACGGTCGTCTCGCGCTGGTTGGTGACGCCGATCGTCTCGAGTTGCTCGGGACTGATGCCGGCCTGGCCGAGCGCCTGCGTGATGACGGACTTCGTGTTCTCCCAGATCTCCATCGGGTCGTGTTCGACCCAGCCGGGTTCGGGATAGAACTGTTCATGCGTTTCGTATGCGTTCGCAACGACCTGCCCACCGTGATCGAAGACGATGAAGCGGGTACCGGTCGTTCCCTGGTCAACTGCGCCGACGTATGTCGTGTCTGTCACTGTAGTCACCCCGGATCGCTCACGTACCGAGTTTACCGTCGGTTACGTGCTATTGATAAACAATAGCGAGGATCATTATAAATGTTCCCAAATTCGCGATGGGCCAGCAAAGCAGCACTGATGGAAAGGGCGAATAATCACGCGTATAGTGTTTTATGTGGCGTTTTGGTGCCGTGGTGGAGAAGTAAATCGTTCCTACATAGTTTCATGCAGTGTGTTCACAGGTTTTGTTTTTGTTATGGTCGCTTTTAGACCGGCGATAAAATAAAGGTCGCGGCGACCGACTGCCTCGAATGAAGGGATGGCACACAATACGGCGGTCCTCGTCCTCGGGGGTGGCTCAACTGGCTGTGGCATTGCCCGCGACTTGGCGATGCGCGGCGTCGACGTCACTCTCGTCGAGCGAGGTAATCTGACGGACGGAACCACTGGCCGAATGCACGGCCTCTTGCACAGCGGCGGCCGCTATGCCGTTTCGGACCAGGCCAGTGCGACAGAATGCATCGAAGAGAACGAGATCCTCCGGGACATCGCGAGCCACTGCGTCGAGGAAACCGGTGGCCTGTTCGTCCAGCGACCCGAGGACTCGGATGAGTACCTTCAAAAGAAACTCGAGGGCTGTCGTGACTGTGGCATTCCCGCGACAGTGCTCTCGGGACGCGAGGCTCGCGAAGTCGAGCCCTACCTCGCCAAGGATGTCTCGCGCGCGATTCAGGTTCCCGACGGCGCGGTCGACCCGTTCCGCCTCTGCGTCGCGAACGCGCTTGATGCCGAACGCCACGGCGCACGCGTCGAGACCCACGCGGAAGTGATCGACCTGCTGCGTGAGGGCGACGATATCTACGGCGTGGAGGTCCGTCACGACTCTGGACCAGGCAAACGGACGCACAAGAGCCCAGGCACGACCGAAGAAATCACCGCCGAGTACGTCGTCAACGCAACGGGTGCATGGGCTGGCCAGATCGGGGCGATGGCCGATCTCGACGTGGCCGTCCGCCCCTCGAAGGGCGTCATGACCATTATGAACGTCCGGCAGGTCGACACCGTGATCAACCGCTGTCGACCGAAGGGCGACGCCGATATCATCGTCCCCCACGAGACGACCGCCATTCTGGGCACCACGGACGAGGAGGTCGCAGACCCCGACGACTATCCCGAAGAACAGTGGGAGGTCGACATGATGATCGACACGCTCTCGGAACTCGTGCCGATTATCGAAGAGGCCCGCACCATCCGTTCGTTCTGGGGTGTCCGTCCGCTGTACGAGCCACCCGGAACCGGCACGCAGGACCCGACCGACATCACGCGAGACTTCTTCCTGCTTGACCACGACGAGCGCGACGGCGTCAGCGGCATGTCGAGCATCGTCGGCGGGAAGTTCACCACCTACCGCGCGATGGCCGAGGAGATCACGGACCATGTCTGCGAGAAACTCGGCGTCAGCGCGACCTGCGCTACCGCCGAGGAACCGCTGCCCGGCAGCGAGGATATCTCGGTGCTCGAGGAAGGCATGGACAACTTCGGCCTTCGCTCGCCGGTCGCCCGCCGAAGCAATCAGCGCCTCGGCAGTCGCGCCGCGGACGTGCTGGAGACGGACGAGCCGAACCCAGTCGTCTGCCAGTGCGAGGGCGTCACCCGCGCCGAGGTACAGGATGCTATCGGCCAGTCCGGCTCGGATCTGAACGCCGTCCGCATCCGAACGCGCGCCTCCATGGGTAACTGCCAAGGCGGCTTCTGCTGTCAGAACATGGCGACCGAACTCCACCCGCGATACGACGAGGAAACCGTCCGCGAGGCGCTCGACGAACTCTTTCAGGAGCGCTGGAAAGGCGAACGCCACGCCCTTTGGGGCGAACAACTCTCGCAAGCGATGCTCAACTACGCGCTGCACGCGACGACGATGAACCGCGACAACGACCCCGCCAGCGGGGCGACACAGATCGACTACGCACAGTTCGACGGTGGTGCCTAGATGGCGATCACCGATGACGTGCTCGTGATCGGCGGCGGCCTCGCCGGCGCGACCGCCGCGCTCGCAGCCGCTGACGCAGCTGAAGACGCACGCATCCGCCTCGTGACGTACAAGCAGAGCACCCTTCGTCACGCGAGCGGCCTGATCGACGTTCTGGGATACGCGCCGGGGGGCGTTAGCGACGGGGAGAACGGACAGGAACAGGGGCAAAACCAAAACCAAACACCCGTCGCCGATCCGTTCACCGCACTCGAGTCCCTCCCAGAAAGCCACCCCTACCAGCGCGTCGGAGTCGACGCCGTTCGAGAGGCACTCGCCTTCTTCGACGAGATTGCCGGCGACGCCTACGCTGGTTCGCATACCGAGATGAACGCGCTCGTCCCGACCCACGGCGGCACGGTCAAACCGACCGCGCGCTACCCGGTCTCGACAGCCGAGGGGCTAGCGAGCGACGACCGCGACACCCTGCTTGTCGGATTCGAGACACTGCCCGACTTCGATGCACCGCTCGCGGCGGCCCATCTCGAGGCCGCAGGCGCACCGTTCGACGCGCGCGGCGTGACGCTGTCGTTCCCCGGTATCGTCCGGGACGACGCGAAGGTAACGCGGTACGCACACCTACTGGATCACAACGAGCGCGTCGAGACGCTGACCGGCAAAACCGGCGCACGAGAGGCGCTCGCTGCGACTGTAGAGCCACATCTCGACGGCGAGTCGCGCGTCGGCTTTCCCGCGGTTCTGGGCGACGACCACCCAGCCGCTGTCCGGGAGACGCTCTCGGACGCGCTCGGCGCAGACACCTTCGAAGTCCCGATGGGGCCGCCAAGTTTGCCTGGATTACGACTCGAGGATCTGCTGTACGACGCACTCGAGTCGGCCGGCGTTCGCGTGACCTCGGGTGTGCCGGTGGTCGACTACGAGACTGCGGTGGCCGATTCGACAGCGGACGAGCCCGCAACGGCAGCCATCGACCACGTCGTGGTCGACCGCAACGGTGCCGAAATTCCACACGAGGCCGACCAGTACGTCCTCGCGACGGGCGGCCTGGTCGGGAAGGGTGTCGAATCGAACCGGGAACGAGTGACCGAGGGGATCTTCGACTGCTACGTCCCGCATGCGACAGATCGCTACGACTGGTTCGTCGATGATGTCTTCGGCGAACAGCCGTACGCCCGGTTCGGTGTGGTTCCGGATGAGGATCTCCGACCGCTCGATGCGGACGGCAATCTCGAATTTTCGAACCTGCGAGCGGCGGGTTCTGTGCTGGGCGGCTACGACTACGCAGCCGAGAAATCCGGCGCTGGCGTCTCGCTCGCGACGGGCTACGTTGCCGGTACGCGCGCCGGGGAGGGATGTCAGTGACTCTGTTGTTGTCCACGACCACGAGTGTAACTTCGAGTTCGGCGTCGAGGTCGACTCCGGCTTCGACTCCAACTCCAATTCCAATCCCAACACCAGCACCAACTCCAACTCCAACTTCGACGCGACCACTACCTATTCTGAGCCATGAGTGATGCACAGCGACCGATCGACGACAGCGTACCGAGCGAGCAACCGAGCACTGGCGGTGCGGACGAAGACGACAGTGGCAATGACGAGTTCGAACCCGTACAGGTCTTCCCGGAGGCCGAGGAGATGGACCTCCGTCCGGGCGCGGACAACTGTTATAAGTGCTCAACCTGCGACACGAACTGCCCCGTCGCCGAAGTCGACGACGAGTTCCCCGGGCCGAAGTTCCAGGGGCCAGAACAGTGGCGACTGAAGCGCCAGGACGACCACGACATCGACGAATCGGTGATGAAGTGTTCGAACTGCATGCGCTGTGATAGTGCCTGCCCCTCGAGTGTCCCGCTCTCACAGATGCACAACACGGCGCGGGCGGAGTACGTCGAGGAGAACATGAGCAAATTCTCGCGCGAGTACCTTCGCAACCGGATGCTGGCGAACTACCGGCGACTCGCCCCGCTGGCGTCGATGTTCCCACGCACAGCGAACTTCGTGATGGGACTCTCGGTCACGAAGTGGCTCGGTGAGAAGACCCTGGGGATCACGAGCGAGCGTGACTTGCCCACGTTTGCGACAGAGACGTTCCGCGAGTGGTGGACGGACAGGGGCGGGGCGAAGGTTCAGAACGAGAACAAGCGCATCGCCTACTTCCACGGCTGCTACTCGAACTACAACACCCCCGAGGTCGCGAAGGCGCTCGTGCGCGTTTACGAACACTTCGGCTACGAGGTCATGGTCCCCGAACAGTCCTGCTCCGGCACGCCGATGTTCGCAAACGGCATGCTCGAGGACGCCCGCCGCGCGGCCGAGACGAACGTCCGCGAACTCGCCGCAGCCATTGAGGACGGCGCAGACGTTATCGCGTCGTGTAGCTCCTGCTCGATGTCGATTCGCCAGGAGTACCCCGAACTGTTCGATTTCGAGGACACCGAGACCGTCGCCGCGAACACCTGGGACGCCGTCGAGTATCTCCGCGTCCACGAGGATTTGACAGGTGCACTCGAGAACACGACCGTTGACGACGAGTTCGACGACATGGCGTATCACGCACCGTGTCATTCACGTAACCAGGGACTCGATGGACAGACGATCGAAGTGATGGACGCGATCGACGGCATCGACGCACACGACGTGGGCGACTCCTGTTCGGGTATCTCGGGCACCTACGGGTGGAAAGAAGAGAACTACGAGACGTCGATGAAGATCGGCGAGGAGATGTTCGAGCACATGGACGAAGCTGAGGCCGAAACCGGCCTGACGGAGTGTCCGACCTGTTCGATGCAGATGGAACACGGTACCGGCTACGAGATCAAGCACACGCTCGAGGTACTCGAGGCGGCCCTCGTCAGTGATGGTGGTGGCTCGCACGCGGAGACTGGTGCGAGTTCGAGCTTGGGTGAGGCTGAGGGAGAGGGTAAGAGTACCGAGACAGGAACGGAGTCAGACTGATGAACCTTCAGGAGCGCATCGCTCGCCGACGATCGGCACACCAGGGACGGACAGTAATGGTCGACCGCGACCATCTGAGCCCTATCGTCCACCGTCCAGAGCCGATCGGCCGCGGTCCCGTCCTGGAACAGTTACTCGACGAACTTGAGCCCGTCTTCGACGGTGATCTACCGGAGCCGGTCGCCGTCGTCGGTCCGCCGGGATCGGGCACGTCTGCGATCGTCACTGCGCTGTTCGATGCGCTCAACGACCGACTTGGCGAATCGAGCCGATCAATTGCAACGACGACGCGTGCGGGCAGCACCGGTCCGGTGACCTGGTTCGTCTACGTCGACGGCCGCCGCGTCGAGAGTGCCTTCGCGTTCTATCAGGCTGTTCTCTCGGTGATTTCGGCAGAACCAGTGCCTGAGAGTGGAATTGGGACGGACGATCTCCGCGACCGGCTGACTACACGCCTCGCGCGCCATGATCGCCGGGCTATCGTCGCCATCGATCACCACGACGAACCCGAAACGCTTCGATACGAGCGGGCCAGAGAGCTCCTCGAACCAGTCAGTGACAGTGTCGCGACGATGGCGGTCGGACAGTCGACGCCAGAGAACTGGCAGCCCGCCCACGTCGAGAACAACGGCGGTGCAGGCCAGATTGGGGCCGAAAACGAGGCCGACACCGACGAGGACTACCCGACAACCAGAGACAACAGAGCGCAGCTGAGGGGGTCGGTCGTCACCGTTCCGGCGTACCGCCATCACGAACTCGTCGACGTTATCACCGACCGCGCCTCGACCGGCCTCGCCGCGGGCGTCCTTGACCACGAGTCCGTGCGCGAACTCGCCATCTGGGCCGACGGCAACGCCCACGACGCACTCGCCGCGCTCTTCGGCGCGGCCTGTCGCGCCACCGAAACCAGCACAACCCGTATCGAGGACACCCATCTCGAAGCGGCGCGCAACGCGGTCCCCGACGACGGTGTCCACGTCGATCGCGCGCTTGCACTCTCTGAGACGCGCCAGCAAGTGCTCGTCCACCTCGTCGACGTCGACACCGACAGCCGACCGATCCGGGAAGTCGCGGCCGCCATCGCCGAACGGTCGACACTCACCAACGGCACGGTCAAGCGCTTCCTCTACGAACTCGCAGACCGGGGCGTCATTGAACGCGTCCCGCTTCCCACGACCGGCAGTGGCCGCCGGCCGAGTACAGTCGAACCTCGCTTTCCGACGCTCGTTTTCGAAGCGCTCACCTCAGCGGTGACCGATACGGCAAGCGATACAGAGACGGGCGAAATAACCGATAGAGACGCGGGGACGGACACAAACGAGGAGGCAGACACCAACACGAATACGAGCACAAACTAACGCGCGAAACGACCCTTCCCCATGAAACGATAGTACTCTTTTTAACAATCGGCGTGAATGAGATGAATATTCCGGAGAAGACATGACGATTGAGTTTGCGGCAGTCACCGATCCGTCAGGGCTCGAGTTCCACGATTCGATCGAGCAGCGACATCTCCGCGTCGGCACACCGGAGACAGTGTCACCGACCACAGTCGATCCGCAGGCGTTTCGCTTTCCGGTCAATAAAGCCTGCACAATACTGACCGACGAGATTCGGTTCGACCAACCCTATTCCGTGACGATCCACGACGAAACGGGCCGAACCGAATCAAACGTCGGTGTCGGCGGACACACCACACTTGAGGACCGACCGCAGTTCGTCGGGCTTAGCGGCCCGATCAAACTCTACTGCCGCATCGATACCGCGGCGACGGTTGACATCGGTCTCACCGCTGTCCGAATCGATCTCGAGCACGAGACGACGGTCACGATCGGCGCACGCTCGTTGCACGACCGACCCGCAGGGACGATCACGACGCCACCGGACATCGAGTCGATGGCAGCAGCACTCTCTGCGTTCCCCTCCGCGCTGAAGAGTACCACACCTGAACGGACGTGGCCGACGCTTCGCGGCCACCCACCACTGATCGAATTGGGTGACACGCTCGAGATCCCGGACGCGGTCAGGAAATCCGATATCGGACCTGCAACGGGTGCTAGGATCAGAGCAGTCTCAGATACCGGCACCCTGCCGGCCGACGAGACAACGCTCACGGGCAACAAAGCGGTTACAGAGACAGATCAGCTAAATGGATTAGCGACGACATCAACCGCTGGCGAACGTGAGGCCGAGGGTGAAGCAGAAATCAAATCCAAAGCCAAAACCAAACCAGCAAACGAGAGCATCACGATCACCGTACCGGAGCGGTACCTCACGCTCTTTCAGGCTGCACCGCTCGCGTTCTTCCTCGGCGCTCGGATCCAACCCGGCACCGAGCCTGCACTCGAGACGCCACTGTTCGAGTACCCGCTCCCGAGTGATGAGACGTTCGGCGACGAGATTGCCGACCTGCTCAAGCGGTTCTTCTTCCTCGACTGTCTCACCCGAACGGAGGGTATCTTCCAGTACAACCTTCTCGAGCGCGCGGAACTCGAAGACGAGTTGCCGTTCGAGTTCGAGGAGACCTACGACGAGCCGTTACCCGAGCGACTGGCGCGGTATCTTGAGGTCCCGTTCGATCTGATCGAGACCCACGCACCCCGATGGCCGCTGACGGCCCACATTCCACCGGAGCCGGAGAGCATTGAGCTGTTGCCGTTCATCGTCAACGAACTCGGAATTGTCCGCCCCTCGCGCGGCGAAGCACCGCCAGAGCCGCCGGGGACGCCGGCAGCCGATGCACAGCTCGTTCGGTCGACGAGCGAAGTGCCACCCGCTGCGATCGACCGCTCACCCGCTCCATCGCCGTCGCCCTCACCAGGCGCTCCACCGGACGAATCCGCGTTCGTCGTCCCCGACGTGACCGACGAGTCCGTCGAACACGCCTGGTTCGGTAACAACGTCCCCCAGAACGCCTCGAAGGCGACCATCGAGGCCTACCGAAACCAGCTGGACCGTGACACGCGAAACGAGTCAATCGAAATTCTCCTCGTTTGTAACGACGCCCGGATGCTCGACGAGCACGACCTGCTCGACGATACCTACGGAAACCGGGAGGAACTCCCCTTCACGATCGACTCCGAATTCGGCGTCGACAGCGACCACCTCGAAACTCTCCTCACCGAAGGCGGGTACGATTTCGTCCACTACATCGGCCACGCGACCGAAGATGGCCTGCGCTGTCCCGACGACAACCTAGACATCCGGACACTCGAGTCGGTCGACGTGGGCGTCTTCTTCCTGAACGCCTGTCGCTCCTACCAGCAGGGACTCGCGATGATCCGCCGCGGTGCGTTCGGCGGTGTCAGCACGTACGGCGATGTCGCCAATGAAGATGCCGTCGAAGCAGGTGAAACGATGGCCCGATTGCTCAATCGAGGCTTCCCGCTTCGAGGGGCACTCGAGATCGCTCGCCAGAATACAGCACTCGGTGAGCAGTATCTCATCGTCGGCGATGGGTCGGCCGATATTGCGCAGTCCGACGGTGGTGCCCCTGCTATCGTCAAACTCGACGCAGGCGATAGACAAATGTACGACTTTGCTGTCCAATCGTACTCAACGAAAGAGTTTAAATTAGGTACAGCGACGGAGTCGAATTGTCCTTCAGTTGAAGACTGGCACCTTAGTCCCGGTTATACGCCATTTTCGACCATTGACCAAGTCACTGTTCGGGAGTATTTGTCGTGGAATGAGTTGCCTGTCCTCATAGGTGGAGACCTCTACTGGAATGACGGGGTCGGCACTTTCGACATATAAAAGAAAGTCTGTACGCCTTTTTCATAACGATTGAACAAAGCGTATTGCAAGAAACGGAGTGGTGATGACGCGCAGCTTTATGGGCCAACCTGCGAACTAGTTCCTGCGACGACCGTTCCTGCCTGGCTAAGGAGAATGCACAGGGTGAACAGTGCGCCGATCATTCGTGGGTGCTGGGCGAGGTAATCCGTCATGCTGTCAGGTACGGACATTACACTCCAATGGTTACCACCATTGGAAATAAATGTATCTTATACTTCCATACACAATGTTACAGAAAGAAGTGACACAAGATTGAATAGAGTATGTTATTAGTTACCGTGAACAGAATGCCGTTTCGTGATGGGAAATTCGGAAAAAGAGGCCTTAGCCAGTTCTACAGGGATACAACTGCAGTATGGGCGTCGGCAAACAAACTCGCACTTTCAAACAGCATCCAAAAAGTTCGCCAGGTCAGCGAACACAACACAGCAGCTATGTCAAGTGTGGCCGCTTAGACGTCGTCCGTCTCGCCATCTGCTGCTTCCTCGTCGGCAACGGTGTCATCTCCAGCTTCCTCACCGTCATCGGCTGCCCCGTCTTCATCTTCGTCCGCTGGATCCTCATCTTCAGTCTCGATCTCCTCGAGTTCGACGTCGAGCGTTTCACCGTTGATGACCGCCGACTCCGAAACTTCCTGTGCTCCCTGGTACACGGTGAATTCCTCTCCATCGGACATCGCGAACGAGATTTCGTACTCGTCTTCGAGTGCCTCGACGGCACTGTTCGTATAGCCGTCTTCGACGCCGAGTTCGTCGTCCGTCGCGTATGGAACCGTCAACTCGAACGCACCGTTCTCGTCGACTTCACCCTGCTGGGTGTAGTTGAACGTAGTTCCAGTGTTAGTCTCGAGTTCGAGCGTTGCAGTGACGACATCGCCTGCAGAGACGTTCTCGTCATCGACGGTTCCGCTAAGGGTTGCACCTTCGACGCGCTCGTAGGTTTTGACCGAGGCAGTCTCGCGCTGTCCGATCTCCTCGTACTCGAGGTTTGGATGCTGCTGGATCTGTTGCAACTCCAAGAACGTATTCGGACTCGACAAGTCCTGGTTGAGACGGACTTGCGGCGTTCCGTCCTCCGCCGTCAGCACCTGATCGGTGTCAGAATTGATGATCGCGTAACTCATGAACTGCGTCGCGTGCTCCTCGTTTTCGTGGACGAGGCGGTAGTTCTCCATTCCGACTGCGTTGTTGAAGTACAGCGACGAGAGGACCGTATCGTCGTACGGTACGTTGTTGAACACCTCTGCGACCTCGTCACGGTCGATCTGTTCGGTTCCGTCGTAGTCTTCCGGCGTAATGTAGTGGTTGTGATCAGGGCCGGTCCACGCAGTGATCGCTGGGAACTTGCCTGCAGCCATCGCGTCGTCAATCATCACGTATCGGATCTCGTTGTCAGCGTTCGCTGCCTGGTCGACGATGTCCTGTAGTTCCTCGTTGGTCTCGTTAGTTGGCTCCTCGCCGGCAGCGATCGCGTCGAGGATCAGTTCTGCACGCTCTTCGGATTGTGCAGTCAGGAACGCCGACGACGAGTCAGCATGCGACTGGAACGGGTTGGAGTGTGCCATGCGCTCATCCTGGACGTTGATCAGATGGCCGTAGTCCCACCAGGAGAGCACACCGTAGGAGCCTTCAGGATAGTCGAAGGTCCCATCCTCGCTGTACTCGTAGTAGCCGTTGTAGTCGAGTTGATCGGAACTGGTTGCATCGCCCCAGTCACCCGGCTCAGGCGTATTTTCGGCCATCCATTCGTTCGAGTCCTCCCACGTTACGGACTCTGGGTGTGGTCCCGTGTTGCCGCCTGCTGCAGCCGCGTGTGAGTCTGCCATCGGTGGGAGCAACGGAACGAACAACATCATCAGGACCAGCCCGAGAGCGATGACCTGATACGTCTCGATGTCACGGAGACTATCGAGGTTGTCCGGTAGGGTTAGCCAGTTCATCGCAACAGCGACGAAGTACGCGTTGAGCACGGCAACCGCCACGACGAGGTAGTAGTTGAATCGAACCTGCGTCAAGGCCATGCTGATCAAGAACAGCGACCAAACCGTAACAAGCAGATGTTCTGCGCGGAACTTGCGTCCGAACAGCGGTCGGAGAACGAGCAACGCAAGCCCAATGAGGGCACTGTAGAACGCGAGCCCGAACTCAGAGAACATGTGGTCTGCAGGATCGCTCGGCGGTTGGACCTCCTGAACCGTCAGTGCCGAGGCACCGTGTCCAAACGGAACGAGTCGTCCCGAGATGTTCGAGATGAGCGTGCTGTAAACATCGGGAAGAACAACCGCGAGCGCCACGATCGTAAGTACGATCGAGCCAGCGATCGCAGCAGGGTAGCCACGCCGATCGAGGCCTTGTTCTTCCCACTGCCGCGCCAGAAACGCCATGAACACACATCCCCCAGCGACGAGCAGCGGGAACGTCGGCTGGAAGTAGTCAAAGCCGGTTGCACTGAATCCAGATTCTTGAATCCGAAGCGCTGTTCCTGCGGAAACGACGAGCATACTGACGACGCCGACGAATGCAACGTGATCCGGAGAACGACCGCTAAGGAAATCCAGTGATAGCTGAATTACGAAGAAGACGCCGAAGATACCGACGAGGACGACACCTGGCGGCCACGAGAGGATATAGAGTAGCGTCGCAAAGCCGGCTAACGCGCTGTAGATGGCAGGACGTTTGAGCTGATCCCACTCTTTCGTCTTGACGAGTTCGTAGATCGGACGATCCTGTTCTGCCGTGCGCAGCGCGACCATCATCGCGAGAATCGCGAGCGACATGAACAGCACCTCGGCGACGTGATGCTGGAGTTGTCCCGCAGTGGTGCGTGCGAGGAAGGTCCCCGGTGCGAGTGCGAGGATTGCGATGCCAGCGAGGCCACCAACCGTTCCACCGAGACGACGACCGATGTAGAACGTCGGGACGGCGACGAGTGCAGCCATCGCGGGGACCGTGATGAGGGCTGCAAGAAGGATTTGGTTCTGTGACGGATCACCAAGTCCGATAATCATCGCGACCGTTGCGATAATAAAGTCGAACAGCGTTCCGAACTGGCCGGAGAGGTGTCCTTCTGGGAACGATGTCCACGGATCGACGAGAATCATGTTCGGATAGTTCTCGACCGCCCATTCTGTCGTTCGCCAGTGGTACCAGGAGTCGACAGCCTGGAGGGAGAGGCTGTCTTCACCGTAGAATGCGTCGTAGTTCTGGAAGCGAACGTAGAACATAAACGCAACCACGGCAATGATCCCGGGGATATGGTACTGCCGGCGAAGGAAAGCGTAGACGCCCGAGGTGTCGGAAACCTCGGTAGAACGCTCCGCTTGCGTTTGGTTACTCATCTTGCCCTACTGAAGATGTAACGCGTCTATAAGCCTTCTGGAACGCTGACTGTTTGATAGCAGAGATCGACAGAAACCCTTTTCTCTCAATCACCGAAAGACGGCTTCAATGGAGGTCTCCGTCGTCGTTTGTACGTATTCGATGGACCGGTTCGATGCATTTTGCGAGGCCGTCGAAAGCGTCCAAGAGCAGACGTACGATGCTGTCGAAATCGTCCTCGTCGTCGATGGGAATAAAGATGTCTTTACTCGAGTTCGTACAGAATTCGGTAACGACAAAGCAACCGTCTGTATCTGCAATGATGACAATCGCGGTGTCTCGTACAGTCGAACTAGGGGTGCTGAAATCGCCTCTGGTGATATTGTTGCGTTTCTCGACGACGATGCAGTTGCTGATTCCAGGTGGGTCGAACAGTTGGTAGATACCTACGAACGGACGGATGCGATCGCGGCAGGAGGGCGACTCGTTGGTGACTGGCAGGCAGGGAACCCGTGGTATCTCCCGCCAGAGTTCTACTGGCTCGTCGGCGTTACCCATCCCAACTTCGCAACACATCACGAAGAGGTCCGAAATACATTCGAGTCAAACATTTCATTCCGTCGTGATGTGTTCCTCGCGCTCGGTGGTTTCGATCCCGAGTTGGGTCCTACCAGCAACCGATACCTCCACTCCGAAGGTGCAGAACTGTGTGCTCGCATGCAGGAACAATACGGTAGCGGTGTTGTCTACAATTCCACTGCAGTGGTCGAGCACAAAGTGTTCGAACATCGGATCCAACCCAGATGGCTCCTCCGACGAGCGTTTCAGCAGGGATACTCGAAGCGACTACTCGAGTCGACCGTCGATGATTCTGGTGGAGAAGAGGGTGCGTTTCTCAAAGAGTTGTTCACCCGTAGCGTTCCAACATACGGAGGGAAGGCGATCCGTTCTCGGTCGTTGAAACCGATAGGACAACTCCTGATGGTGTTTGCTTTTACGGCTGCCGTCGGCGTTGGGTATCTTCGTCAGCTCGTCGAAACAGGTATTCGGTCGTAATATTGTTCATCGCTGTTTTGCGAGCACTGCAACGCGGCGGCCCCAACTTGTTCGATGCTCAAAAATCCAGTCCAGCAACCGCGTAAGTCTTGACCGTTGATAGGGGGACAGGGGGACACTGTTTACTGTGTCAAACTCATACTGGTCAAATAGTTCGAGCAGTGCCTTGTACGTCGGTGCGTGAACATGATTGATGAACTCATTGTCATCGTAGACAGGTAACGTGCCGACTGCTCGTTCGCTTGATACCTCAACGTTACGTGGTTGGTGACCGGTTAGTAGGGAGAAGCGATTAATCCAACTACCAAGGTTTGGTGTGGCAATCCAAAACCAGCCGTCTCGAAGTACTCGACTAACTTCTGAAAAGAGATTATCGTAGTAGCGAAGGTGTTCAAGCAAACCGAAGGATAAGACGAGGTCGATTGAAGAGTCGGCAAATGGGAAAGTATCGTTCTCGGCATTTATGTCATAAACAGTTATACCACTGTTAGATGCTTCATCTCGAAGGGTAGGGTCAGTGTCGATTCCATATACTTCATTAGCGCTAAGGTATTCAGCGAGTCCTGCTACGAGTCCCCCGCGGTTACAACCGACATCAAGTATTGTATTAATCGACGATTTATTCTTTTTAAGCAATGTGAGTTGCTGACGGACGGCATCAAACGAGTGAAGAATAGAAGTTTTCTGTATTTCAGTATTAGATAGATGCTTCTGGAATGGTTTTGGTAAACTCTGTCTATGGCTCCTCTCCATGCTCGTCCGGAGTACCGTGTACCAGACACTTATTATTTCGCTATATACCCGCACAATAGGCCACATGGCGTGATCATCACGTGTTTTAAATATTTGTATCAGAAGGTGATGACATGGATGATGAGGACTTTGATGAAGTTTGTGTCGTCACGCATCCACTTGCTCCTGCGAGCGAGAACGCAACAAGGACACTCCTTGAGATTCTATCAACAATTACGACAGTATCGCTAGTGACATCTGGACTCTCTGATGATTCGAGATTACGTGATGAGTACGAAGTTGCTGAACTAACCAACGAAGGTGTTGGCAACTCGATTTTAGTTGCTGCTATTCGATTTATCCTCAACCAACTGCGAATGTGTTGGGTGATAGCTAGGCGTGATGAATCAGTTATCCTCTTTTTTGGTGCGACATCGTATGTACTCCCAATTGCTTTCTCACGGTTATTCGGAAAAACAGTCGTACTTGAACCTCGAGGGAATGTCCCCCTTACGTTAGAACTTCAGTGGAAAGAGCGAGTTCCGTCGGTAATGGCCATTGGACTTGCACGGATCGTCTGGCTGCTGGAGAGGGTAGGGTATCAGCTCGCTCATGGAATCGTCACATACACACCAGCGATGGCGGAACAACTTGATCTCGGACCCTATACTCACAAACTCTATCCAAATGGTGCACGATATATCGATGTTACTCACTTTCAGCCACGGACTGCCTTTGACAACCGCGAAGTAGTTGTTGGGTTTTTGGGACGAATTGACGAAGAGAAAGGAATTCGAAAACTAGCAACAGTTGCTAAGCATCTCCCGGAAGATATTACATTTCGATTCATTGGTGATGGAAATCTCACAACGTGGCTTGAGTCTGAACTTGAATCAGAGATCCGTGATGGTTCAGTTGAGGTCGTAGGGTGGGTTGATCACGAAGGTGTACCAGAGCAACTAAGCGAACTTCAGTTACTAGTTATGCCTTCTCATCCGACGGAGGGTCTACCGACCGTCATTCTTGAATCGTTCGCATGCGGAACACCAGTCTATGCAACTCCCGTTTCTGGGGTACCAGACGTCGTAAGAGGCGACGAAACGGGTTTTTTGATGAGAGAATCACATCCACAAGAAGTAGCAAAAAATATCGAGCGAATCATACGGTCGGAACCGCTGTCTGAGATGAGTAAAACGTGTCGTGAGGTGGCTGTTAAGACATATAGTAAGGATGGCGCAGTTGACCGCTACCGTACTATTCTTTGCAATTTATAAACCAGTCTCACCCGGGAGACTGATGTTCCGTCTGTGAAATAAGATTGCTATATCTGGATGTGAAAAACCATCAGGAACGTTGGAAATCTTCTCTTTTAGTGGATCGCCAATGACACCTCCTGCTTTAGCTGGACTTTTGGTTCGTAGCTCGTCCTCGAGAGAAGCAGCAATTTGATTGCGTAGATCTTGCCACTCAGCGTGACGGACAGCGATTCGAACTGGAATTAAATCTAGGTCGAGTATTTTTGCAATGGATAACCGATGACGTCCCTCGTTGAGATAGAAGGACCCTGTCCGGCCGATATCAACTGTGATTTCGTGCCGTAAGATCGAGTCAGTGGGAAAGGTGGTTAGACTTCTTGTCGAAGTAATACCCATCGGGTCATTCTGATTACTCAGAAGTTGCTCCTGAGTTTGATATCCATACTGTTCGATAGTCGAATACAATTCATCCAAGCGTTGAAAACGCCGTTTTAATCCTGTTGGTGTTCGACTTCTAGCGTACTGACCTTCTTGCACAGCACGTAATTTCTTCTTGTAGTAATCTGTTTCCTCCCAATCTAATCCATCTTCGTAATGTGATTTAAAAGAATTATGAATTAACATCGACGAGAATAAGATAGACTCCTTATCCCAGTCACCGTCAACAACACGCGAGGTGTCAGATATAAAATCGAACTCCTTCCCGGAATGATATGTTATTTTTTCTGGCGGAATGTAGAACGTTCTATATGGATCGATTGTTGCCGATCCTGTGTTACTCGAGTTGTTCTTCCATGATGAGACGCTATAATTCACATGATCATATGTATTCCAAAGTCGTCGAAAAAGCGGTTCTGAACGCGGGAATCGGTCCATTAAGTAGCGCATTGAGTTGCGCAGATGATCGGTTAAAAACATAAATAATCGTATCTAACTCGAAACAAAGGGGTTTGCTGTCGTACCATATTTGAACCATTTATGATTAGTAGACATCAATTTTCCACTCTATCAACTACTTTGGAAGAGTGCACTCAATATCTGGGTGGGTTGCATATTGGGTGGGAACAATATCTTTCTTCGCAATACTTTCCCTTTTCTCCTGCCACTCTCTGTGTCGGACATAGATTCGAACAGGTATTTTGCTTAGACCAAGTATTTTTGAGATACACAATCGATGCCAACCATTTCCATTGAACAATAATTCACCATCTCGACCAATATTGAGCAAGATGTTTTCAAATTTATATTCATCTCCTCGAATTTCGGACTGGGTCAAGATTCCATGAGACTTAATACTGTCATATAAGTCATCAATCTCCCGATAGCGCTCCAGTAAGTCTTCACGAGTGTAGCACTGATCTTTTTGGCCTCCATTTTGAATTATTTCTAGAAAGTCCTCGAATATCTTGGTCTCCTCCCACGTTTTACCGTCAAGAAATCTTTCTTTCAAACCGATGTATTTGGTAGATTCTGTGATTTTTTTACGTTGACGGTCCCAGAGACCATCGTAGATGGCACCTTCGTGCCCATACTTATCAAATACGTCAGCAAAGTACTGAATTTGGTCTGGTTCAATCCAAATAATCGCAAGGGGGTCGGTAAGTGCTTCGTAGCCTGAGATACGATTTTTTACCTGGTTTGATTTCGACTGAAGGACAATATACTCGTTCCGTTCTTTGATTCTCCACTTTGTAAACCTGATTCCACCACTAAGGAGACCTATCATACCTCTATTTTCATACACTCTTCTTGAGACAGTAAGTGGCTTCAAGAGGGATGACATGGGTTACAGGGAGACGATGTCGGTTCTTAGGAGAAGAATATTCTGAACAATATAAATAGTTGTATGACTCAATTGCGACAATTCGAGCACGACCGATACAGACTGGAGCGAACAAGAGAACAGGTGTCCGTTTTTCGGTGATCACAAGATTCGATGGAGAGTTCAGGACGAAGAAGTAGAGACACCTATTGTTATGCAACTATAAGCGGGCAAATAGCAATACGAATTACCCCGATCATGCGAATTGGCCAAACCTCTTTCATCGTCTTTGTCTCTAAATTCGCAAAGGCCGCCCTCGGATTCGTCGCAACAATCTACTTCGCTCGAGTACTCGGCGCTGAGATCCTCGGCTATTATGCGTTGATCCTCGCACTCGTCGCGTGGCTCGAACTCGGCGGAAAGATCGGCATCTCAACAGCAATAACAAAGCGCCTGAGCGAGGGCGAAGACCAGTCTGCGTACTTTACCGCAGGTGTGATCGCTATCGGAATCCTTGCGGCTGTGCTTTCCGTCGGTGTCGTCGTGTTTCGAGATGCGGTCAACGAATACGTCGGCGTGGAAGCCGCAGTGTTCGTCGTCTTTTTGCTCGTGCTCAAACTCATCCACTCGCTCCTGACTGCCGTTCTGCAGGGAGAGCATCTAGTCCATATATACGGACTCCTCGATCCGTTGAAGACAGGATCGCGAGCCATCATCCAGATTGGCCTCGTGTTCGCCGGATTCGGACTCACGGGGATGATCGTTGGCAAGGGAATCGGTGTCTTGATCGCGTCACTGGTTGCGCTGGTATTTGTCTCGGTTACGCTCACACGACCATCGACCGAGCATTTCCGTAGCCTCTTCGACTACGCGAAGTACTCGTGGCTCGGAAATCTCGAGTCGAGATCGTTCAATGACGTGGACATCGTTATTCTTGGCGCGTTAGTCTCCCCTGCACTCGTCGGAATCTATTCGGTCGCCTGGAGCATCGCGAAGTTTCTCACCGTGTTCGGCACGGCGGTGAAGGCGACGCTGTTTCCGGAGCTCAGCGTTGCCGACGCCGAAGGAGACAGTGAAACGGTTTCTGCACTCGTCAGTGATGCACTCACGTACGGCGGGTTAGTCATCATTCCTGGATTGTTCGGTGCGATACTGCTCGGCGATCGATTGCTTCTGCTGTACGGGTCAGAGTTCGTCCAGGGAACTGCCGTCCTCGGCGTACTAATTGTCGCGACACTAGCTCGCGGCTACCAGAAACAGCTCGTCAACGTACTCAACGGAATCGACCGACCAGACGTCGCATTTAGAGTCAACGCAGTCGCCATCGTTGCGAACGTCGTGCTCAACGTCGTGCTGATCCTCTGGCTCGGCTGGCTCGGCGCGGCAATCGCAACTGCCCTGTCCGCGACGATCGGCTTATCGCTCTCGCTTCGTGAACTCCACCGGCTCGTTGCGTTCGACATTCCGTACGGTGAGCTTGCCCGACAGCTCAGTGCTGCCGTTGTAATGGCAGTAATCGTGTTCGGAGGCCAGAACACCATCGAAGCGACCGGTATCCTCGAGCAGAACGTGGTGATACTCGTCCTCCTCGTTGCGGTCGGAGCAGGCACGTACTTTGTGACACTGTTCACGATTTCGCGACGGTTCCGATCCACGGTCGTTGCAAATTCGCCGGTTCGGCTTCCGCTCGTGTCCTGAGAGTTCACTTACTTCTTGGCCCCGATTCTCACGAACGACTGTCGGTGAGTCAGACGGCAAAACGAATGTGAGAGCGCTACTCGACTGTGACGCTCTTCGCCAGGTTTCGCGGCTTGTCAATCGATCGTCCCTGCAGATCCGCGATGTAGTACGCGAACAGTTGCAGGTAGACGTTCGCCACGAGTGGTGTCGCGGTCCCAAGCGATGGAACTTCGAACGAGACATCCAGCGCGTTCGTCTCGACAGTGCCGTCGACGATACCGATTGCGGGTGAGCCGCGGGTTTGCGCTTCGGCGACGTTGTTGAGCGTCTCCGCCGGCCGCGTTCCCTCCGTCAGGACGGCGAGAACCGGCGTCTCATCGGTCACGAGCGCAAGTGGACCGTGTTTCAACTCGCCTGCAGCGAATCCCTCCGCATGGTCGTAAGCGATCTCCTTCAATTTGAGCGCGCCTTCGAGTGCAACTGGATAGCCGTAGGTCCGGCCGACGAAGAAATATGCCGAGGCGTCGACGTAGGTTTTGGCCGCCTCGCGGACGGTGTCGGCTTCGTCGAGGACCTGCTGGACCGCGCCGGGGAGACCGCGAAGGTCCTCGAGTGCACTCCGAGCGTCGGCCGCCGAGAGCGTACCCCGTTCTCGGCCGATGAACAGCGAGAGCAGCGCTAGCGTCGTCACCTGCGAGGCGAACGTCTTGGTCGCGGCGACACCGATTTCGGGGCCAGCACGGATGAAGAGACTGTCGTCGGCCTCCCGCGTCACCGTACTCCCGAGCGTGTTCGTCACCGCGAGCGTCCGCACGCCAGCACCGTTGGCGCGGCGCAGCGCGCTGAGTGTATCGGCGGTCTCGCCGCTCTGTGTGACGGCAACGGTGAGCGTCCGCCAGGGGTCGCGACCGCCCTCGAACGTGTACTCGCTCGCGAGTTGGGCCGACGCGCGCACGTCGGCGACGTGCTCGAGGAGCCCCGCGGCATACTGGGCTGCGTAGTACGAGGTTCCGCAGGCGATCAACTGGATCTCCTCCAGTGACTCCAGAAATCCAGACGGGAACCCGAGGTCGAGGTCGGCGGTCCCGTCGTTGAGATTCACCCGTCCAGAAAGCGCCTGCCGGAGCGCAGTGGGCTGTTCGTGGATCTCCTTGAGCATGTAGTGGTCGTAGCCGCCCTTTTCGGCGGCATCGGCATTCCAGTCAACGGTTTCAATGGAGCGGTCGACCGGCGTTTCATCCTGTGTGATCGTTACCGTGCCGTCCTCCAGAACGACGACATCACCGTCCTGCAAGTACGTGACATCGCGCGTGTGCTCAAGGAACGCGGTGACGTCGCTGGCGAGGAAGGCAGTTCCGTCGCCGTGGCCGACAACTAACGGACTCTCGTGGCGCGTCGCGACGATTCGGTTCGAGCCAGCCTCGACGGCAGCGATCGCGTAGCTGCCCTCAAGTTCGTCGACGACGGACTCGAGTGCCGACTGGAGATCGTCGCCTGCCTCGAGTCGTTGCTCGAGCAGGTGGGGGACGACCTCGGTGTCGGTGTCGCTCGTGAACTCGTGGCCGTCTGCAATGAGCTCTTCCTTGAGAGCCGCGTAGTTATCGATGATGCCGTTGTGGACGACGGCGACCTCGCCTGTCATACCCGTGTGCGGGTGGGCGTTCGTATCGGTTGGCGGGCCGTGGGTCGACCAGCGTGTGTGACCGATGCCACAGGTTGCACTCGAGACGGACGGCACGTCAAGGCCACTGACTTCACCCTCGCGTTTGGTGATGGCCAGGCCGTCGGAGCCATGATCAACGAGCGCGATGCCTGCAGAGTCGTAGCCGCGGTAGTCGAGGTTCTCGAGGCCGCTGTGGACGATCGATCCGACGGGGCCGTCACCGACGTAGCCGACGATTCCACACATGATTACCCCCTCCTGACGATTGCACCGGATTCGATTCGACCGGCAACGTGCGCGCCGGTGTCAACGACAGCGTCGTCGCCGAGAACGGTTCCGGGGTCGACGGTGACACCGCCACCGAGAGTGGCGTTGTCCCCGATCGCGCCGCCGAAGTCGACATCTTCGTGACCCTCACCGTCGACGACGACGGTACTGGAGCCGCCTGCGATCGTCGTATTCGCGCCGATTCTGGCGTTGCTCGCGACGATGGCGTCGCGAACGACAGCACCTGATTCGATCACTGCATCGGGGAAGACGACCGCGTTCGAGACGACTGCGTTCGGCTGAATCGTGACGTTGTCACCGAGCGCGGTGCTGCCGCCGATAGTCGCGTTGGCACCCAGCGAAACGTCGGTCCCGATCGCCGTGTCCGTCGCGACCGCGCCCTCGAGTGCCGACTCCTGTGTTGTCTCAAACTCGTCGTCGCCGAGAATCGCTGCGTTAACGCTGAGTAGGTCCCAGAGCTGTCTCTTATACACATCTCTGAGCGGGCTGGCANCCCGCTCAGAGATGTGTATAAGAGACAGGATCAGTTCGGAGCGAGCAGGAGCGGTGGGCTTTTCGGTAATGTCAGTGACACGGTCACCGTTGAGAGAGACAACGCCGTAGTCGCTCGCGTGGGCCGAGCGTGTGACCGAGAGGACGGGACGATCCGTCTCCGTCGCGATTGCGTCTCGGACCTGCGAGACGAGCGAGGGATCAACGATCCGGTCGCCGTTGAGCACCAGGAACGGACCGTTGACGGCAGGTTCAGCCTGCAAGACTGCGTGGGCGGTCCCGAGCTGTGTCTCCTGGACGACGTACTCGATGTCGACGTTCCAGTCGTCACCGTCGCCGAAGTAGTTCCTGATCCGTTCCTGTCGGTAGCCAACGACGAGGACGATGCGGTCGATACCGGCACCTGCGAGTGTTGAGACGACGTAGTCCAGTATCGGCCGATTCGCGACCGGAACCATGGGTTTCGGCCGTCGGTTCGTCAATGGGTCGAGCCGACGACCCTCGCCGGCCGCAAGGACGACGGCCGGCACGGTCTCTTCGCTCATGAGTGATCTTGCCCGAGTAACCTTGAATAACTGCTGGTAGGCAGGATCAGGGCGACAGTGGCACGATCAAGATAGACACCGGTCTGACTCATGCGGAAATACAGTCTCCAGTTGTACACCCTGAGAAAACGGAAACCCCGATAAAACTGAACAATCACGATGCCCGAAGACATATAGGACTTGGATCGGACCACTACCCATATGCAAGCAGTCGTACTGGCCGCGGGCAAGGGAACCCGTCTTCGGCCCCTGACCGAGGACAAACCGAAGGTCCTCGTCGAAGTCGATGGAACCCCGCTCATCGAGGATGTCTTCAACAACCTCCTCGAGATCGGCGCGACCGAATTCATCGTCGTCGTCGGCTACCAGAAAGAGCAGATCATCGAACGCTACGGCGACGAGTACGAGGATGTCCCGATCACCTACGCTCACCAGCGCGAGCAGCTCGGTCTAGCCCACGCCATCTTACAGGCCGAACCGCATATCGAGGACGACTTCATGCTCATGCTTGGGGACAACATCTTCCGAGGAAATCTCGGCGACGTGATCAACCGCCAGCAGGAAGACCGGGCCGACGCAGCGTTCCTCGTCGAAGAGGTTCCCTACGAGGAAGCCTCGCGCTACGGCGTGCTCGACACGAACGAGTACGGCGAGATCGTCGAAGTCGTCGAGAAGCCCGACGAACCACCGTCGAATCTCGTGATGACCGGCTTCTACACTTTCACCCCCGCAATCTTCCACGCCTGCCACCTCGTTCAGCCCAGCGACCGCGGCGAGTACGAACTCCCCGACGCGATCGACCTCCTCATCCAGTCCGGCCGAACGATCGACGCGATCCGCATGGACGGCTGGCGGATCGACGTCGGCTATCCCGAAGACCAAGAGATCGCAACAGAACGACTCCAGGGGGAGTCGTCAGTGGTCGGTCAGACTGAGTGAGTGGACTCGAGTAGCGTAGCCGACCTATTCTCTCTGACTGTGATCAAACGGGAGTCGGAGTTCTGCCGTTCTGAGCCGCCCCCACTGTGTGGAAACGTGTGCCAAGTCAGATAGTACGTGAACGGCGACTACCGACACCCCCACACCGAATTTCAGATGAAATGTAGCGGACGTGAGGGGTGGGGTGTGAGGTGGTGATGGTGGTGCAGTTGACCTCAAGTGCCGAGTATCGACTGTAGAGACGCTCGAACAAAGATATTTGATCGGCAATTTATCGGTAAATCTGAACCACTATTATAACTATTACTATACAGGTTATCTAGTACTACTACTAGTCTGATGGAAAGGAGAGATAGAGGATAAGAGAGATATACTAAAAACGATACGATTTGGAGAGAGATTATTTATATTCTCCACGGCGGTTTTCCAAGAGTTATAGTAGTCACTGCAAGTCACTGCACACCTGATCGCACGGCGGCAGCGCGGTTCGGAGCGAGTGAACTGAGCGAGAACCGCGAACGTGCGATCAGTGNGCACGGCGGCAGCGCGGTTCGGAGCGAGTGAACTGAGCGAGAACCGCGAACGTGCGATCAGTGTGTAACTAGTTGCAGTTGTTACTATAGAGTGACGGGCACACCCACTCGGAACACCGGATTTCAGATGATTTCGGTGGCGACCAACGAACTGTTCTCCAGACGGGTCCACCCTCTCGATCGAAGACTCAATAGTCATCACAGTCGTCCAGAACTCCTGTCTACCGGGTCTTTCTCACCGCTACTCATCGCCCTCCCACTCTATTATTTCACCGTCGCTCTACCACTGCTCCACTACCAGACTACCAACCCGACCACTCTGTCAGTCCCCGTCGCTCTCTCATTGCTCTCCTGCCGTTCTTCTACCCCGAACCTACTACTCCACTCCTACACTATTCCACCTTCCCACTCCCCACCAGCACCGTCTCGGCAATTACATCTGAAATCCGGTGTGGGTGCCCCGTCTTCGTCGTCTCTACTCGAGTCCCCGTCAACTCATCTGCCCACCAACCCACACCCCAGGTACGATATCATCTGAAATCCGGTGTGGGTCCCTCCCCACCAACGACCGCCAGTGGAGCCAGCACCACACTGTGATGCCAATTCATTTGAAATTCGGTGTCTGTCTCGCCACATCGACCGTGTTCAGCATTATATCACCGTATGCTGATCGTGCAATGTGAGAATGGTACTCGAGTCCGTCCCGATCGAAGACAGGTGAGAAAGAAAGAACTAAACCGAATTCATTTGAAAAACGGTGTATGACACTGTCGACGGAGGGGGGAGCAACGCTCGGCGAGTTCGCGGCCGAGCACGGGGCGGTTGCTCACTCCCGCTCCGAATCTCGCGACGATCCGCTGGCGGTTCTCGACGAAGAGGATCGTATTTTTGCGAACGAGGATCTGCTACGGATCGATCACGTCCCCGATCAGAACAAGATCGTCGGGCGGAACAACCAGATCGAAACCGTCGCGCGGCGACTGAAGCCGACGATTTCTGGTGGTACGGGGAAGGGAACACTCCTGCTCGGCAAGTCCGGTTCCGGAAAGACACTCGTCACTCGCTACGTCAGTCGGGAAGTCGTCGAACGCGGCGAGGAAAACGACGTCCGCATCGGCCGCGCGGTCATCGACTGTGCCCAGCGCCGGTCAGAAGTGCAGACCGTAATCCACCTCGCAAAACGGCTCAACGAGCCCGAGGAAACTGGGATTACGATTCCTCACTCTGGAATCGCGACGGGGGCGTACTACGACCGTCTGTGGCAAGTCATCGACGAATTGTACGATGCGATCATCGTCGTGTTAGACGAAATCGACCGGCTCGCGCCCCCAGACGACGTCCAGAACGTACCGCCCGAAGACGCCGACGACAGCAAACTCCTGATGCAACTCTCCCGGGCCGGCGAGGAGAACGATGTCGACGCGAGTATCACGGTCATCGGGATCAGCAACGACCTCAAGTACGGCGATCGACTCGACACTCGCGTCGAGAGTTCGTTCTCGCCGGACGAGATCGTTTTCCCGGCCTACGATGCGAACCAACTCGGCGATATCCTCACTCGACGGCGTGACGCCTACCGGGAGGATGTCCTCTCAGAGGACGTGATTCCCCTCTGTTCGGCCTTCTCCGCCCAGGAACACGGCGACGCTCGGCGGGCGATCGACCTCTTCCGGCTTGCCGGCGAGGTCGCGCGGGACAACGATGCCGACCGCGTCCACGAGGAGCATGTACGCGTGGCGAACGACGACGCCGAAGTCACGCGTATTCAGGATCTGATTCGTGGCTGCCCGACACAGGCAAAGATCGCTATCGCCGCGCTCGCGACGATGGACGAGTTCACTGACCGCTCGGCGTTTAAGGCGACGGAAATGTACCGCGTCTACCGGGCGTTTGCAGAAGCGATCGACACGAATGTCCTCGGGAAGAAGCGAATCACGGACCAGTTGCGCGAGTATGAGACGTTGAAGATCATCGATATGAAGCGCACGAGCGACGGCTACCGGGAGGGGACCTACCTCCAGCTCTCGTTGCTCGATGACTCGAGTCTCATCTTGCAGACGATCGGCCTTGACGACCGCTGTGCGAAGATACCGATCGACGCGCGGATGCGCCGGCAGATGGAGACAATCATCGGCGGCTAACTCTCATAGTTCCCGATCCAAAAAGGACTAATCGCAGTCGCTCGTCTGCTCGTGTACGACTACCAGTATGCATGTCTCTATCATCGGCAGCGGCTACGTCGGAACGACGATCGCCGCCTGCCTCGCGGACCTCGGTCACGAGGTCGTCAACGTCGAAATCGACGAGGCAATCGTCGAGACGATCAACGCCGGCGAGGCCCCGATTCACGAGTCCGGACTGGCAGAGCGGATTGCCGAACACGCCGGTTCCGATGGTCCCAATGCGAGCGGGAACCTGCGCGCGACGACCGACTATGCCGACGTGCGCGAGACCGACGTCACGTTTCTCTGTCTCCCGACGCCCCAGGACGAGGACGGCAGTCTTGACCTCGCGCCGATGCGCGCCGGCTCGGAGTCACTCGGCCGCGCACTCGCAGAGAAACCAGACGAGAACGACCACCTCGTCGTCGTCAAGAGCACCGTCCTCCCTGGAACTACCGAAGACGTCGTCGGTCCCATCCTCGAGCGCGAGTCCGGCACCGCAATCGGTGAGGGAATCGACCTCGCGATGAATCCTGAATTCCTGCGGATGGGGACTGCAGTACATGACTTCCTCGAACCCGACAAGATCGTCGTCGGCGCGACGAGTGACGCCGCCGCTGCGACGCTCCGCGACCTCTACGCGCCCGTTCTCGAACGCGAGGAAACGGATCTCGTCGAAACCGACGTGCGCGAGGCCGAACTTATCAAGTACGCAAACAACGCCTTCCTCGCGTCGAAGGTCTCGCTGGTGAACGAACTCGGCAACATCGCCAAGGAGTACGGCGCAGACGCCTACGAGGTCCTCGAGGCCGTTGGCCTTGACGACCGCATCTCGGCCCGCTTCATGCGTTCGGGACTCGGCTGGGGTGGCTCCTGTTTCCCTAAAGATGTCGCCGCGCTCCGGGCCGGCGCTCGTGAGCAGGGCTATGATCCCAGCCTGCTCGACGCCGTCGTCTCGGTCAACGACGAGCAGCCAACCCGGCTGGTCTCGCTGCTCGCAGACCACGTTTCACTTGATTCTGCGCGGATCGCCGTCCTCGGCCTCTCGTTCAAGCCCGGCACCGATGACATTCGCAAGTCTCGCGCACTCGATGTGATCGACGAACTACAAACGCGCGGCGCGAGCGTCGTCGCGTACGACCCAGTCGCGATGGACAACGTTCGAGAGGAGTATGGAGAAACGCGATTCAATGGGACACTCGAGTTCGCCTCGTCACCAGACGATGCCCTATCCGGTGCGGATGGCGCGGTGGTGGCGACTGATTGGCCGGAATTCGACGACCTTTCGTTCGATGGGATGGCCCAGCGAGTCGTCGTTGACGGCCGACGGATCGAGATTGACGAGCGAGCGCTCGAAGTGTATGAGGGGGTGACCTGGTAACGAGGCGTACTGTCGGAACCAGAACGAGCAGCGTGACAGAATGTCGCGGTGGCGTGGGGTGCCGTGTCGTTAGTCCGTCGACAGCGTGGCAACCAGCGTATCAGTATCCTTTTGCATACCGCCCAACGAGTGTCGAGCGATGGAGTATGACGGAACTCGTGCACAGTCGGTCGATCCGGCCTCCGAGACTGGAGGCGTGCTCGCCATGACCGACAAGCGGCACGAGATTTCGGCCGAGGAGGTCTGTATCCTCATTCCGACCCTCAACGAGGCGGCAACGATCGGCGACGTAATCGACGATTTTCAGGAACTCGGCTACGGGAACGTCGTCGTCATCGACGGCGGATCCACGGACGCCACTCGAGAGATTGCCAACGAGCACGGTGCACAGGTGCTAACCCAGTCTGGGGAAGGCAAGGGGCAGGCGGTCCGTGAGGCGGTGTCCTACATCGATGTGCCCTACGTTTTGATGCTCGATGGCGACGGCACGTACGACCCAGAGGACGCAGAGACGATGCTCGAACCGCTCTCCCGTGGCTACGAGCACGTCATCGGTAATCGATTTGCCGACATGGACGACGACGCGATGAAGGCGCTCAACGGCGTCGGAAACCGCCTCATCAACCGCTCGTTCCGGTACATCCACGGTGCGGCGTACGAGGATATTCTCTCTGGCTACCGCGCGTTCACTGTCGATTCGTTCGATCGCCTCTCGCTCGACTCGGACGGCTTCACCATCGAGACCGAGCTCGCAGTCGAGTGTGTGAAACACGGCGTCGAGACGACAGTCGTTCCGGTCAGTTACAGCGCTCGGCCGGAGGACTCGGAGACCAATCTCCACCCGGTCAAAGACGGTGGGACGATCATCCTGGCGCTGTACTCACTGGCAAAAACGAACAACCCGCTGTTTTACTTCGGGAGCCTCGGCGTCGGCGGTATCGCGGCCGGTGGCACAATCGCCACCTATGTGCTCTGGCGTTGGCTCCAGTACGGCGTTGGCCACGAGATTCTCGCGCTTGTCTCCGCCGCCGCAATTTTGCTCGGCGTGCAGCTACTCATGTTCGGCGTCCTCTCGGACATGCTCGTGACCCTACATCGCGAGCAACGCCGTCGACTCGAACAGATTACGCGGAATGCACGCGATCAGCGGCCAACGACCGAGACGGACCGTGCGTTCGAGTACGAAGACGAAGACGGCGAACAGCACGACGAGTGATCGAGCGGTCGTCTCATCTCTATTCTCTTGGGGGGTCTGTACGGTATACGTCGTGTCCAACCCCCACCCCAACAGAAGAGTACAAGAAAATAGTCTGTTGTATACTCAGAACGGCAGCATCGACCGCATCTGCTGAAACACTCCACCCGAGTGTTCCTGTCGATACTCCTCGAACGGCTGGTGCAACTCGTTCAATAACTGCTGTCTCGAGCGGAACTCACGTGCTTGGACCTCGTCGAGCATCTCACCCAGTGCAACGTCATTTCCGTGGACATCGTACGGAATGCGCTCGTGGCCGAGCTCTGCTGCGACGTCGTCTTTCGTTGCCGGAAACGAGAGGTCAGCTGTTCGGAGGTGTGCATCGACGGCGGCGATTCCGAACTCCACACTCTCCGGGTCGTCGTCGTCTCCGCTCGATGGTGGCCGGACTCCCATACCACGCGATAGACTGCCGGAATATAAAAACCGCTACGGAGTCCGTGCGGTTTTCAGGGCTGGATTGGGAGAGCCATGGTACCAACCGAAATTGCTGTCACTCGCCGGGGGAGGGAAGTGCTTCTTCGAAACCGTTTTTCACACCATCAATGATGGACACGACAACCGAGCCACTGAGGAGCAGTGAGACACTGACCGCGATTCCAAGAAGCGTTGGGCTACGAAGTTGACCCGCCAGAACAGCGAGTCCGTATAATGCAATAAAAGCAACTCGTCTCCAGATCGACATCGATCCGGACAATGACCACCCCCGTTCGATAACTACCGAAACCGGAGACATCTCTCGATGGCGATACGCATTTGACGCCCGCGACGGAGTATCGACTATGACCGAGTACACCACAGTTTCGATCCCGAAGGACCTCGCCAACCGGGTCGACGAAACGATCGAAGGGACGAGCTTCCAGAGCACGAGTGACCTCGTCCGATTCCTGCTACGAAGCATCGTCATCCAGCACCAGAAACAGGGCGAACTCACGGAAGCGGAGTTCGAAGAGATCACCGAACAGCTTCGCGGACTCGGGTATCTCGAGTAGTTCTCGCGAGCAACAAAAACAGTAGGTGGTGAGTAGTGAGGAGTGAGCAGAGAGCAAAGAGCAAAGAGCAGAGAGCGGTGAGGAGGACAAACGCAGTCGGCAATGCTATTTTCCGACTTGAGGTTGTACTCCCGTCTGGAGGTCGACTAAATCATGCCACACGTTCCAAACTTCCCATCGTCAGATCGTGATGAGGAAGACGAACGCGGCGAGACGGGACGTCGGGGTATCATCGACCGAATTATCGACGGCGGGGTGCCGCGTGGCGGCTGACGTTGTTGAGCAGCGGTTGCTGAGACTGGTGCACAGCGGCTGACGACAGTCGCCGTCGCCGGCCTTGTCGCTGGTGGTATTGTCGTTCACCGCCTCCGCAGAGAGATTTTATCTATTTTGGGTACGTACTGAACTGCTGCTTCAACAGTTACTCCCGTCAGCCGGACAGCGACTGCGCCGGCGGCTCAGCGTCGATAATCTCTAGCGGTTTACGGTCTCCCGACCGGTCGAACGCACCGAAGGAATCCTCCTCGTCCGACCACGGCGGTACCGCGACGAAGACCACTTGCGCGAGGTCATCGCGCTTCGTCACCTCGAGTTCGCGCAGTGGATGCGAGACGAATCGCCCCTGAGTCTGGCGTGCGGGTGTCGAGAGATCGACTCCAAAAACAGCGTTGATCGCGTTCCCGGGATCAGGAAGGTAAAAGTCGGTGAAAACGGGCGTGTCGGGCGGGATTGCACCTGCACCGCCGCCTGCGAGTTCACCCGCGGGTGTCACCGATACGCCGGTGGTCACGCGATCCGGGTCGGCATCACTGGCGAGGTCGAGCAAGACGTCGACGAGTGCGCGGGTGATATACACCATGTCGGCGGCCCCTACGCGGAGCGCGTAGTTAGATGTACCCCCTGGCAAACCCAGACCCAAAATGAGGACCAAGACCAGGCCCAGAACCAGAATTGTCGACGAGCGACCGTCGCGTTACACCGGGAATAACCGCCTCACTGCACCAGCGTACACCCGCGGTGCACCACGCCGGGCGTTCAACAATGCCTCCTCGAGTGCAACCGCTGCGGACTCGGTAACTCCTGCGCCGTGGCCGACGAGAACGCGTTCGGGGGCGAAGCCACTCAAGGTATCCGTCGGCGGGACGGGTCTGAGCATCGGGTGGACACCGAGGCGTTCGTCGCCAGCGAGGAAGTACGAGACAGTGCCGACCGCCTCGGGGACGAGCAGGGTTCCGCGTTCGGGGTCGTAGATCGCGACTTCCTGCCAGAATCGGTTGTCGACCACCGTATGGGCCTCGAAGCCGGTGTCGGAGAGTTCGCTGGAGAAGCGTGCGACCGGGGCGTCGATCTCCTCCGAGACTCCCTCGTACGCGGCTGGCAGGTAGACTGGCACGTCATGACGGTTAGCGATCGCTGCCGCGTCGCGTGTATGGCGGTCCAGCAGGACGACAACGCCAGCGACCGCGCCGTACTCGGCGAGCAACTGGTCGAGCCCCTCCGCGTCGACCGGATCGAAGACCCAGACATCCTTACCTGACGTGCTCCGGGTCTGATCACCGTCGACAACGAGGGCGTGGCTCGCACGCTGCATGTGCTCGTCAGGGTGGGCGATCCAGCCGACGCCGCCGTCGAACCGATCAACCACCTGAAACTCGCTCGCACGTTCGTCGACGCGAAATGCCATGCTGGTCGCTACGAGCGGTCATCACATAAACGTGACAGGCAAGTGCCGTGGGAATCCTGCTCTCTTGTTGCCCCACACTCGGCGATGCCTCTATACCGCTCTCTGGAGTAGGGCCGCTATGCTTACTGGCCTCTCCTGGCTCGCACTTGAGGTGAAGTCCCTTGCATCGGCGCGGGAATTCTATACGGATGTACTCGAGTTGTCTGTTCGATCGGATGCGACCATGGACAAAAATGCGGACGGCGATGTGGAGGTCTCTGGCCCGGACGGTGAACTCGGACTCGGACCCAGGAACGAACTCGCGCTCGCAGCCGGCGACACCGATCTCGTCTTACGCCGTCCCGACGGCGTCCCCCGCGGCGGCCTGCACACCCATTACGCGTTCTCGATCCCGAAGGCGGAGTACGACGACTGGTGGGATCGACTCGAGACGGCTGGGTACGATCTCGACGAGGCCCAGTTCGGGCCTGTCCGGTCGCTCTATCTCTACGATCCCGACGGCAACTGCGTCGAACTCGGCCAGCGAGACGTCGCCGGCCCGGGAATTGACGGCATCTTCGAGGTCGTCCTCGAGGTCGAGTCACTCGAGCGTGCCGAATCCTTCTACAGCAACCTCGGCTTCGAGACCGTGGACATCGGCGACGACAGAAAGCGCGTTCGGATGAACGGTCCGATGGCACTCGAGTTGTGGGAGCCACATCTGGGGATTGCAGACGCCCGGGGCGGAGTCCACGTCGATCTTGGCTTCGAGACTGACGAGCCGACTGCTGCGCTAGGTGCGGTGGCAGAACAGGTGCGACAGGTAGACGAGAAGTCGGCCGAACGCGTGGTCGTTCGAGATCCGGACGGCCATGTTCTCACGTTTGTCTCATCCTGAGTGAGGCGCAGGCGTGGCATTGGCCGGGTGAGGGAGAGGACGACACATCGGACATCGCTCGGTGAGCACGCGTTGGAACCGAACCGCTACTCGAACTCGAGTCGTGACCGCAGACATTCCCAACCGTGCCGTGGTCTATAGCCGCTCAGTGCTCACGTCGACGCCCGGCGGCGTCACGAGCAGGAACCCACGGAAGTGGACGAGATTCCCCCCTGCTTCCTTGACGTCGCGGGCGAAGCCGGAGGCCAGTTCGTTGACATCCCCCTCGACGCAGAGAACGAGGACGTTCCCCTTCGAAATCGCTTCGACCCACTCGTCTTCCGGCGTCTCTCCGTCGAGAACGCCGAGCACGATGCTCCCTTCGATATCGAGTTCCTCGTCGATATGCTCCTCGACCGTCCGCAGATCGAGGTCGAAGTCGCTCATGTGCGCTTCGTGGGAGCGCGACGAGAAAAACGTTCCTCTGCTGGTGAGTGTTCGTGGCAGTTGCCAGGGGCGTGCCTCTGGCTGTCGTCCGGAACGCCACCAACTGCAAACGCCACTAACTGTGGAACCTGCGAACGTGAACAACCGGTACCCGTGCAGTCACGAGCACCGATCAGCGCAGTCTTTACCCTCTCGCCCACGCGATAGACGACCATGCGCGACCTCGACGACACCGACCTTGAGATCCTTTCCCTGCTCACCGAGGACGCCCGTCGACCCTACAACGAAATCGCCGACCACGTCGGCCTCACCCCGCCGGCCGTCTCCGACCGCATCTCGCGACTCGAGGAGCAGGGCGTCATCCAGGGCTTTACCGTCGACATCGACCGTTCGACGCTCCGTCAGGAAACCGCCGTCCTCGTCGATCTTCACCCAAAACCCGACGCCGTCGCCGATGTCTACGACGCCGCCACTACCCTCGACGGCGTCGATCACGTCTTCGAAGGCATGGACGGCCACGTCCTCGTCCACGCCGCTATCTCCGGTGACAACGTTCGCTCCTGGCTCGCGACCGAACTTGATCTCTCGCGTGTACTCGAGTACGACGTGACACCACTCACGCGATCTAATCGGCGACTCGCGCTGTCGGCGGCCGGGTTTTCGCTCGACTGTGTCCTCTGTGGCAAGGAAATTATGGACGGTGGCGTGACGACGACGATTGATGGCGAACGAAAGACGTTCTGTTGTCACTCCTGTGAGGGACAGTACGTCGAGGAGTACGAAGCGCGTCGGGGGGCACTCGAGAGTGAGTGAGGTGGATAGTGGTGATGGTGCTTGTATTGAGCAGCCGTTCTGGCTGAGAATTTCCAATGCGTCGAGTGGATCGTCGCCGGGCGTGCGTTCATCTGTTTATCCACACTCTTGTTGGACACCCGTTCTTGTGGGGTTGGATTATTGGACAAAGAACTACTGCTAAGCAAATTGTTCGGGCGTCAGTGACCGAACGTCCATCGAGTTGCGCGCGCCAGCAAATCGACCGTGGATTCGAGGCAAATTTAGTCACGTTCATTCCGTCAAACGGACAAATCGGCCGACCGACGTTGTATACTATTAGGGCATATATACACACTATAGGCGACGCTGTCTGTCGGTTTTGTAGGCAGAACAACTGTAATTATTCCTCACGACGTGCAGACTGAGGTGTTCCTGCGCCAGATTTATATACTACTTCCTCCCTGGGAACGGATACAATGTCTCACCAAGACAGCCCATCCTCTGATACCAATCAGGGGGGTCGAGTTCTTCCAGGGCACGTTAGATTCCACTGACGAAATTGAGTCAGCACGTGTCTTCGATACCACCCTCCGGGATGGTGAACAGTCACCCGGAACGTCGTTTTCCTACGACGATAAACGGCAGATCGCCGCGATTCTGGACGACATGGGAACCCACGTCATCGAGGCTGGCTTCCCGGTCAATTCGGACGCGGAGTTCGAGGCCGTTCGTGATATTGCTTCCTCGACGTCGACGACAACCTGCGGGTTAGCCCGCGTTGTCGACGGCGACATCGAAGCGGCGCTCGATTCTGGCGTCGAGATGGTGCACACGTTCGTAAGCACCAGCGATGTCCAGATCGAGGATTCGATGCACGCCACGCGGGAGGAAGTCGCACAGCGCGCAGTCGACTCGGTCGAACGCATCAAAGAGGCGGGCGTGACCTGCATGTTCTCGCCAATGGATGCGACGCGAACCGACGAGACGTTCCTGCTCGACATCGTGGCAGCGGTCAGCGAGGCCGGCGTCGACTGGATCAACGTACCCGACACCTGTGGTGTTGCGACGCCGGGTCGGTTCGGCGACATGATCGAAAAGATCAACGCCCACACGGACGCCCGGATCGATGTCCACACCCACGATGACTTCGGGCTGGCCACCGCGAACGCGCTGGCCGGCATCGAAGCGGGGGCCGATCAGGCACAGGTTTCGGTCAATTCGATCGGCGAGCGGGCCGGCAACGCCGCCTACGAGGAGTTCGTCATGTCCGTCGAGTCGCTCTACCAGTGTGACACCGGTATCGACACGACGCGCATTACCGAACTCTCCGAGATTGTCGAGGAGAAGAGCAAGATGGCGACGCCGGGCAACAAGCCCATCGTCGGCGACAACGCCTTCTCCCACGAGAGCGGCATCCATGCTGCCGGCGTCATCGAGAACTCCGATACTTTCGAACCCGGTGTGATGACTCCCGAGATGGTCGGTGCCGAGCGCCGACTGGTCATGGGTAAGCACACGGGCACCCACTCGGTACGGGAACGACTGCGCGAACGCGGCTACGATCCAACCGACGACGAGGTACGGTCGGTAACCCGTCGCGTCAAGGACTACGGCGCAGAAAAGCGCCGCGTCACGGTCAGCGACCTGGAGCGCTTCGCCGAGGATGCTGACGTTGACCGTCAGCAAGACCGAGAGCGAACACACGAATCGACGGAGCGAGACCGCGACGACCGCGATCACGAGGAGGTGCGCATCTGAGGGATGACCGCCTCGTTTGCACCCACTCCTGAGCCCCTGCTCTCTCGGTCGCCCGCGTTGGCAGGCAATGATTACCCTACCCCCAACAGTTATCACGATCGGCGGGCCTACATTACCAGCAATGACGGTCCGCGCTTCGCTGTCGGCTCGCCAGTCGGGCGACAGCAGCGCGTTCGCTTCGATTCGTATTGTAGGGGCCTACTAGCCCCTCACATCACTCCTTATCCCCGACCGGAATTTGCCGCATCGCCTTCAGAGCCAGCAGTCACGACACAGATGACAACACGGACACAACAGTATCGTTCGCAGCGATTCACCCGGTCGAATCGCCGCACGACGGCGGGAGGGAACCGATGAGCGAACGCGCAACCTCGATCCCACCGGAGGAACAGCACGACGACCAGGACGCAGAGAGCCACGCGGACGGAGACGACACTACCGCGGGCGCTCCCAGCGCTGACGC
Organism: Natrialba chahannaoensis JCM 10990; assembly: GCF_000337135.1. Classification (GTDB taxonomy): domain Archaea; phylum Halobacteriota; class Halobacteria; order Halobacteriales; family Natrialbaceae; genus Natrialba; species Natrialba chahannaoensis. Next base: position 71,912 of record NZ_AOIN01000080.1, read on the forward strand.
TCCTGTCACTGGTGACGGCACACAGCCTGAGCCGGTCACGACAGGTGCCGAATCCGTCGTCCGCGCACTCGAGAACGCCGGCGTCGAGCACGCCTTCGGCGTCCAGGGTGGGGCGATCATGCCCGTCTACGACGCGCTCTACGACTCCGAGATCACGCACGTGACGATGGCCCACGAACAGGGCGCATCGCACGCGGCAGACGCCTACGGTATCGTCTCGGGCGAACCGGGCGTTTGCCTGGCGACCTCGGGACCGGGCGCGACGAACCTCGTCACGGGCATCGCGGACGCCGACATGGACTCGGACCCGATGCTCGCGCTGACGGGCCAGGTTCCGACGGACTTCGTCGGCAACGACGCGTTCCAAGAGACGGATACGACGGGTGTCATGACGCCGGTCACGAAGGACAACACGTTCGCCGCCGACCCGGACCGCGTCGGAACCGATGTCAGCGAAGCCTTCGCGCTCGCCCGTGAGGGGCGTCCGGGACCGACGCTGGTCGACCTGCCGAAGGATGTCACGAACGCTGAGACGGACCGCGAACCCGACGAGCCGGCGACGCCTGACACGTACGAGGTCACGGAGGAAGCCGATCCGACGATCGTCGCGTCCGCAGCCGAGCGAATTGGGAACGCGACTCGACCGATCATGCTGCTCGGCGGCGGCGTCATCAAGGGCGAGGCCAGCGAGGCCTGCCGCAAGTTCGCCATCAAGCACGAGATTCCGGTCGTCACAACGATGCCCGGTATCGGCTCGTTCCCGGAAGATCACGAGCTCTCGATGGAGATGGCCGGCATGCACGGCACCGGCTACGCCAACATGGCGATCACCCATTGTGACACGATGATCGCCGTCGGCACTCGGTTCGACGACCGCCTCACGGGTGGCATCGAGACGTTCGCACCCGACGCGGAGATCATCCACATCGACATCGACCCCGCGGAAATCTCGAAGAACATCCACGCGGACTACCCACTGGTCGGCGACGCCGACACCGTCGTCTCCCAGCTCGCACGCGCCGTCGAGACCTCGCCGCAGGCGACGAAATGGCGCGCGCAGTGCCAGCAGTGGAAATCGGACTACTCGATGGCCTACGACGTGCCTGAAGACGAGCCGATTCAGCCGGAGTTCGTCGTCGAGGCACTGGACGAGGCTACGAGCGACCGCGCGGTCGTCACGACCGGCGTCGGCCAACACCAGATGTGGGCTTGCCAGTACTGGACGTACACCGAACCCCGAACGTGGGTTTCGAGTCACGGCCTCGGGACAATGGGGTACGGCCTGCCCGCGGCTATCGGCGCGCGTCTCGCCGCCGACGACGACCAGGAGGTCGTCTGCATCGACGGCGACGGCTCGTTCCTGATGACGCTGCAGGGCCTCTCCGTTGCCGTTCGCGAGAACTTAGACATCACCGTTGCCGTGCTCAACAACGAGTACATCGGCATGGTCCGCCAGTGGCAGGACGCCTTCTTCGAGGGACGTCACTCCGCTTCGGACTACGGCTGGATGCCCGAGTTCGACAAACTCGCCGAGGCCTTCGGCGCGAACGGCTTCCGGATCGACGAGTACGACGAGGTCGCGGATACGATCGAAGCCGCACTCGCTGAAGACGGTCCCTCGGTGATCGACGTCCACATCGACCCGCAGGCGAACGTCTATCCGATGGTTCCAAGCGGCGGCGACAACGGCCAGTTCGCGCTGGCGGAGGACCAGCTATGAGCGGCGAGAACGAGCAGGACGAGCCAAACGGTTCCGGATACCGACGCGGCCTGGACGGCCCCGCTCCAGAGGAGCGTCCGACCCCAGATGGACGGCGTAACGAGCAGGGCATCCGGATCGACCCTGAGGTCGAGGCCAAGCAAGCGCCGCGCCGGACCGTCATCTCGACACTCGTCGAACACGAACCCGGCGTGCTCTCTGACGTTTCGGGACTGTTCTCGAGACGGCAGTTCAACATCGAGAGTCTGACCGTCGGTCCGACCACCGACGACGACCGCGCGCGGATCACGCTGGTCGTCGAGGAACCCGACCCCGGCATCGACCAGATCAAAAAGCAACTGCGCAAACTGATCCCGGTCATCTCAGTGCGCGAACTCGAGTCCGATGCGATGCGGCGCGAACTGGCGCTCGTGAAGATCGACGCGGATCGGCCGGCAGAGGTCGCGGCCGTCACGGACATGTACGACGGCAAGACTGTCGACTCCTGTCCCGAGACGGCGACGATCGAAATCACGGGTTCGCGCCAGAAGATCGATGCCGCAATCGAGACGTTCGAGCAGTTCGGCATCCGCGAGATCGACCGGACGGGGACCACGGCGCTCGCCCGTGGCACCCAGAGCACCGCTGCACCCGCGAGCACGACAGAATCGACCGCCGAAGCGGCGAGCCACCCGCAGAACCAATACGCACCAGCAGACGATGACTGACGAATTCACCACCGAGATTTACTACGACGACGACGCAGACGTATCGACCCTTGACGACGACACTGTGGCCGTGCTCGGCTACGGCAGCCAGGGCCACGCCCACGCACAGAATCTCCACGAGAGCGGGGTCGACGTGGTTGTCGGCCTACGTGAGGACTCATCCTCGCGCTCCGCTGTCGAAGCCGACGGCTTGACGGTCGCGACGCCGGCAGACGCCGTCTCCCAGGCGTCCTACGTGTCCGTGCTCGTCCCAGACACCGTCCAGTCGACGGTCTACGAGAACGCCATCGAGCCGAACCTGGAGGCCGGCGACACGCTGCAGTTCGCCCATGGGCTGAACATCCACTACGGGCAGATCCAGCCGCCGGCAGACGTCGACGTGACGATGGTCGCCCCGAAGAGCCCGGGCCACCTCGTCCGCCGAAACTACGAGAACGACGAGGGAACCCCTGGGCTGCTCGCAATCGACCAGGACGCCACCGGCAACGCACAGGAGCGGGCACTCGCGTACGCGAAGGCGATCGGCTGTGCCCGTGCCGGCGTCATCGAGACTGACTTCCAGGAGGAAGTCGAGTCCGACCTCTTCGGCGAGCAGGCCGTCCTCTGTGGCGGCGTCACCGCGCTGGTCAAGCACGGCTACGAAACGCTCGTCGACGCGGGCTACTCCCCGGAAATAGCGTACTTCGAGTGTCTGAACGAGCTCAAGCTGATTGTCGACCTGATGTACGAAGGCGGGAACGGCGGCATGTGGGACTCCGTCTCCGACACCGCCGAATACGGTGGCCTCACCCGCGGCGAGCGTATCCTCGATGACTCCGTCCGCGAGAATATGGAGGAGGTACTCGAGGAAGTCCAGAACGGCGAGTTCACCCGCGAGTGGATTCTCGAGAACCAGGCCGGCCGGCCGAGCTACAACCAGCTTCGCCAGGCCGAGAAGGACCACGAGATCGAGGAGGTCGGCGAACGCCTGCGCGACCTCTTCGCCTGGGCGGACGAGGAATCGAGCGAGACCGAATCAGAGAAAGCGGAAGTGCCGGCTGACGACTGAGACTGCGATTGAGTCAGCGCGCACTGCAACCCGAAACAGGAATCAGGAACCGACGAACTACGAACCGATGACCACGAACGAATCACAGTCGACCGAAATGAAACGGAACCGAAACCGAACGAATCGACCGAACACGACGCAAAAGATGGGCGAAGTCAGCCACACCAACCCCTACACCGGCGAGACGGCGGGTAACCTGTTCAACCGCGGCCCGATCGTCGCGACGGACGGTGGTGAGCCGGCTGCAACAGATCCGGAGTCTCGGCCCCAACGGAAGCGCGACCGCGACACCGAGACGATGCGTGACGTTTCCCACACGCCACCAAACGATAGCGACGACGCAAACCGAGTCTTCGAACGCGGCCGAGACACCCGCTCTGACGAGGTCGTAGACGAAGAATGAGCGAACGAACGCTCTACGACAAGGTCTGGGACCACCACACGGTGACAACCCTGCCGACCGGACAGGATCAGCTGTTCATCGGCCTCCACCTCATCCACGAGGTCACGAGCCCACAGGCGTTCGGCATGCTCGAGGAACGCGACCTCGAGGTCGCCTACCCCGAACTCACCCACGCGACCGTCGATCACATTATCCCGACCGCGGACCAGTCCCGCCCCTACGAGGAGGACGCCGCCGAGGAAATGATGAGCGAACTCGAGGAGAACGTCCGCGAGGCCGGTATCGAGTTCTCCGATCCGGACTCGGGCGACCAGGGAATCGTCCACGTTGTCGGCCCGGAGCAGGGGCTCACCCAGCCCGGCAAGACGATCGTCTGTGGCGACTCTCACACCTCGACGCACGGCGCGTTCGGCGCGCTCGCGTTCGGGATCGGAACTAGCCAGATCCGCGACGTGCTCGCGACGGGCACGGTCGCGATGGAGAAACAGAAGGTCCGCAAGATCCAGATCGACGGCGAACTCGGTGACGGCGTCGAAGCCAAGGACGTCATTCTGGAGATCATCAGCCGTCTCGGCACCGAGGGCGGCGTCGGCTACGTCTACGAGTACGCCGGCGAGGCCATCGAGAACCTGGGCATGGAGGGTCGGATGTCGATCTGCAACATGTCCATCGAGGGCGGTGCTCGCGCGGGCTACATCAACCCCGACGAGACCACCTACGAGTGGCTTGCGGAGACGGACTACTTCCAGGAGAACCCGGAGAAGTTCGAGGAGCTAAAGCCCTACTGGGAGTCGATCGCCAGCGACGACGACGCAGAGTACGACGACGTTGTCCACATCGACGCGGACAAACTCGAGCCGGTCGTTACCTGGGGGACCACGCCCGGCCAGGGAATCGGCATCTCCGACCCGATTCCGGCACCCGAGAACCTCGCTGCGGACAAGCAGGACACCGCCCAGCGCGCACAGGAACACATGCGCGTCGAGCCCGGCGAGACGATGGACGGCTACGAAATCGACGTGGCCTTCCTTGGCTCCTGTACGAACGCGCGCCTGCCAGACCTCCGCCGTGCAGCACAGCTTGTCAAAGGCCGCGAGGTCGATGACGACGTGCGTGCGCTGGTCGTTCCCGGCAGCCAGCGCGTGCAGGAGACCGCCGAGGAGGAAGGCCTGAAGGATATCTTTGAGGAGGCCGGCTTCGACTGGCGCAACGCCGGCTGCTCGATGTGTCTCGGCATGAACGAAGACCAACTCGAGGGCGACGAGGCTTGCGCCTCCTCCTCGAACCGGAACTTCGTGGGTCGCCAAGGGAGTAAGGACGGCCGAACCGTACTGATGAACCCGCGGATGGTCGCCGCAGCGGCGATCGAGGGGACGGTAACGGACGTTCGCGAGCTGCCGGAAGCGGAGGTGACTGCCTAATGACCGACACAGATGAAGTCGAAATTCCCGAAGTCAACTACGTCTCGGGGTCGGGCCTCCCGATCCGCGGCAACGACATCGACACCGACCAGATCATCCCCGCGCGCTTCATGAAGGTCGTCACCTTCGACGGCCTCGGCGAGTTCGCGTTCTTCGACCAGCGGTTTACCGAGGACGACGACCTCAAGGATCACCCGTTCAACGAGGACCAGTTCCAGGACTCCTCGGTAATGGTCGTCAACTCCAACTTCGGCTGTGGCTCCTCGCGCGAGCACGCACCCCAGGCGCTGATGCGCTGGGGAATCGACGCCATCATCGGCGAGAGCTTCGCCGAGATTTTCGCGGGCAACTGCCTGGCGCTTGGCATTCCAACCGTCACGGCTGACAGCGAGACAATCCAGAGCCTGCAGGAGTGGGTCGACGCGAATCCCGACGAAGAACTCGAGATCGACGTCGAAGCAGAACAGGTCAGGTACGGTGACACCACCGTCGACGTCACCGTCGACGACGCCCAGCGCAAGGCGCTCGTCGAGGGCGTCTGGGACACGACGGCGTTGATGAAGTCGAACGCTGGCGCGGTGCAGGAGACTGCAGCCAAGCTTCCCTACGTTTCGGACGCGGATGCGAACGGGTCCGGGTCAGAGTCCAGTACGAGCGCCGACTGAGACACGGATTACGTCGGCTGTCGGTTCCTGTTTTCGGTTGTCCGTTATGTACCGGTCGGTTCCTACCGTTTTGTTCTCCAGATAACCCTGTCGTGGCTGTGTTCATCCCACCTGGTCCAAAACGGCTCTCCCTCCATCGAAGGACAAAGCACTTGTTATCTCCCCTATAACTCAGGATACTTGACTGGCTGGTCCCCATGTCTTTCCGTCCGTTCACGCCCCCTCGAATACTGTCAACATCCGATTCCTGGACCAATGTACTCGAGTCCCGGCTGGGAATCGATCTGCGAGCGCTGGCTGCGTTTCGGATCGGGCTCGGTCTCGTGCTGCTGATCGACCTCCTTACATTACGACTACCGGGGCTACGGACGTTCTACACCGACTAGGGCGTCTTCCCCAGACACACGCTCGCGGAAACGTACCCCGTCTTCGAGATGGTCTCGATCCACGCCCTCTCGGGCGCTGCGTGGTTCCAGACGCTGCTTTTCGCACTCGCCGGCCTGTTCGCAGCCTCGCTGCTCGTCGGCTACCGCACGCGACTCGCGACCGCTGGTGCGCTCGTCCTGACGGCCTCGCTCTACGCTCGTAATCCGCTGGTTCTCAACGGCGGCGACACGATCCTTCTGACGTTTCTCGCACTCGGGCTCTTTCTCCCGCTCGACACTCGGTGGTCGGTTGACACGCGTCGGCACGCGAACGAGCGGGCAAGCCATGAACAGACAGTCCTCGCCAATCGCACCTGCTCACTTGCAACTGCAACGGTTCTCGTTCACTTCACGCTCATCTATGTCACCAACGCGGTCCTCAAATTCCAGAGCAATTCCTGGCTCACCGGCATCGCCGTCCAGCGGACGTTCCACCTTGAGCAGTACCTGACACCGCTCGGCGCTGCCCTCTCAGATCTCTCGCTGGTCCTCACCGCGGTCAACTGGCTCTGGATCGCGCTGCTGTCGAGTAGCGTCGTCCTGCTCGTCGTCACCGGTCGCCTCCGACTCGCGCTCGTGGCGGGTTTCGTCGGGGCACACCTGGGGATGGCCGCGACGATGCGACTCGGCGTCTTTCCGCTCGTCATGATCACGGGCCTGCTGTTGTTCGTGCCGTCGCCAGTCTGGAGTCGACTCGAGTCCGTCCTCGAAACGCGGACGCCGAACCGGTTGGTGACTGGCCGACAGGCGCGTGGTGACGGCGGAACGGTGGGGCGCGACGCTGCTGGTGTGGTGTCCGCGTCGTCCGAAGCCGCGTCAGTGTCGTCGTCCGAATCGCCTCAGAGTCGGTGGTCCACTCTGCACGCGAGCCGCGGCGTGCGTGTGTTCAGCAGCGTACTCGTCGTATGTCTGTTCGCAATACTGCTGTTCTGGCACGCTGCGGCCATCGGCGTTGGCGGCCCTGGAGCCATCACTGACGCTGACGAGGAGCTCGGTAGCTGGTCGTTCTTCGCACCGAATCCACCCGACACCTATAGCTGGTACGCCGTCGACGCGACACTCGAGTCCGGTGAGACAGTCGAGACGCACGTCGACGGGACCACCGTGCGTGCCGACCGGCCACCGGACGGGACGGCAGCCTATCCGTCGACGCTCTGGAAGCGCTACGGGATGGACGTACGGTACGTCGGGGACATCTATTACGAACCGGTGGCTGCGTTCAGTTGCGAACAGGTCGGCGGACAGTTCGATCAGCCGGTCGAGTTGGTGACCGTCGTCCACGTCGAACAGCCCGTCGGACCGGACGGTCCGCTGGGTGAGCCGGATCGTCAGGAGCGCATCGAGTCCGCCTGTTGACAGCCGACGCCACGATAGCAACTCGGATCAGCACCGTTGACGCTATCGATACCCTCTTTTCGCCGCCCGAGAGAGGTGTCGACATGACTCACGAGATCGCCGTCATCCCCGGCGACGGAATCGGACAGGAGGTCACACCCGCCGCAGTCGAGGTGCTCGAAGCGCTGGACATCGACTTTTCGTTCACCGAATCTGAGGCCGGCGACGCAGTCGAGGAAGCAACCGGCGAGGCACTGCCAGACGAGACGTACGAGCTCGCAGCGACAGCCGACGCGACGCTGTTCGGCGCAGCGGGCGAGACTGCCGCGGACGTAATCATTCCGCTGCGCGAGGCCGTCGGCTCGTTCGTCAACATCCGCCCGGCGAAGGCGTACCCGGGAATCGACGCCGTCCGCCCCGAAACCGACCTGGTCTTCCTCCGAGAGAACACCGAGGGCGTCTACTCGGGCCACGAGGACCGGCTGACCGAGGACGTGGCGACGCTGACCCGCGTGACAACGCAGTCGGCCTCCGAGCAGCTCGCCGAGTTCGCCTGCGAGTACGCCGGCCCGGAAAGCGAGCACGACGGCTTCACCATCGCGCACAAGGCGAATGTCATGCGCGAGACCGATGGGCTCTTCCGGGATACCGTCGCCGAGGTCGCCGCCGAAAACGGCATCGATACCGACGAGGTGCTCATCGACGCCTTCGCGACGAAGGTCTGTCTCGACCCCACACAGTTCGACGTCATTGTCTGCCCGAATCTCGCGGGCGACGTGCTCTCTGACCTCGCCGCCGGCCTCGTCGGCGGCCTCGGCCTCCTCCCGAGCGCGAACATCGGCCCCGACCGCGGCCTGTTCGAACCCGTTCACGGCACCGCCCCCGACATCGCCGGCGAGGGTATTGCCAACCCCGCTGCGACGATCATGTCCGCAGCGATGCTACTCGAGTACCTCGACTACGACGAGGAGGCGGCGGCGGTTCACGCGGCGGTCGAGGAGACGCTCGCGGATGGCCCGCGAACGCCGGATCTGGGCGGTGATTCCTCGACGGCGGACGTGACGGCGGCGGTTATCGAGCGGTTGTAGCTGCCCTGTTCTGCCCCTTCCCGACTCTAGTGTTGCACGTCGCCTCTCGGTGTGGGTAGCGATTGAGAGTGGACTCGAGTACGTACTTCGATTCGATTGAGAGCTGACTACAGTAGTAACAGGCCCTCGACACGCAGGAGTGGGATCGGTTCAGCGCCCAGTTCGAGTAGTACGACACCGCCAGTTCACCAGTTCACACAATATCCAGCGTATCGCGATCCGCACCGGCGAGTTCGACCAGCGCGTCGGCCTCGAGCAGGTGACAGTCGCCGGGGACCACGAGCAGGTGTAGCGGCTCACCGAACTCCCGGTCTGCGAGCTCGGACATCGTCCCGGCCTCGACGAGCGGGTCCGGACTTCCTGCGCGGGCGACGACAACGCCGACGAGGTTTGGGTACTCCTCGGCGAGGAGTTCCGCGCCAACGTCGGCAGTCATGTACTCCTCGACAGTGTCGTCACCCTCAAGGCGGTTTGTCGCGGCTTCGTTGTCTACTTTGATATCGAGATAGACGACCGTGTGAACACCGTTCTCTCGATTTTCGTCAATCGTCTCCGTCACGCTTGCCGGGAGTCCGTCGGCTCCGTGAGCGTAGGGAAATGGAAGCGTCGTCGCCTTGCCGAAGCGATAGTTCTGGAGTCCAGTCAGTGCGCTGGTTGCTGTCTGAGCGGTGACGCCGTGGATTACTCGCGTCTCGATGCCGCGCTCGTGGGCCCGCAGGCGGAGGTCGACGTGCGTGGTCGAGATCATCGTATCGCCCGCAGTCAGGAAGGCGACAGCTTCGGTTTCGGCGGCTGCAAGGATATCGTCCGGATGCTGTTCGACGCCTGCACGATCACGGACCTCGATGTCGATACCGTGGGCGTCCTCAAGTCTTTCGACCGTTGTTCCGATCAGTGTGCTGGTGTAGAACTCGGCGTAGGCGCGGTCGGCGTTCCGGAGCGCTTCTTGGCCCTCGACGGTGATCGACCGCTCGTTGTAGAGTCCGAGACCGATGAAGGTGAGCATGAACTCCCATAGTGAGGGAGCCGTGGAGTAGGTTTCGAGTCGTTATGGCCGGCCGTGCCTGACCGACTGATCGCTGGTGGGAAACCCGACCACTTACCGAACCGGTCGAGTCCATCACCAATCGCGTCCACGGAGGACAGTGAGTGAAGGATGTACAGCGGTGATCGCTACTGCGCGACAGTCAGAAGCACATGGATGTGACAACCTCTCAGGCGGTCTACTGTACCGATCTTCCGGTTCTTCACCGGTCGCTCGTGGGCCTATCGGCACTGGCCGATAGCGGTCCGTACCACGGGTCGGTCTCGGTACCGCCGTTTCGTGGCTGCCACACCTCTTATTCTCTGTCTGAGACAAGGATTGTGTCGTATTCCCGTTCAGTGATGCCACACGCCGAATCTTTAGCACCATCTAAATAAATGTCTCCCGTTCAAAAACAATAAATAGTACAGTTCTAAACAGAGGGGTAATGACAGTCAAATATTTGGGGCGTACTGGGTTGTCAGCTCGTCGTATCGTGTCTGAAACTCCCTTCCGACAGTCGACCAACTGCTCGACGCGTTCGAGTGACAGACGATGACTAATCAGCACACATTCCGCAGGTGGTTGCTGGCGATTGGTCCAGTTGTCGTACTTGCGTCCGTTGCAGGAGCGCTCTATCTGACATCACCGTTTGGAAGTCTCGACGACATGGCCAGTGCGTCGACCAGTGAAGTGATGTGGATGATGACAATCATCGGCTTGTTGGCCGGTGTAATGCCGGTTGCGATCGGAATGTTGTGGTTCCCCTTCATCAAATCTCTCGACAATATCTGGGTGCACGCGGCGTTAGCGTTGTCTGCAGGGATTCTCGCGTTCATCGGTATCGAGATGGTCGAAGAGATGTTCGAAAACGGTGAAGCAATAGCTGAGTCCGGTGCCGGAACCGTGGAACTCGCCATTGCAACGGCCGTCGGTGTTGTCGGCATCGCGGGAACATTTTATCTGATGAAAACGTTCAGTCAGTGGCGATTGGATGCCGCAATGGGTGAAACGAATCCTGGTCTCAAGGTTGCATACATGATTGCAATCGGACTTGGATTACACAGCATCGGCGAAGGGTTAGCGATTGGAACGTCGTTTGCGACAGGAGCGTATTCGGCCGTAACGATACTGGTCGTTGGCTTCGTTCTTCACAACATTACCGAGGGGCTATCGATCGTGGCCGCTCTCGCACGCGACGCAGATCGCCCACCGCTGTATCACTTCGTCGCCGTCGGCTTCCTCGCTGGCGGACCACTGGTATTCGGAAGTTGGCTCGGTATCTTCGCGTTCACACCGGTGGTTGCGATTCTTTTCCTCGCAATCGGCGTTGGAGCGATCATCGAGGTTATCTGGGAAGTTACCGAACTCGTTCGTATCGACACTGGTGCCGCCATTTCGAAGATTAATGCCGCAACGTTCGTCGGTGGTGTCGTTCTGATGTTCTTGCTCGAAGAGGTTCTCGTCGAAGGGTACATTCTCGGCTGAATAACAGCCTCACGTGAGACGACGCCCCCCATAGCCGCTCCTTGCTTCAGTCGTTCATCATCAGCGAGCGTCGAGTTATCGTTACAGCGAGATATGTGATGTTGAATCAGGGCCCTCATCCTCGTCTTCGTCCTCGTCGATACCACCTTCGTGGACGAACGTCATCTCATCGTCGGTGAGGTAGATTGAGCCATCATTGCCATTGACCGTGATATTGACCGCTGGAAGCGTCGTCTCGGCGGCGTCGCCGTTGTCACAGTAGCCAGAACACGAATCGAACATTGAGCCATGGCGCGGACAGATGAGTTGCCCATCGCGTATCGGTGCGCCGCGACCCGTATCGAATCGCTGTGATTCGTGTGTACAGCGATTGATCCACGCCTCAACGCCGTCATCACAGGGGACGAGGATGACTTCCTCTTTCTCACCGTACTGGTCCTGAACGGTGAACAACCACGAGCGTTTCTCGTGGACCGTCTCTATAGTCGTGAGTAACTGCATATCGCACTGATATGGTCGGCAGGCTGAAAACAGTGTCAGTTTTTGACAGACCAACGTACACGAACTCTATTCCCGACGATAACGGATCGTTTCGATCGCTATCGTGGCGACTTGCACGTCTTGTGCGCATCGTACGCCCAGACTGTTCTTACGAGTATCAACGAGAAACGTCACCGTTAGGTCGTCCCGTCAGTTTCACCAGGGTATGGAAGTGCCGTGTGTCCGCGTCGCGCGCGAGGAAGGGGAAGCAACACGCCGCGAACTGGCGGACGCGGACTTGATCGACGACGAGTACGAAATTGCCGTCGCGGAGGGTGATCTCTACGTTCCAGTCACTGACCCCGACGCTGTTCCAGCAGGTCTCGATGTCGTCTCTCGGCCGGTCGACGAACGCGAGACACAGACGACGCCCGCCGACCTACTGGGCTTTGACCCCTCCTATGAACGGCTCGGCGAGGCGGCGTTGCTCGATGAGGACGACGACGAACGTGCACGAGAAATCGCTGACGCCGTTCTCGAGTCTGACCTTCCAGTCGACACCGTCCTGAACAAAGCCTCGAAGGTGAAAGGTGAGACCCGTGTCCGCGACTGGGATCTCCTCGCGGGCGACGATACCGAGGTCGTCCACCGCGAGTACGGCTGCGAGTTCGCGCTCGACCTCGCCGCAGTCTACTTTTCGCCGCGCCTCGCAACGGAGCGCCACCGGGTCACCGAGCAGACAGCACCCGACGAGCGGGTGCTCGACATGTTCGCCGGCGTCGGCCCGTTCGTCATTCCGTTCGCGAAACGCGGTGCAGACTGTGTCGGCGTCGACGTGAACCCCGACGCCATCGAGTACCTGCGCGAGAACGCGCGCCGCAACGGCGTCGCGGATCACGTGACGGCAATCTGTGACGACGTTCGTGATGTTACAAGTGAGTACAACGGGTGGGCAGACCGTATCGTGATGAACCTGCCTCATAGCGCGAACGAGTTTGTTGAGGCTGCGGTTGCGATTGCGGGTGACAACTGCGTAATTCACTACTACGATATCCAGCATGAAGACGATCCGTTCGGGCCAGGTGAGCGCGCGATCCGCGAGGCAGCCGAGCCAGCGTACGAGGTGACTGTGGAAACACAGCGAGTGGTTCGCTCCTACGCTCCGCACGAGCTCAACGTCTGTCTGGACGTTCGCCTCGAGCGATAGCCAGTCCCACGAAACAACATCGCACGACCGCGACGATTCGCAATCCTTATGCCTGCTATCGAACCTATGAGTAAACGCACTCGAACCGCGCCGGTGTAGCTCAGACTGGCAGAGCGAATCCTTCGTAAGGATTAGGTCGAGGGTTCAAATCCCTCCACCGGCTCCTACCAAATTCCTTACAATCCCATAACTCAGGGTCGGGGCATCCCGACGCTTGGTGTGGGTTTTCTACTACTTCGAATNATCCCTCCACCGGCTCCTACCAAATTCCTTACAATCCCATAACTCAGGGTCGGGGCATCCCGACGCTTGGTGTGGGTTTTCTACTACTTCGAATACTGCTGAGAGTGGTAATGAACCCCCTGTCGCGATACCCAACCGGGGTGTCGCGGCGTGAGCGAACGTTCCTACGAGGGAGCTCCGCTCGACGGTACCGTCCAGTACATCACCGAGCGTCCCGAGCTCGAGAAGCAAGCCGAGGATGTCGTCTACGCGACCGATCCCGAAGACATCGGCGAAGAGCGGACAGAAGGCGTTCCGGAAATTGGTGACGACCAAGATGTCGAGCGGCCAGATGTCGACGGTCAGAGTTCGTTCGAGGACTGGGGGTGGTCGGCGTGAGCGATGTCGTCACTCGCATCGAGCGATACATCGAGAATCACCCGGACTCAACCATCATGGGCGTTCTCGCGAACGTTCGCGGCGCTCACCCAGCAAAATATCACAGCGTCGTTGAGGCGCTGCTTGAGGGCGACGATGCCGAGCCGGTTGACGGCAGTCTCACAGACGAGGCCGAAGAGGAACCGGTTCACGAACACACCTCGACAGTTTCGGACGACACCGACCACGTCAATGGTCCATACGCTGACCTTGAGTGGCAGCCAGCCAACGATGTCTTTCCCGAAACTGGCGTTGAGTACGATCACTGGATGCCCGTCGACGGCAAGCTCCCGATCGCCCCGTACGCGTCGACGGAGAACCGTCGTAGTTGGTCGGATCCAGGGAACTGGACCGATTTCGACAGCGCTGCCGAATGGCGGGAGATGCACCCGCAGCTGACCGGGCTCGCGTTCATCCTCCAGTCGCCACATGGCGAGTACAACGGTGAGCCAGACCCGATGCTGTTCGTCGACTACGACGACGTCGTCGACGAAGAGACAGGCGAACCCCACCCGGAAGCGGTCGCACTGATGAACCGTCTCGGGATGACCTACACCGACCTCTCGACGTCCGGGAGCGGTGTCCACCAGGTCTTCCGTGGACGGCTCCCCGAACGCATTCGGACGATTCAGTTCGAACTCCCGAACGGTGCCGGCGAAGTCGAGATCTACGACCGCAAGCGCGTGATGGTCGCGACGGGCAAGCACATCCCCGGGACCCCCGAGGACATCGAGCCCGTCGACGGTGACGCACTCCAGGAACTGATCGACGAGCACACCACTGATTCCCGATCGTCGTCGACAACTCGCGAAGACTGGGAACCAGAGTTCGATCGAGATGAACTCGCAGATCTCGACTCGAGCTCAAACATCACGGCGATCTTCGATGCGATTCGACAGGTCCAACCGCGTGACATCCGACTGCGAAGTAAGAAAACCGAGAAACGGCCCGACGGAACGCTATCGTTTGACCCCACGTGGTCGAACTCCAGTTCCGGGAAACGTCTCGGCTGGAGTCCTGATATCGGGTGGATCTACCGAAAGGGCGATCGTGGTCTCGACGCCCTCCAGGTCGTCGCGCTCGAAGAGGGGATCATCCGGTCGGTCACCGACTATCCACAGGGTGAGGACTTCTGGCGTGCTGTCGACGAACTCCGCAATCGCGGTGCCCGGATCCCTGAGTACGAGCCGCCCGAAGACTCGAGTACGGGAGCTGGTGCAACCCAGTACGACATCGAGACGTGCACCCCACCCGTTCGCGATGCCGACGCGTTCGATCGTGAACAGCGCTGGGACGAACTCCAGGACGAACGCTTCGACGCTGTCCTCGAGGACGACAAACTCCACTTGTTCGGCGACGAGGCCGGCGCTGGGAAGACGACTAATGCCGCCCTCGGCGCGCTCAAACGCGACCGCTCACACACGATATATTTCCAACAACACAAGAAGGCACGCGAGTTCATCACTGACGACGCTATTCGGAACTTCGAGATTGATAGGTTCGATGACGGGGAGTACTACCACCTTCGCGGTGCCGAGCAGAAGCGGAAGGGCCACTGCATGGACGCCGATCACGCCGACGAGGACTGCCCCGAGCACGGCGACACTCACGACTGCCCATCGATGTGTCCGGTCTACGATCTCGACAAGGAACATCCGACTCGCGAGGCCTACGAGGCGCTCGTTCCCGAGGTTGGACCGAACAAGGCTCACCAAATCCTCGAACTGAACAACAAGAACGAGCACCCGTGGCACAACGGCGAGTGTGCTTGGCAGGCTCAGTACTCCGACCTCGAGAGTGAACCGTTCGTCGCCGGTGTCCACCCGTACATGACCCAGAAGAGTGCTCGCGATACCGGGGTGAACATCATTGACGAGACCCCCGGCCTCGACGCCTTCAAGCGCACCTTCTCGGTCACCGACCTCACCCGGATCGCGAACACACTCGACTCGATCGCCGACCATCGCGATGAGTCCAAGAACTATCGCGAACTCGCCCAGTTTGCCCGCGACGCTGTTGATGTTCTCACTAACGTCGATGGCGCGGACACTCTTGAGGAACTCGAGCCACCGATGCTCGAGTGGGAAGAGTTCTACCAGTCTGTCGGGCAAGAAGGGGACAAGTACGTCCGCCGTGTCCTTCCTGGCGAAACGCTTGCCGAGATCAAGATCAACTTCGGCGAGACCATCCTCGAGCGGATGCACGACGATCGCTGGGAGGGAACGCCCCTCTCGATCGACCCGCTGCTGGCCACCGCTGCTCAGGCCGGACTCGACGAGGATCCGGTTATGAAAGCGATCGCCGTCCCGCCGCTGCTCGAGCACTGTCCATGGTGCCGGTCGGACATCAAGTTCGACAACGGTGCCCACTGCTGTGCGAGCGACGATTGCGACTGGCACGAACACGAACACACGATCACGCGTCGCGACGGCGAACAAGCCCGTGCAACCACGTGGGTCCAATGCGATCGCGCCGGCGCACCGACTGGACTTGCCTATCGGGAACTTCCACTCCCGTCGACACTCCCCGATCCTGAGTCGACCGTCGTCCTGGACGCGACTGCGAACCCCGAGAAAGTTGCAACCCTGTTCGACATCGACCGCGATGATGTCGTCGTTTCCGGTGACGCCCCACTCGAGATCCCCGGCCTTGAGGTGACGCAGGTTCTGGACGGCCAGTACCACGCTGGCACGATCGACCAGGCCGTCGACGAAGAGCGCAAACTGGCTGACCGGATCCAACGGACGATCGACACCGTCGGCGCTGTTCACGAGAAACCGCTGTTTATCTGCAAGTCGAGCCTCATTGCCGAGTTCGACTTTCCAGAGCACGCGGAAGTGCTCCACTACCATGCGACCCGTGGCCTGAACCGTAACGACTGCGATGCTGTCGTCTGTATTGGTGCCCCTCATCCCGACATCGGCGACCTCGAGCGCGATGCCGAACTGCTCGCGATGGGCCAAGACGATTTCGACGTCGGCGGTGTCGAACACTCGACGAGAGACGGTGCGGAGTGCCCGCCAGTCTACCGGAAGCTCCACTATGAAGACGAGAACGGCCGTGGCCGTTCCGTTCCTACGAAGCACTACACGGGCCTCGTTGGCTCACTGTTCCGCGAGGGGCGCGAGTCTGAACTCGTCCAGGCCATCCACCGTGTCCGCCCGCTGCTGGCCGATCCCGACGACCCCAAGCACGCCTACCTGCTAACGAACGTCCCGACCGAGATCCCCGTCGACGAGGTCGCGGCATTCGAGGAGCTCGCCGACCCTCTCGAGGCACTCCTACCCGTTCCGGAGGGGGCGATTGACCTGCTCCGACACGTTGACCGCGTCCTTGAGGGCAATGGTCCCAACGGCTTCCGTCCCGAGTCGCTCGTCGACGAACGTGATGATGGATCCATCGCGATGAACAAACGTGCGTTCCACCGACTGGCTCAGCTGCAGGGGATGGACATCACCTACGCGACGATCTCCCGGTACGTCAACGCACTCGAGGATGTCGGCCTCCTCGAAGGTGAGCGATACGAACAACACACTGGCGTGGCCTACGCGTCGGATCCTGCTACTTTCACAGCAGCACTACAGGTTCTATCTAATAGTGCAGGTTTGAAAGTAGCCGCAGCACGCCGCTTCCGGTCGATACTCGAAGAATCGGGGAGGACCGCCGACTGGTTGGCCTGGGCTCGTGAGGTGTTCGACCTCGAGTTCAGCCCTCCTGGTCGAGGTGCTCCCCCAGATGCCGGGGGGTAGCCACCCACCTTTCGCGCTGAAACGGCGCGAGACCCGGTCGTTCGCCCGTCTCCAACCAGCCGCGGCACTCTCCACGAAACAAAGCCCATGAGCCTCCCCGAACACACCCCCGACGTCGACGACCTGCCACCGAGCTCGAAGTACGTCGTGTTTGCACTCGAGGCAGCCGGCGGATCGCTCACTCGTTCTGAACTCCAAGAGCGGACCGGCCTCCCCACGCGAACGCTCGATCGTGCACTTGATCGCCTCGACGATGGCGATGTTGTTCATCGCGATCGCGATGCTGATGACCTCCGTTACGTTCGAGTAGGCCTACAGAAACCCTGATCTGATGATAGATTCCCACACCTATGCTGAATACAGAGCGCTTATTCAACAGAGACCTAGAGCTATATCCGAACTTCCCCGGGCAAAAACAGTCTTGTTTATTGAACGATCTCACTGGGACTGATCGACAGATATCCCTGCGTCTTGCATTGCCCGGATACCGAAATGATACGCCGTAATATACCGACTGGCTCCGTTCAAGACATCCCCCTGAACTTCTTCCTCGATTTCCTCACTCAGGTCTATGGTGACAAGCAATCCAATCTCATACGCCAGTGGAATGGGGGGATGGTATTCAACATTATCCGACGGTTTTGGCCGTTGCATATTTGCAATTTCGATAATTTGCTCGTAATTTTCTCCATATACTCTATCTATATCCTCGAGGATTTCGGGTGGTACGATGAACGAAACAAGTATTTCTGCAGCCTCAAGCGGATGCTCTCCGTCCGAATGTTCGGCAAGTAAGTCAACCAGTTCGTCATTAGTCGGGATATCGTCTAATTCGCCCAAGATTGACGCGTAATGCTCCTCAGTCGAGGGAGAGGAAAAGAGGAACATGTATATCGTGGTGACCCCGGCGATAGGGGCGATGACTATCCCCAGAAATCGGAAAAGATCCAGCACTTGTCTCGGTGTGACCGTTATTGTTGGCAGTGAGTCTGCAAAGGAATCCAGCAGATAGGCACTGAAAATGACAAGTATGGATGTAAGAAAAAGCCCTAGCCAGATCTGCCAATCACGTTCGTTGACCCGGAATTTCATAGGACGATGAATTCAACTTATCTTCGTTTGAGGTTCACTTCAAACATCATGTGACAGATCGGCTTTATTGCTGGATCAATGTCCTTCTCCGCGACTAATCTCTCGTGGCCGATATGCGCTCTATATTCAGCAGTCTCTTCGTATCAATAACTGTGGTTTCGACAGGGGATTTGAGTTGAATAAAGTGAAAACGCGTGAGGCGGCCGAAAACGCTGCCCTCAAAGCAACGGTCGCCATTATGGCGTACGCGCTTACCCTTATCACCTCGAGTGACCTTCAATCAAACAATACGATCGCTACAGGGCGTCGAGTCGACGACCGCTGATGTCGTCGACGATGATCACGTCCGCCCTGCAGCATCGCTTTTCTCCAGCCATGTCAACGACACAGTCCACCAGCGGCGATAACCACATAT
Organism: Natrialba chahannaoensis JCM 10990; assembly: GCF_000337135.1. Taxonomy (GTDB): domain Archaea; phylum Halobacteriota; class Halobacteria; order Halobacteriales; family Natrialbaceae; genus Natrialba; species Natrialba chahannaoensis. The sequence goes on from NZ_AOIN01000080.1 coordinate 90,839, forward strand.
CACCAAAGACGGCGTTCGATCGTATCGTCTGGCACACCCCTCGCGTGTGTAACGGCTGCTTCGAACTCGTCAAAGAAATCGAGGAGGCGACGTTCAACGGCGGCGTCGACGACCACGACGTCCAGGAGCACCACCGGACGACGGCGGCAACCCTCGAGCCGGACGAGCAGATCCACACATCCGTCGACGGTGTCACGACCCGCCCCGGCCAGCAGCGGACATCGATCGCCCGGACCACCTGCCGCAGCTGCGCCCGAGTCGGATGCTGGGCGGACGACGAGACGCTGTCGAAGGTTCAGGCACTCCGACTGACGACGCCGCTCGCGAACCGACTCGAGGAGGCCAACGTCGAGTTCGACCGGTCGGTTCTCCGCAGGGCAGTCCGGCTCTTCAAAGAGCACGAGGACGCCCAAGGGTACGACACCGAGATCTTCCGTCGGAGCGTCAAACTCGCGGTTAAGCGGGGGTGAAAGATGGTCCAAGATCTCACCGCTCAGGAACTCCATTCCCTCGATCCCGATGTCCTACTGGAAGAGGCACTGCACGACGATCGTGTCCTCCGACTCGTGAACGACGCCGTCCACATCAAGCGCCAGCACATCTCGGCGTGGCTGGGCGTCGACGCCGACGAGGATGTCGCTACGCTGGATCCGAAGGCACCGATCGCCGACATCGTCGAGGCGCTGGCCTACGAGGGTTTCACGCCGAACTGGTTCCTCGCCTACCACTACGCTGGCGAAGAGGTCAACCTCGTTCGCTTCCACTACGATCCCGACCTCTACCCAGAACAACCGTTTCGTCAACTCCACGTTCGGATCTTCGCGAACGGGACACTCGAGGCGCACGAGGAGGCGTCGGCGCTGATGCACAAGGGCCCGCACATCCGCGAGGAGAGTTTCGACCGCGACGTCGGGACCGAGGCTGTCGCAACGATCCTCGAGGACGCTGGGATCGATGTCGACCCGATCGCGAGTTGAGTGATGCCATGTCCACGAAACAGCAGTGCCCCGACGACCTCGACCTTACGGCACTCGAGGACTGGTCGCGTCCGTTCGAACGACTCCGATGTGAACTGGTAGGTATTCGAATGCTCGCGAACGATCTCACGGCCGCACAAAAATTCCACACGACGCTGGTGTTCCTTTTCTGGATGGCCTGGACCGTGGCGCTCGGTCGTGGGTGGTTGGATCTGCCAGAAGGACTCGAGACGGTGACGATCTTCGCCTACGGGTTCCTGACGCTGCTCGTTGGTGCAATCGTCGCGAGAGCTCACGAACTTGAACTCGAGAAGCTGGTCGCCCTCGCCGACGAGGGGATCACGATCACTGTCGGTGGGAACGATGACGAAGAGGACTGACTGAGCCATGCCTCACAACATCACACCGACATTCGCACTTGCAACACAGTTGACCGGCGCTCATGATATCCCGATTGAAGAACTCGATCGGAAGTGGCACGACCGGTGGGCAGACGAAGACGAGGACTGGTTGATCGTCCTAAACGGCTCGGCGACGCCGTGGTTCACGAAGGCAATGCCAGTCAGCACCGACCACTTCGACGATCCGTTTGTTGCGAAGGTTCCGCCCGGTTGTGCGTTCGTGATGATCGACGACGAGGCTGTCGCGGTTATCCACCCAACGCATAACGAGTACTTCACAGCACCAGGCCACGCTCGAGCGTGGGAACGTGCACTTCTGTCCGGCTTCCACGATAGACTTCGAGACCTCAGTGCCGATGTTCCGGCCCTCGAGGATCTCGTCGACGAACTTCCAGACGGCGACCACCCAACACCTACGTAATCACCATGGCACACAAGATGAACTTCAATAACGGACGACCAGCGGAGGACCGTTCGACCGAGTGCACCAACTGTGGGGTACTCGTTCTCGAATCAGAACTCGACGATCACGACTGTTCAGACGCATGAGTAACGACGGCCCCAAAATCCAGATCGACCACTACGACCTCAACCTCAGTGTCGTTGGTGGGGACCAGGACACGCTTGAGGATGTCGAGGAAACCTTCGATGAAAAACTCGGGGAGGCGGTCGAACGAGACCCAAAGCTCGGTGAAGACATCGACGAGCACGTCTCGAGAGAGGTGCAGTGACCGTGACAACAAACCCGTTCATCGAACTCTACGAGGCACCGGTCGAATCACTCACGCTGGCAGCCTACTTCCTGCTGTTCGCAGTCGTCATGCTGCTCACGTGGTGGGCATTGGTCCGAAACGTCCTCGAGATTGTCAAAACGGTCCGGGAGGAGACCTGGGTCAAAAACGCCCCACTGTACCCGCCGTTCGGGTTCATGCTTCGACTGGTTGCCATACCTGGGATCGTCGCGATCGACCTGTTCCTGCTCGCGGCGTTCCTGTACTTCGTGACCTAAAATGGGATACAAAGCGAACTGCGATGGATGCGGGTCGGAGTGCTACCCGTCACCAGCACTCCTCTGCCAGTTTTCACCCGAGTTCTTCCGGACAGCATCACTCGGTGGCGTCCTCTCCGACATGGGCTATGAAGAGGGCGACACCGTCNCTCCTCTGCCAGTTTTCACCCGAGTTCTTCCGGACAGCATCACTCGGTGGCGTCCTCTCCGACATGGGCTATGAAGAGGGCGACACCGTCACCCTCTGCGGAGACTGCGCTACTTCCACACTTCGGCAGAAGTGATCCACAATGGACGAACGACAACCAGCCCGCGAGCTCTACTGGCGCGATCGCGACGGCAGCACGTATCGTTGCCCCGGGTGCGGACGTCCTCGAGACGCCGTCGACGGCATCGAAGTCCACCATCGCGACCACCGCAAACATAACAGCGATCCGAACAACCTCATCGGACTCTGTCGCGACTGCCACCAGGACGGACAGCACAACAACCGCCGCGCCTCGAGCCGGCTTCAAGAACCTCGGCCTCGAGGCACCGAACCGCCGACGTCGACGGCAAGTAGGCCGGGATTCTGACGGCCGGTACTCGAGCCATGATCCAATTCTAACAATGACTGACGAAGACGAACTTACTGGCCTTCCACTCGAAGAGGTCCCAACACGGGATCCTGACGACACTTGCAATGGCCGTCGGAAGCAAAAACAGGATGGTGAGGTCGTCCGAGACGAGGAGGATCGGGTACTATTTGGCGGCTACTGTCAGCTCACTTCTGGCTGGGGTACCGAGATCGATCACGGTCGCTGTCGGAAGCACGGGGGCGGTTCAACGGGTCCGAAAACAGAGGAAGGGAAAGAGACCTCCTCTCAGAACGCACTCAAACACGGTGCCTTCTGTGAGCACTTCACCTCGAGTCTAACCGAAGGCGAGAGCGAGGCCTTCGAAGACGCCTATGACCACCTCGGCGATCCCGGGGATGCACAGGATGTCGCTCGAGCTGCGGCATCGATGTGTCTGCTCCAGTTCCGACGGTCGGGAGATGAACGCTTCCTCCGTCGCTTCGAAGGGCTGTGTGATAAGTTCGGCATAGCGCCGGCAGACGAGTTCAAGGTCTCCGGATCGGTCACTCTCGAGGATGCGTTCATGCGTAACCTGAAACAGGCCAACGGACACGAGGTGGACGACTAACATGGCTGCCACAGCTGACCCGGAGGCACCCAACCCACCGAGCCACTACGTCGAACGCGCGGAAGCCGGTGACGAGACATGGCTCGAGGACGCGATCGAGGACTATCTTGGAATTCGCGTTTCCGAGGCACAGGCACAGATCTGCCGCGGGATCGCTGCGAACGAGCGCCTCCTGGTTGTCACCGCGAACGGCCTCGGGAAGTCCTACATCCTGGCGGCGATCACGATCGTCTGGCTGACGATCCGCTACCCGGCCTGCTCGTTCGCGACCTCGGGGACCGAGCGGAAGATGAAGCGGACGTACTGCAAGCCGGTCGAGAACCTCCACGAGAACGCTCGAGTACCACTACCTGGAGAGTACAAGAGCCGGCCAGAGCGCATCGAGATCGACGGCGAGCCCGAGCACTTTTTCGAGGCGGCCTCCCCACAGGACGCTGGCGAACTCGAGGGGGTCCACGCCGCCTACACACTGGCGATCATCGAGGAGGCCGACAAGAAAGACGTCGATGCCGAGGTCCTCGACGCGATGAAATCGCTCGTCACTGACGAGCAGGACCGGATCATCGCGATCGCCAATCCACCGAAGGACGAAACGAACTCGATCTATCCGATCCTCGACGAGCAAGACGATCCGACATCGAAGTGGGAGGTACTCGAGTTCTCGAGTTTCGACTCGCATAACGTGCAGGTCGAGCTCGGAAACGTTGACGACGAGAAGGTCGACGGGCTCGCGACGCTGCACAAGATCCAGGACGACTGGGAGGACTACAACAAGGAACCCTGGCCTGGTACCGAAACGGCTCGAACGCTGTCTGCACCGAAACTCGATGCCGACGGTACCCCGGTCTTCTCCCACAGCGACGCTCTCGAGGACAACCCCGAGTTCCGGACAGACCTTGATCAGCGCTGGTACCGCCGGCGTGCAGGGATCATCCCGCCCGGCGGCGCGAGCAAGAACCGGCCGTTCACGATCGACGATGTCAACGCCGCCTGGAACCGCGACTGGCAGCCAGTCGGACGGCCGCAGGCGACCGGGATCGACGTTGCCCGAGACGGTGGTGACCGTACACCAGTCATCAGCGTCGACGGTGACGTCCTCGAGGTTCGGTACGAAGAGCCGTGTCACGATTACACCGCACACGCCGACGATGTCACTGATGTCCTCGAGGACGATCCGGACAACCCGATGCCGATCGACGCGGTCGGCGAAGGGTCCGGGTTCGCGGACATCATGCACCAGCGATTCCCGGAGACGATCCGGTTCAAGTCACTCGGCGTCGCCGAGGACTCAGCGAACTACAAGGACTGCTGGGCCGAGGGCGTCGCACTGCTCGGGAAGTGGCTCCAGAACGGCGGGTCGATCAACGACCGGACGCTTCGCGAAGAGTTGCTCGTCGCTGCTCGTACACTCGAGTACGAGGAAATCCACATCTCGTCACGCGGGACCAATGGCGAGGACGTCCTCAAGCTGACGCCGAAAGAGAAGGTCAAGGAACGCCTCGGTCGATCGCCGGACTACCTCGACGCGGCGATGCAGGCGATATGGGGCCGTGACTCTGGGGTCACGGCCGGCATTCCGACCGCGACGGTGTCGATCAACGGTCAAGAGAGCACCTCGAGTAACAGCGGCGACGATCCAACGTGCCCGCGTTGTGGAGGTAGGCTTGAGCCGGGGCGGCGGCAGGGAACAGCGACCTGTTCGGACTGTGGCGTCAGCCTCGAACGCGACGTTGAAGAGAAGAGCTTCGAGGACAGCCAGATCGGACAGGCGGTACAGGAATTGCAGGATCGGTTCGGAGGTCAGTTTTGATGCCAGATAACGACGCGATCCCGATCGTCGGCGACGTCGAACTATCCGCCAAAGAGGGACTGATCGACATGATGTCGTTCGTCTCGAGCAACTTGCACTCTGGTCTGTACGACCGTGCGCATCAGGACCTGTACATCCGGTTCCACGGGGATCGGATCTACATCTACAGGTTCGTTCCGGAGGACGTCTGGGAGGGGCTGAAGGCGGCCAACTCGCACGGGTCCTACCACTACCACAACATCCGGATGGACTTCGCCTACGAGGAACTCAGCGCCACGGATTGGCCTGCTCACGGGCGGGCAGCGCCACAGAACAACGAGACCGTCCGGAGGTTCTTAGACTAACATGGCTCTCAAACACTACCTTGAGCAACATGAGACGTATCGCCAGCGCCCGGAGAAGTCAACAGCCTCGATCGGCGGATCGTCGGTCGACCTTGAGGACTCCCAGACCCTCCAGCAGGTCGAAGACTCCATCCTCGGCGCGAACGTCCACGGGGTGCACCGGGGCAAAGAGGCTTACCAGGCTCGGAAGTTGGGCGAGACGTGGGCGATGGAGATCATCAAGAACGCCATCAACGACCAACTCTCTGGTGCCGACCTGGGAAGAGAGACGCCAGAGGACATTGATCCATCGCCGGCTGCGACGTCGCTGTGGGAACTGCTCCGTGATGTTCTCGATGGCCCACACCTCCAGAAAGACTCGTGGAACGACCTCGTCTCGGCGGTTGTCTCCGACATGGCCGATATCGGCAACGGATACCTGGAGCCGATCGGGAGTGCCGATGGGTCGATCCCGGTAGCGGCACTGAAGCCCGTCGACGCGCTCACGATTCGGCACAACGTTACGGCGACGGGTGAGTTCGACGAGACGCCGTTCTACCAGGCGCCGTTCCGAACACATGCCGGGAGCATTGTCAGTGGTGTCGGCGACAGTGAGCTCACGCCACTCGATCACGACGACCTTGTCGTCATGCGCTACCCGGGATCGAAGCGATCGAACCGGATCTATCCTCGAGCGCCCGGGATGCAGGTCCAGGCCGCTCTCGAGCACCTTACTCACTCGACGATTCACGCCCAGCGCTTCTACAACGACAACGAACTCCCGAGCGGATTCGTCCAGATGATCAACGCTGGTGAACAGGACTTCACCGAGATCGAGGAGACGATCAAGAACGCTGCCGGCGACCCGCGGAAAGTCGGCGTGATCGGCGGCGACGGTCCGGCAAACTGGATCGAGATGGGCGGCACAGCGCTGAACCTCGATATCATCGGAGAGCAGCAGTGGTTCCTGCAGCTATGCCTCGCCGCGTTCGGCCTGACGAAAGGCGAGATCGCGATGACTGAGGATGTCAACTACAACACCGCTGATGCGGAGCTCTCGATCGTCCACAAGCGCGTCACGCAGGGATTCCTCGAAACACTCGAAGACGCGATCACGACGCAAGTGTTCCGCCAGTTCGAGAGCTACCAGGAACTGCCCGACGAGCAGCGGTTCTCGCTAAAACTCACCCACTCGGACCCTCGTCAAGAGCGGGCTCGAGAGGAACATCTTCGAGAACGGTACGAGGCGGGGACACTCCCGTTGAACGCGTATCTCCAGAAACTCGGCGAAGAGACTGGTGACACGACTGTCGAGATCGCCGGCGTCGAGATCGACTACGGCGAGCATCCGAAGTACATTATCGAGCAATTGATCCGCGACGCTCGAGGCAGCGCCAGCGATGACTCGAGTGAGGACGGCGGTGATGGTGACGACGGTGTAGACCCAATCCAGTAGCATTACTCGAGTGCCCGATGACCTCACGACCCGTGGCGTGAGACAGTAAGGGCCGATCAGCAGCACGGGACTTGTTTTGAGAGATTCACAGATGCAAAACCACCTACAGAAGGGACAGTACGTTGAGAAGCGATTCCGCGCTTCGAACGACGATATCGAGGTCAAGGAAGACGAGGACGGGCGCAAACGCGTCCGGATGCCAATCTCCTCGACTGCCGAGGATCGCGACGGTGACGAGTTCTCGCGAGATGGCCTCGAGAACGAGCGCGACCAAATCAACGAGGGGAAAGTCCCAGCGTTTCTCGATCACGGCCGCGGTTCTCGAGGTGGCTACTACGGCGCTCTCGGGATCGTCGGCACGTGGGACGAAGCGTCAATTGAAACGGAGTCGCACGACGGTGAGTCGGTCGACGTCCTTTACGCGGACTTCGTGCCGACGAATGCCAACGAGGATGCTGAGGACATCGTCGCCCTCCTCGAGGACGACATGCCGGTCGGCGCGTCGGTCGGCTTCCGCATCATCGACTACGAGCGTGATCGCGACGAGGGCAAGTTCATCTTCCACTCGGTCGATCTCCTCGAGACGTCAATCGTCGGCATCCCGTCGAACCCGCTGACGGTCAACGACGGCGCTGACGCCATCGGTGCGAAGGCTCTCGGCAGCCCGACCGTTCCCACAGGCATCCAGAGGCACGGATACGGCAGCCAGCCACAGGCCGTGGCCCCTCCACAGGCGGCCACTCACCAGCACCAACCCCAGGCTCCAGTCCCGGCCGATTTCAGCCGGATGATGGGGTCTGATCCAAGCGACCTCGAGGCCTCACTCGCCGATGTCGAGCGACGACTCGATGACCTCGAGGGAGCGCTCGGCGGTGGGACGTCGACCACGCCCCCGGCTGGCGACTCGAGTGCTGATTCTCCCGACGAAACCAACGACATGAGTGACCCAGACGACGGCGGCGACGACCCCGCCAACGACGACCTGGCAGAGCTTCGCGACTCCGTCGAGCGGCAGGCGGAGACGAACGAGATGCTCGCCAACAGCATCGACTCCCTCGTCGAGACGTTCGACGAGGAGCGCGACACCGAACCCGACGAAACAGACGACGCGGACGAACCGGACGACGGCAAGGACGCCGGCACGGACGACGACACCGTCCAACTCTTCCTCGGCGAGGACGCCGACGAGGATGTCCGCAAGGAGTTCGAAGCGCTTCGCGAGAAGGCCAACGACGACGGCGAACTCGAACTCGCCGACTCCGAGACGAAGCTGTTCGGTTCTGAGGACGACTCGAGCGAGACGACCGACGACGATTCCAGCGGGGTGACGATCTAACATGAGTGCAACCATCGGACACGTTCAGGAGACGCTGGCAGGCCACCGTGGCACCGGCGACGAGGCAGAAGCAAACCTCTACAGCATCCTCCGTGACTGGGGATTCGAAGAGAGCAGCATCGAGCGCGGTCGGACCGGCATCGATGTCAGCGGTCGCATCCGACAGCGCGAGAACGAGGGCGGCTACGCAGAGCACCTCGAGCGGAACTTCGGGACGAAGCACCCGTTCCTCGCAGCAGCCGCTGCTGGCAAGTCCTACAACTGTCTCTTATACACATCTCTGA
>NZ_AOIN01000080.1:99625-112201 GCF_000337135.1 Natrialba chahannaoensis JCM 10990
TGTGTATAAGAGACAGGTCCAGCGCCAGCGTGCGCCGGTGCTGGATCGGATCGACACACAGTCCCAGCAGGGCTTCACGGCGCAGTACAACATCCTCTCGGACCGCTCACCGCCAATCGGCTACGCCGGCCAGTCTGACGTCATCGACCTCTCGGACAACGACTACGGCGACTTCACGATCGAGACGGACAGTGAGGACATGCGGATCTTCGTCGACCAGATCAACGTCTCGGACTTCGCCTCTCGAGCGACCGATTCGCTCGACTACATGGATCTGGAGAACACGACGCTCGGCCAGCGCACCATCGAGTGGGCGCTCACGAAGGCCGCAGCGTACTTCTACGCCGACCCAGACGCTGGAGAAACCGACTTCGGCTACTCCTCGCTGGGGACCGACAACGCCTTCCCCGGCATGACACCCCTCGCCCAGAGTGCGGGCAACGACATCGACCGCACCGGCGTCGACGTCGACGCCGACGGCTTCCCAGTTCTCGAGGACCTCAAGGCTGCGCTCACGTGGGCGGTCGAAGGGACTGGCCTCACGTACGCCGATGCGGAGATCTTCGTCTCGCCGTCCCTGTTCGACCTACTCGAGAACGAGGCGAACCCAGTCACGCGTCTTGACTCGTTCAGCGAGGGTGCGGACTTCGGTGCTCGCCAGCTCTGGATCAAGGGCGTTCGCGTCACCGAGTGTCCGAACATCATGCCGAACTTCGAACTCCCGTGGGACGCCTCCCCCGAGAACCCTGGCAACGCCTTCATCATCGACCGGCGTTCCCTGCAGTTCCGCGCACTTGCACCGCTGTTCACGCTCCCACTGGGTCGTGACGGTCTCGCGGACAAGGCGGCGATGGCCGAGTACGGCACGCTGATCGACAAGTCTCACGGAGAACACACGTTCTGGCTCGAGTACGACCTCGGCGAGGTCGAGTTCGACCCAGACGGTGACGGCAGTGGGGACACCACTGAGTAAGTGATCTGAGATGCGCATCCAACATCCACGGGCGACGGATGCCTTCGCTCGCGACCCCCCTTCACAGGTCGCTGTCCCAATCAGTTCGAGCCGCCACACCAACGTCAGTGTCGACGACGAAGGCTACCTCTCGATCAAACCCGACAAAGCGGACGACGTGATGGCATACCTCGCCTCGTCCTACGACGTCGAGTACGATCGCGACACTGGCGATGTCGTCAGCCACGCCGGTGACGACCTCGAGGAGGCTGCAGACGATGATGAAACCGACTCCGACCAGGACGGTTCCGATGCCGACACTGAAACCGATTCTGACGGTGACTCCGACACGGACGATCTCGAGGCTTGGGCGGACTGGAACCGTGACGACTGGCTGGCACTGGGTTGGGACGATCGCAAGGCCGATGTCGAGGATGGGCTTGTCGACGACCACCTCACGGAGATCCACGATCTCGAATCGAACCACAGCAAGCGCGTTCGCAACGCTGCGAAAGCACGCCTCGAGGACCTCGGCCGGGCCGACGAACTGGAGGACGAGTGACTATGTCGGTTGACGAAAGTACCGTTGGCGAACGGCTGAAGCGGTTTGAGGTATCCGCAGTTGCAATGCCGGGGTTCCTTTCGACCGGTACACGCCGCTTCGAGAGCGACCTGCCGATCGGGGCAGAGATCCGCCGCGCGGGCTACGACCCAGAACGGGACGTCTTCTACATTACGGTCGAACACGAGTCGTTCCGACCCGTCCGTGAAGGCGAGCGAATCCCACGGGGCGAGGTAATCGTCGAGGAACTCGAGGGGTACTGACCCATGCCTGAGGAGCACGGCTACTGTACCGTTGAGGACGTCAACCGCGTCATCCACGAGTCTGACTTTACTGGTGGTCTCGAGTCTGCAGACAACCAGGCGGTCGTCGACGCGATCACCGGCCTGACCGAATGGCTGCACGAGGAACACGACCGCCACTGGTACGACCCCGACGGGACCGACGAGGACGATCACGACCTCATCCCGACGGAACCGAAGACCCACCAGGAAGACGAACACGACATCCCCTCGATCCCGCACGCCGGCCCGCAGCAGATGCAGGTTGCTGCATCGCACCAGGTGCGCTATCCGGTTCGACACGCTGGCCCGTACACTCGAGTGCAAGTCTCGAGGCGAGATATCGTCGAGATAACCGAACTCCTCGTCCGTGATCGATCTGGTGACGTCACTGACTGGGTCGAGAAACACGAGGAAGGTCGCGGCCAGGACTACTACCTGAACAGCGACGACTCGAGTGGTATCACCTACCTCTACTTGCACACGGGAACGCTCCCGAACCTGCGAGACTACGGCAACGCCGTGATCGTCTCCTACGACTGGGGTATCGAAGGCCTCTCGAGTACAGTGCGGCGCGCGGTTGCTCAACTGGCCGCTGCTGAACTCCTTGCATCGTCGGATGAAGCAGGGCTCGGGATCCCAGAGAACGCGAATCTGCAGGCTACCGAGAGCAAGGTCCAGGCGATGGAACGTCAGGCGAAGGAGAAACTGGGCATTCACGAATGACTTTCGAGCTCGAGAACAGCTTCGAAGCCGACCTTCGCGAGGCGCTCCTGGACGACGTCGAGCAGCGAGCCCGCGAGAAAATCGCACCGGAGGTCCAGGAGTATGCCCACGACGTCCTCGAGCAGTACGGCCAGCGCCACGAGTACAACGTCTCGACGTTGATCGAGGCAGGACAGACCCGAGTCGAAAGGCGTGAGGGTCGCGTGTTCGTCCGCTGGGGGTGGCCAGAGCCAGCGATCTACTTCGAGAGGGGGACGGCCGACCACGTCGTCCAAACGCGGAACGCGGATGTCCTCTCGTTCGTCTGGGAGGAACGCCACGACCCGCCGCAGTGGGTTCGAGAGGAGTTCGATCGTGAGGGTGACGGCTGGCGAGTGTTCCTTCCAGAGACCAACGTCGACGGACTGCCTGAAAGCAGGTTCATCCGCGACTCACTGAACTACGTCCGGAGGCAGTTCGAATCATGACCGAGGTCAACTGGGTTCTCGACCAGCTCGGCAGCGTCGTCGACGACATCGCGAACTCCTACACGAACCGGAACGACAACCCGGTCGCCCTCAAGCGAGTGAACCGTGACGACAGCAGCGTGTACGACGGATCTGGAGACCTCGACCTCAACGAGCCGATGCACAAGCGGACGGACAGCCTCGAGAAGGGGGTCTACGTCGGCGCAACGCTGGCAGATCGGGCCACAAGTCCGCGGGGAACCGAGTACGATCACGAGATCGAGACCGTCGTTGCGGTCACGGTTGAGGGGATGACCTCTCAAGGTGGCCACTATGGCCATGTCGATCCGGACGGTGAGAACGGTATCCCATTCGATGACCTCGTTCGGCAGATCCGCCGGACGCTGCTTGGAATGCGGTCGTATCCCGAGACGGACATCCCACACACCACGTATCACGACCTGTTGGTCACGAACGACGATCCGCAGTCGGCGGAGTATCGTGACTTCTATCGCTACCAGTTCGACTGCACACTCAGAGGTTGCGAGAAACTACCAGAGTTATGAAACCGAACACCCAGACTGACGGAGGTACAGTATGACCGGCGCCGGCGCGGCAACCGTGGCCTACACGGTCGAGTCGGAGTATGGCCACGGTCCGGCGGCTGACCCAACGTGGATCCAGCCAGGGACGAACATCACAGTCGGCAACCTGACGGTCGAGCAGGCGCTCCAGCGATCGCGCCACCCCGACGACCCCACGCCATGCGGATCACGCGCGGGTGACTTCGAGGGCGCAGCGAGCGTCTCGTTCACGATGACCGACGACAACTTCCACGACCTCATCTTCGCCGACGATGGCACCGCGCTCCCGAACGAACCGATGCGAGCGCCGTCGAGCGCGTGGTACTTCGGTGCCGACCTGCTCGACGAGGATGCATCGCGAACTCCGACCGGGACGATCGTTCTGGACGCATCGGTCAGCTACCAGCGCACCGAGGACATCACGGTCGATCTGACGTTGGCGTATGGCTTCGAGCCGGACGATGTCTCGACGCCAGAGTCGATCGAGAAGCCGAGTTGCGACGACGAGTACACGTGGCACGGCACTGAACTCGATGTCGACGGCGCCGCGCAGACACTCATGCAGACGGCAACGCTATCGCTGTCGAACCTCGCACGGTTCCGTCGCGGTCAGTCCCGGCACCCCTTCGACGCGGTCGCCTCGGCAATCGAGCCGGCGTTCGCGAGCGACGCAACCGTGACCAAGACCGACCAACTCGAGATGGCCGTCGGCGACGGTGTCGACCTGGAGGTGGTCGACAAGGTCGACGGGACACTCACGTTCGAGAACGGGCAGGGTGAGACGATCGGCTACGAACTCGTAGGGATGCAACCGACCAGCTACGACTGGAGCAACCTTGTCAACCCCGACGAGGACCTGAGCGAACCGATCGACTACCACGTCGCCAACGTTGAGGTGGTCGCCTGATGCTCACGACCGAGGCGTACACGCTCGATGAGGCGATCGACGAACTGGCTGATCAGATCGACGCCCTCGAAGCCGCTCTCACTGAACTCGACAGCGGTACGGACGAGTACACGTACACGCAGGGCCGACGCAATCGGCTGCGTTACTACAAGGATGGACTTGAGTGGCAGCGCGATGAAGAAGGCTGGTCACCCGACGCCGAGATCGAACTCGGTGCGATGACTGCCGCCGAGGAAGCGCTCATGCACCGCGAGATGCCGTCAAACGTCGAGAAGAAGGAACGGCGCAACTGGTTCGTCGCAGCGAGCACGGCGGCGGCACCGTACCACAGCGATGACCTTTCGGAGACGTTCACCGACGTCGGACAGTGTCACCCTGCGTTTGTTGACTGGGCTGAGGCGAAGGCCAACGCGCTCGGTGTGCCTGGCGTCTCGGGAAACAGGAGCGAGGGCGAGAGCGGTTCGACGAACTCATCGTCGTCGCCCTCGCCCATGGAATGAGCTACCCGGATATTCTGCAGACACCGGTCGACTACCTCGAATTGCTTTCTGACCGTGCCCAAGAGCGAGGCTATCCATGACTGACGGGAACGAGTTCGGTACAACTGCTCGTGTCGATATAGACATCCCGGACAGCGAACTCCGAAATGCTCGTCAGCAGATCGAGTCTGAGATCGGGTCAACCGAGATCGGTATGACTGACGGTGGGACGATGTCTGCCCAAACTGGCGGTGGTGGTCGCGCACAGCGCCGTGCGCGACGCGAACACCGCTGGAGTCGCGACAACCACGCCAACCTGGAGGACATCCTCGAGATCCTCGAAAGCTGGGACGGTGATATCGACGGTGACGGCGGCGGTGGTCTCTTTGGCGACCTCCTCGGTGGTGCTGGTGGCCTCGCTGGCGGCGCTGCGAGTGGCATCGGTGCCGGGATTGGCTCGGCGGTCGGAACTGCCGTCGGTAACGCGATCTCCGGCGACGACATCACGGTCGACGCGGACGACCTCGCTGTTGATGTCGCTGCAGACGAGATCGGCGCGGTCGAGGTCGCAGTCTCGGGTGAGGAGATCGACGACATCGGCGTCGACGTGGACACGGAGGATCTCGAGCAGTTCGAGATCGCCGTCGACACAGAGCGGATCGACGACTTCGAACTCGGCGTCCAAACCGAACACGTCGAGGATCTCGTGCTCGATGTCGACCACCCCGAGGAACCGTACCCACTCGAGGAGGTCGAACCGTTCCCTGTCGAGGACGTTCCACCACTCGAGATCGAAGATCCGCCGACAATATCAATCACGACCGAGACGAGGCAACACGAACCTGGTCCGGAGACACGTGTCCCGGACACAATGTCGGATCCGGACGCCGTCGATCTCGGCGGTGGTGAGGATAATGGTGGTGGCGTGTGGGATACGATCTGGGATCGGACACGTGGGTCGAGAGAGCAGACGCGCGAGGAGACAGAGGACATCCCGATCATCGGCGAACCGTTCGCCGACGCCGACCGGTGGATGGAGGATCAGATCAACTCCTGGCGAGATAGCCGGACGGACATCGGCGAGCGCCTCGGTGGTTTGGCTGATTCAGGACCGTCGGCCGCTGGAGAGGCCGCGAGCCCGCAAGCGAGTTCGACAGCGGTTGCGGCTCCGCAGGGGCCGACGATCGAGCAGGTCAACGTGACGCAGACGTTTGACATGGAGGTCGTGGTTGATCGGATCCGAGAGGTGGCCGACGTGATCGACGACCTCGAGCGAGAACTGGATGGGGCCTACGACGAACTCGAGAGCGAACTGGACGACGCGGTCGACAGGATCGAAGACCTAGAGAGGGCGTTCCGATGACTGGGTCACCGAGCCCGCAGGAGATGGAGCCGGCCGGCGATCAACCCGAGCAGTGCGCCGACGAAGTGGGATCCGAACGCCGTTCCTGGCGGCGACATCCAGATCGTTACACCGCCAGCAGCGAGCAACACGAGGACGGCAACCGGACCGAACGAGCCACTCTTCTCGGAGTCGCCGGCGGTGGAGACCGACCCGATGATGTAGCCACCCAGGGCGAACGCACTCCCACTCGCACCGATCACGGCGAGCGACGTCCCGAAGGCGTCGGCAATGTAGACCTGGCTGATCGACGAGAGAACGCCGGTCGTGAGAAAGAACAAGTGGAAGCGAATCGCGGACGAGTACAACGAGATCAGGCCGCCGGCAACGGCGACCATCGTCGCGTTGGAAATGAGGTGTGCGGTGTCCAGGTGCCCGTACGTCGCGGTGATGAGCGACCACCAGGGATCGAAGACAGGCATCGCGACCGCGAAGTCGTCGGGGATGCCCTGACCACCGGTCGCACTCCACCCCAGGATAGAGACTGCCATCATAATCGCAAGCGTTTGCACGACCGGGTTGCGGCCAAGCGCCTCGCCCCACGTCTCCTCCGACTCCTCGCCGCCGGTCTCGGTCTCAGCAAGGGGTGCCGGCTCTGGCGTCGTCTGGTGGCCCATACTCGTTCTATCGGTCCGCGCACGCCTAAATCGTTTGGCAAGTCTGACAATCAGCCTGAGGTGACTGTTCATGCTTACTGACCGCGTTGTTCTCGAAATCGACCCGATTAGTGGCACCGACGAGATGGGTGTGTTCGTCCTCAGCACTGATCTCGAGACGACCGACGAGCTTGACCGCTCGTACGTGCTCGCCGAACGTGGTCAGTACGTCACCGAAGCGTTCGATATCGCCCCCAACGCCCTAACCGATCCCGTATCGAGTAGTGACTTCGGCCGACGCGAAGGGTACCATATCGACGGTGGGGCCGGCACCGACTCGATCACGGTTAGTGCGACTCGTGGTGCCGAGGAGACGACGCAGTGGGGCGACGGTTCCGCGGACGGTGAGTCAACGCAGTACGACGCTGCGTCCGGCGACCTCGACGCGCAGGTGGATGTCCTCCGCCACTGGCTTAACGAGACGCGCAGCGACAGCGGCGGGCAGACCCGTCTCCACATCCGCGGCCACACTGACGGCACGTACTCGGA
The DNA here is from genome assembly GCF_000337135.1 of Natrialba chahannaoensis JCM 10990. Lineage (GTDB taxonomy): Archaea > Halobacteriota > Halobacteria > Halobacteriales > Natrialbaceae > Natrialba > Natrialba chahannaoensis. Next base: position 107,110 of record NZ_AOIN01000080.1, read on the forward strand.
CTCCGCAGGTCCGTTCGGCGAGCCGATCACAGTTGCGGTTCAGGGTCACACGATTTCGAAAGAGGACCACGCGGAGATCAGCATCACGCTGACGCTAGTCCGAACGGCGACGGTCCCGAACGTCGACGACGCACTCGACGACGTCCAGGACGCCGTCGACGAAGTGGTCGCCGAACTCGGCGAGTACACCCCCGACTGGTGAGCTTTTGTTATGAAGTACTTGTACAAAATCCCCATCGAAGAAGCCAGTCAGACTGGTGAATCGGACAGCCTCGAATCACGACTCGCCCAGGCCGGCGTCCTCGAAGGCGACGAAGCCGTCGTCGATCAGCTCTCGAGTGCTGCGCCAGACCTTTCGCTTGATGGCCAGTTCCGCGCTGGTAGTTGGCACTCCCGACTCCATGCCGAGGAACTGCGCGAACTCGCGAACTCCTCGATCGAGGCCCTGCCGCTGTTCCAAGAGGATGGACGCTACCCCGACGCGGGGTACTACGAGATCGAGTCAGCGTCGGTGCCGCCAGCTCACGCGAACGCCCACGACATCTACGTCTGGGATCTCGAACTCACGCGCAAGGGAACACAGCAGAACAGCTACCGCGCCATCGAGTCGAATACACGCCAGGCCGACCACGAGTTCGGCAACGACACGACAGCGCTGGTCGGCGTCCCCGCAGCGGCGCGCAAGGTCCAATGGTTCGACGGCGAGACACAGGACCGAGCGCCGGCAGAACCGATCGAGACGCGCGCCTCGGAGTTCGGCGACGTCGACATCTACAATCTCGCCGACGGCGAGGCAGAGGTCGGTGTGGAGGATCCGACGCTTGTCTACGAGGTCGCCTACTCGGACGAGGCACCGGTCGACTGCGCCGCGTACGACACTCGCGGCGAGGACGAGAAGTACCTCGAAAACGCCGACGGACGCGTTCGCGTCTGGCAGTCCCTGTTCAGCACCCTGCACGACTTCGAGTCGGAGATCGTCCTGGACAACGGCCTCGTGCGATTTCGCCTCGACGAGACCGAAGGCACGATTGAAGCCGAGAAGTGGGACTCGAGTATCGAATCTTGGAGCGACGTCGACCTCGACCAGCCCGCCGACGTGGAGCTCTGGGATGTCGACCTCCAAGAGGTCGCGATGGTCCGCGACAAAGCGCAGCTGACGTTCGATGTCGACGCCGACCTGTTCGCGTTGGACGCGATCCTCTCACGGGGTGCCGAGTCGGTGCTCTTCGACATCCCCGAGGGCGAAATGGGACCAGTCCCGGGTCCACTCGAGGACTGGCTCACGCCGATCGCGGCAGAGACACTCGTTGATCCACAGGCTGCGAAGGGGCTGGTGTCTCGAAATGAGGGGAGGAAATAGATGGTGAACACAGCCACTTTTGACGATCCTGGGACGTATACATGGACAGTACCTGATAATGTCGAAGAGGCGGTTTTCAAACTGTATGGTGCAGCAGGCGGATCTGGTATGGCTGTCGGTGGGCCGGGGGGATACGTCGAAGGNGGTGAACCCGAAGTGGGCGGTTTCAACGGTGGTGGAGACATTAGCACGGACCGTGACGATCCGGCCGGTGGAGGCGGTGGGGCCACTGATATTAGATTCGGCGGAACAGATCTCTCTGATCGGATCTTAGTAGCTGGCGGCGGTGGCGGCGGTGGTTCCGATGGTGGCCGTGATGACTTCGCAGGCGATGGAGGCGCTGGCGGTGCGAACGAAGGGGCTTGGGGGGAGATGGAACCCTACGGCGGTGGCGGTGGTACGCAGAGTGAAGGCGGTGAAGGTGGCATTCCCGAAGACGAATCGCAAACATCCTACCGTTACGGGGAAGACGGAGAATTGCTATACGGTGGTGACGCGGATGCTACCGCATCTATGTGCGGTGGTGCGGGCGGGGGTGGGTATTACGGTGGTGGTTCTGGGGCTGCTGAACGTGGCAGTGGCCACTTCGTCGGATACGGTGGTGGTGGTGGCTCTAACTACATTGGNGGGTATTACGGTGGTGGTTCTGGGGCTGCTGAACGTGGCAGTGGCCACTTCGTCGGATACGGTGGTGGTGGTGGCTCTAACTACATTGGTAGTGGTTTTACTAACACTTCCAACAGCCGCGGTTCTAACTGGGGAAGCGGTAGCGATGGCGAAGTAACGATTGAGTATGTCGAAGCGGCTGAACCACCAATCGGTCTACAGGTTCAGTATGACGACGAATCGATTGATCTCAATTGGAATAGCGGTGAAAACGTAGTCAACTACAACATCTACCGCAGTACCAGTTCCAACGTATCCACGAGCGGTTCGCCATATGCTTCAACCAGTTCAACGTCATATACAGATTCATCGGTGTCCACTGATACACGATACTACTACACCGTAACCGGAGTCGATGCTACCGGTGAAGAAACCGATTCGACCAGTACGGAAAATGCGCTCACCGCGCCAATGCAGCCATCGGTCAGCGTCTCGACGCAGGGAATGAGTGAAATTGATGTGTCGATGAGTGGTGATGGTGATGAGTTCCACATTTACCGATCGACATCATCGGGGTCGACACAATCGGATTACACGCATATCACGTCAACATCCTCAAACGGATACTCCGATTCTGGCCTAATCAATGGCCAGACGTACTATTACCGTATCACAGCAGAAAACGCCCAGGCAACGACCGATCTATCGAACGAAGACTTCGATACAACTGACTTACCATCCCCAACCCTCGGTTCAGCCATAGGTGGCGATCGGAAAATTACGATCGAATTTGAAGCTGAAGACAACAACTCGGACGGTTCTATCACAGTCTCACGCGACGGCACCGATGTCACGTCCGTCACTCCTGGTACAACATCCTACACCGACACCGATGCCGATCTCGACGGCCAGGAGTACACGTACCAACTCATGCGCGACACAGGCGATGCAACCGCCGAGAGTGGCACGGAGAGGGCAACAACCAACCTCCCAGCGCTTGAGGACATGGAAGTCATCGACGTCGACGGCCGACACGCCACCATCCAAGCAACCGACCCGAGCAACAACTCAAGTGGATACCGGCTACTGTTGCGCGAGGACGACGAGGGCAGCTACGAGCAGGACGGTGATGATCTCGACCCCGTCAACGAAGGAGAGACCGTTGAGTTCGTGACGACCAAACTGCTCGACGGGAAACTCTACGGAGCGACTGCTGAGACGTTCACTAACGATGCAACCGCGAGGGAGGACCAATAATGCCAGTCACATTCATCACCGACCTACCGGATGCCAGCACCCTCTCACTCGACGCCTCCGTGCAGAGCGAAATGACCGCGGCGTTCGATGAGGTCGCGAACAACGGCGAATATCGAATTGAACTCCGAGACGACGATCCCGGCGGAGATCACCCCCACTACGAACACGAAGCGACGGTTGCCTGGGATGATGTCCACGAACACACGATCACGGACCTCGTCGACGGTGAGCAATACAGCGTCAGGATCCGCACACAGACCGACTACCGGACTGGCCGCTGGCTCTCAGCTGAAGAGTTGACAAAGATCGTTCCCGCCTCGGATGTTACTGTCTCGATTGAGGACCTCGTAGCCGATGTCTCATGGACAGACAATTCGGACTTCCGCGGCTCGTATCAAATCTATCGACGCCGGACTGACTACGACTATGGCGGCAGTCCAGGCCGACTCGTTGGATCGGTTGGAGAGGATTCCATGGACTTCACTGATGACGGTGCGATTTCGCCCGACCAGGAGTACGTGTATATGCTTCGTACACAAACACAGTGGGTCCACGCAGACAGCGAGCTGAGCGACGCGATCGAAACTGAGGGACTGGGGCTCAACCATCGCGCTGTCCCACCACGTGGCTGGTACGTCGAGGTCGACCATCCCAGCGGGACGGCACTCAGTCCGCAGGTGCTCGACGGCGCGTCTCGACAGCCGACAGTCAACGGCTACCCACGTGTTAATCTCCCAGTCCCACATGACAGCAAGTGGCACTCGGATAAGTTCAACGACGCCGACCTGCGTGTCTGGCATGACGAGTCCCGGGACCCGATCAGCACACTCGAGCATCGCCAGCTCGAACCAGGCCAAACGACGCTCGAAGGCCGTGGCGGGACACAACTCGATCGCCGTGTCATCGAAGACGTCGAACTCGAAGAGACGCATGAGTTCATCGAGTACATCATCGAGGAGTACACGGACTACATTGCCGACGTCGACGATCCAGCAGCGGACATCGACGAAGATGTCGTGCTGCAGTTTGCCGAGATCAGTGCCGAACTGCAGCAAGCGCTTGAGACGATCCCGGACGACTCTCCGCTATTCTTTGACGGTGAAGAGAACCAACTCAAGACGCACCAAACTGGGTTCTTCGGTGATGTGATCAACGCCAGTGACGACTCGAGTGCCGGGTTAATTGAGGGTGACGAGTACAACTACGGTGAAGCGGCGGTTCTGAACGTCGGTGCCGATCAATACGTTGAGTGGGAGTTCGAGGTTGAACACGAAATCCCAGAAGAGGAGGGGGTGACTGCCGTCAGATACGAAGATCGGGACGGTGTGACTAACGGATATCGGATCGTACTCAATGGTGAAGTTGTCCAAGAATACCTTACTATCGACCGTGGCGAAGGCATGTACTGGGACGACCACAGAGCAGACTTCTCACTCGAGCCTGGGACACACTCACTTCGCATTGAAGCGGTAGACGAGGATGAACAACTCATCAGGATTGACTGTGTTGGTCTCTGGGACGACCGTTTCGGCCACGAGGTCAACAGCTCGGATGAAGTCAACGAAAACTACGCGCTGCCGAACCCGGCGCTGTATCCTGATGCTGCCCGTCTCGAAACAGTCCCGATCACGACGCCGGTGTCAATCCAGGGAATTACGCTTTCCGTCGAGACCAACGACGGTACAGGGCTGGCTGAGCTCGGAATCGGCGTCGACGGCACCGACGAGTATGACACAGTCGAAGATGCCCTCGAACATACACTCGAGTACAGCGAGCCAGCGACCGAGGCACGTGCTCGCGTCGGCATCGGACGTTCGAATGCCACCCGCGACGACGAAACGCCGACCAAGGGCTTCGAAGCGACTACAC
>NZ_AOIN01000081.1 GCF_000337135.1 Natrialba chahannaoensis JCM 10990
GTCTACGGCGGCGCTCATCGAGTGAGTCGCCAGCTCGTCGACGTCGAACTCGGCGAGTGGGTGGATCTGCCGTTCGACGGCAAGGTCGTCGAGGGGAAGGTCGAGATTACCGACACGGATGGCGAGGAAACGTTCGAACAAGGATCGGACTACCAGCTCCGGCACACGACCGAGGACGGCACACCGCGGATTCGGGCACTCGAGAACGGTGACCTCACAGACGGCCAGACGATCCGCATCGATGCCGATGTCAAGCCTCGTGGCGAGTACACGCAGCCGGACATCGAGAACGAAGAGGACGCACGGACAGTCGTCGAGGACATCCCCGGCCTCGCGAGCCAGCAGATGTGCGACCAGGTTGCGTTGTATCTCGTCGAGGAAACTGGCCAGTCGATCGTCGAGGCCTCGGTGACAGTGCCACACGACGCGGTCGAGTGGTCGGTGATCGACGCAATCGACCCCGACGCATTGCCCGGTGATGGTCCGTACCAGGTGCGCGAAGTCCAGAGCGACTCGAGTCAGACCGAAATCCAGCTGGGCCAGGGGCAGACGGCTGCCGAGGCCGTCAACGAGATTCGTGACCGGACCTCGCGAACCGAAGAGCGGGTCTGACTACTATCGTGCTCGGACTAAGAGGTCTCCGGTAGGTTAAGCCGTCATGACGACGTGCATATCGAGGATGGCATCAGCATAGTCGGGAGAGACATCGAGTGTGCGTCGATTTTTAGCACACAAAGTTAGTTCTGGAACAGCCTCCCCACTGTGTGACGACCTGGACGCAATCCTCGCTTCGAGCCTACAAGGGTAGTACTGGAGCCGGTTGATGAGAAGCGTGCAGCAGTGGTGCTCTCGGAGCTTCGAGCCTACAAGGGTAGTACTGGAACGATGAGCGTCGGGATCTGGACGATCGCAGTATCGGTGCTTCGAGCCTACAAGGGTAGTACTGGAACCATCGCCGAGGCCGTCGCCAAGAAATAGGCCCTCCTCGCTTCGAGCCTACAAGGGTAGTACTGGAACAATGTCGAACAGTTGCCCCAACATCCCGATACCGACGCTTCGAGCCCACAAGGGTAGTACTGGAACTTTGCCTCGTCGGCGTCTGTCGTTACCGAGTAGTCAGTGCTTCGAGCCCACAAGGGTAGTACTGGAACGCGCGGACGTCGACGAGACGCCGCTGACGATCGACCAGCTTCGAGCCCACAAGGGTAGTACTGGAACCCACCATGGAATAGTAGGTGTTCAATGATGTCGTCGGCTTCGAGCCCATAAGGGTAGTACTGGAACTGGCATGTCGAGTGTGACGTTGACGCTCGGATCCGTGCTTCGAGCCCACAAGGGTAGTACTGGAACAAGGCGCTCATGTCGGCCTTCCCTGGCACCGTGAAGGCTTCGAGCCCACAAGGGTAGTACTGGAACTGCTCGCAGCAATCACGCCAGCAGGCAGAGTACTCGCTTCGAGCCCACAAGGGTAGTACTGGAACCGCCGCCGTTGTCGTCGCTCATGTCTGTCTCTGTAGCTTCGAGCCCACAAGGGTAGTACTGGAACCATCCTGCTGCTGTTCCGCGAGAGAGTCTAAGCCGGCTTCGAGCCCACAAGGGTAGTACTGGAACCCTGGCCGACGTAGTCGATCTGTTCGAGTTGGTTCTGGCTTCGAGCCCACAAGGGTAGTACTGGAACCGTAAGTGGGGGCCATGTTCTCCTCCGTCATATCCGGCTTCGAGCCCACAAGGGTAGTACTGGAACCAGTTCATAGTTCCCCCACACCGTCGGCGTCGGTGCTTCGAGCCCACAAGGGTAGTACTGGAACCATCCCGACATCTCGGCCCTTGGGGCTTAAACATACGTTCTCTGAGCCACTGATTCCGTCGACCTCCAATAACCGCTCAGACATGGGGGGTCGATGGAACACATTCTTCCCCCGACTGAGGTGAGAATTTACCTATGGCCTCGAACCTTCTGTTGATCACCTCAAAATGAGGTCTGGTCGGGAATGTCCCCTATTCGCAATCCAGATGCCGTTTCCAGCGCATATCTTGATGGAGAGTCAGTCGCGTCAACGTAATAGTACCTACCGTCAGTTATCGAATTGATCGCTTGATGTGACACATTTGTGTCGCGTAGTGGGAGCGATATCGTCCTCGAAGATAGATGACGCTGGATAGCGGTGCTCCAGTCGTGGTACCCTTCACTGAGAGCTTGCTTGTACATCGTCACGAGCTTGAGGTCGATGGCATCGACGCAAACAACGACATCGGCCGTGCGATAGTTCTCGCTGATGAGCGACTCTTTGGATAACGATCCAAACCTGGCGTTCTGGACAGCTGCAACGAGGTCTTGATCGCCGGGTGAAGCAAGCGAGTGCAATTGTTCATAGTACGTATCAACGACGCTATCGACCATTGTCGCTTCTGAAATAGTACTTTCAGCCGTGGATCTGTGAGATTTGAGAGCCTCTCGAGTAGGGTACAAAAGATCGTACGTCCCGGTGTATATCTGCTGGCTTGGTGGATACCCCGTCGCATTAGAGTTTGCTAACCGCCAAACGGTCACGGTACTCGTTTTAGATCCGAATTCTCGATTACACCGGCCCGCTGCTTGTACGATCGAGGGGACTGGTGCAATATCGCGGTAGAGGCGATCGAAACTCACGTCAACCCCCGCTTCGATCAGTTGTGTCGAAATGACGTAGAGAGTTGTCTCTTCACAATCGGTTAGTTGCTCAATCGCAGAAAGCAGAAGCTTTCGATCAATCGGTCGAAGTCGCGTCGTTAGTGTTGATAGCACAACTTCTCCTCGAGCACGGTCAACTAACTGGTCGACAATTTCACCGTATTCAGACGTCCGAAATAGTCGGGCTTGAGCTATCTTCTTGAGCTCATCGTTGAGATTCACTACTGAGTCAAAATGGGCTGAAGTGTGAGCACTCAATTCAATTGTGCTCTGGATTGTATTGCAGCGATACCTATGCAGCGGTAATGTTAAGTCGTCGTAGTAGTAATTGCTTAATTGGAAGCCAAGTCACCACACGCGGGTTACAAAATGC
>NZ_AOIN01000082.1 GCF_000337135.1 Natrialba chahannaoensis JCM 10990
GGTCCTCGATCAGACTGTAGTACGGTGTAGCGACTGGGAGAAATTCAAACGGTGTTGAGACCTGATCATCATGTTGGAACAGTCCGGGTTGTGTCGCAGTCATGAATATGACGTGTATATTGTAGTACTCACACAGGAGGCGACAGAGGTGTGAAATTAAGCGCCACCACGAATGGGACAGCGCCTGCGGTTCGTCGACGACGATAACACTATCCTGGAGTGCAGGAAGTTTCAATGACTGCTTGTTCGTGGGACTGGTGAGTGACTCGAATAGCTGTACGAAGGTCGTTAGTATGAGATCTGATTGCCAAGTTTCCGCAAGAAGTTGCTGATCAAGGTATGATGGGGCGTCTCCGTCAGGTAGACTCCCTGTTCGTGTCCGTGTTTCTGCGAGGTAGTGGTGGACCGTATACCGTTCTTCGAGCGGCGACAGATCGAAGACCTCCTGGAAGAGCTCGTCTGTTTGATCGATGATCGACGTGTACGGGAGAGCATAGATAACCCGGCCGCCTTTGATCTGTGCTACCTTCAGTGCAGTCTGCGTGCCTGTTAGGGTCTTCCCAAAGCCGGTTGGAAGCGTAATCCGAGCGAGTTTGTTCCCTGATTCGAGGAATTCCTCAGCTCTTCCTGTGCAGGCTTTTCTGGCTGCTTCTCGTCGATCGTTGAGTGTGCCTTTGATACCTTCTTGTTCCGGAAACACCTCAACATGATCCGTGATGTGATCCGGATCAATTGGCTTTGGAGAGCGGTTTGGGAGACCTGCCGAACTTAGTTTGTCCGCGCAGGTGAGTGTACTCCAAACACGAAGAAGATGCACATACTCTTTGCTGCCGGAATCTGTGGGACGAAAGTCAGCAAGCGCTGTCGTCGTTTCTTTTCGCTTAAAGTCAGAAACGAACTCTCTGAAAGCCTCTGCTGCAGAAACATTGTCTGGACGTGCCTCCGAGAGCATTTCTCCAGCAGCATTTCGTAATGACTCGTTCGTGACTATGGTTTCTAACTGCTTCGTCGGGATAACGCTGGTAAATGGACCGAACTCGGTTTCCCCCATGTACTCGCTGACTTTTCGGAAATCAGCCAGTGCTGTCGCGTGGTGCTTTGCAACCGCAAAAAACCCGACCGCCTGCCAATGATCGGAAAGGCCGTACTGCCGAAGCACATGCTGACAGGCAAGTGCTCCCAGATACGCGTGACTCCGTTTCTTCCTCGAGATCGAGATTGCACCTTCACCGCGGTCCCGAGCGTGGATATATCTCTGGAAAAAACCGTTCAGTTTCCCAAAGTCATGTAGGTAAGCGGCAACCGACACAACCGTTGTAAGCTCCTCGCGACAGTCGGGGAGCAACTCGAGTGCCCGCTCTCGGACATCCCGCAGGTGGGGCTCGAGCTCGTTCGGCTCGGAGTCGGCAGCGGACCGCGGTCGGGCGAGAATTGGTGGAACAGATAGATCGGTCATGTCTACATGAATGTTACAGGCCGATCATGAATCTCGAACACAGTTGCTTCGTCTCTTACTTCGAGGGAGTTCGTGGTTCCATCTTTGCGATACGCATACGCTCCAAAATCAGTTGTGCGTCGCGATCGCCCATCACGAACCATATGCCGCGGTGATCGTTCTGTCGCGATGTGTTGGCCAGTTGGAACCGCAGCGTCCAGCGGCACAACAGAGTGAGCGACATCCGACTCAACAGATACTGTCTCAGATTTCCCATGATAGGAGATCGACGCGAGACACTCACTTTTCCCAAGAGACGGCGTGTACACTGATTCGCCTGCAGACAACATGTCATGCAGGTCGGCCCTTATTTCGGCGTCAGAGTGGCACACGTCAATCCGATAGCTCATGTCTGTTAGGTATTCGTAGAAATTTCGCTGTCGGTCCTCAAGCGTTTTCTCTACTTTCAGAAATGCAGCTTCGACATCGTGTCCGCCACGACTACTCCGGTATGCCCCCTCCGTAGTGAGTTCGGTCTGTGGCACAGCCATCGTTGACACTTCTGTCTCAAGGGAGACCGCGATGTCGCACTTGTCCGGGTGGAAATCATCGTAGTAACTATCGCGGTCGTAACCGAGAATGCCGGCCAGTAGTCCGATAACGGTCGTTCTTGGGATGACACGATATGTTTGCTTGGCTGTTGTCGTATCTATTCGCCTGAAGTGAGCCCACTCACCACTAATCGTGAACGAAATCGCTTCGGGAGGCGATGCGGAGGTCATCAGTTTTCGTTTTGCTCGTATGGGTCAATGACCTGGACGTCCCCGACTTCTTCCAAGGCACTATACAACAAGTCTGGGCCCCCAATCTCGCCATCGTAGCTGACGGAGACATACCGGTTAGCGTGGGCTCGAATCGTGTTGATCCGGTCAGAGACAGACTGGCTTGCCAGCCGAGCAACTAAATCATCGATCTGGATCGTAACGTCGCTGATGTCTCTCATCTCGCGTGGCGACGCGGATTCATCCGCATCAATACTCAGCAAGTCATCGAGATCGCCCTCGTGGTATCCGGAGTCGAATTCCACACGGAGGTACAGACGCGGTTGGTGTCCCATCTTCGACCGAGTCAGCGTCTGGTTTTTCAGTGATCGCCAGATGACCGTGTCCAGTCGTTCGACATCGGTCTGAGAGAGTCCGGTCATGGATCCGTTGACCTCGTTGAGGATCCCATGGAAGTTGATTAGAGCATACTGGAGACGGTTGTCTTCCGCAAACGTCCCTTGCTCGTCATCTGCGTCGTTCTGGATCGTCACGGACAGTTTCTTACTTTCCGAATTCTCGACAACCTCGTGCATACTACGCCCGTGGCTGAACTGAAGTGGCCCCGTATACTGCGGCGTCGAGATCTCCGCATCTTCTAATGCTTTCTGGACAGTATCATCGAAAGACAACGTCGCACCGAAGTACCGAACGTCTGTAGCCTTCGCAAGGAAGGTATCAAATATCTCTTCGGCTTCCATCTCTTTCAATTCGTCTTGGGTGACCTCGAGAAGATCCAAGAAGAGGTCGTCCCGAGTTCGTCCCTGCTCACCTTCTTTCGCAGGATTCCGAATATACACACCAAGACCGTCGTCGTGGAGCTGGTCTCGAATGAAGCGCTTCAGTCGGACGTCGGTGACGACCGCTTGCTGTGTGTTTTCGTCGATCCTCGGTCGGTCGTTTGCTGACAGCGGGTTGCCGTTCGGGTTAGCGTCTTCAGCGTCGTAGAGGAAAACAATTTCAGAGCGGTTCGTTACTTCGTTTCCGTTGGTTGCAGTTGTGTCTGCCATGGTGTCGTTGTTGAGTTCTGGTTTTGATCGTCCGATGTTCTGTGTTCTATCGATTCAGATAGGATTCTGTAGGCGCTATTCCGAGTCCGGCGACTCTTCGGTGTAGTTTGATGTGTCGGATTTTCCATATGCGACGCCCAGACTGTACAGCCACCGCATCTCTTGTGTTACAAGATTCCAGGACGTTGGCTGTTTGTCCAGCATCGTATCCGCGAGGCGTGAAACATATCGCTTATTCATGTTCCCTCGCCCCTCTTCCATCTGCGCGTAGGTTTCATTCTTCTCCATCACCTGGCAGGTTACAGACGTTATCGATTGTTTGGTGATCGACGACGGTGGGTGCTGTTCAACCAGCTTCCGCGAGACATTTTCACGGTGTTGGAAGGCTGTGAGACGTCCAACTAACCCACCCAGAAGGAACACTGCTCTTGCTTCCGGCGTCGCTAACGCATCGTGTTCCTCGATGAAATGTTCCAGTCTGGTTTCCCGTGACAGGTCACCAGTAGTACTCGAGTCCATGAACGCACCACTGTGTTCACATGTATACCGTATATTACTTTCTGACAACAAATTCGTGTTCGCCAGTGCAATTAACCGAGCGTATTGCCCAAGGACAACGTTTGAGGGAAATTCGCCGTTGCCATTCGATTGATTATTCCGAAACTCGCGCTCAATCTTGAGCGTGAAGAGTTCGATAAGTTGGTCTGCGTTTATTTTGTTGCCTTTCACGAGATTGCCAGCCAGACTTAGGAAGGCGTCATCAGGCGCTGGATCAGTATCACTGGTATCATCTGGATCTGGTGACGTTGCGATCGTGGAATAGAACCACCGTCCACCGAGGACCTCTTTTGCGACATCCTGGCTTGGTCGTACATAGTCGGTTCTCTCGACCAGATCGCCAAAGAGCTCAGACTCCTGGAGCGAAATCCCGAGGTTGTGATACGCTGCCTCGAGGTCGGTGAGAGACCCAAGCGAAATTGCTGGCTCGTCGACGAAGACCTGCGTTGGATCCAGCCCCTTCGCGACCGAGAGTCCGTAGACACGTAACCACGTATCGTACCCATCGAAGGTAGTCAATCCTCCTTCTCCTTCCTCCTCGAGGTCTCCCAAGAACTCCTCGAGAACGTCCGAACTGGCTGCAGACTTCTCGACGAGACGGTCGATATCGACCTTTCGCTCGAATAGCTCGATGATCTCATCCTCAAACTCGGATTCGCTTGCTCCCTCCAGTCGCTTGTAAACGTCCGTGTAGAATCGGCTGAACGTCTCTGCTGTAAGTTCTGTTTCTGGATACGGAAGCAAGTAGAACCGAACCCCCTGAAACCCCGTATAGAATTCGTCTATAATGCTCCCAAAGCGATCGACTACAATTGCTGTCTTAGGCTTGAGTGGACGCGATCGCCACGCATCATCCTTGTTGAGGTCTGGGAACAGCTCTGGTTGGAGCTTGCCAAATTGACCAAGAATGCCAGGGGACCCGCCGATGACATGGCCATCAGTACCAGTGATGAATCCAGTTCCCTCACCAGTCGGCTCGGCATCAGACATCGAAATACCGTCGCGAAAATGTTCCCGCCGACATTCGTAGGCGGCCTCGTTCAAAACGGGAATTTCACCAGGCCAAAGGAAGTCACCATCATCCTCGAGTCTGATTTTCACTGTTACGAGAGCACGCGTCTCCTCAAAATCAACCGTATTGAGCAAGGCCTCCGCGAGCTCTTCCATCGCGTCCTCGTCCTCACCAAGTGCTGCTAGCTGGTGAATGATCTCTCCATCGGGATGCGACTCTGCGATCTTCTGGGCACCATCACGATGCGGCCAAACCTCGAACCGACCACGGAGGAAGCGGTTCCCCCAAGAATCGTGTGCGATCGTTTCGACATCAGTTTCCGATGTCCCCGAGTGATTCGTAATCGAGTAGTCCGTCGCACTCGAGGTCTTCCGTTGATTTTTCAGATACCCGAGTTTGAATCGGTTGTCTTCCGTGTAGTTTTGGACCCCTACGGGCGAGTCTGCAAGCTCCGGGTCCTGTCCCGACAGGTCGACTCTGGCTGCAACGATACTGTTTGATTCCTCCTCGGGGAGCAGATCCGTCGCGACCGTGACTTTGCTGACCGCTTCGGAATCCATTGTTTCCGGTATCGTTGACTCTGCCAGACGGCTGTACCGATCACACGCCGTATATAGACAGGCCACATCGTACAAACTCGACACTGGCCGATCCGGGACTTCCTCGAGAACCGTACTGATCAGTTCGTCTTCCTCGGTAGTCGCTTGCGACATTAGTCTTCGTCCTCCAGGTTGACGAACCCAAATCCGAGCTGATTCCGCCACCCAATGCCGGTATCGAGCAGAAGATTCAGCCATCGACGATGATCCTCATTCCGGACGGTGTACTCGAACTCCCACTTGGTTACCAAAAACGTGTACTCGTAGGTGTTGTTCGACGTAACCGGAACGTCAACGGTGTACGTCTTCTGCGGTGCAAGATCTGTGAACAACTCCGTCTCTGGCGAGACCGTATCCAAGTAGTCCGGACAGATCGTGTCGTGCTTCCAGGCTAAGTTCTCCCGCACTCGCTCGAGGAAAATCTCCAGCGAATGATCTGGGCTCCATCCGATTTGCTCGGCGTTGGCATCGGTCTCGATACCATATTCGTCCCACCGCTCCTCAGGTAGCGGGATATACACACCAGTATCTGTTCGAAGGGTTCCACTAGAGCCAGTTTCTCCGACATCAGGCGATAGTACGCTGCGACCATCAACGTGAAACGCCATCTCTCCGACGTTGAATTCAGTTCCGGGATCGAATCGATCAGCCAGGACTCGTATCAAATCTTCGTGATGGGAAGACACGAGAACGTGTCTGATATCTCCCTCTGTAATCTGTTTCACTGGAAAGATATTCGAGAAACAAAATGCAGGGACAGAACGATCGTCGTGAAGGTCATAAAATGGTGTCCCTGAAAGGGCGTTCCAGATCACCCCCCGAAGCTTATTGTGGTATTCTGGATTATATACTGCGTCCGCATCAGCACGCAGCCGTACGAGAATGCGCATAGACAGTACTTATTTTTCACGAATAAAAAAATTATGACACGACTGGTAGGTACCTGCCGGTCACACGACGTGGGAGCGGACACTTCGAACCTACAGGGGTAGTTCTGGAACCACAGATCGACGACGTCGTCGAGCGACGCAGTTGGCTTCAAGCCTACAAAGGTAGTTCTGGAACGGCTCCTACCGCACTAAATGTATCCTGCCCCATTTCACTTCGAGCCTGCAAGGGTAGTTCTGGAACGTATCCGATGAAGCCATCCATGTCGATTTCGCGCATGCTTCAAGCCAACGAGGGTAGTCTTGGAACGACGACTAGGGCTATAGCCCCCATAATGAGGACCATGCTTCGAGCCAACAAGGGTAGTTCTGGAACTCGCGCTCGTCCAGATCCTCTCTAAACCGCGCTGGGCTTCAAGCCAACAAGGGTAGTTCTGGAACCGCCTGGCTCGGGTCGCTCGACAGTTGCTCGACGCTTCAAGCCAACAAGGGTAGTTCTGGAACCAGCGACAGTGACGATGATCAGGACGAAGAGGAGCGTGCTTCAAGCCAACAAGGGTAGTTCTGGAACGGGCACATCGAACAGCACGGCGTCGCTACCCCGCGAGAGCTTCAAGCCAACAAGGGTAGTTCTGGAACCCGAGTGCACGCCGCTCGTCGGATACGGCGCGCTCGCTTCAAGCCAACAAGGGTAGTTCTGGAACTCTTGTCGCTGGTCGACCTGGACGATGTCTCTGTCTCGCTTCAAGCCAACAAGGGTAGTTCTGGAACGAGAACGAATATCTCGAGCCGGCCCCGTGGTCGGCGCTTCAAGCCAACAAGGGTAGTTCTGGAACGCTTTTCTCGACGTAGAACGTGGCTTCCTCGTTCTCGCTTCAAGCCAACAAGGGTAGTTCTGGAACCCGTCGGGTCTTGGTTCGGGTCATCCACGACAGACCGCTTCAAGCCAACAAGGGTAGTTCTGGAACGTTTCCATGAGGGTCAAGTACGCCATTCCAAACACGTGCTTCAAGCCAACAAGGGTAGTTCTGGAACGCGATCCGGTCCATCGCCCACTCGATGTTATCTTCGCTTCAAGCCAACAAGGGTAGTTCTGGAACTGTCTCACAACTAACGGTAGTAATGTTTCGTCGACGGCTTCAAGCCAACAAGGGTAGTTCNCTTCAAGCCAACAAGGGTAGTTCTGGAACTGTCTCACAACTAACGGTAGTAATGTTTCGTCGACGGCTTCAAGCCAACAAGGGTAGTTCTGGAACGGAGAGGATCACTCCGTCGACCTCGGAGCCGACGCTTCAAGCCAACAAGGGTAGTTCTGGAACACGGGGCTGTTGGTCGGGCCGCTGCTCAGTCTGAGGCTTCAAGCCAACAAGGGTAGTTCTGGAACGGACGCAGAGTACCACTGTGGGCCAGTGAGACCGACCGCTTCAAGCCAACAAGGGTAGTTCTGGAACCCGTGCCGAAGCCGAGCCCATCATCGAGAGTATCCTGCTTCAAGCCAACAAGGGTAGTTCTGGAACTTGCCCCAAATCTGCGTCTCGTAGGACTCGCCGTCAACGCTTCAAGCCAACAAGGGTAGTTCTGGAACCAGCGTTATCCGGCACCTCATCACTGTAGACGTGTAGGCTTCAAGCCAACAAGGGTAGTTCTGGAACTCGCGCTCCGGCAGGCCTCTGATGGAGAGTCTGTCACGCCGCTTCAAGCCAACAAGGGTAGTTCTGGAACCGCTCGCTTCGAGTCCTCTCCAGCGGTCGGGATCGCTGCTTCAAGCCAACAAGGGTAGTTCTGGAACTCCCCTTCCCGTTCGATCTGATCATGGCTCAGACCGGGCTTCAAGCCAACAAGGGTAGTTCTGGAACAGAATCTCATAACACAGCCATAACAGCGGTGTTATGAGCTTCAAGCCAACAAGGGTAGTTCTGGAACCATCAATCAGCATCCAACCGGATGATAAGGAGGATGTTGCTTCAAGCCAACAAGGGTAGTTCTGGAACAGAGAACGGCGAGCAGCGGGAGTTCAACAAGGCAAACGCTTCAAGCCAACAAGGGTAGTTCTGGAACGACGCGCATCGGCGCGCCGTCCTCGAGCGCCTCGGCGCTTCAAGCCAACAAGGGTAGTTCTGGAACAGCGTTGTGGCACAAGCACCTCGTGAAGGTGCGGATGCTTCAAGCCAACAAGGGTAGTTCTGGAACCGCACATGAAGGGCGGGAAGGACTTTCTCGCCCGCGGGCTTCAAGCCAACAAGGGTAGTTCTGGAACTAGTACATTCAGATAACTACAGTGCAAATCTTTTATTGCTTCAAGCCAACAAGGGTAGTTCTGGAACTCGACGTGAACGGCGGGTCGGACGGCTCGGCACAGCTTCAAGCCAACAAGGGTAGTTCTGGAACCGTCTACGAAGAGACGGAGATCCCCGTCCCGACCAAGCTTCAAGCCAACAAGGGTAGTTCTGGAACCGTGTGACGGCGTTAGCAACAGCTACGAACGTGGAAGCTTCAAGCCAACAAGGGTAGTTCTGGAACNAGCTTCAAGCCAACAAGGGTAGTTCTGGAACCATCCCAATATCTCGACCCTTGGGGCTTAAACATACGTTCTCCAAACCACAGATTTCATCGACCTCCAATAACCCTTCAGACCCCAGGGGGTCGATGGAATACGTTCTGTTTTTGTCTGGAGCAACCAACTTACCTAACGTCTTCGGACGGATGCACGCGTTTGTGATCGTCTCTGGGATAGATTGCACGCAGCGGATTGCCAGCAGTTTTCCCACTGCCTTGCTAGCAACCATATTCTACGCGTCCGTTTCTCAGAGATGTTCTGTTCCAACCAGGGACGTACTTGGCGCTGAAGGGATTATCCGAGACTAATGGGGGAGATGCACAACCGGGAAGATGCACGCTGACTGGTCGCGCTTTAGCTGGCCGAGTAAGCCAAATTGTGTGCCGGCCAGCCCTATTGCGCTGGTCGCACTTAGACAGCTATGACGAAGACAGAGATCAACATCAAACTAATCAGCGACCGCGACCGAGTTCAACAAATTCGAGCTGGTCTCTTGGAGGAAACGACTGGCGTGTCGATAGCAGCGATCAAAGATATCTCTGCTCTCAAGGAGATCCATCCGATCTCGAAGGCAGAGGCTGATTGACTCATTGTGGTCCATCGTGCGGACGACCCAGAGATCGAGGAGATCTACGAGTATCTCCAGGAGCACCACTCATACCCCACTGTCATCGCTTCGAATCAAACCGACGACGACGAGCTGATCGAGCAGATCATCACCGACGAGCAGTTCGAGTTTGCGTCATTCCGTGACGATTCGGTTCCGTTTGGACTGATCTCCGTTCGCTGTAAGCAGCTGGCTGCTGAGTTATCGACATCTGAGGAGTAGTGCGGCGTACAGGCCGAATCGACAGTAGTGCATCCGTGTGCCTCTGACAAATCGGCCCTGGGAGGGCCGAGCGGTGGTTGGTGGTGGATCAGGGATGCATCCCGTCGAATGGCTGTCTGTGGGTATGCAGGGGACTGGCCTTTGGACAGGCTTGTCCGGTGGGGGGACGACCGGCGATGGATGTGGTCCCCTGCATTCGAGCATATGTGCGACGAGACGTAAACATAACGGCTATTTCAATACTATTGTCTGGAAATTTCACCACTGTTCGAGGTGCGTCCAATTCCACCTTCGATAGTGAAGGTTCCAATAGCCGTGGCTCGCGGTTATTAGTCACTTGGCCAATAAGTTGATGGGCAGACGTACTAACCAGTGCATTGGCGGGGGAGTCGAGGATAGTCGTTGCCAACAACGAACTTCCGACGAGACAGCTTCCTCGCCGTTCCGACGTCTTCGGACGGATGCACGCGGTTGCGATCGTCTCTGGGACAGATCGCACGCAGCGGCTTGCCAGCAGTTTTCCCACTGCCCTGCTGGCAACCGTATTCTACGCGCACGTTTCAGCACTGTTCTATTCCAACCAGGAGTTCGCCAACGGCCTCGAGAATCACTACTCAGATTGTTCGATGAGATGGATGAGATCCTGATAGTACAGCCCTGCGATTAGCAAGATAGGAGAGATCTAAGTGTCGGAAGATTAATTATACGTGTCTCCCTATTTCCAAAAGCGATGACAAACAGAAAGTCACGTCGGAAATTGCTATCAGGCATTGGTACAACTGCTATCGGTTTGGGGATGTTAAGTACTACTACAAGCGCTGTGGGTGGTTGTGAAGGTGAATTTATATTGGAAGAGGAGCAAAATATGGCCTTTGAATTTGATGTTTCAAATGTCGATTCAATAAATTTTGAGGTTTATAATACGGGGAGTGAAGACATGGATGTATACTATTGGAGGGGAGAGGAAAACTATCCAGATAACCCTACCACTAGGGAGTTTACGGTTTCTCCAGGAGACTCTTATCTAGTGAGAACGTCTAATGTAACTGAGGATGTCTTCAACATTTATGCTGTGGATTCTTCAGGGAGTATAGAGTGGGAAAAAGTAGGTGGAGAGTGCTGAACAGTCCTGTAGTGGCATAGATAATACGTTCCACTATTCTTTACTCGAGTAGGCCAGTTAGATTTCAATCCATTCTCGCTGTCGCAGTGCGTCTTTGAGCATCAATCCGTGTTCGTGAGCGAACGCGGACGCGACGACTTTTGCATGTGATGCACGTTCGGGATACTCATCGGCATGTGTATCGTGATACTCGACGAGCGCTTCGATGACGAGCAGGTCTTCTTGGGGTGCAAGGTCGGGCATCACCGGCGTTGGTTTCGGCTTGGTATATAAACTGCAGCACCGGTAGATTAGCGGTTGAGAACATATACTCTGGAAAGATTTACACTATTATAGACCAATTTGTACGAACATGTCCCGACCACGAGATTCAGGCGGACGATGGATATCAGACGAAGACATTCGAAAACGCCGCATCAGGGTAGCTGTAGGTATTTTAGTCGGTGCTGTGACTATGTGGCTGATTACAAACGGCGGGGTTTAAGACCCACACCCTGAGTAATTGTTATTGTAATAGTATATTTCCATGACAGTATACCTCGATTAGTCGCCGGCTTCACATAATCACAATATCTACTTCACGAATTACAACCGAGGGTGAATATCAAGAATTCTGGTTTCTAAGCGCCTCTACTCCCGTTAAAGTCTCCCTTATGTGAATTAACGGTCTGCGTATCTCAGTAAAACGTCTGAACGTCTTATATACCGAAAGTACCAACGCTCTTTCGCCGTCAGAGTAGATCCTTACCGCGTTCCCACCTAGAAGGGATCTATCGACGGATAGAGAGATCTATACAAGAATGAATATGGAACTGACTCTACATTTCACTACGGTAGTACTGCTCACAATCAATACGTTGGTCGCAGTGATCGAACTCGCCTGGCAAAATAGGCGGTGAGAAGTACCGACCCTCACCGCGTTCCCATCTACACTAACACTGTTCGTTCTTTTGTAAGTTGCTGTCAGTCACAGTGCCTGCTAACCAGTTCTGCACCTTGGGTAGAACAGCAACTTAAAGGAGATATGTGCCTTTGACAAATCGGCTCTGAGTGGTTTGATAGATCAGGAATGCATCCAGTGCCTCTCGTGCAAGGTCTGAATAGGATGGTTCAATCATTTCGTCAAAGCCAATCAGGGACAATCGCGAGCAGCATATCGAGGTGGCGTTGGATCATCACCGCTGTTGGTCCCGGTTTAGTGTATAAACTGCAGCACGAGAGCGCGAAGAGAACGCCGTTGAACTCCTTCTTATCCCGAATTAAACCGTCACTTCGGCAGTTTTGCGGCTTGTGGGCGAGTTCCTAACATTATTGCTTAGTCGATTGCCGGGCTCTCTGACAACCAAAATGAGCAACTTCGCAGGGCTGAGCAGTGGAAATGCTGTAAAACGTATATCGTTGTATGTCTCTCGCAACCAGACAAATCACTCGCTGTCCAATAGCCGTTGGAGCGTCACACCATTCAATTCGTACAATTTCTCTGCAACCTCAGAGTCCGCAGTGGTGTACCTGTTGGCCTGTCCTGTGTCTACGCTTTTGACGACACCAAGCTTCTCCAATTTATTCAAGTGATCATACACCGTTTTCCGGGTCACGCCAGCCTGTCGCGACAGTTCTGTTACCGAGAACTCGCGGCCGCGCTTGGTTGCGAAAACCGAAAGGAGCCGTGCTCGAGCCCCCTCCCCAAACAATTCCACCAGCGGCGTGTCGTCTGCGTACGCTTCCTTCTCCTCGTTGACTGTCTGGCTCATATGGAAGACTGGTGCTGCCAACACCTTAAATGTTACCCTCAATCAACACCAGTGTTTAGTGAAATACACAATATTTATACCAGTGTGTACCATAGTAAACAACAGGGATGAATGAACAAGAAATCAAGAATGAAATTGTAAACACGATGCTACACAAGCGGATTATCGGGAATAGTAAAGCACAGGTCACGACCGTTGTTGGTCGGTATGCTGCCATTCCGTCACACGCAGAAGGACGTGCAAAAGAACTCGTTGATGAACTTGTCCAAGAGGGTATTGTCGAGCGCTACGGTGGCAGTCACAGGGCTAACATCCGACTCGCAGATGCCGACATCGCAGTCGAATACCTAAAAAAGAACGACGGCGATATCCCGTTCGGATTCGACTGAACGGGCGATACAGCCGGTTCCTGAGTTACTCGAAGTCGTAGCCTCACTCGCGAAGCTGGTATGCGACCTCGTCGGCGTCCTCGGGTCCAACCAGCAGCGCGGCCTCGCGACGGTCGGCTTCACCCATCGACCATCGCATCCTTTGCCTTCTGAACCCGCTTGTACTCCTCGACATCAGGATCGTCGCCATCCGGATGGACGTTCGCAGACTTTCGTCGAGCGACTGTCTTGACGACATCATCGGGGGCGTCCGGTGCGACGTCCAGGACTTCGTGCGGTTCCTCCTCGAGTCCATCGTCACTCTGAGCAGGGGGTGCAGCAATCGCCTCCCCAACGGCGGGCGGCAGCTGCGCGACCTCGTTGATATCGCGAGCGGTCTCCACGCCGCACCGATCGGCGAGCCGAATGCGGCGGACCCACAGCGCGATGGCCCGGGCGTTCTCGCGCTGACTCGACCACTGGTCGCACGCGATCGCTGACTGTTCCCTCGAGTGTGCTTCAGGGTCGCGGTAGTACGCCACGACGCCGACGTCGTCCGGGTCGGCAGACTTGTGCGGGATGTTCGGGTCGTTGACGTAGTGCGTCTCCGCTGTCTCGATCTCGACGTCGGTCTTCCCCCAGCGCTCGAGCTCGTCGACGACCGACTCGAAGGCCTCGCGATGGGTCAGCGAGATGTCGCCAGGATAGGACTCGCGGTCATTCGCGGGTGTGCGGTCGTATCCTGCAGGCCAGTTCAGTTGTGAGTCTGTAGTCTGCTGTGCGCTACTCATCATCTTCCCCACGCGGGTCCTCGACGAGTTCGTATAGGCCACGGGACGGACGGCGGACCCAACCGGCATCGTGCAAGCTCCGAAGACAGAACTCGACGTTTGACTTCGAGAGCCCGGTTTGGTCCATGAGCCAACGTGGGTTTGCACGACCCCACGGCTCGTCGCTGTCGCGGCCGTCTTTCAGCGCCTCAAGGACTTGTTCGTCCTTTTCCGTCGGTTGGTAGAGTTCGTTGACCACGGGTGGATCGTGTGTCTGTACACTCATCCGTGCGCCATAGTACAACATCATATGTGATACCTTTTGCGGTGCACTATTCTATCCACTATGCAATACAAAGCTATAATAGGCTGGCCGATAGACTATGAAGTAGGAAGCGCGGGGTTGCCGGGAGAAGTTCTCGGCCCGGTGTTCCAGCACCGGACCTGCGTTCCCTGAGGCTACAGAGAACATGTCGACTACGACAACCACGCAAAAGACGCTTGCGGAAGCACCGACCGGTGAGCAGGAATCCGACATCAACCTGTCCGAGATTGTCGCGCAGACGGTTCCGATTGGCGACGAACTCCCGGACTTCGACGAGTTCAACGCCGTTTGCAAGGCGACTCGCGACACTATTGAACGCGTAATCGATGACCGCGACGAGGAGCAAAACCTCATGGCCGACGGTGGTGCGGCCGTCGCGACGTCGACGTGCTACGGCTGCCAGCACGAGGTTCCTGAGGCCAGTCTCGAGCAGGTGACGTCGGGCGGCATGCTTGTCGACGAGGAGATCGTCGAATACCGGTCACGACACCCTCAGACTGGTGAGTGTCGAGACGACATCCGCCGCGCCGAGTACGAGCACACGATTCCGATGTGTCCTGACTGCCGCACAGAAAACGGAGCTGATCACGAATGACAGACGAGTTCCCATCACCATTTAGCGGAGGGAGCACAGACGAGAGGACCGATATCAAGCCCGGCGATATCGTCCTCGACCTCGCGCAGGGGCGACCGATGCACGTCCTCGAACAGTACGAGAACGACGACGGCGAGTTTGGCGACGCACAGGAGTGGAGCGACGAGAATGACTACGAATTGACCGAGAACTACGCGAACGACCGACTCGGTGCGTCGAAGTCGGACGCGGTCTTCGAGTGCGTCTACTGCTCGAACATCAAGAGCGAGCCCAACAAAACCTACGCGTTTCCGGAAAGCCGTCTGGGCCGCGTTGAAACCGAGGCTGCGGACGGTGGGCGGCAGGTGTTCGACCGGATTGTCACCCAAGTGCTCGAAGAATTATTCCTCCGAGCAGCGGAGGACGACGAGCAGGCAGTGGATGTCGTCGAACGATACGTGAAAGATGCGTCGGCGCAACTCGACTCGAAGATTCCGATCACGTCGGTTCACGAAGCCCGCGAACTCGCCGAGGTCGCGCAGTTCGGAGGTGAGGAGTAATGTCCACTACTGAACCCGAGGCCGAAGCCGACGACACGGATGTCGCGGGTGCAATCGAGGGCGAGACTATCGACGGGACGACGCTGCCACGGCCGTTCCTCGTCGAGGGCGAGGGACCGGTAACCGTTGTTCGCGACCGCGGTGAGGTCACCGAACGCACCGAGGGCGAGGTTGAGATCTCCCGCCGCCTCGAGACGCTCGAGGCGTTCGCGATGTTTTGGTACTACCGCGATCTTCGGAACTGGAAGCGCAACGCAATCCGCGAAGTTCTCGAGAGCTCCGAAGACGACGAGATCCGTTACGTGATCGATGGCGAGCAGCTCGAACAATGGGACATCCAGGTCGACGGGCGAGTGGGTGCTTTCACTGGGGTTGCCGAGACGATGGTCGGCGGCGAGGCTTCCGACGACTTCGACGCGCCGAACCAGCGCTTCCTGGCTTACGTTGAGAATCCCTCTAACCGCGATGTCGATGAAATGGCGCTCGACCTCGCGAAGGATCTCAAGGTATCGTCGCTGTGGGGTCCCGGTGCACGACTCGCCGAGCTCGCTGTTCGGCACTCCAACCGCGAGGATCTCGACCACTACGCCGAAGCGCTGCTCGAGGAGGTGTCCAACTGATGGCGGCTACGCAGGACGTCAGCGCCGACGACGTCGATCACCGTGCGTTGACGGAGTATCTGACCGTCCTCGAGAACCAGGGCCGCGTCCGCGGTTGTGACGATCTCTACCTCGTTGTCTCCCAAAGCGGGCGCGAGTACCTCGTCAACTCACGGCCGTGGGCGTGTGAGTGCGCCGACCACCGATACAGAGACCGACTGTGCAAGCACATTCGACGCGTCGCGTTCGCGATCGGTGCGAAGACAGTGCCGGCTGCGTTCGATCCCGAAGATGTCACTGGTGAGCTGGGACTCCACGTTTCCGATGAACCGGAGTGGTGGTGATCATATGGGACTGAAACACGGCCTTCTCGCGTACCTCTTGGAGAAGATACCACTCGTGGATGTCGAGGACATCTCTGGTGATGGTGACCTCGAACTCGTGATCGGTCCACGCCGGTCAGGTGCGTTTGGAACGATTCTCCGCTACGTCGAGCCCCGCCAAATCACGATCTGGAAAATTGTGTTTGTCCTGGGGGTCAAATAATGCGGGAAGCACTTGCCCCAGAGACGGAATACCAGATCATTCGGAGTGAAACACCAATCTGGGAAGACGGGTTCAAAATCGGCGAGCCGACTGGCGAAATCGAGTGTTGTAGCTGTGGACGCTCCGCGCTGAACATCGACGAGATCCCACACAAAAAGGACTGTAATCAGCGCTGGGCGAAGACGGGCTACTGGCGTGCCCGCTTCCTCGCCGAGTAGTACAGACACATAGTCTGTCTTTCGAGGACGGCATAGAACCCTTCCCACAGTGTTGATTGCATCAACTTTCCCGGTGAACTGGCCGATAAATAGGTCCGCGAATGTTACGCTGTTCTCTTCCTTCTATACCAAATTACTGAGGTAAAAAAGAGAAGGCAATTGATTCCATAGCTGCTCTTGCTTGGACCTCTTTAGTGAATGCCAAGGCTGTGGATTTGTTCTGCAAGCGGTGAGCGATGTTGACCCCACTCCACTAAACTGGGATTCATGCCCTGACTGTAGCGGAACTGACTTCGAGCTTATTGACACATAGGCCGCCTGCACTTATCGCTCGTCGGGTAGTCGTAGAGAGGGTATGTGCACTGTTCTATAACTCCCCCTGTCTCTCGACTTGACTATTCGGAAATACAAGGGATCTTTTTAAACAACCTTGCTGTCATGTAGCACATGATAGCCGATCCGCGAGTGTTCGACGACGATTTCGTTCCACCGGACCTTCTCCACCGCGAGACCGAAATTGAGCAGTTGCTTCGTCGGTATACCACCCCCGAACCACGGGAGACGGACATGCTTATCTCCGGTCCGTCGGGCGTCGGGAAGACACTCCTCGCGCAGAAAGTGACTGAGCGACTCAAGCGCCAGCGGGGAGTCACGACGATCTTTGTCGACTCACTCGGGAAGACGACCGGGGCTGTGCTCCGGTCTGTCCTTGAGCAACACCCCAACGGGCCTGACGATGTGGTTCGAACGACACCGACCGACACGGTCTGTCGTAAGTTCCGTCACGCCGTCGACGGTGGGACGATCGTCGTCCTGGACGAAGGCGATGACCTACCCGAAACGGATGCGATCAACGAGCTCCTGACGACCGCACACGTCACTGTCATCGCGATCGCCCACGAGGGAACAGACTGGCTCTCCCGACTAGATGTCGTCACCAGCCACCCGTTCGATCAGTGCCACGTCAAAATCGGTCGCTACGGTGTCTCGGAACTCGCTGACATCCTCGAGCGGCGAGCGATCCAAGGGTTCCACGGCGATGTCGTTTCTCGCGAGTACTTCGAGGCGATCGCCAACGAAGTCGCCGGTGTCGCTCGCGATGGCATCCAGACGCTGCGAGCGGCTGCCGAGATTGCCCGTGATCAGGGCTTCCATCACATCGACAGCGTCGATATCACGACTGCCTACGAACGTGCTAAGCACCGCATTCGCGAACTGAACCTCGAGTCCCTCCCGTTCCATCATCAGGTTTTGTACGGGATCATCCACGATGCCGGGGAAATCGCGGGAACGGAACTGCACGAGCATTACGAGGAAATCGCCGACGAGATTTACGCAGGCGGGCCGGTCCATCCAATCGGTGAGCGAGCTCGCCGGGGGAAATTTCCGAAGCTGAAAGAATACGACCTCATCGATTACGACGAATCGACGACGAAAAACCGCGTCTACAGCGTGATTGACACCGATGTCGAACCGGTGATTGATCTTCCACCGACAGTCACGACATACTGAGGATTCGGAAATCTAAGGGGTTTTTAAGCGGTATCCGTCCGTCGTTTCTATTGCTATGTCCGCGACGAACGACAGACGACAACTCGAGATCGACCTTGAGAGTGATCTCCAGGGCGACGTGCCGCCGGACATCCCGACGACAGCAACACTCACGGTCGAGTACGGCGACGAGAAGACAGTCCGAATCGAGCATGGCACTGACGAGTGGACGTTCGAGTTCGAGGGCGCGCGGTGTGTCGATCGCGACCCGTCGACGCGACCGATCCCGAACTGGATCAACGAGGCGATGGGGCTCGTCGAAGGCGAGCTGAGGTGAGAAAGCGTGTCAGGATTGACCCGCACCGCGATCAATGATCTCGGGTGGGCCAACTTCGATGAGTTCCGCCCGATCTTCGACGCGGTTCTCAAACTCGCTGCCCTCTTCGTAGTCGTCGATGAGACGGAGTGTAGCGACGCCCTTAGGCGTAATTTCGTACAGTCCAGTTCCCTCGACTGGACCCACCTTGATGACGAGCCCGTAGTCGTAGAGTTGCGGCATTCGCTGGTTGATGTAGTTCCGACTCCGATCAACCTCTGCAGCGATGTTCGCAGCCGTATTTCGGCCTTCGGTCAACTGCTGAAGAACGAGTTGATCGGACGGGAGCGAGAGCCGCATTGGCGCTGCTTTGGTCATGGACATATATGTTACCAACGGTATGGTGGCATATAGAACCACCGCCACGTCAGCAGCGATACCTATGCAGCGGTAATGTTAAGTCGTCGTAGTAGTAATTGCTTAATTGGAAGCCAAGTCACCACACGCGGGTTACAAAATGCCCGGGCGTGCGCCAACACGCCGGACTTGGATTCCGAACCCTAGCAGGGGA
>NZ_AOIN01000083.1 GCF_000337135.1 Natrialba chahannaoensis JCM 10990
AACCCTAGCAGGGGATTTCAGAATCCATGAAAGACGAGAACTTCGGGGTAAATGAACATTACCCCACAGAACGCGGTACAGCCGGTCGTCCTCACGACCAAGATGCGACTCAGCAGGACAGTCGTACTAGCGAAAAGCCGCCGCGCAGTAACGCGGCAGCACGGACGGGTGGTTGTACAGGCCCACGGCCCCGTCCAGTTGCACAGTCCGGGTGCGGCGCGGATAACACTGCCGACGCGGGCGTCGAGATTCTCGAGGATACCGAAGTTGGTGACCCGCGCGCAGAACCACAACTGCTTGAGCAGTTGCGCGTCGCGAACGCGTTCGATGCCGCCGAGCGCGCTGAGCCCCGACCTGAAACACTTCAAACGGAGCTCGTGTACGGCTACCGGCTGCGCGTTGAAGGCGACAGTCGCGGGGAGTGGCTCCGGACGACTCACGCACTCAAATTGGGTGAGATGCGATGACCGACTGCTCGACCTGCGGGAACCAGTCCTGGTTGTGCCAGCAGTGCAAGATGGACGAACTCGAGGACCGGTACGAAACGGCGACCGATCCCGACCACTGGATTCTCGAGGACGGACTCTGGCACGCGTCGACGGACTGCGACGGCTCACAGCACATCTGTGTCTGCGGTGCCATCGCTGACATCCCCGTCACCCGAGTGACCCAGGATCTCCGGTACGTCCCCGAGAAGTACGACGCCCCGGTCTGCCGAGAGTGCGCTGCCGCACTTGAGGGATCACGCGCCAAGACGGTTCCTGACGACGCACAGTTTGAGCGCGCGTCAGAGCTCTGCGCCGACGGCGGTATCTCCGAGACCGAACGGCTCGACCGTGCTGTTCGTGAGGCCGCCACACTGATCGACGCCGGCGACTCCGAACGTGCCGCGATTGGAACGGCTGCTAGTGCTCATTGCGTCGAGCACCGTCGCGACGACCTTTGCGGGCGTGTTCGAGATCGCCTCGGGCGTCACGTGATGACCGACGGTGGTCACGATCCCGAGGACCTCGTGGTACTCGAGTGTCCTGACTGTGACTACCAGACTGTCGTCGGACGCGGTGCTGTTCCGGCCACCAGCTGTCCGTACTGTGAGGACGGCCTCGAGATCGATCCCGACCGCACTGCTCATCGCTGTCCGGAGAGCTATGCCGATCACGTCATCGTCCCCGCTGGCGACGAGTGCCAGCTCTGTGGCGAGGTCCGGGAGAGACCAGTGGCGACCGACGGCGGTCAGTCTGTGGACGAAACAGTTCGTTCCCTACGCTGTCACCAGTTCACGTCGCTTCGCCTCTGGCCACTGAATTTCTCCGATCCAAGCCAACGGACGAAAACGAGCCCAGCCCCTCCGGAGCAAAATAATGCGCCTGCGAAACTAACTACAAACAGGGGGATCAGTATAGCTAAGGCCACTACCGCTACGACTGCCAAGATTACTGACATAGGATTGGGTACGGGAGAAGTCAGTAAAAATACAGAGGGTGGTGGGACGTTTGGTAGGTTCGTTCGAGACGGCGGTGGTCACTCACTACACACGGATACTGGCCGCGACATTCGGACCGACGGCGGGAAGCCCGACTACAGCGAGATTCGCGAAGAAGTGCCGTTTTTCGTCCGTCGATCGAACTCCGGCGGGGCTAAAGCGGCGCTACACCTGCCGGCAGAGGATGCCACCCGCGAAGATCCTACCGTGCAGTGTCGATACAACAACCGAGACGGCGTCTCGTTTCGTGTTCAGGATCTCGATGCAACTCCCGATTGGCAACTCGAGAACCGCGGCTGTTCGGAGTGCTTTGGGACGGCGAACGCGCCATCAAACACTGAGTGCGGACGGAAGCCGTCAGATGTCCTCGAGGAGGCTGGCTTCGATATCGCGACCGACGGCGGCCACGATCTCGGAGGACGGCGGGCGTTCCTCGCTGGCGACGCGCACTGGTGTGATCTCTGCGACCAGCCGTTCGATTCGCTGACCGAACTGATCCATCATGACTGTGATGACACGCAGATCGCGATCGCCGACGGTGGACGTCCACAACACCGAGCCACCTGCGAGGACTGTCCGTGGACCTACAGCGACCCGGACCTCCTCGAGGTCTCAGACGAAGCCGAAGACCACGCCCGTAAGGAGATGCACGATGTCGATCTCCAGCGAGCCGTCGCGACCGACGGTGGCCAGGAAGCCGCGGCGTACATGACCGAAGAGGTCGAGCTCCGAATCCGCGGTGACCGTGTGCACGTCCAGGCGCTACTGGCGGTTCTCAGTGTTGCATCGGAGCAGCTCTCAGGTGGAACTCTCGCCCCTGCAGCCGATCTTGCGGGGTCCGTTCCAGAGCAGGCAATGACCCTCGAGGACACGATCGACACCGCACACTCGATGATCGCGAGCGAGGGCGATGGTTGGGACGACGCCGACCCCACCGAAGCACTCGACGTCGAGTTCGTGTCCGTTGTCGACGACCAGGACGACCGCGACATCATGACCGACGGCGGTGTTGATCGGGTTGCGGAGGCTCACGAATCCCCAGAAGAGGCCGACCCAGGCGTCTACACCACCGAGTCCGAGGACAGTTGCACCATTACAGTCGTCCCAGAGCGACCCGCCTACTCCGACGAGAATCCACAGGATGTCGTTGGACAGCGTCGACTCAACGACGGGTGGGATACCGACGATCGTGACGAGTTGGAACCAGAATCTGAGAACTCGAGTCGAACTGGAGGGGGTGAGCAGGCGTGATCCGACGTCTTCTCGACCGGTACCGAGAGTTCCGCAACCCTCCGAAAGGGACGTTCCAGTACCGCCACCGTCAGATCCCTCAGAAGGGTGGGCTGCTCTCCCGACCTGATTACTTCCACCGGTACTACTACGTCCTGCGACAGAACGCTCGGCTCCGCAACCACGCGATGTTCGAGGGCTACCCAGCGGTCAAGGTGGTCTACCTCGATGGAGGTGAGGACTCGTGATGTCTGAGACCGGTGACGACCTCCGACGGTTCGCCGACGTCGTCGATGCACTCCAGGAGGAGACACCGATCTCCGTCGACGGCGCGCAGTTGCTCAGTGGTGGCGACGATGCAGTCCGTGGCCAGCTGACGGTGACTGTTCCCGCTGACGCTGACCTCCACCAGATCACAGCCGTGTCGGACCAGTCCGAAGACACCGAGCAAACAGAGACGACTGACGATACAGAGCGTGATGACCTCGAGGCCGACGATCTCCTCGATCACACCTCAACCGAGGACCTCCAGCAGGCCTACGACGAAGCGGACGGCAACATCAGCGCTGCGAGTGACCGCTTCGAGGTCGGCTACGGCGCGGTCTATCGTCGGATGACCGACCACGGCGTCCACGAGACCGAGAGCAACGAAGACGACAGTGACGAGAGCGGCACCTCCACCGAGGACGACACCCCAACGTCAGAGTCAAAGTCAGAGGCACCAACCGTCGACCTCGAGGAGGACGCCGCGGACGACGCGCCGGAGGACACCGGCGACGACGTCCAGCACGACCACACCGCCGAACCGATCACCGTCGACGCCGTCGACGATCAGGCCGAGACAAACGTCGAATTTTCAGAGGGAGTAACTCGAGACGATGTCGAGGCAGCCGTCGACGAACACGAAACGCTCGGTGATGTCGCCGAGGCGCTTGGCGTTACCCGTGGGCGGGCGCGAACGTTCACTTCGTACCTCGGATGCTACGGTGACGTCCGCGACCTCCCACGAGGTGGTCGGTGATGCCGGGTTGGGAAACACGTTGCTCCCGCTGCGGCGACGACCTCGAGGACGATCGTCAAGGCGAGACACTCTGTGAAGACTGCGGCACGGAACTCGAGTTCCGTGCTCGCACAGAAGGCGTTCACTGCCCGAGCTGTGACGGCCGTGGCGATTTCATCGACTGTTTCGACGACCTTTGTCACATGAACGGCGAGTGCTTCCACGAGGGCAACCGGACCTGCAGTTTCTGTGGCGGCGACGGCCGTGTCTCTCCAGGCACTCCTGAGGAGTACTTCGGACAGCGTCTCAAAGAGCGAGCGCGTCTCACCCCGCTGAAGACGCTCATCCTGCTCGGCGCTGTCGCGCTCATCTTCTGGGCGACACTCGCGCTCACCAACGGGGTGGTTTCAGCATGAGCGCTGTAGAGGACATCGCCGAACACGAGCGACAGCGTGCTGCCGACCACGCGGTCGGGGAGATCACAGGCCACGTCGAAGACCAGTGGGTCGACCGGGCACTCCTGGACGACGTCGACGTCGAGCAGGCATGGCAGGCAGCACACCCAGTACACTACCCGAGCGCCCACCGCGGCGCTGTCGCCCGCTACCCCCGCCGTACCGACACCGTCCTCATTGCCCGCCAAGGCGGGCTCGTGACGTGCATCGAACTGATGGACCGCCCGTGGTCCGAGCGCATCTACGTCCGCAATCAGGTGACCGACCAATGAGCCAGAGCACTTCGCCGACCTCCAGCGAACCGAACGACGAGTTGACCGATGACGAACGCGAGCTGTTCGAACGGCTTGCAGAGCACTACGATAACGAGGTGGGGCGCATCTTCGAAATCGCGCTTCAGTCCTCAACGGACAACGAGGAGGCCAACTCATGAAGCTGATCTCTGTCCATGACGTGGGGCTTCTCCTCGAGCGTTCGGCGGCCACTGATGAGGTCACCGCGCCGATCGGGATCTTCTTCGTCGACGATCTCGTCGTCGATCCGGTCTTTGAGCATGTCGACCAGTTGCTTGGCTTCGAGATCGAGGCTGAACCGGCAGTGGATGCAAAAGTCTCGGTCGTGGGGGGGCTTCTCGCTGCAGCGGGGACACGTCACGGGAGCGACTTCTTCGGTGGTGTCCTCGGTATCGACCTCAAGGCCGTGCATGGCCGCGTACTCTTTCTCCTGCGTCTCGCCGGAGAACTTCGCGACGTACCGGGAGATGACGGGCGAGCCGCGAGCGCGACCCTGGCGGTCCTCGATGAACGCCTGGGACTTGCCACGGGTGGCGAGCCAGTAAGCGTTGGACTTCCGCAGGTTGGTCGGCGTGACCGGCTTCTGGATATCGGCTCGAGCAGCGGACTCCTTGAAGCACTGGAGGAATCGCTGGTAACTGAGTCGACCGGTCGTGTTGAGCTTCGACCAGAGATAGTCGTCACGACCACCAGGATGTTCGTTCAACCACCGGTTCACGTACGGTGTTGCGAAGATCAGGTGGACGTCGTGCTCACCGCGTTTACCGTCGGCACGCACCTTCGTGGAGTGTTCACCGTCGGTGACGTCGGCGACGGTCATGTCGTAGAGCTCACCGCCACGGAATCCGCCTTCGAACTGCAGCGCGATGATTGCTTTGTCCCGCGGGTTGCGAGCCATCTCGATCATCGGCTTGATGTCGTGCTCGAGATCGAGCATGTCTGCTTCGTCGGGCTCGGGATCGTAGTCGCGGGTGGTCTTCGTCGAGATCCAGTCGTGCGTGTCGGGGATCTCGTCGCCACGGGTGACGTGCTTGGCGAGCAGTCGAAACGCGACGCGGTAGTCGCGGTTGGTTTCCTGGGATCCGTCCTCGACGTCGTATGTGTCGTGGATCCAGCGGACGACGACCTTCGCAGCGTCCTTCGCTTCGTAGAACGTATCGTCGTCGACATCCTCGACGTCCTCGAGGATCGATTCGTGGAGTTCAGTCTCGGCGTGTTCGCTCATCCGGACGAGGTGCCGGAGCAGCTTCTCGTGTCGGTAGTGACCGTAGTCCTCCCGTCTGAGTCGGAGCTCATCGCTGAACTCGAGGAGGAGCTCTCGGTCGACGTCGGACCCACCGCGATCACCCGTAGTGAGCTTCTCGCGGAGGGTTTCGACGCCCTGTTTCGGATCAGGTGCCATGACTATTCATCCAAGCCGACTATGTTAAGGGTTTGGCTGAGATCCCTCCACCGGCTNGGTTTCGACGCCCTGTTTCGGATCAGGTGCCATGACTATTCATCCAAGCCGACTATGTTAAGGGTTTGGCTGAGATCCCTCCACCGGCTTCCTTTTCGACGAGTAAATTCGTGAACAGAATGTCTGCTCTGGAATGATTTGAATCAGGGAGCAGCTTCGCTGCGACCGTGGTTCAAAATCCCCCACCGACTCTTTCTGCGACGACCACTACGTTCGGAGCGAAATTTCTATATCGGTGTCCACTATTGTACGAGACAGACAATCTCGAATTTTTTCACTCGGGACGACCATAGAGACGGTATGCATCTTTCCGTTCGCTGGCTGTACGCTCGTTCCGCGTGGAACCGGTCCTGGCTGTGGGACATTGGATCACTACTCGCACTCGTCAATGGCGGGGTCCTCACACAGGTCGGCGCGGGGCGAGCGCCCGACTACACCCTTCTCGTGCTGTTCGTGGGCGGGTTCGGGGCTACGTTTCTCGCGTTCCTCGCCGTAGACCTGCTTGTCCCACATTGGCTACCGGTCGTCACCTTCACTGGAACCTACCAGATCCTGATTTCGTCGGCGGTCGTGGGTCCGTTCTTCGTCAGCGCGGCCGTCGGCGCATCACTGTTGCAGCCCGGGACGGCACTCGACGAACTCGTTCTAGTCGTCTTGGGGAACGCGGCGACACTCACCTCAACGGTGCTCGTGGTGGCGTACTACTCGTGGGACGGTGCCTGAGGACAGTACCGGACACAAGTAGGTGGCCACCCCGTTTCTGACCGGAGCCATTCACCTCGGAAGACGAGGCCGGCCACCACTGACAACTCGAACCGACCGTGACGACTCATCATCGACCACGGCGACCACCGCTGAAGCTATCGAGTCATCGAAACCACCAAGTGTCAGTCGCCGACCGACGGCTCTCACCCCCATCAGCACTCTGACGCGCTACCTGCCACTCCACGCACTCACTCACTCACACACAGCCCACCCAGGCCGAACTCGTAACTCGGGGGAGAAAATCCAGAGGAACGGTGTCTGTGTTGCGGTGTTAGATTTGTGATTATATAGGGATGTTCATCACGGGCTGCTTACGATAGGCACTCGTCAGGAACAAGAGCACCAGTTCGGCTGGTTACAAGCGTGAAACGTAACGTGAACAATAGCTGTCGCTATTCGGTGTAGCGGTCGAAAGAAAATCAAAGTGCGGCAAAGCCGGACGAAGTCCGGTGGTTAGTGTGGGTAGCTGCTCAGCTTAGTTCTGCTTGCGCAGAGCCAGCATTGCAGCGCCGAGGAGTGCGGCGAGTGCGACAGCAACGCCGAAGCCAGGCGTTCCGTCGTCATCGTCGCCGTCATCGTCGCCGTCATCGTCGGATTCGTCAGTGTCGGATTCGTCCTCGTCAGCGTCGGACTCGTCGGATTCGTCAGTGTCGGATTCGTCATCGTCAGCGTCGGAGAACGTGGTCGCTCCACTGTCCTCGTTGTCGCCAGCGACAACGCTCCATTCGACGTCGCCTTCAGAGTCAGACGTGAAGGTCACGCTGTCAGACCAAGATTCGTCTGGGTCAAGCGTGACGTTCTCGCTAACCTCGTTCTCACCGTTAACAACGATACCGATTTCGACTTCGTCAGAAGTGCCACCGGTGTTGGAGACGGTCACGTCGAGGGTTGCCTCGTCGCCAACGTCAACTTCGCTTGGTGCGTCAGCTTCGAGGTTGATGATTGCTTCGTCAGCGTCTTCGAGTTCAGCATCCATCTCGTCGTCTGCGAGACCAACGTCAGCCGTGAGTTCCATCTCGATGCCTGCCTCGTACTCGCTGAAGTCGATAATGCCGACGAAGTCGCCATCAGCGTCGACTTCTGGAGTTTCGTCAGGATCCAGGTGGAAGTTTTGCGGGGCGGCAGCTCGAATCTCGACAGTGGTGCCTGGTGCGACGTTGGTCGTTCCAGTCACTTCAGCGCTGTCGGAGTTTGGCAGCGCCTCGTTAGCGTCGCTAAGTTCGAGTTCAGGTTCGACGAGGTCGAACTCAGTAGTAACATATTCTTCCTCATCATCATCGAGGAACTCATCGTCCTCGTAGGTGATGTTGAGCTTGTAGGACTCGTCCTCTTCGAGGAGGTCCTCGTAGTCGATTGCGAGCGTGATAGTGCCGTTGTCTTCGTCAGCCTCGACGACTTCGATTCCGCCGTCACTGAAGTCCTCGTTACCGTCAACGTTGGACCACGTCGTGGCTTCAACGTTTGCGCCTGGGTCAGCCTCAGTGATCGAGACGTTCAGGCCAGCATCTGCAAGTTCAGAGGCATCATCGTCTTCCTCAACGATGGCGAACATGTCCTGTGCCTCGATGGTTGCCAGCAGGCTGTCTTCGAAGGCGATTTCGTCGGTTGCGGTCACGACCGTGTCGTCATCGTCGAGATCGTCACCGTCTGGTGCAGTCTCGGTGTAGACATCGGTCATCGGCTCACGGTCTTCGAGGTAGAGCGAGGATGCGTCTTCCTCAGCCGTGACGTTCTCGCCATCCTCATCCACACCAACAGTCAGGCTGTAGCCGTGAGTTGTCTCGAGTGGTGCCTCAGCCGCACCCATCGTATTGATGTGATCGAAGGAATCATCGTCGTCAAGGACACTGTAGGCGTCCTCACCGTCTCCGAGTTCCGTCGTGTCGACAACAATCGTGACGTTGCCGCTGTCACTGTCGTCTTCGACCTCTAGAACTGTCTGGTAATTGAATTCTTCAACATCGCCAACCTGAACGTAGACTGGGCCGTCGTAGTTGTCGATGTTAACAACGACTTCTGCGTTGTTACCGAGCGCAACGTTGTAGCTGTCGTCGAAGAGAATGTCACCGTCAGGTTCTTCCTCGACGGAGAACTCGTCGGACTCAGCAGTCACACCGGACTCGAGATCCTCGACCTCGATGGTGTAGTTCTCGTGATCGACGTCGTCGATCTGGCTCAGGTTGAACTCGCCGACAGCCTCACCGTCGCTTCCGATGTGGCCTTCGGTCGTGTTCAGGTCGTCGCCATCGTCGTCGAGGAGCGTGAACTCAACAGGACGCTCGATGTCGTCAGCCTCTGCGGTAGCTTCGACAGTGTTGGAGTCCCAATAGGAGTCCTCGTCCGTCTCGATGCCGAGACCAAGGTCGTCCAGTTCAAGCGTCACTTCACCGCCACTCTCGAAGTCAACAGTAATGTTGTCAGCACCGTCCCAGCGGTCGTCGCCGGTGTCGAGGGTGCGGACCTCACTGTTGTCTCCGAGACCACGCGTGATGGACTCGTCGTCGCTATAGATGTCAACGGTGTCTCCCTCGTCACCGACGATTGCAACGTTCTCGCCGTAGTAGGCGTCAACGCTTTCTTCTTCTTCTTCTTCTTCTTCGGTGTCACCAGGGTCCTCAACGAGGGTCGACGTCACTTCGATGTCGTATTCGACAGTGTCGTCGTCCCAGTCGATTTCGAGCGTTCCAGAGCTGATAATTGCCTGGTCGCTATCTTCTGGTTCGAGGATGAGGACGTTGTTATCGGAGCTTTCGACTTCCCAGTCGACTTCATCTCCGTTGCGGTCCTCAACAGTAATCTCATCACTCGTTACATCACCGACGTCGCCTTCAAAGACGACCTCGATGGTCTGGTCTCCCTCGTCATCGTACGCAACTGGTCCCTGATCGAGCTCTTGCTCGTCATTGATCGCAGCTGCCGCGCCCGCAACCGCAGCGGACATGGCAACAACGGACAGGACCATCATCGCGGCAAGGAACAGTGCGCGTCCCTTTTCGCGGAATGTAGTTTCGTTTGTCATAGTTGTCTTGTAGGTTGCTTAGCGTGCAATTCGCCGGGGCAAGTACAACAGCATCGGACCGCCCGGCACGGTCGAACGCTGCCTTCACTCAGCCTCCGGGTAGGGGTAGACAGGACTTTTAGAGGATCTGTAATAAGCTTTCTTGTTGACTATCCTCTGGAGTGACCCGTCTGATACGGTGTCCTTTCAAGCGTGAAACTGTGCATTGACGGGTTAGGCTAGCCGTAGACCGTTTTATGGCTGTATCTGACAATTGCTGTCAGCAGCTAATCGGTTGCTATCGTTGAACTCTCACTCGCTATTTTATATCCTGAATGTCGTATGTGGATCTGTCTTTCGGAGCTAGCCACTGGACCGTACCAACACAGATCTAGTCAGACGAATGTCTGCCAAAGAGTTATTAGTAATCACCAATAACTATCGACTGCCCATCCAGACGAGCTCGTCTGGCGGCATTCCATCCCCCATCCGCTGTCACTCCATCCCCCATCCAGTGAGACACCACGCGGGTGGGTTCGCGATCCGCGAGAGGCACAACCCACTCTCGCGTCTCCCCCTTTCTGTTCACATCCCATAGCCATAGTGTCGTACTGGAGGGTAGCATAGTGTCGTACTGGAGGGTATAGTGTCGTACGTGGGCTGTGCCCCGACACGCCAACAGTCGTAACGGGCGTCTCGATTGACTAGTGGCGTCAGAGCAGTGCCGAAAGTGCCAGCACGATCGCGATTCCAAGCGCGGGCGCGTCGAGCCGCGAAAGCGATAGCGGCGGCAGCGTTGGGTTCCAGGCGAAACACCGCGCCTGGAGGGCGAGCGACAGCCGATCAGCCCGGTCGAACGCGCGCTCGAGTCCGAGCAGTGCGATCGTCCCGGCGCGCTCGTGGGCCGCCCGCTCGGTTCCTAGCCGGGCCGCCATCGCATCCCTGATCGTCTTCACATCTGCACGAAGGACCGGCAGGAACCGGAACACCAGCGCGACACCGATACCGAGCAACTGCCCCGGCTTGCCGGGAATCGTCCGCTGAATCGCTGCGCGAGAGTCTCGGACCCGCGTCGAACGAATATAGGCTGCGCTGACGAGTAGGATGAGTACCACGCGATAGCTCGCGAGCAGCGAGTCAACACCCGCGGAGAGGTCGACCCACGGCGGCCCGAGTGTGATGGACGCGAGCAGCGGTGCACCGCCGAGGAACACGAACGCGAAGCGATACGCATAGAGCGTCTGCAGGAGCGGCACACGAGAAATTGCCAGAATCGCGAGCGTGACCAGCGTGAGCACGGCGAGCACGCGCGGAGCGGTGTGCGAGAGTGCCGTTGCTGCGAACCCAATCTGGATCGCGAGCTTCGAGCGAGGGTCGAGTCGGTGGGCGAGCGTGTCGTCTGGTTCGTAGGTGAGCATATAGGGGTGAGGGTGTGCTCAGTTCGTAGCGTGGACCGGCTGCCAGCGTCAGTCCGCGGGCTGCCGGCGGACCGAATCCGGAATAGCGATTGGCAGTTCCGAGAACACGTCGAGTGCACGCGCGGGCGTGTCGTCTACCACGACCCGTCCGTCCTGCATCGCGATCAGCCGGTCTGCGAGGTCGCAGACATCGCGCAGGTCGTGCGTTGCGAGACAGATACCCGTCCCCGACGCGGAGAGTGACGCGAGTCGGTCGAGTACCGAACGTCGAGCGGGGGCGTCGAGACCGGTGAAGGGTTCGTCGAGGACGAGGTGTACAGGGTTCATCGCGAGCGCGCCCGCGATAGCGACACGTGCCTGTTCTCCACCGGAGAGCGTGTCGATGCGCTCGTCTGTACGTCCCTCGAGGTTGACGGCTGCGAGTGCACTCACCACGCGACGATCAATCTCGTCGCGATCGAGCCCGAGGTTTTCGGGGCCGAAGGCAACGTCGGCACCGACCGTGGCGGCGACGAACTGATCTCGTGGGTGTTGGAAGACCATGCCGACCCGCGAACGAGCGGCGATCAAGTTCTCCGAAACGGGGATGCCATCAACCCGAACAGTGCCGTTGTCGGGCGAGAGCAGTCCGTTGCAGTGGCGCAGCAACGTCGTTTTACCACTCCCGTTGGCCCCCGCGAGGACGACGAACTCACCGTCGTCGATCGTGAGCGAGAGATCCTCGAGGACCGGCACCTCGTCGAACCCGTAGGTGACATTGTCGAATTCGATCATCGGCTTGGTCACCGACCCGACTGTCGCCCCGAGGTCGGCAATCGGCCACTCCTGACGATCGCGATCGCCGCAGCCATCTTCATGATCTCACCCGGGATGAACGGGATGACGGCAGCCGTGATCGCTTGCCACGCGGTCAACTCGAGTAGCATCGCCATGTAGGCGGCACCCATTCCGTAGATGAGTATGGTACCGGCGACGAGGGCGGCGACGACGAGCGGGAGCGAGACGGTGGCGGGGTCACGAAGCCCGTGACTGCGGTAGTCGCGGTGGACGAGGAGGCCGATTAGGGCTGCGGCGAGGGGGTACGACCAGAGGTAGCCGCCGGTCTCGCCGAATAGCACGCCGATTCCGCTCCCGAAGTTGGCGAAGATCGAGATACCGATTGCGCCAGCAGTGAGGTAGAGAATCATAGAAAACGACCCCCAGACCGGTCCGAGGACGAGGCCGGCGAGGAAAACGAACAGCACCTGGAGAGTGATCGGTGGTGATGGACCCGGGATCGGAATGACAATCTGTGCGGCTGCGCCGAGCAAGACGGTGAGCAGCGCCGCGCGAGCGAACTGGCTCACGATGGCGTCGTCGACGAGGTCGACCTGTTGCTGGTCTGTTTCCATGCCACCCGCTCGTTCGTAAACCATGATCAAAACTTCGGTTTCCGAGGTGTGTGTCTGGACGACAACATGGCTGATTCACCGGGTAAGCGGGTGAATCAATGGCGAAATCAATCATCACCGACCGGGCACGAGTCGAAACGAATGGCTTCCTATCAGAAGTGGAGACTGTTTGCACCCGACTGCGACGACCCATTCCAAAGCCCAGTCGGCAGGTCATTGTCGATCAATGGGCTCCGCGCTGTGCCCGTTGTAACAGGATATTGTGTCAGCACGAGCAGCGAAACGGGCGGCGCGCTTATGCGCCGATTCGGACGGGTGAAGAAAACGAATGGGAGTGAGTATCACGGATGGGATGAGGAGAGGGTATTGGATCCGGAGTCAGTCGAAATGGCAATCATTGGCACGTAACAAGCGGGAACGGAAACCGGTGGCTGGTGGCGCGCCCGATTCTCGCGATTGCATTGCCGGGAACACTGACAGCAGTACTACTGGTACCAGCACTAGCACTGACTGTGTCACCAACACTACCGCTGGCTGTGTCTACAACCAGAGTCGCCGCGACGGTGGTCGGCGATGACTCGTCGGCACCAACGACTGGGAACACGTACACGCGGCGCACTCGTCGTCGCGCTCGTCGCTGGTTTGCTCGTCACGAGCGTGATCGCACTCCCGTTGCTCGACGGCGGCCTCTCGGGACTCGGTGACAACTCCGCACAGTCCGACCAGCCCGGCGAGCAGGCACAGGCATCTCCGCCGGCCCCGGTCGCCGGCGAGACGGCAACTGCCGGTCCCGTCGGACTAGGTGCACACGCCGCACCGCTTGCGCCACTCGAGTACCCCGCTCCGGCACAGGCTCAAGCCCAGGCCGATGCGGCGGCCGACGGTGGAGAGGGAGTGGACGGAGCGGCGATGGGAGACGCAGTTGCAGACGCTGGGCCGCCAGCACCGGCACAGACGCTTCAGGAACACGAAGACGCGGTCGAAGCGGGCGTCGACCAGGGTATCGAACTCGTGCAAGCCCAAGGCGTCGAAGTGAGTCAGGAACAGCGTGCGGCCGCGGTCGAGGCGGCGAGCGAGTCGGCCGCCCAGCACCAGGAAGCTGAGGTCGAACAGGTCCAGGAGGCGACGGCGGGAGCAGTTCACGGGACGCTCATTCAGGAGCAGCGCGTGAACGTGACCCAGATCCAGCACGCCGTTGGCGGCGCGACGGACGGCGCGCTCGCACAGCA
Organism: Natrialba chahannaoensis JCM 10990; assembly: GCF_000337135.1. Lineage (GTDB taxonomy): Archaea > Halobacteriota > Halobacteria > Halobacteriales > Natrialbaceae > Natrialba > Natrialba chahannaoensis. The sequence goes on from NZ_AOIN01000083.1 coordinate 13,722, forward strand.
TCAGATGGCAACCGCCAGCCAACTCCAGAGTGCAACCTGGGGTGCGACCCACGGTGCAATCGCGCAGGAACAGCGCGTGACCGTCGAACAGTTGCAGGTCGCGACCTACGGTGCCGCAGCGGGTGCGGCGAGTGAGGCCGCGGCGTACGAGGTCGACGAGCAGCCGAAGATTCAGGAAGCTGCCCAGGGTGCGGCCTACGGCGTTCTGGCGCAGTACCAGAAACTCACTGCCGAACAGCGCCAGACGGTCACGATCGAGCACGTCCAGCACGCAGCCATCGGTGCCGCCTCGGGTGCACTCGAGGGCAGCACGGAACTGGCACTCGAGCAGGAACAGCAGATCGACATCGAGATGGAGCAGCGCCAGGCGGTGACGATCAAGGAGATCCAGACCGCCGCGAAGGGAGCGGCCAAGGGTGCACTGGTCCAGAAGCAGACGGTGACGGTCGAGCAGACCCAGTCCGCGGCGTGGGGCGCGAGCGCGGGTGCGCTTAAGCAGGTTCAGTCGGTCCAGGTCGAGCAGGTCCAGCAGATCACGACGCCGAAGATCGAGGAGGCCGCGAAGGGGGCGGCGACGGGGGCGATCACGCAGTCCCAGGAGGCGACCGTCGAACAGATTCAGGCGGCGGCTGATGGCGGCGCACAGGGTGTGCTCGTCCAGCGCCAGGACGTGTCGGTCACGCAGATCCAGTCGGCCGCGACGGGTGCCTCGAAGGGGGCAGTCGCGTCGGCGATCCAGTATCAGGTCGTCGAAATTGAGCAGATTCAGTCCGTCGCGTTCGGTGCTGGCGAGGGGGCGGTGATCCAGAAGCAGGTCGTCGACATCACGCAGGTCCAGCACCTCGCGATGGGCAGTGCAGAGGGCGCGCTCACACAACATCAAGAGGCGACCGTCACGCAGCTTCAGGTGGCAGCGTCGACCGCGAGCCAGGAGACCGCGCGGGCAATCCAGGAACAGCGGATCAGCGTCACGCAACTCCAGTTGCTGACCGCAGAGACCGCGGCCGACGCGACGGGGTACGCCGTCGACCAGGGTATCGACGACGGCGCACAGCTCGTCCAGTACGTCGAAATCGAACTCGTCCAGCGCATCGAACTGATCGACGAACTCGAGGGCACCGCCTCGCTCTCGTTCCCCGATCAGAACACGACCGGCGAGGCAGTCGAGGTGGCCAGTGTTGACCTCTCTGAAGGCGGCTTCGTCGTGATCTACGACGACACGACCGCGGCGCTCGATCCCGAGGATGTGATCGGCGTCTCCGGCTACCTCGAACCAGGCGAACACGGGGACGTGACGATCGAACTCGAAGAGCCCCTCGAAGACGACCGTTCGCTCGTCGCAGCAGTCCACCACGACACGACCGACGACGAGACGTTCCGGTACGTCGAACGCGGCGGCGGCGACGACGAGCCGTACGTCACGGAGGGCGGCGCACCGGTGCTCGACATGGCTTTCGTCACGGTCGACCCCGACGAGCCTGTCGAGCCCGAGGCCGACCTCTCGGTGAACGACCAGACCGGTGACGGTGAGACGCTCATCGTTGATGAGGCCACCGCCACCGTCGACTACGCCGTGAGTGCCGTCTACGAGGACCAGCGGGTCGACAGCGAGACGATCGATGCTGGTGAGACCGTCTCCGGATTCGAACTCGATCTCGAGCCGCCGATCGAATCGGACGGACCGGTCTCAGTCGCAGTCCACGCCGCAGCGGACGACGAGGTACTCACGAGCGATACTATCGAGTACACGCTCGATGACCCGTTCGATCCCGAGGCGACGCTCAGCGTCAGCGACCAGACCGGCGACGGCACCAGCGTCACTATCGACGAAGCCAACGCTTCTGTCGAGTACGCGCTCACCGTGACCGACGGCGACGGTGACGGCGACCCGCTCACCGAAACCGAACCCTTCCCCGCCGGCGAGGGGATCGAAAACGAGTCGATCGACCTCGAGACGCCACTCACAGAGAACGCACTTCTCGAGGTCTCGCTGCTCGCAATCGAGGAAAACCAGACGCTCGAGACGGCGTCACTCGAGTACACAGTCGACGAGGAGTTCCAGGTCGAGTTCATAAATTGTACACGCGCGGAGGTGACGGGCTCGTTCGAGGAGGGTGAAACGGTCGCCGCAAGCACGGGCTTCTACGACGGTGCCGGCTTCGGCAATACGATCATCGAAGACTTCGTGACGGTCGGTGATCAAGTCGAGGCACCGTTCACAGGGACGATCGTCTTCGAGATCGGTGCGGAGGACGACTTCGACGACGAGGAGACGATCACGGTCGGTGTGCCCGATTACGGTACGTTCGGGACCTACATCTCGGGCATCAGCTCGGACGAAGCGATTCCGTTCGCCAGTATCGACCATCCGAACCCGGAGGGACAGGCATGTGACGAAGAAGCGCGGCCCGAGGTGCCGTCGATCTCCGTTGCGGAGACGGAGCCGGGTGAACCGACCGGTGACGACGGCGAGTGGGCATGGGGCGAGGACACGATCGCCGTCACATTCGCCACCGAGAACCCCAACGAGGAGGCGCTGGCCGGCGTGAGCGAGTTCGTCGCAGGGACGACAGAGGACGAACCAGTCGGCGGACTCGAGCCTGGCAACCAGACGTTCACCGTCGAGTGGACGCCTGTAGACGAGGACGAACAGCTGATCTGGGAGTTCGGTCTCGGGCACTTCGGCTACGAGGAGCCGCTGGTTGCCCAGACCGACCCTGCTGGTGAAGTCGTCGATGTACCCGACGAGCCGGATGAACCCGCCACCTTCGAGGTCGAGATCACTGACACCAACTCGCCAGTCACACAGGGTGAGCCCCTCGAGATAGAGACCTTCGTCGAGAACGTCGGCGATGAGCCCGGCGAGCAGGAGATTCAGCTCGCACTCAACGGCACCGAGGTCGACACGGAGATGCTCGAACTCGGCACGAACCCGACCGAGACGATCACGCTCGAAGCGGATACTACCGCCTTCGAGCCCGGTGAGTACACGGCGACAGTTGCGAGCGAGAACGACACCGACGAGACGTCCGTCACTATCGAGGAGCCGGCCGATCCCGCCACCTTCGGCGTCGAAATCACCGACACGAACTCGCCCGTCGAACAGGGTGACGAACTCCAGCTCGAGGCGCTCGTCGAGAACATTGGCGACGAGGCCGGCGAGCAGGAACTCGAGTTCGCGCTCGGCGAAACGGTGGTTGACTCGGAGGAGGTGGTACTCGAGTCCGGCGCAAGTGAGATGGTTACGTTCAGTATACCGACCGACGACCTCGCACCCGGCGAGTACACGGCGACAGTTGCGAGTGAGAACGACACGGACGAGACGATTGTGACGGTGACTGAGCCGGCTGCCGCGGAGTTCTCGCTGATAGACCTCTCGGCACCGCCGTCTGACGTGGCTGGCCAGCAGACGACTGTCGTCGCGACGATCACGAATACTGGCGACGACGGCGACACGCAGACGGTTACGTACAGCGTGGACGGTTCGGTGATCGAAGAGCGGAGCGTCTCACTCGAACCGGGCGATACGACAGTCGAGCAGTTCATGTCGACGCTGCCGGAAGGCGAGTCGGCCCACACGGTCGCGACCGAGGATGCGGAGCAGACGGTAGTGATCGAGGGCCTTGCGGTGTTGCCAGGCGAAGAAACAGACGACGAAACTGCTGACGAAGAACCGCCAGCGAACGGCGACCAGACCGGCGATCAGAACCAGGAGGGGCCTGAGGCCGATGGAGATGATGGGATCGTCGGTGAGGATGGAGATGACGGCGAGACTGGGGAGATTGATGAGATTGATGAGACTGGTGAGGATGGTGCAGCCGTCGATGCCGATGGCGAAAACGGCGAGGGAGACGAGAACGACGGGGCTAACGACGGTGACGCAGCCGACGTAGCCGACGAAGCCACCGAACCGGACAACACCCCAGACACGGACTCTGAACCGGCCGCAGCGGTGTCGACATAGCGATCCTCGAGCGGAATAAGCGCCAGCAGCATCGACCACTCCACCGACGCCGTCGAGCATCGGGGAACTGAGCCGACGCGGTCCACTTGAGTACCGTCTCACATCTCGATCCAGGGTCGCCACGCACCGAGATCAGAGACATGGCTAGTCGAGTTGGCGCGTCGAGGCGTCAGCGGACAAAGTCTTCAGCCGATTTACGCACAGTTCAGCTACTGCAGGCGTGTTAGTGCTGGTGGCCGGTTGCCTCGCCGAAGGTCACGCCGAAGCGCTCCTCGAAGAGGTCCATGATGCGTGCCTCCTGTGCTTCGAGGTCCTCGTCGGCCTCGTGGCCGTGGTGGACGATGTGGTGAGCGCGGCTGGCGAGCGAGAGCAGCGTCACGTCGCCGACGGTTTCGGCTGCGGTCTGGTCGCCTTCGGCGACGAGGTCGAGGAGACCGGTGGGGACTGTAACCTCGTCCGTGGTGTCGTCGGCGCTGATCGAGATAGTCGTCGTTTCGACGTCGTCGGAATCTGCCATACCACTACGGTCGTGGAGCGTGCCTAAAGATGCTGTGGGTTCCGGTGCTGGTACCGGACGCAGGTATGCTAGTGGTATCGTTCAGAAACGGAGACGACTGCGCCCGCGAGCTTTTACTTCTTGATGACGTGTGTACACACATGCCACAGATAGAGCTAGACGAGGAAACCATCAAGCGACTCGACGGCATTCGCGTCGAGGACGAGTCCTACGACGAGCTCGTGATGGAACTGGTCAACATCTACGAAGCCAGCGAGTTGACGCTGTTTCACGCGGGCGATTAGCGGTGTTCCTCACCGTTCGACAGTTAGGAAAAGCGACGACCGTGGCCCGCGGTTCGGCTCCGTAGCCGGCTAGTCAGTTCGTCGCGTCAGTCTCGTCGCCGCCCGTTTCGGCTTCGGTTCCGACTTCGGGCTCGGTCTCAGTCTCAGTCTCGGCCGCAGCAGCCTCGCGAACCGACTCCCAGCGGCCGCTCGACTCGAGATGCGTCTGTAACTCGTCTGCATACTCCTGAGTGAGCTGTTCTGCCGCCTCGCGCTGTTCCTCGTGGTCGTTCCCGCTGCCACCCATGCCGAGAGCCCCCTTGATAGAGTCGACGAGACCACCCGAGCCACCGGACCCTGACCGTCCGCCGCCTGCACCGCCTGCACCCCCCATCGCACCCATTCCCGCATCGACATTCTCGAGTTCGGGAATGATCTGCTCGAGTTTCGACGTGTCGGCGACCAGTTGCGCCTGTTCCGGCTCGTCGGCGTCCTCGATCTCGAACTCCGTCGCAGTCATAATGAGACTCCACTGCTGATTCGAGAACTGCGAACTCGCAACCCGTGAAGAGAACTCCTGATCAACAGTCATCCGCTCCCCCACGATCCGGTCCGTCCACGATGACTTGCTCATACGCGTAGCTTTGGCTGGTGGCTGTATCAGCGTTTCCCCCGTTGCTACTCGAAACCGCTCCGCTCGCAGGCCCACTCGTCGCCAAGCGCATTCGAGTTCCGGCCAGCTATAGTAGCCACTGCAAGTCACTGCACACCTGATCGCACGGCAGTTGTGCGATCAGTGTGTAACTAGTTGCAGTTGTTACTATACTTACTCGAGACGGGTCGATGTCTCGGCGTGTCGCTTCGAGAGTTCGACGTACCGGTCGGCCGTCCCCGCGAGGCGTGCATCGTCGATTTCGGTCTTCGGTTCTGCTGGCGTGCCGACGACCAGCGTCGAGGGTGGAACCTCCGTTCCCTCGGTGACGACGCTGCCGGCGGCGACGACGGCTCCCTCGCCGATGTGTGCACCGTCGAGGACGACTGCGTTCATGCCAACCAGCGCGCCCTCGGCGACGGTGGCGTTGTGGACGATGGCGCTATGGCCGACTGTCGCCTCGGACTCGAGTGTCGCGTGTTCGTGGAGGACGGCGTTGTCTTGGACGTTGGCTCGCTCGCCGACGACGATCGTGCCGTGATCGCCGCGGAGGGTGGTGTTCGGCCAGATGCTTGCCTCGGCTTCGATTCGGACGTCGCCAATGACGACGGCGGCGTCATCGACGTATGCGGAGTCGGCGACCTGGGGTTCGGTTCCGTCAAACGACCGTAACATGGGTCGTGCTGTCTCGCGAGTCGTATTGAATGTGTCTTACTCTCATGGAGCCCAGCACAATTTGGCACTACGGCTACTGCACAAGCGCCAGAATGTGTGAATACAGCGGGCGAGTTGGCTTCCCCGGCCAGTGTTCCGCTGACGTGTCATCCACAGCATTCGACTCCACCATACACCCACTTCCACTCTCTCACCCAACTTTCACCCCACACCACTACCCATTCCACCCACCGAAGTCAGAGTGCACCCCACACCACTACCCATTCCACCCACCGAAGTCAGAGTGCACCCNCCCACACCACTACCCATTCCACCCACCGAAGTCAGAGTGCACCCCACACCACTACCCATTCCACCCACCGAAGTCAGAGTGCACCCCACCCCTCCACCCAACTTCCGCTCCCCCCAACTTTCACCCCATCCCACTTCCACCCCACCCCATCAGACCCCGCTCACAGCAGAGTGAGCAGGAGTCCGCCGTTCAGTACCCATCGCTCACGAGTCCAAACTCCACCGACGACGATTGCCGGCCTCCAGTTATCTGGTCAGAAAGCCGCTACTCTCTGTCTGAAAGCCGCTCAGACAGCTGATCAAATCGATCCTGTGCCTGTTCTCGTCGCGCCTCAGTCTCGTCCGGTCGGTACGCGAGAGCCTGGAGTGCAACTGCCCCCCCATCGTCGTCGCGCTCGACAGTCGCCTCAAAAACGGCACCCTCGTGTCGCCCATCGGCTGGCACGCGCTCGGCATCGAGTTGTATCTCGTCGCTACTTTCGCCGTGGCTCCCTGCACCGCTCCTCGTTGGAGCCTCATCATCAGCCTCACCATTATCACCCCCAGTCTCACCATCGCCTTCGAGTAGCAACACTGCTGTCTCTCCGTCGACGATGCGATCGAGAACCGCGGTCACTGTCGTAGGTGTCTCAGCTCCTGTCATAGGTATCCTGCTCCTGGTCCTCCTGCTAGCCGTTGTGCATCGCCGTGGACCGAACTCAGTTCTGGCCCGAGGAGTGACGATGCAGGTGACACTGCACCGAGCGACGACTGCGCAGTATCCTCGTCCTCGTCCTCGGTCGCCTCGTGCTTCAACTCGAGTAGCGCCGCCGGATCGGTCGGTGCGTCGTCTGCGGTCGATATCGAAACGTCCTCACCGTCGGTCGTCAGCACGATATCGCCATGCGCTGCCGTCCAGTACGTCTCGACCCCGCGCTCGTCGAACGACTCGAGTACCTCGTCGTGTGGATGGCCGTACTGGGACTCGAGTGCACTCGAGATGACCGCAATGTCGGGCTCGACGACGTCAAGGAACGGCGAGGTCGAGGAGGTCGTCGAGCCGTGGTGGCCGGCCTGGTAAACGGTCGACGGCAAGTGGTCTGTCTGTTCGTCAACGAGACGCTCTTCGGCATCATCTTCGGCGTCGCCGGTGGTCAGGTAGGAGAACTCGCCGAACTCGACGGCGAGCGTGACGCTGTTGTAGTGTAAGTCACTGCCGGAGTCGCCTGCGGGCGGATTGAGGAACGTGGCGGTGAGGCCCTCGGTTCCGTTTGCAGTCTCGTTCTCCGCCTCGCTGAGCGGAAGTTCGTCACCCTCGGCGACTTCGAACAGCGTCACGTCGTACTCCTCGATCGCGTCGAGGTAGTTGTCGTACGTCTGGCTCATGTGTGCGACACCCGAATCGTAGGCTGCGCCGACACCCTCGCCGTTCTCCTCGACGTGTTCGATGACGGCCGCGTGGCCGCCGATGTGGTCGGCGTGGGCGTGCGTCGCGATTAGGTGGTCGATCCGGTCGATCCCCTGCGAGTCGAGATAGTCGATGACCTCCTCACCGTCGGGTCGCCAGTCGCCGGTGTCGATCAGAATCGTTTCACCGTCTGGTGTGACGAGCAGCGTCGCGTCCGCCTGCCCCACGTCGATGTGGTGTAACTCGAGTTCGCCCGAAACCGTCGGGATGTCCGCACCGTCTGGCGGTTCGTCGCCGTTCTGGCCAGTGTCAATTCCAGCGCCACAGCCCGCAAGCGTGACGAGTCCGACAACAGCGACGAGTAGCAGCGTTCGGTTCACGACTCTCTCGTGGGACCGCGGGCCGATGATTGTTTGGACTCCTTCCGGATTTTCGGATTCTGTTTGAAACATATTTGGCTGGCGATGGGGCGGAGTCAACCTGCACGAAATCGAACCGGGTCGGACCAAACCGAACCAGACCGAACCAGACCGAACCAAATCAAACGGAATCGACACGGTCAACCGTGGTTCAAAACACACGCAGAGAGCCACCGCTCAGAACGCGTCGCCCTCGATACTCGCGTCCGCGTGAAGGCTCTCCTTCAGCGCGTCGTGCACTTTACACAGTTCAAACGCACGCTCGAGGATTTCCTCGCCCGTCTCGTCGTCGACTTCGGCTTCGACCTGGATGTCGAACGAGATGGACTCGAGTTTGTCGTCGTCGTTGAGTTCGCCGTCGGTGTCGATCTGGATCTTCCCGAGGTCGTCGACGCCGCGCTGTTGTCCGCCGACGCGTAGCGCGGGGACATAGCACGAGCCGTACGCTGCGAGCAGCGTCTCGAGTGTGTCTGGGCCTTCCTCGCCGTTCGAGTCGATCGTCGTCTCGAAGTCACGGATTTCGTTGGTCGCGCTGAACCCCTCTTCGGAGATGGTGGTCGCCTGTTTCGACATGGCAGTCCTGACGTCCACAGCCGATGGTGTAAACGTTGTTCTCGGAAAGAAAAGCGTCCGGGATGGTGATACGAGTGTCGGAGACGGGGCCAGCCCCGTCTCTGGGAGTCAGGATCGGACGAACAGACTGCTCAGGGTTCGAGCGTAAACGGCTCGTCAGCAGCGAGCGCGTGTACTTCGGCATCGCTGCCGGTTGCCTGCACTTCGCGCTCGAAGTCGTTGGTGTCCTGTTCGATCGGCGGGAACGTGTCGTAGTGCTGTGGGAAGGCGTGGTCGATATTGAGCCAGTCGACAGCAACAGCAGCCTGCCAGGGTCCCATGGTGAAGTGGTCACCAATGGGGACGGCGGCCGCGTCCGGCTCGAGGTGTGGCCCAATAACGTCACGCATCTCACTCATGAGCGAGGTGTCGCCGGTGTGGTAGAAGGTGGTAGAATCCTCATCAGCCACTTGCGTCGGCTTTGTATCCGAGATAACGAAGCCGGCTGGCATGCCGCCGCTCGTGTCGTTTTCCGTCATGATTCCGTTCGTGTGGTCTGCCCGAACCATCGTGACGAAGGCATCCCCACACTCGACGGTGCCGCCGAGGTTCATCCCCATCCCGCCGACGGCGTCCTCGAAGTCGAACTCAGCCTCACAGTAGGAGACGAGTTCGGGCGTCGCGACGAGTGTCGCCTCGGAAAACTCGCCAGCGTGGGCGATGTGGTCTGCGTGCCCGTGCGTGAGCAGGACGTAGTCGGGCGTCTCAACGTCCGACGGGTCGAGGTCCGTCTTCGGGTTGTCGAAGAACGGGTCGATCAGCAAATCAGTGTCGCCGACGGTGACGTGCCAGGTCGAGTGGCCGTGCCAGGTGAGTTCCATAGCCATACCACTCGAACTCTTCGTCGTGTATGACTTAAAAGTGGGTACGTTCGACCCATTTGCGTATGTTGGTGTGGTTGAACGCCACAGTGGATGTTATGAGTGACAACTATGTCCACACACACACACACACTTCATCCCCGGTCAGTAGACTGTAAGCCAGACCCTGTATTCCCCCTGGACTGTCGTTCCGTCCTGCGAATAAACAATCCTCATTATTTATTCAGGTGCTGCCAGAACTATCGGCTACCGTATGCACGCTGACACACCGTGCAACGGTCTGACCCCCGTTGACCCGGGGTCCGATGTGATCGACGCTACGGCGACGAATGCCGTGGCGTTTTTTATCCGGCGTTCGTACGAGGTGTATGCTCGCACTGACTCTCGAGGAGTTCATGCTCGAGTTGAACGACGGCGCAATCAAGAACATCGGTCCGAACAACAAGGAGGCCACCGTCAAACTGTTCGACGTCGACGGCACTGAGGCCCGCGAGTTCGGGGACAAGCGCGTCAAACTCGTCTTCGACGACGAGGACGGTAACGAGGTACAGGTCTCGCTGTTCCCGGAAGACGTAGAGAAACTCGTCGGAGATATCGAGGAGTTACAGGAAAACTCCGCAGTGTTCGAGTAGCGACCTCGATCCCTATTTCCGATCCACATCGCCACCGACCATTTGGAGCGACTGCCATAGCGAGCGTCTTCAACCAACAACCGGTCATAACGGGTCGTACCGTCGCGTTTCCTGGACCGTCTCGGACTGTGACAACCCGGACGTATTTCGACAACCGTTTTAGGACGAAACTGCTTGCTAGGGGTAGATGGGTAATTGTATCATCTGCGGCATACCCGTTGACGGCGAAATCTGCGAGAGCCACGAGGAGGACGCAGTCTTCGAATTCGAGGGCACGTCCGCCTCGCAGCTCTCCCCCGGCCGATACTACCGGGGCACCGTCGACGGCTACGCCGATTTCGGTGTCTTCATCGACATCGGATCACACGTTACAGGCCTGTTGCACAGAAGCGAACTCGACCAACGACTCGAGAGTCTCGACTGGGAGACCGGGGACGATGTCTACGTCCAGGTGCTCGACGTTCGAGACAACGGCAACGTCGACCTCGGCTGGTCGATCCGCCAGCGCGAACGCGAGTTCCGCGGCAAGCTAATCGAGACGGCAAACGACGAGTTCCGTCCCGAAGATTACGGTGAGGACAGCTCTGACGACGATTCGTCGTCGGATGCTGGTTCTGACACTGATTCCAGCACCAGCACCGGCTCCGGCTCCGGCTCCGACGCCGACGCTGGTTCCAGTGCCGACACCAGCGCAGACACCACCGATTCCGCCGCCAACGAATCAGTCGATTCGAACGGCAGCCAGCCGGCACCCGACGCATCGAGCACAACCGAGCCCGTCGCAAACGGTAGCGGCTCTGTCGCAGCCGAGTCCGCCGCATCACAACCGTCAACCGGCGCTTCGGAGACGGATACCAGTGCGGACGCGGACACCTCAACCGATGCTGCTGAGGCCGCAAGCGACGACGAACCCGCACTCAAGCGCACCACCATCGATGCCATCGAGAATCAGGTCGGCAGCGTCGTCCGACTCGAGGGCGAGATCACCGGCGTCCGCCAGACTAGCGGCCCCACCGTCTTCGAACTGCGCGACGAGACCGGCACCGTCGAGTGCGCCGCATTCGAGGAAGCCGGCGTCCGAGCCTATCCCGACGTCGACGTCGACGACGCCGTCGCACTCGAGGGCGAGGTCGAACGCCACTACGGCGACCTGCAGGTCGAGACCGAAACGCTCGATCAGCTCGAAGACGAAGAGCGCCAGACTGTCGTCGACCGACTCGAGAACGCACTCGAGCGAGAGGCGAGCCCAGACGATGTCTCGCTGCTCGCCGAGCACGACGCGGTGGCCGCCGTCGAGGATGGCCTCGTCGACGCCGCGACCGTGATCCGCCGTGCGGTCATGGAAGCGCGCCCGGTCGTCGTCCGTCACGGCGCGACCGCGGACGGCTACGTCGCTGGTGCCGCCATCGAGCGCGCCGTGCTCCCGCTGGTCCGCGAGAAGCACACCCGCGACGACGCCGAGTACCACTACTTCGAGCGCCGACCGCTCGACGGCCGCGTTTACGACATGGACGCTGCAACCGACGACGTCACCTCGATGCTCGAAGCACGCGAGCGCCACGGTGAGCAGTTGCCGCTCGTCGTCCTCGTCAACGCCGGTTCGACCGTCGAGTCCGTCGACGGCTACGACCTGCTCTCGCTGTACGACGCCGAGTCAGTCGTCATCGACGACAGCAACGCCGACGAGGAGGTTGCCGACGCAGTCTCGGTTGCTGTCGCGCCGTCGCTCGCCGGCGAAGATGTCTCGGATGTCACGTCGACCACGCTTTCGGCGAACATCGCCGCGCTGGTCAACGACGACGTCCGCGAGGACGTCGAACACCTCCCGGCGGTCAGCTACTGGGAGGACACCCCCGAGGCCTACACCGAGCTCGCAACCGAGGCCGGCTTCGACGAGACGGCGCTCTCGGAGCGCCGCGAAGCCGTCGCACTCGAGGCCTACTACCAGTCCTACAAGGACAAGCGCGAGCTTATCGCCGACCTGCTGTTCGATCACGACGCCGACCTCGCAGCCCACGTCTCCGAGCAGTTCCGCTCGAAGCTCGACACCGGACTCGAGACGGCACGGGAAAACCTGACGACCGAATCCGTCGATGGGAACACCGTCGCCGTGCTCGACACGGCGGCGTTCACTCACCGTTACAACTTCCCGACGACGACGCTCCTGCTCGACGCGCTGCACCGTCGTGAACGCGAGGACGACTCGTTCGTCACCATCGGCCTCGGTGACGACGAACTGCACGTCCGCGCGACCGAGTCGCTGAACGTCTGCGATCTTGGCGACGCGATCGCTGAGGCAGTTCCTGATGCCGGCGTCCACGTCGTCGGCGGCCAGGACGGTCATATCGAGTTCCTCCCTGGCGAGCGCGACGCCGTCAAGGAAGCCGCACTCGAGGCACTCGGCGAGACACTCGCGTAAGACGACACCTCGGACGCAACCCGTGTCCAGTTCCTCCCGACCGTTTGCACACAGTGGCGACACCGTCTGCAGGTGTTTTTCGTGGTTACGAACACGTGCAAACAGTTTTCGCAGCCGAAACCGTTGGAGGCGGTATGAGTGACGATCCAGCGACCCGAGCCCGCGAGAACGCCACAGGGATACGCCTCGATGGCCGTCACGGGACTCTGGATCGCACTGCTGATAGGCGGGAGCAACCTTTGGTTGCCGATCCTGCTGTTCGGATACATCGTCATCATCCCGCTCGTGGCACTCCTGTACGGCGACGAGACGGATCGAGCGGAGTGGTGGGACGAGGAATCCTGGGACGACTGGTGGGGAACCAGTGAGAGCGAGGACGCAAACGAGCGCGAAACCGCGTCAACCGAGACACAATCAAGCACCGCAGACGAGTCGACGCCCGGCGACGCCCTCGAGACGCTTCGCGAGCGCTACGCCGCGGGCGAGATCACTGACGACCAGTTCGAACGCAAACTCGAGCGCCTACTTGAGACGGAGTCACTCGAGGATGTCGAGCAGCGACACCAGCGTACTCGAGAAACGAGTGTACGGGACCGAGACCGCAATCGGACACCCGAGTACGAGACCTGATTCAACCGGATATCCTCGAGTAGTCACTGACAGTCAGTGGCGACCATCTTTCTCGATCACACACGTGTTCTGAAGTCGATATCGCCACGTGAGAACTTATTTAGTTGATTGGTTCAGAGAGTTCGTATAATATGACAGATAGATCGAATCGAACGCGTCGCGAGTGGCTCGCCGTCTGTGGCGGGACAGCGGCAGGTCTAGCAGGGCTCGCCGGCTGTATGAGTAGTGATGACGACCCGGAAACGGACAATGGCGACGAAGACGACGAAACGGATGAAACTGCCAACGGCGAGTCCACTGAAACCGCGAGCGGCTCGTGGCCAATGGACCGGTTTACCGCCGACAATCAGATGGTCGCCGACGATCGGAGCGGTCCCGATGGTCCGCTCGAGGAACGCTGGACGGTCGAAGTAGAGGACGTGACGCTGTCGGCTCCCGTCGTTGATCACGGACTAATTTTCGTTGCCGACGAAACACCGACGCTCCACGCAGTCGATCTAGCGAGCGGCGAAATCGAGTGGACCTTTGAAGCAGAACTGCCACCACGAGCACCATCGAACCCCCAGTGGGATCCGACGACGCCGGCGGTAACCGACGATGCCGTGTATTTTCTTACGGACAAACTCTACGCGATTGACCCAGACGAAGGCGAGGAGTTGTGGTCAATCGAACTCGGGTCGTTGTACGCCGGCGATATTCGCGTCTTCGATGGGATCGTCTACGTCAACAACGACGGAGAGCTGTATGCGATCAATAGTGACGACGAGGATATTATCTGGGAGGACGAAGCCAGTGGGACAGAGGATATCGCGATTGGAGAGGATGGGACACTCTTTGTAATCCGGCGTACGAACAACGAAAGCGATTACGAGGCTTTGGCCTTCGATGTCTTCGAAAATGAGTCACTGATGACGTATTCACCAGCAGGAAATGTTCGGTCAGGATTTTCGCTGATGGTACAGGACAAGACGATATATATCCACGATCCAACCAGTGTTACGGCAATCGATGCAGAAACAGGTAATTCAGAAACAGTGGCTGAGTTCGAGAAAACAGAAGAGACACACCCAGTGAACACTGCCCCACCGTCGATTGCAAACGGGGTTGTCTATTCTGGAGGGACATACAACTATCCTGCAGTGTACGCCACAGAGTTAGATACCGGTGAAGAACCCGATGAATGGGAGTCTGGAGATATCGAGAACGGCCCAAATGGGCTTCAGCCATTCGTCTCAGAGGATTCGCTCTACATCTGGCGTGATCCTGGATATGTACACTTAGACGCGCTGGATCCAGACACTGGAGACCAACAGTGGACGACTCACACGACCGATCATATCGATTTACTTGACGGTATCGTTGAAGGATACGCACTTCTCGAAAATGCCGTCGTATTCACGTACAACGCCGGTGTCGGGGATGCGATCAGTGCACTCGAGGCAGAATAGTCGAACAGTATTCCATCTACTATCATGGAATAATACCAGTAACACGGCAAGGACTTGGATCTGTAGTAACAACTGAACTGTTTACACACTAACCGCACAGCCGACTTACGGGCACATCGTGCCCGTTCGCTTTTCCGCAGTTACCAGTGGGGGGTCGCGAGTCCGACACGCTTATTCGCGCCGCGCGTCCAAAGACGTGTAGTGAGCACCGAGACGCCCGATTCCGACGATCCCACCGAGACGGAGGCTTTCCGGCAGGTCTGTGAGACGCTCGTCGAGCGGATCCTCGCGGGCGAGATCGAACGCGACGAGGTCGAGAAGGCCAAACTCGAGGCCTGTTCGGAACACTCCGCGCCGAAGGTGCCGAAGAACTCGGAGCTGCTTGATCACGCGCCACAGGAACACCGCGAGGACTTAGAGTCGGTGCTCCAGCGCAAGCCCGTTCGCACCGCCTCGGGCGTCTCACCGGTTGCGATTATGACCTCGCCCGAGCGGTGTCCCCACGGGAAGTGTCTCTACTGTCCCGGCGGCCCCGATTCGGAGTTCTCCTCCTCCCAGAGCTACACCGGAAACGAGCCCGCCGCCGCCCGCGGGGTGCAGAACGACTACGACCCGTACGGCCAGGTGACGCTGCGACTCGAGCAACTCCGGGAGATCGGTCACCCGATCGACAAGGTCGAACTCATCCTGATGGGTGGGACGATGACCGCCCGAAGCCACGACTATCAGGAGTGGTTCGTCAAGCGCGCCCTGGAGGCGATGAACGACTACGACGTCGACAAGGAGCCCGAGCCGGCAGAGGGCATCAGTTTCGCAGAGGACCCCGAGGAGTACGAGTGGAAGTACCTCGAGGACGTGATCGCGGAGAACGAGACCGGCACCGTCCGCAACATCGGGACGACGTTCGAGACGAAGCCAGACTGGTGTGACCCCGAGCAGATCGACCGTATGCTCGATCTTGGCGGGACGAAAGTCGAGGTCGGCGTCCAGACGACCTACGAGCGGATCAACCGGGAGATGCACCGCGGCCACGGCGCGCAGGCGTCGATCGACGCCAACCAGCGACTCCGTGACTCGGCGTTCAAGGTCGGCTTCCACATGATGCCCGGCCAGCCGGGAATGAGCAAGGAGATGTGTCTCGAGGACTTCCGGCGCATCTTCGAAGAAGAGCAGTGGAAACCCGACTACCTGAAGATTTACCCGACGCTCATCGTCCGCGGGACGGCGACCTACGACTGGTGGCACAAAGGCGAGTACGATCCCCTCGACAACGACGAAGCCGCCGATCTGGTCGCCGAAATCAAGGATATGATTCCGCGCTACACCCGCCTCCAGCGGGTCCAGCGCGACATCCCGGCGGACTTCATCGACGCCGGTGTCTGGAAATCGAACCTCCGCCAGCTCGCCCGCAAGCGCATGGACGAACACGACTGGACCTGCGAGTGCATCCGCTGTCGCGAGGTCGGGATGAACGACGCCGAGCCGAACGAGGTTGAACTCGACGTCATGACCTACGACGCTTGCGGCGGGACGGAGCACTTCATCTCCTTCGAGGACTTCGAGCAGGACCTCCTGATCGGCTTCTGCCGACTCCGGTTCCCGAAGGACCCTGTGCGACCGGAACTCGAGAACACCGCGCTCATTCGCGAACTCCACGTCTACGGGTCTGAGGTCACGATGGGTGAGGACGGCGAATCAGGGCAGCACCAGCATCAGGGCTACGGTCGCCGTCTGATGGAGCGAGCAGAGGAACTCGCGGCCGACGCAGGCTACGACAAGGTCAGCGTCATCTCGGGTATCGGCGCGCGGGAGTACTACCGGAACAAGCTCGGGTATCATCAGGACGGGCCGTACGTGAGCAAGCGGCTCTGAGTGCGATCAGGCGGACTTCTCCATACTCGTACCAGTAGCTATAGTAGCCACTGAAAGTCAGTGCACACCCAATCGCACGGAGGCTGCGTGATTGCTGTGTAAATAGTTTTAATTGTTGCTATAGTCGTACGCTTTCTGATCCAGAATAATGACTGAAATTGAGTCGGGCAGTTCGGTCAGTACACGTGCGTAGTGATCGCCTGGCTTTTCATCGTATCACGATAACACTGTAGAAGAATCGCCCTCTTACTTAGCCAATCACCGTTTCCGGAGCCGATGCTAAGAGAATTAAGAAAATGACGAGGATACCAATTGCAAGTATTCGTAGTATTCCTGCTAAACGTCGTCGTTCCGTAGGTAGAGATTCAGCGAACCCAGAGAAAGCGAACGCAAAACCCATGATGAGCAAATTATGGGGACCATCGGTCACAGCTCCAAAATAAACCCAGCTTATGAGACAGATGAGCGATAAGGCCAAGAAAATAAACCCTACTGTTCGTCCATTTGGCTCATTAAACACCACTCTTGACCCAAATTCCATGATCTGTATCACACTTATACCAATTAAAATATTTGCATGTCAAAACCGGTTAGCGGGATCTCTCTCGTCTGCACTGACCGCGAGTTTCACGACTCACTCTGAACAAAACCGTATTACAATACTGGGTACGGACACGAACTCGAGTAGGCCGCGGCTCTGCTGACCGGTGATGTCACCACCGACCGGTTGTTGTGCCGTGCTGTCTGTTGCTGTTGTTCATCGGGCGGGGCGGTAGGAGAGGGTAGGTTAGGCGGTGTCGGAATTGCTGTCGTTCACTGCATCCTCGAACGCCGCCAGCGCCTGCTCACTCCCTGCTCGCACGTAACTCACGTCGACACCCGCCACCACGAAATCAAACCCGCGATCCAGCCAGCGCTCCACGTCGTCCCCACCGAGTGCGAGCGTCGACACCGGCTTGTCTTCCGCATGGCCCGCCTCGAGTACCCGGTCGACCGCGTTGAGGAATCGGTCGTGCTCGAGTTCCCCCACGATGCCGAGCGCCGCCGAGAGATCCGCCGGGCCGACGAAAAGGCCGTCGAGACCGTCGACGGCGGCGATGTCGGCGACGTTTTCGAGGCCGGCCTCGGTTTCGATCTGGGCGATCGTCACGGGCGCTGTCTCTGGATTTCGTACGCCCTCGGGGAACGTCTCACCGTACTTCGTTGCGCGGCCGAGACCGATTCCGCGCACGCCCTCGGGCGGATAGCGGGTCGCCTCGACGAGGTCGCGCGCCTCTGCCGCGGTGTCGACCATCGGTGCCATGACGCCGTCAGCACCGGCGTCGAGGACGCGCTTGATTTCGGTGGGGTCGTTCTCGGAGACGCGGACGACCGTGCCGGTGTCAGTGGCCGACGACTCGGAAGCGCCACTCGCTGCCTCGACCGCCCGAACCATCTCGGTCACCGTCTCGAGTGACTGTGGCGTGTGTTCGATATCGATCACGACGGCGTCGAATGCGAGTTGCGCGCTGATCTCTGCAACCGCCGGGTCCCCGAGCGAGAGCCAGTTGCCGACGAGCGGCTCGCGCTTTCGAAGGGAGGGAGCGAACGTCATGGCGTCGAGTTCTGCGATGAGTGAGAAAAAGTCACCGTTGCCGCTGTGTCCAGACGAGCGACAATGATAGTCGCCACTGAACGTCAATGGGCGTGGGCACCCGATCGCACGAAGGAAGTGCGGTTCGGACAAGGATTTGCCTGAATACGACAACGGCCGGCGTAGCGGCCCTAATTTCGCTACAAGCCGCTCTCATCACACCGAGAGCACCGTGTCCACAATCAACATGAGCCCGAAGCCGAGGATGAACGCGGCCGTCGCGGTGTCGGCGTAGCCGTGGCCGTGACTCGAGGGGACGAGTTCGCGGAAGACAACCGCGATCATCGCGCCCGCGGCGAAGCCGGCAGCCACCGGAAAGAGTCCGGAGACGAGCGTAACGAGTGCGAAGCCGGCCGCTGCGGCGAGCGGTTCCGGGACACCACCGGAGAGGGTCGTATAGAACAGCGTTCGTCTCCGAGAGACACCCGCCCGAACGGCGGGAACGGCCATCGCGAACCCGTCGGGGACGTTCTGGACGGCGATCGCGGTCGCGATGGCGAACCCGATCGCAGACTCGCCGCTGGCGAACGCGATGCCGACTGCGAGTCCCTCGGGAACGTTGTGGATCGTGACCGCGCTGCCGACGAGAGTGGCACGGCGGAGGTCGTCGCCGGTTGTGCCGCCGTCCTCGCCAGTTCTGCCGCTGTTGTCGTCACCAGTTCCGTCGCTGTTGTCGTTGGTAGTGTCGGCTCCAGTGTCGTGATCCCCATTCGAACCACCCTCAGTAAGAGGATCGACCGACGGCTCGACGATCGCCGTTCCCTCGACCCGATCCCCTCGAAAACGGAGGTGAAGATGGGGCAACACCGCGTTCCCGATCAGCAAGAACGCACCGCCCGCGAGCACGCCGGCGACGACCTCGAGTGGCGAACCCAACTCGAGTCCGGGAACGATGAGCGCGAAGACGGCTGCGCCGACCATGATCCCGGCGGCGAGTCCGAGTGCCCCGTCGTAGACACGGTGGCTAATGCGGTCGGTGAGAAAGAGCGGGAGCGCGCCGAGTCCCGTCACTCCGCCTGCGACGGCGGCGACGAGGACGACCTCCGCGAGCGAGACCATAGCAGTCGTTCACCGACGGTCGGCAAAGGCGTACCTGGCATTCTCTGCTATAATCTGATTATAGCACTAGCTTATAATACCGTGCAGCGCCGTCGATAGCGTATGGCATTCAGCGACCAGCTTCTCGAGGAGGGCACCCACATCTGGGACGCACAAAAGAATCACCCGTTCGTCACCGAACTCGCTGCCGGTACGCTCGACGAGGCAGCGTTCAAGCACTGGGTAAAACAGGACTACCGGTACCTGCTCGACTACGCGCGCTTGTTCTCCATCGCCGGGGCGAAGGCCCGCGACGAGGCGACGATGACTCACCTGCTCGGCGTCGCCCACGAAGTGCTCGACTACGAGATGGATCTCCACCGCGAGTTCGCCGCCGACTACGGTATTTCGCAGGCCGAACTCGAGTCCACCGAGAAAGCGCCGACCTGTGTCGCCTACACAAGTTTCCTCGTGCGAACGGCCCACGAGGGCTCGCTCGCCGAAATTGCGGGTGCGCTCTACCCGTGCATGCAGGGTTACCTCGACGTCGGCGAGCACATGGCCGACCTCGCCACCGAAGAGCACCAGTACACCCCGTTCATCGAGATGTACACGAGCGACGAGTTTCGCGAGGCCACAGCGTGGTGTCGTGACTTCGTCGACGAATGCGGCGAGCGCTACCCGGGTGAGCACGATGCAATGCGCGAGGCGTTCCTGACGAGCGCGAAACTCGAGTACCGGTTCTGGGAGATGGCCTACACGCAGGAGGGGTGGGGGCTGTGAGCAGCGCCAGCGATGGAGTAACTGAACGCGACGGGGTGCCCGCGACGTTCGAAGCGTACGCCAGAGCTGTCGACGATGGCGGCGATGCTGCCGATGGCGGCGACGCGCGGTTCACCGACTGGCTCCGTGCACGATCCGAACCGACCTGGACCGATGCCGTCACCCATCCGTTCACGCGAGACCTCGGCTCCGGTGAACTCCCCGAAGACGTGTACGCCGAGTACCTCGTCCAGGACTACGCGTTCGTTGACGAACTCGTGGGCGCGTTCGGCCACGCAGTTGGACAGGCTCCGGAGATGGACGCGAAGCGACCGCTGGTCGAGTTCCTCGACACGCTCACCGACGAAGAGAACGACTACTTCGAGCGCTCATTCGACGCACTCGACGTGTCCGAGGACCGGCGACACGATCCCGAACTCAGTGACCCGATCGCCGCGCTGATCGACCTGCTCGGTCGCGCGACCCACGTAGGTGGCTACGCCGAGACGCTGGCAGTCCTCGTTCCCGCCGAATGGATCTACGAATCGTGGGCGACGGCGGTTGTCGACGAGTACGCAGACGCCGAAGCGGCGAAGGCCGCCGGAGCCGACTCCCCGCCGAGTGCCGGAACCAACCTCCCGTTCTATTATGCCGAGTGGATCGACCTCCACGCGATTCCCGCGTTCCGTGAGTTCGTGGACTGGTTGCGAAGCGAACTCGACGCCATCGGTCCCACGCTCTCGCCGCGGCGGCAAGCCCGCGTCGAACAGCTATTCCGTCGGACGGTCGACCTCGAGGTCGCAGTGTTCGAGTCCGTAACCCCATGAACGCACCCAACCCGAGTCGATCGCACTAACAAGTATTGCTGTGTTGCTCGTTCAAAATATCAATCATTAACTAATCAGTTGACTCTGTCGTGAGGGGCTCCAACCCCTAGTCGATCGTCACTTCGAGCTCGAGTAGCCCCAGATACGAGGGCGCGTTGCCGCTCGTCCGGAACTCCGTCGGCGACGAGTCGACGAGTTGGAAGAACTCCGACTGCGTCGAGGGATGCATCGTCGAGCCGTCCTCGCGCTGGAGGTACGCCGGTGCGTTTGTCCGGCGCATGTACTCGAGTTGCTCCTGCCAGGCGTCGCCGCCGTAGAGGAAGATGCCGAACGAGAATCGGCCGGCAACGACGGCGTCCTGCTTGGTCTCGAACTGTTCGGCCTCCTCGACGCGGTACTCCTCGTCGCTGATCCAGGCGAGCGCCGCGAGGCCGGGCGCTTGCACGAGGTAGACATCCCAGTCGTGGGTTTTGTCGAAGACACCCCAGGTATTTCGCGGGCCGACGGAGTTCACTTCGACGCTGAAGGCGGGCCGGCCGCGCGACCCCGTCGGCTCATGGACGAAGGTTGCGTCATAGCCGGGGACACGGATCCCGCGGTCGTGATAGGCGATACCCTCGGCCTCGATTCCGAGGTCGTGTCGTTCCGAGAGCTGTTCGACCAGTTCCAGCACCGGGATGCCACCGGAGTCCTCGAGTCGGTCCAGGATGGGAGGTAACTCGAGGAGCGCTTGCCAGGAGGCGTTGTCTTGTGGCGCGCTCATGGCTGTCGGTCGCCCCCGTGTGCGTCGGTGCGGGTCGTCGACTCGCTCGCAGCGTTCATACCGGTATGCAGTGGGTCGGGCGGGATTAGCCTTTCCGACTGGCGAGCAGAGTGCTGTCTGCTACGGACCGTCTGCGGGCCGTGATTGTTGGGTTCGGGCGTGTGCTGCGGCGGCTACGAGTGGCGACGAAACCAGCGGACGCCGACCGCCACGGAGCGACACGCCTTTTTGACCGCGCGGGGCACTCTGTTGTATGGATCCAAAGCGGGAGCTGACGAGCGTCGATCTCGCCGCCCTCGTCCGCGAGTTCGGCACCTACGAGGGCGCGAAGGTCGACAAAGCCTATCGCTACGGCGACGACCTCGTCCGCCTCAAAATGCGCGACTTCGACCGCGGCCGCATCGAACTGCTGCTCGAGGTCGGCGAGGTCAAACGCGCCCACACGGTTGCCCCCGAGCGGGTGCCGGACGCCCCCGGCCGACCGCCGCAGTTCGCGATGATGCTGCGCAACCGACTCTCCGGGGCGGACTTCGCCGGCGTCGAACAGTACGAGTTCGACCGGATACTCGAGTTCACCTTCGAGCGCGATGACGGGACGACCCGTATCATCGTCGAACTGTTCGGACAAGGGAACGTTGCGGTCACAGATGGCGAGTACGAGGTGATCGACTGTCTGGAGACGGTCCGCCTGAAGTCACGAACGGTCGTGCCGGGCTCGCGCTACGAGTTCCCGGACACGCGGACGAATCCGCTGACGATTTCCCGAGACGTGTTCGGCCACGAGATGGAGGAGTCGGATACGGACGTGGTGCGGACGCTCGCGACGCAGCTCAACTTCGGTGGACTGTACGCCGAGGAGATCTGTACCCGCGCAGGCGTCGAGAAAGCGATGGATATCGGCAATGCCGACGAAGAGACCTACGACAGGCTCTACGAGGCGATCGAACGGCTCGCGCTGGATATCCGGAACGGGAACTTCAATTCGCGACTGTATCGCGAGTCGGCGGACGAAAGCGAGGGTGCAGACGACGACAACGACGGGGACCGTGCCGACGACGACGCCGATACCGGCCGCGTCGTCGACGCTACGCCGTTCCCACTCGAGGAGCACGACGAATCCGGGCTCGACGGCGAGCCGTACGATACCTTCCTCAACGCGCTCGACGACTACTTCTTCCACCTCGAACTCGAGGATGAGGAGGAACCGGACCCGACGAGCCAGCGCCCTGATTTCGGGGAGGAGATTGCCAAGCACGAACGGATCATCGAGCAACAACAGGGTGCAATCGAGGGCTTCGAGCAGGAAGCTGAGAACCTGCGCGAGAACGCCGAACTGCTGTACGCCAACTATGGCCTCGTCGACGACATTCTCTCGACGATTCAAGAGGCTCGCGCGCAGGACCGTCCCTGGGACGATATCGAGGCGCGATTCGAGGAAGGTGCCGAACAAGGGATCGAGGCCGCCGAGGCAGTCATCGATGTCGACGGTAGCGAGGGGATTGTCACCGTCGATGTCAATGGCGAGTACATCGAACTCGTCGCACACGACGGCGTCGAGCAGAACGCGGACCGCCTCTACACCGAGGCAAAGCGTGTCGCGGAGAAAAAAGAGGGTGCGCTCGTGGCCATCGAGGACACCCGCGAGGACTTAGAAGATGCAAAGCGCCGCCGCGACGAGTGGGAAGAACAGGACGGCGAACCGGGTGCGGGCGAAGAAGACGAAGACGACGAGGACGACGACCGCGACTGGCTCGCCGAGTCCTCCATTCCGATTCGGGAGAACGAACCCTGGTTCGACCGGTTCCGTTGGTTCCACACCAGCGACGGCTACCTCGTGATCGGCGGTCGGGACGCCGACCAGAACGAGGAACTGGTGAAGAAGTATCTCGAACCCGGCGACAAGGTGCTTCACACCCAGGCCCACGGCGGCCCGGTCACGGTCCTGAAGGCGACCGATCCGAGCGAGGCCTCCTCCTCGGATATCGAACTGCCCGAATCGAGCATTGAGGAGGCCGCACAGTTCGCCGTCTCGTACTCGTCGGTCTGGAAGGACGGCCGCTACGCGGGTGACGTCTACGCCGTCGACTCCGATCAGGTGACCAAGACCCCGGAAAGCGGAGAGTATCTGGAGAAAGGCGGCTTCGCCGTCCGCGGCGACCGAACCTACTACCGCGATACGCCCGTCGGTGCCGCGGTTGGTATCCAGTGTGAGCCCTACACCCGGGTCATCGGCGGCCCGCCGTCGGCCATCGAGGGCACCGCGGAGACGACGATCGAACTCGAGCCGGGTCGGTACGCACAGGCTGACGCAGCCAAGCGACTGTACCGTCGCTTCCGCGAGCGCTTCGAGGACGAAACCTTCGTGCGGAAGATCGCTAGCCCGGACCGCATCCAGCACTTCATGCCGCCGGGCGGAAGCCGGATCGCAGAGGAGTAGACCGGTCTCGTCGTCCGTTCGAGACAGGCAAGACAGTCCTGACCTGTCGTTCGACGTTGTTTCTGGTGGTCTCATTGCGTTGTTGTCAGCTAGTCCGGGTCCGACCACGTCCTGTAGGCAGCGGTCAGTGACCTGTTCGACCAACCGTAGTGGAGCGCCTGCGAGCAGTGGCAGCCTCTCTCATCTTCCCTCCTGTTCCTCACCCCGTGTCGGTGTCTGTTATCGAAATTCGCTACCATAATATCCAATAATTATTAGTATCTGATTCTCATGAGAGTCATTCTATGTGTCTTGATTGCACAACCCACGGTTCAGACCGAGAGCAACACTCGAGTACCGACGACCGAGAGACGACCAGCCATAGCAACTGGAAGCGGCGATCGTTCCTGCAGGCGACCGGCGTCGCTGCCGGGACCGGGACGATACTGGGTACCCAGGTAGACCGCGCGGCAGCCTCACACACCGAGTGCGACGCCGCGGACCGCTGGGTCGAAGCGGCGAACCACAGCGCACGCGACTTTGGCATCGACTGGATCGTCATCCACGTCACGGCGGGTGCCTATCAGGGCGCACTCAACACGCTCACCAGTTCGAACTCGGATGTGAGTTCACACTACCTCGTGAAGAACTACGACTGGACGGACGGGCCGTCGGCGGGTCACGTTGACCAACTCGTCCACCACAACCGCGCGGCCTGGCACGCCCGCTACATCGCCAACCACCGTTCGATCGGTATCGAACACGAGTGGTTCGACGACAACGGCATTTCTGAGGCCTGCTACGAGTCCTCCGCCGAACTCGTCCGCTGTATTGCGGACATGCACGACATCCCACTCGAGTTCTATACGAGCAATACCTGCATCCAGAACGAGTCGGGCGGGATCATCGGGCACACGCACGTGCCGGATGGCGACTGTAGCAGTTTCCACCACGGTGGCCGAACCTGTCCGTATCCGGACTGGGATATGGATCACTTCGAGACGCTGGTGAAAAACGGAGACAATGGCGGCGGTGGCGGCGACCAGTTCCAGGACGGCGACCAGGTCGTCACGACGACGGACTTGAACGGGCGCGAGCAGCCGTGTCTCAACGACGACGTCGTGCTGACCTTACCCGAGGGAACCCAGGGAGAAGTCATGAACGGTCCCGAGGAGTGCGACGGTATCACCTGGTGGGGGCTACACGTCCCCACGTACAACGAATGGGTCTGGTGTTCGGAGAACTATCTGGCTCACGCTTGAGTACGTCATGCGGAGTGGTGTGGATACCGAAGCGGTCCGGTGTCCACCCACTGAAGGAGTGCGTCCTTATTCTGTGGCACCATCATCGCGGTTTTGGTCGAGTTCGGTGGCCAGCTTTCGTTCGGACGCGTCGTAGGACGACCCGAGTGCAATCAGAAACCCAACCATTGCGGTAATCAGTGCAACACTGCCGATTGCGACGATACCGATCGAAACCAACACACCAGACAGCACCTGCCCGGCGGTCAGCAGCGAGACGGCTGTAACGGCGGCGATGAGCGTCAGGAGTCGGGCCAGTCTTCCCGTATCGAGACCGCGGTACGTCCGCTCACCGGTCGTATCGAGCAACACCGATAGAATACCAGTATAGGCGTCGTCAGTTCGTGCGTTGCCGAGCGAGTGAATCGATTGGACGACCCAGGCACCGGCGGTGAAGTTGAGGAATGCAACGAACGAGACGAGTCCCAGTTCCCCATCGACGAACAGCCCACTCAGGATTGCTCCAGAGAACGTGATGGCCATGACTGCGTGTGTCAGGAGCGATCGAGTGCCAAAGTCTTCGAGGCGAGCCGTGAATTCGAAACTCATGCAGGAGATAGGCACACAGTAGTGATAACGGCGCTTCCTAACCCTGTTGGACGTAATCTCACAGGCGGCTATCACCATTACACCGAACCGACTTACGCTGGTGAGACAACATCTGTCAGCGGTCACGCTCCAGCCCACTGTGTGACCATCGATCCACTGGGCAATCCGTCACGCACTTACCGTGACCCCGAGAACAGCACCGTATGCAAATTAAAGACCGGGAACCGCTCGACGGCGGGCGCGAGCGGGTTACCGTCGTCCCCGAGAGCGTCGACGACCTCTGGCATCTCCAGTACGTGCTAGAGCCCGGCGACCGCGTCGCTGGCGATACGACCCGGCGCATCCAGCGCAACGACGACCAGATGCGCGATACCGGCGGCGAACGCGAGCACATGTGGGTCGCCATCGCCGTCGAGGACATCGAGTTCCACAAGTTCGCGAACCGACTGCGCGTCGGCGGCGAAATCGTCGCCTGTTCGCGCGAGGACCAACTGGGCTTTCACCACACGCTCAACGTCGAGGAACGCGAAGAGCTCTCGATCGAGAAGCGCTTCAAGCCCGACCAGGAAGCCCGACTTGAGGAGGCCGAGGAGGCGACCGAGAACCCGGATGTCGCCATCGCCACCGTCGAGGAGGGACAGGCCCACGTCCACACAGTCGCCCAGTACGGTACCGAGGAGCGAGCGACGATCACCGGCCCCACCGGCAAGGGTGAGTACGCCCGCGAGCGCTCGGAACTGTTCGCCGAACTCGGTGACGTACTCAAGCGCCAGGACGCGGACGCAATAATCCTCGCTGGACCGGGCTTTACGAAACAGGACGCCAGAAAGTACCTCGATAACAACGAGCCTGCGGTCGCCGAGAAAATCACGATGGTCGATACAGCAAGCGTCGGCGACCGGGGCGTTCACGAGGTCCTGAAGCGCGGCGCGGTCGCAGACGTACAGCAGGAGACACGCATCGAGAGCGAGGCCGAGTACATCGACCAACTCACCGAACGCATCGCCCAGGGCGCAAAAGCGGCCTACGGCCCCGAAGCAGTCCAGCAGGCCGCCGAGTTCGGTGCGATCGAACGGCTGCTGATCCTCGACGACCGTCTACGCAAGGAGCGCGGCCCCGACGGCGAGTGGGCCATCGACGTCGACCAGGTCGTCCGTACGGCCGAACAGAAGGGCGGCGAGGTCACCGTCTTCTCGAGTGAGTTCCCGCCAGGCCAACAGCTCTCGAACCTCGGTGGCATTGCGGCACTGTTGCGGTACCGACTCGAGTAGCCCTGCGCTCACACCCGTTCCCACAATGACGCCCAGCTCGATGCTCTGGCTTGTCGCCGTACTCACCTACGGCGTTGGCGACCTCGTGACGACCGCGGTCGGCCTCAGATGCGCCCAGATAGAGGAAGGCATGCCCGTCGCACGTCGGCTGCTCGGTGATCCGCCGTCAGCGTGGGGAGTCGCTCGCTTCGGACTGTTCAAGGCCGTACTGTTCACGGTGTTCTATCTCGGCGCGGTAGCGGTGGCTCGGTTCGCGCCGGGTACTCGAGTCGACCTGCTCGTGCCGGTGGTGATCACGGTGGTCGGCGTGGCTGCGGTGGGGAACAACGTTCGGGTGATTCGGCAGATTCGTCGCCGCTATCACTGATGGCGGCTGTCGGTGTTCGCGGCGCGTCAGCGGATCTCGTCGCTTGCCTCGATCAGCTGAATCAACACCGACGCGAACAGCGAGCCCGCGCTCCAGATCGCGGTTTCACCGCCACTGTCGTCGACGACGCTTAGCAGAATGCCATCGTCGTCGACGATGAGGATGCGACCCGACCGCTTGTCACCCTCGCGATGTGTCGGCGGTCGTTTCGCGGTGACTCCTTCGAGTGAGCCGAGCTTGTCTCGGACTCCCTCATCACGGCTGACGACAGTGATGGCGACGCCCTCTGCGGCGCGGTTCTCGAGTGCCTCACCGAGGGCAGGGGTGACGAGGTCGGGGAGCCGGGTACCGAACAGAATTCGGTCGTCAGCGTTCGAGACCAGGTCGACGACGCGGTCGTCGACCCGCTCGCGGCCACGAACTGTCCAGATATCCTCCTGAGTTTCTTCCTCGACGGAGTCGCGTTTGACCTGCTCGACGTAGTCAAACGCTCGTTCCTGTTCGCGTTCGAAGCGGTTTCGGAGGGTCGTCTGGGCTTCCTCGATGCTGACCGGCCGGTAGCGGATCGGGCTTGCCTGCTGGACGGCGAGGAGGCCACGTTCTTCTAAGCTTTCGGCAACGCTGTAGACCTGCGAGCGAGGGACATCAGTGGTTCGGGCGACATCCCGGGCCGTGCCGGAGCCGACTTGCTGGAGGGCGATGAAAACCTTGGCCTCGTAGCTGGTGAGACCGAGTCGCTCGAAGGCGTCGATAGCAGCACTCTCGTCTCTGGTCATCGGTCTTCACCTGCGGGTGGCGTTCGGTCGTCTGTTTCGGTTTCTGCTGTCGCCTCAGCGATGTCTGTTTTTGGCGAGGGATCTCCATCTGCATCCGACTCCGTTTCCAGCGCTCGTCCGCCGTCGCTCGCGGTCGGCGTTGGCCGCCGGGCCTGGTCGATGTCGAACGACACGTCCGGTCCGAAGTACCGCGTCCACAGCGCGAGCAGGGTTGGCAATACGACGACGCTCGCGAGGAACGCGTACGTGATCGTCAGCCCGGTGATGATCCCGAACTGACGGAGCACGGGCAAGATGGCAAACACGAGCGTCCCGAAGCCACCGACGGTGGTCACGGCGCTGCCAAGCAGCGCACCGCCGGTGCCGGTGACGGTTGTGTGCATCGCCGCCCAGACGTTGCCCTGGCGCTCGAGTTCGAGCATGTAGCGCGAACTGATGTGGATGCTGTAGGCCACGCCGAGCCCGATCGTGAGGCTGGTGATCATCCCCGTCAGGACGTTAAAGGGCATTCCGATGAGGTACATCGTGCCGAGAATCCAGCTGACGGCGAACGCGACCGGTAGCAGGGTAACGGCCCCGAGACTGGCGCTGTTCCCGGTCAGCCAGTAGGCCACCGAGAGGAACGTGAAGACGGCCACCAACGTGATCAACAGGCTCTGCAAGACGGTATCGAGCAGGTCTTGTTCGATGAGGTGGTTGACAATCGGATCGCCGGTGGCGATGGCGCTGACGGCAAGTTCGTCGTCGGTGTCAACGTTGGAGCCGTCGCCGACCTCGGTCTCGACCGTTCGCTCGTCACCGACACCCTCGCTGTCGATCCCTGCTGCGATAGCGCGCATCTCTTCGGCCGCGTCACCGAAGTCGGCGTCACCCTGGATAGAGACGATCAGCCGGACAGACTCGTACTCACCGTCGTCGGTCTGGTGGATGACCTCGCTCGCGCCCGCGTCGTTCGCTTCGAAGAGTTCGTCGTACAGCGCCGGAATATCCTCGTCAGGAATACCGTCACCGGTCGTATCCGCCGCAGTGTAGGTCTCGTTGAAGGATTCGTTCTGTGCCGCGGTGTCCTCCATCACCGAGAGTGGCCCCTCAATGTCGGCCTCGCCGGTCGCAAGCGTGTAGGTAACTGGACTCTCAGCGGCTTCCTCCTCGGCGGCATCAAGGCGCTCTAACGTCTCCGTGTCGGTCACATCACCGTCCACGAGTATCTGGGCCTGCGTGTCCTCGCGCTGGAAATTCTCGTTGACGAAGTCGAGGTCGTCGCCCGCCTGGTACTCACCGGGGCTCATCCCGCCGGGTAAGTTCTCGGTCCACGCCGGCGGACTCTCCGCGAGGAACTCCTCCTCGTCGAAGCTCGTGTCGACCTGGCTCGCGCCGTAGACGCCGCCAGCGGTCAACAGGAGGACTGCGACGAGGACGACAAGCGGCACGCGCCGCGCAGCAGTTGAACCGATCGTGAGCACGCTACTGAAGCGTCCGCCACCCGTCCCGAACGCGCGCCGGTGGCGGTCGTAGCCGCGGGACTCGAGTGCCGAGTCGAGTTCGACTTTGGCAGCCGGGATTAGCCCGCCGAAGACGATCAGCGTGGCGACGATGCCGACGGCGCTGACGATCCCGAACTCCTGAATCGGGCCGATGGGACTGACGAGGTTCGCGAGGAAGCCGATGGCGGTTGTCGCGGTCACCCAGACGAGCGCGACGCCGACGCCGGCAAGGGCGATGGACATCGAGCCCCGGACGGTGTCTGGCTCGCCCGCCTCCTGGTCGGTGCCGTCAGAGCGGGCTGCCTCGCGTTGCTCGCGGTGGCGCATGAAGACGTGGATCGCGTAGTCGATCGAGAGCCCGATCAACAGGACCGGGACGGCAATCATCATCTGGTTGAACGCGATCCCGGCCCAGCCCATGAAGCCGAACGTCCAGAGCAAGACTGTGCTGATACCGACGACGCCGAGCACGATGTCGAGTGGGTCTCGGTACGCGATTATCAGCGCGGCGACGACGAACGTCAGCGCGATCGGCCCGACGAGCGAGAGGCTGTCGCCCATCGAGCGGTCGATTTCGTCGGTGATGATGCCAACGCCGAAGACGACGTACTCGTGCTCGTGCTCGCCAGCGAGTTCGCGCAGATCGAGCTGTGCGTCGATCACCGCGTCGTCCCCGGCACCCATCTCTATGTCACCCGTTGCCTCTTGGGTGAGTATCGTCATCCGTGCGTCCGCCTCGGCAGTGCCGGGTTCGTAGTCCGACGGCATGAACGCGAGCGCTGCGCCGTCGTTCTCGTCGTCGTCAGAGAGCGTGTCCGTCAGAATCTCCGCATATTCATCGTCGTCAAGCTCCTCGAGTGCCTCGATCTGTTCGTCAAGCGTTGGATCAGGCTCGCCCGTCTCGAGTTCGTCCTGCTCTTCCGCTAGCTCATCACCATCTGCCTCGAGTTGCTCGTATTCGTCTTCGAGGACGCCCATCGTCGCACCGGCGTAGACATCTTCGAGATTCGCAGTGGCCTCCTGATAGTCGGGGACCTCCTCGGGGTTCTCGGCCTGCTGCTCAATCTGGAACAACTGCGATTCGAGAAGGCGTGCCTGATCGGCGAACTCCTCGTACTCGTCGGCCTGCTCATCGTCGAGCGCGGCTGTCACCTCGTCCAGCAGGGCGTCGTACTCGCTCTCGAGTTCGGCTGCACCCTCCTGGTACGCGGGGTCGCTCTCGTCGTACGCTGCGTTCAGTTGCTCGTACTCGCGCTGGATCTCGCGCGCGTCGTCGATCCCCGCTTCGAGTTGTGCGCTCGTCTCCTCGAGTTCACCTTCGCGCTGTTCGAGTTCCGCGCCGCGCTCCTCGAGGTCGGCAATCTGTTCGGTAGTGATCGCCGTGAGCGCGACGATGTTCTCAACGCCGGTGATCGCGTCGCTCTCGGCGTCGTGGGCGAGCGTCGAATTGATCGACTCGTTAGCCCGAATTTCCTGCTGGAACTCGAGTGACTCGACGAGCGAGTCCTGCGAGAGGACGTTGTCTTCGGTTGTGGTGGTGTCAGTGCCACTGTCACCGTCTCCACTGTCACCTCGGTGGATCAACTGTATGCTCGTCGTGTCTTCGTGATCCTCGGCGACGAATCGCTCGTCGATGTCCTCAAGCGCCTCGGCCTCAGGGGAATCGGTTTCGAACTGATCGAGAGAGGAATCGTCGTCAACCATGGGGACGCCCGCGCCGACGAGAGCGGTCAGCACGAGGAGGACGACGAGAACGAGTCGCGAATGGGAAGTCAGGAGGTCGGCGGCCCGTTCCGGCGCGCTCATTTGGTTGCCTCCGTGCCGAAGAGAGTCGGTGCCATACGGTATCCTCGACCGCTCAGAGGAGTGTTACGCGTGTCTGTGGTTGTTCGTATGCGTGTCGTTGGTCGGTCCGTTGCGGTCGAGAGCAGTGATGTATCGCTGGGGACCATGCTGTTGTTATGATCCTACAAACGCGCTCGTTTATACGTGTTTGGAGATTTACAATTTCATGACTATCACGAAATCAGATGCGTTGAACGGG
Organism: Natrialba chahannaoensis JCM 10990; assembly: GCF_000337135.1. GTDB lineage: Archaea > Halobacteriota > Halobacteria > Halobacteriales > Natrialbaceae > Natrialba > Natrialba chahannaoensis. Next base: position 45,555 of record NZ_AOIN01000083.1, read on the forward strand.
CGAGAAAAGAACCACGGGGCGTGTTCGGCTCACTTACTCGATTGAAATTGTTTTGAGGTCTTCGGCGAATCGAACGTCGCCGTCGTACTGTCGGCCGATCGACTCGAGCATCTCCTCGTGGCGGCTGTCGGTGTGGGGATAGAGGTGTGTCAGGTAGACACGGCCGATCTCACGTCCGGCGAGTTCGCGGCCAAGGGTCTCTGGTGTGGGGTGGTTCGAGACGTCGACATCGTCGGGGAACGAGCAGTCGTGAGCCAGAATTGCAGCGCCTTCAGCGAAGTTCGCCAGTCCGGCGAAGGCCTCGCTGTCGCCGCTGAAGACGAAGCGATCGTCGAACCGATAGGCCAGACACGGCAGCGAGTGGCGCGTCTCGTAGGCCGAGACATCGAATCCTGCGACGGTGAACTCGCCGGGGACGACCTCCCGAACCTGCAGGTCGATCTTCCCCTGCATGTACTCGTGAACGTTGAGAAGGTCGTCGAGCAGCCCCTTGGTTCCCTGCGGGCCGACGACCTCTAGGTGTTCCTCGCCAGCGAGCCAGCGAGCCTTCATCAACGGGAGGAGGTCAGCGACGTGGTCTAGGTGGTGGTGAGTGAGCAAGACCGTCGAGATATTCTCGTAGCCGACACCGGACTGCTGGAGGCGGTGGAGCACCCCAGAGCCGCAGTCGATCAGTAGCTGTCGGCCGTCGTTCTGGACGAGAATGCCGGTCTGGAAGCGTTCACCGGTCGGCATCGCGCTCCCGGTCCCGAGGAACGTGACGTGCATACGCGAGTGTGTGACGGCCCGCCCGATAAGGGTAGCCCCTTCGGGCTGGACGTGAGGGGTGACCGGCTGTCACTCGCGGTTGACTGTCGTCTCGTGCGGCAGACAACGGTGCCGGATACCGACGACTTTAGTCCACACCACCGATAGACCGAGTAGACACCAATGCCCACCAACTGTCACGTTCCCGAGCGCCTGCGCATGACGCCAGGGCCGACCGAGATCCCACCCGCAGTTCGAGAGCGCCTCGCCGAACCGATTCCCAACCCGGACCTCGAACCCGAGTTCTTCGAGTGCTACCGCGCGCTGGCCGACAAACTCACGCGAATTCACACGGCCGACGCGGACGGCTCCGCTGCCACGGACGGCCGCGACACCGCCATCCTCGCCGGTGAGGGTATCCTCGGACTCGAGGCCGCCATCGACTCGCTCGTCTCACCTGGGGATCGCGTTCTGTGTCTCTCGAACGGCCGCTACGGCGACGGCTTCGCTGACTTCGTCACCCAGTACGACGGCGACCCAGTCACGTGTTCCGTCCCCTGGGACGAAACGCTCGACCCCGACACCGTCGAGACAGCCATCGAGGACGCCGACGAGCCGTTCGACGTGGCGACGATGGTCCACTGTGAAACGCCGACCGGCACGCTGAACGACCTCGGTCCAGTGCTGGACGTGCTCAACGAACACGAGATTATCAGCGTCGTCGACGCCGTTTCCTCGCTCGGTGCTACCCCCGTTCCAACGGATCGGATCGACGTCTGCCTCGGCGCGAGCCAGAAGTGCTTCAGCGCACCACCCGGCCTCTCGACCGCAACGATCAGTGAGCGCGCCTGGGACCGCATCGAGACCGTCGAAAACCGCGCACACTACACCGACCTCACGCCCTGGCGCACCGCTGCTGACGAGGACGAGGAGTGGTTCCCCTACACCCACATGGCCGCGAACATCCGCGCACTCGACGCCGCCGCCGACCAGATCCTCGAGGAAGGCCCCGCACAGGTCTTCGAACGCCACCGCGAGGTCGCCGCCCACTGTCGGGACCGCGCCGCCGACCTCGGCCTCGAACCCTACCCGACCGCGACCGAAGACTGCTCGCCGACGGTGACCGCACTCGAGTACGACGGCAGCGCAACCGATCTACAGGAGACACTCCGGGAGGAGCACGATATCGTACTCGCGACGGGCCTCGGCGAACTCGAGGACGATATCATCCGCGTCGGCCACATGGGTCACAACGCGCGGCGCGAACTGGTCGACGAGACGATGGACGCGCTGGCGACGGTACTCGAGTAGCGCTGGGTCCAGCGCTCAGAGCGCACGGCGCTGCCTGCGCACTTCAACGGGGGCCGGAACCTGCAGGTAGAACCGTTTCCCGTGATCCCGTTCTACTGGTTGATATGTCCGACCGCGACTCCAATCTGGATCCTGATGCCGGAGCCGATCAGGATCCGACCGAGAAACCAACGCACGACGCGGAGGAAGCCCAGCAGGAGGGTGCGCAGATGGCTCGCAACTGGATCGCGATCGCCGTCGTTTCGATTCTCGTGTTGCTGTTGCTCGTCATTGGCATGATGCAGGCGACCGGGTTGGTTGACGTGTTCGCACCGATTGCAGAGACCCAGACCCAGCAGTGGGGTGCCTTTGCCGTCCTTGCGCTGATCGTGCTGGCGATTGCGGGCTGGAGCTGGACGACGCTAGCTCGCTAACTCGCTAACTCGTCTCGATTCGCCGAACTGAGCGATTGTCCGTTACGTTCTCTTCGCAGTTCCGTGTGTGCCAGTCGTATGCCAGGGGCAGCCATAGCACGTCGGCGGCAGACAGAAACCCGTTTAGGGCTGGTTCGCCAGGCACTGATAATGAGTACGAGTTACCGAATCGGACTGGTTGGCAAACCGTCCGTCGGAAAATCTTCTTTCTTCAACGCTGCGACGATGAACGACGTTCCCGAGGGGGCGTACCCGTTCACGACCATCGACCCGAGCGTCGGCGAGGCCTACGTCCGCGTCGACTGTGCGGCCCCGGAGTTCGACGAGGAATGTACCCCAAACGTCGGCTACTGCGAGCACGGCACCCGCTTCGTGCCGACGAAACTCGTCGACGTCGCGGGACTCATTCCCGGCGCACACGAGGGCAACGGCCTCGGCAACCAGTTCTTGAGCGACCTGAACGAGACGGACGTGCTCGTCCACGTCGTCGACTTCTCGGGCGAGACCGACCTGGAAGGTGAGCCAACGGAGGGCCACGATCCCCGCGAGGACATCGCCTTCCTGGAGGAAGAACTCGACCAGTGGTATCTCAACATCCTCGAGAAGGGCATCAACAGATACGAATCGGGCTACACCACCGAGGACGACGCTATCGAGGAAGAACTCGCCGAGCAGATGAGCGCGTTCAAAACCAACGAGGACGAGATCAAACGCCTGATCCGCCGCACCGACATCGGCTTCGACCCCGACGAGTGGGAAGACGAGGACAGACTCGAGTTGGCCCGCGAAATCCGCAAGGAGACCAAACCGATGGTCATCGCGGCGAACAAGATGGACACGCCGGAAGCGCAGGCGAACTACGAGGAGATCACGTCCGATCCTGAGTACGAGCACCTGACGATCGTTCCCTGCAGCGCACACGCCGAGAAGGCCCTCAAGTCGGCGGACAAGGCCGGCGTCGTCGACTACCGACCGGGAGACGACGGCTTCGAGATCACGGATGACGTCTCGGGTGGCCAAGAGCAGGGTCTGGAGCAGATCCGGGACTTCCTCCATGAGTACGGCGCAACCGGCGTCCAGGCAGCCCTGGAAACCGCACTGTTCGATGTACTCGGCGTGACACCGGTGTTCCCCGGCGGCGCAAACGGCCTCGGCAACGAGCGCGGCGAGGTGTTGCCCGACTGCTATCTGATTCCACCAAACTCGACCGCGGAGGACTTCGCCTACAGTCTCCACTCGGACATCGGTGACGGCTTCCTCCACGCGATCGACTGTCGGTCGAACCGCCAGCTCGGGAAGAACTACGAGGTCGAGCCGCGGGACGTTATCGAGATTATCACGACGAACTGAGCGGTTTTCGTTTCGCTGGTTCTCTTCTTTCTCAGTGTTCAGCGCCGAGCGCCCAGTGCTCAGGACCTCAGTTTCCCCACGTAAGGCGACGAACGCGCTCACTTACTCGAGTGGTAAGTCCTGAAAGCCAGCCGTCCGGGGAGAGACGGCGAATCGCTGATTCCTCAACTTCGATTCGGGCTTCATCGTAGGGGTTTCGGTCCGCCCGGTCACGGTCAGACTGCTCACACTGTGCGGCTTCGACCGCGACGGACATCGAGCAGCGGCCACACGCCTCTCGTTTTCGTGCCATATGGAACGGTCTCGGTTCGACTTGACATTGGGCGCTATGGTATGTAAACACACAGGTCGTCCCGACGGCTTTTTGGTGCCCTCGTGGCATTCACCCACATGGAACGAACCGCGGACGGCCACACCGAAACGGGTGTGAGTCCCCAAAACGACGGCTCGCCGGCCGACGGTGACCTCGCGGATGTCCCAGACTGGGACGACGAGTACGTCGACAGAGTGAGCGATCGGCTCATGCACAACTACGACCTGGAGAAAGAATATCAGGTTGAGGATGAGTCGTTCACGCTCTACGGCGAACTCTCGTTGGTGAGTCAGAAACACTTCCTTCATCCTGCGCTCTCGTTTGCTGAACACGAGTCGAACGAGCACCTGTTCGTCAGTCGCGTTGACCGTGTCGACGACGACACACTCGATCGGTTTGCCGCTCTGGGCGACGACCTCGCAGAGGAGTGGATCGAGGCGACAGAGGAACACTTCTGTACGGAGTTTACGTTCGTGCTCATCACCGAGCGTATTCCCGACACCGTCCGGAGCCGCGTCGTCTCCTACGACGGACGGACGCTGTTGAAGTACGGCTATCACGGCCACTACGAGACGAACTTCGTCGTTGTCGCACCGGACAAATCGGAGCTGGTTGCAAGCGATAACACAGACGTTGCAACGGCGTTTCGGCTCTGGGAACCGATCGAACACGAGGAGCCAGGGCTGCTCGGGATGCTCTCACGCCGACTCCAGTTGTAGTCGGGTCCAGACTGGCGTCTCGCTCGTTCTCCAGCGCGAAAAATGAATTCGCACGACGAACCGTGAGTGCGGTTTCGGTTAGTCGTCGTCCTGACTTACGTCGGCTGCAACACCCGTTCCGCTGTCGCGGACTGTCTGCATGTTGTCGTAGCCGATCTTGAACAACGACAGTGCCAGGTACAGCAGCGTCGCGATGATCAGGACCTGGGCAATCGCCGAGCCGATGCCGATGATGCCGGTCTCGGCCTCCGCGGTAATCCCGAGGAGGCGACCGCCAATGATCTGGTAGCCACCGACCCATATCAGGCCGAAGGTCGTGATGATCGCCATCAGGATCATCGGCCCACCGGTCGAGATGAGCTGCTTCGTCTTGCTCCAGTTGGCCAGCCAGACGGTTGCCGACAGGAGCGCAAGCGACGCCAGCAGCTGGTTTGCGCCGCCGAATAGCGTCCAGAGATCCTCCCAGCGACCGCTGCCGAGCAGGAAGAACGCCATGATGGCGATCACGGACGTGTTGACGTAGCGGTTGGCCGCGTACGCCTCGACCTCGGTCTCGGGCGTGCCGACGAGTTCCTCAAGCATGTACCGTCCGAGACGGACGGCCGTGTCCATACTCGTCAGCAGGAAGCTTGCGAGGACGAGCGCCATGAACGGCGCACCGTACTCTACCGGAATGCCGAACGCTGTGAGGATCGCACCGCCACCGGTTGCGAAGTTCGGTAGTGCAAGCCCGATGCCGCCGTCAGCAGCGGGAATCGCGATAATCGTCACGGTGACCAGCGCGACTGCAGCGAGCAGTCCCTCTGCGAGCATGCCGCCGTAGCCGATCAGCTTGGCATCAGTCTCCTTGTCCAGTTGCTTCGCTGTCGTCCCCGACGAGACAAGGGAATGGAACCCACTGACGGTCCCGCAGGCGATGGTGACGAACAACAGCGGGAACAACGGCATCAGCGGAATGAGTTCCGCGAGCGGCCCGCCTTGGCCGAAGAAGCCGTACCAGGCACCAGTCGCGATTTCGAAGCTCAATTGGCTCCCGGTCTCTGGGTGGACCGCATCGCTTCCCATTCCAGTGATGAACGTGCCGACGATGACTGCGAGCAGCCCCCCACCGACACCCGTGTACAGCAGGAATGACGAGAGGTAGTCACGCGGCTGCAACAGCATCCACACCGGCAAAATGCTCGCCAGCGCCCCGTAGACGAGGATAACGAGCACCCATGCACCGATGTTGACACTCTGGAGTAACTCCGGAATAAAGAACGGCGTCGACTCCAGCAACACGATCGTTCCCTCCGGATAGTCGCCAGGAACGAGCGCGAGTGGGTACTGGATACCAGCCCAGACCGAGCCGAACACACCGCCCACGAAGACGATTGTTCCGACGGAAAACGGCAGGCCAAGCTGGTAGAGCCAGACTCCGAACAGGAGCGCAAGCGTGATGTAAATCAGGCTCGCCGTTGCTGCCTGCGGATACGCGTCCAGGACGACCCCGATGACGAGTGCGAACACCGCCACGACCAGAATCGTCAACAAGAACGCGAACCACAGCAGCATGTTCTTGCCGCGTTCACCCACGTACTCGCCGATGATGTACCCGATCGACTTCCCCTCGTGTCGAAGACTGCTCGACAGTGAAACGAAGTCATGAACCGCACCAATGAGTGGGTTCCCGATCGCAACCCACAGTACGGCAGGCACCCAGCCCCAGATCAACGCCGCCGTAATCGGTCCGACGACCGGTGCGCCGCCCGCGATACTCGAATAGTGATGCCCCAGTAGGACCGGCTTTTTCGCCGGTACGTACTCCTGACCGTCCTGATACTTGTGCGCCGGTGTCTCACGGCTGTCGTCTAAGTTGACGAACTGCGAGAGATACCGACCGTACGTGATGTACGCGACGGTAAACGTCGTCAGTATCAGCGCAACGATCCAGATCACACCTGCCATGTTATTGACTCCCGCGTCAACTGTTGAACGGCAACACTATAAATATAATTCATTTGGGTCCTCCAATCCAACGAGTGAAGCGCTTCTTCTTCGCGATAATTGGAGATATTTACAATAGCTCAACAACGAACCGACAGATGTGGTCCGTATTTGGAGTGAGAACGCCACACTCTAGCAGACTATAACTTCTCAGTTGGCGAACCCGAGCTCGGACCACCAATCTCGAGTTCAGCCGCGACACCGTCTAAGATACTGCCGCGAACTTCTTGGACACGCGTTTCGATCGTCGCCACGACCGGCACGTCGAACTCGTCATCGATGTGTTCTAGACGGTCGCGTTCCGTTGCAACACGGTCACGAAGGTAGCGTGCACCACGTCCCTCCTCGTCCGGGTCGGGTTCAGGAGTCAAACGATTGACGACGAGGCCGCGAACGGGTAACTCGGCCCCCGTGAGCGTCTCGACCGAGCGGCGGGTTTCGCGGATCGACAGTTCGTCCGGGTTCAATACGAGGTAGAAGGCGGCGTCCTGACGAAGCACGTCACCGGCGTACTCGAAGCGCTCCTTGCGTCCCTGTAATCGCGCGAGCACCGGATCACCGTCCATCACACGACGGGGCTCCTGATTGCCGATCGCAGCTTTCTCATAGAGGTCGATACTGCGTCGGCGCTTCGCCATCAACCGGTCGATCCACTGCTCTAGGAGTTCCGGCAGCGCAAGCAATCGCAGCGTCGACCCGGTCGGCGACGTGTCGAACACCACCCTGTCGTACGTCTCGGTGTTCTGCATCACGTCGACGAACCGATCAAACAGCGCCGCCTCATACGCCCCCGGCGTCTGGTGGGCCATCTCGAGTTGGATGTCCACCTCGTTGACCATCGCTGCCGACAGCTGTGAGTTCAACTGTCGCTTGAGGTCCAACAGGTGGTCCTGCACTTCCTGCTCGGGGTCAATTTCCATCGCAGAGAGCCCCTCGTACCCCTCGACCGACTGGGGCTCGTCGCTAAACTGCTGGCCGAACACGTCCGTCGTGCTGTGAGCCGGATCTGTCGACACAATGAGCGTCTCCTCGCTCGCCGCGGCGCACTCGAGTGCGTACGCGCTGGAGACGGTTGTCTTGCCGACACCTCCCTTGCCGCCGAAGAAGACAAAATCGGTCATCAGCAGTCAGAAGTGGTACTGGTGGCCCTTGCGTTCGACGACCGATTGGCGATCCCACATGCGCCGTACCCAGGCGCTGAACTCGTCTTCGAGGTAGGGCAGCAGTTCGGCGGTGTAGTACGAAACCGGACTCGGAATGCCGAAGGCGTCGGGGAAGCACGCGAGCATGAACGCGTCCTCGGTATCCTCAGCTTCCTGCTCGATTTTCTCGTAGGCTGGATGGGTGAACAGCCCGTGGTAGAGTCCCCGAAGCCACTCTTCGAGCGTCGTCCGGAATGACTCGATGCGATCGGCAAGTGTCATCGTCGGTCATGCTCGGTGCTGGTGACTAAAATGTATCGCCCTCACAAACCCGCGGACTCGCGGACTCACGGACTACAAGTCCGACCCCATACACCTGTGACCTGTCCGAAATTGTGCCGTTGTACAACTACGACAGACGACCCCTGAAACCGATCCCAACCGGGCCGAAAAACAGTCGCCTGAAGCTGAGTGCACGTTCGAACCCGACAGTGACCGTCGCTTACCGGTCGGGGAGCGCAAACCCGATACGGTGGGTATCGTACCGAAGCGAGACTTCCCGGACCGTCCCGAACTCGCGGTCGTCTTCGTCCGCAGCCTCATCCTCGCTAACCGCATCGGCATCGACGGCGAACGTCTCGCCTTCCACAAACTCGCCATCGATCTCGTCAGCCAGTTCGATCTCGAACCGGTCTCCATCCGTCCACACATCCGCAGTGAGTTCAGATGCCGGGAGTGCCTCGCCACCGACGTGTTCGACCGTTCCGTCGTCGTACTCGAGTTCGACCGATGGCCGCGCTCGCGTCCAACCAATGCGGGCGTCCGTGCCAGCCCAGACGACTTCGATCTCGGTGCCGACGTCGACGCCGTCGATGTCGATCGTCGTCCCGGAGGTGACGGTGTCGTACTCGTCGGTCCACTGGGTCGTCGCTCGGTCGCCGTCAACGAGCAACTCGTATTCGTCTGCCGAGCGTTCGGTGTTGTCGGTGTCGGTTTCGTCGTCCGTATCCGCAGCTGTTTCTTCCGCCACTGCCGTATTTGCCGCCGCATACCGCCGGCGGTCACCGAACTCGATCGTCGCCTCGGCTGTCTCGCTCTCGTAGTCGTACTCGAAGCTCACGGAGCCTGGCGGCTGGGCCTGAAGTGATCTGATGCTGTCGCTGTTTTCGATGCCGTCCCAGCCGACCAGAACCCGGTCGCCAGGGTCGACGCCCTCGAGCGTCGCCGTTGTCCCTTTCGAGAGGGTTTCTCCCGTCCACGGCTGTGCGGACGCCTTCGGCTCGGGTGCGTCCTTGGTCGGTCGATAGTACGGACGCTCGTCGTAGGCAGCGAGATGAAGCCGGTCACCGTCGAGTGGGAAGTCGTCTGCGTATCTGACGGTAAACTCGCCGGTATCGACGTCGAAATCCCCGCTGAACCCGAAGTTCGAGAGCACAGTCGTGCCGCTGCTTGAGCTACCGAGCTCGTGGTCGTGGCGCAGCCTGACGGACAGGTTCGGCTCGACGTCGTCCATGTCCATTACGATCGTATCGCCCTCCTCGAGTTTGCCGTGGCCATCCGCCCAGATGTCGCGGTCGTACTCCTCGCCGCCGACCTCGAAAGTGAGGTCCTCGATCGGTGTCGGATCACCGCGGCCGAGTTCGATCTCGAGGAAGTCATCGTCGAGATCTATTTCTCGATCGACCCGGAGGAAGCCGGGACTGTCGTGCTCACGGACGGCGCGTTCGGCGGCAAGGTCGCGTTCGATGGTCGTGCTGATGAACGTTCCGTCGACATCGACAGTCGGCTCGTCGGCCGTCGCATTGTAGGCAAACTCCGCTTCGAGCGATTCGATCAGTTCGTCGGTGATGTCCGACTCGTCCTCGAACTCGAATCCGATCGACTGTTCCATCGTATCCGCGTCGATGACGGTCTGAGCGTGGGTGAAATACGTCGGCACGGCGTCCGTCTCGCCCGGCGTCATCAGCTGTTCATCACTGACTCGCACCATGCGCATATCGCTGCCGTCGAAGGCCGAGAGACCCGCCTCGAGCGTCGATTCGTCCTCGAGGAGACGGTCTTTTTCACCCGCATTGGCATCGATGGCCGCGTCGATTGTCTCGGCATCCGCGGCGATGATGACAACATCGCCGTCGGTGCCGGCGACTGCGTCATCATCATCAAGATCTGCAAACTCGTACTCGAGTCCACTGTCTGTTTCACGGGATTCCGTGTCTATCTCGAGTTCGATCCCTGCGAGGACCTTGAGTGGATGTGTGAACTCCTCGGTGTAAGAGGTGACGAGGACGCTCTTCGAAATCGCCTCGGCTTCGAGGTCGAGTGTGCCAACGTTGGGGAACGGATCGCGGGGCTGGTCGGCCTCGAGCAATCGGTCGTAGTTCGTCGCTGTCAGGACCATCGAGTCCTGTGCGACCTTGGAGGGGAGATACGCGAGCAGGTCGTCGAACGTCGTGTCGGTCGTCGTGGAGGTGGTATCGGCGCGCTCGTCCGTCGCGGCGACAGACGTGCCAGCGAGGGCAGCAGCCATGGTCGCACCGATGCCACCGAGGACCGAACGGCGGGGACACTGTTGCATACAGCATTACTTTAATTCTGACGACACAAGTAGATTATCATTACTTTATACCCTGTCAATACGTCCCGATGGGACAACGAGGTCACCGATGGAATCAGCACTTCTCATAGCCGGCCAGTGGTCGAACTCACTGACGAGGCGACGGGCCTTAATCCATGCAATACAATGACTCTCTATATGTCCACGACGATTCCCGTGACGATTCTCGCCGGCAGTCTGGGTGCGGGAAAGACGACGCTACTCAATCACCTGTTGCAGAACGCCGGTGAGCGTGATCTCGCCGTTCTCATCAACGATATGGGTGAGGTGAACGTCGACGCCGAACTCGTCGCCGAGGGTTCCGCTCTCGACGTCGACGACGGCATTGCAGAACTCTCGAACGGCTGTCTCTGCTGTGAACTGCAGGACGACCTCGAGACTGCTGTCGTCCGGCTGGCTCGCAACCGGGAGTTTGACCACCTCATCGTCGAATCCTCCGGCATCTCCGAGCCGGCACCGGTCGCTCGCCTCTTTACGACGACATCGCGCGTGGCCGCCCGCTACGAGGTCGATTCGATCGTTACGGTGCTGGATACACGGCTGTTCATCGACACCTTCGGCGGAGAGGACGTGCCGGAGCGTGAAACCGATCCTGCCGCAGAGGCAGACCGTCCGCTCTCGGATCTGTTGATCGAACAGCTGGAGGTTGCCGATATCGTGCTCTGTAACAAGGTAGACCGCTGTGTGCCGGCCGAGATCGCGGAGGCGACGGCACTCGTCGAAGCGCTTCAGCCCGACGTGAGGACGATTCAGACCGAGTTTAGCGCGGTCGATCTGGACCAGTTACTCGGCGTGGACCTATTCGATCCGGCCCAACTTGACGAACGCGAGAGTTTAGACCGTGTGGCTGCGGCGGCCGATGATGGCCACGATCAGCACCAAGATCAACGTCACGACCAGCATCACCAGCACGAACAGCACGAACAAGAACAGCACCGGGACCACCAGCACGAACAGCACCAACACCAACAAGACAGACAGCACCAGGACCACCAGCAAGACGGACAGCACCAGGACCACCAACACGACAACCACCATCACCGCCACCCAGACGACGTCTACGGCGTCGACTCCTTCGTCTACCGCGCACGCCGTCCCTTCCACCCCGAACGATTCGCCGACTTCCTCCACACACTGCCAGAATCCGTCGTCCGCTCCAAGGGCACTGCCTGGGTCACACCCAGCGAGATGCAACTCACCCTCTCCCAGGCCGGCCCCTCGAGTCGCCTCACCGCAACCGGCCCCTGGATCGCAGACCTCCCCGATCTCGAGCGCGACCTCTACCGTTCCAACCGACCGGCACTCGAGTGGGACGACGAGGTTGGTGACCGGCAGACAGAGCTCGTCTTCATTGGGACGGGGTTCGACGACGGCGGTAGGGAGACTGAGCACACCTCCACCGATGGCAACAGTTGCGAGCACGAAACATCGGGTCTCGAACAGCGACTGCGCGCGCGCCTTTCGGACTGTCTTGTGACCGATGCTGAATGGGAACAGCAGACATTCGGTGACAAATATCGATTCCCGGGCGAGCCGGGAGATGAGGCCGTTTTCCGGAAGAGTTAGCGGAAAACATCAACTATTCGAAACAGCCACGATAGGTGACACTCAGAAATGGACGAATATCCTATATTGCTTGATCTTAGGTTCCGTATTGTATCCCCTTATGAGTCTATTAGATTGGCCAATACACTACTAATGACTCGTTTAGGGCGCTAATACGTGATTAACACCGACAGTCTGATTTTTGAAACGTATTGCAACTTTTACTGTTTTCCCGACACGACGTACAATAACGTTTAGGTAGTCGTAGTTCGCCCGACCGGAGTAGGTAGTATGAGTATCACCGACCGCCCAACCTCTGCCGGTCCTGAGACGGATTCGGTATCCCCGTCGGACGACACAACAGCGGAATCGACAGCCCTCTCCGACGACGATGTCTTCCACATCCTCCAGACGTCGCGCAGGCGAGAGGCGATCCGGTACGTGTTGAACAGCGAAGGCACCGTCAAGATGGGTGCCCTCGCGGAGCACGTCGCCGCTCGTGAGCACGACACCACCGTCGCCAAACTGACCTCCACACAGCGCCAACGGGTTTACATCCCGCTGTATCAGTCCCACCTGCCGAAACTCGACAAGGCAGGCGTTATCGAGTACAACAAATCACGCGGTATCATCCATCCTGGCGAACACCTCGAAACGTTCAGACCGTATCTCGAGGTCTCAGCGTCAGACGCAGCGGCCGACGACAGCCAGTCGTTGCGTGCGCGCTTCGACGGACAGATCGACTCTAACGAGACCTACTACGTGGCCACTGCGGCAGCAAGCGTCGGCCTGCTCCTCGCCGCCGCGTTCGGCCTGCTCCCCATCTCCGGGCTCACCCTTGGCACGATTATCACGACACTGTTCGTCTTCACGACGCTCGCGTGTGCAGACGACCACCGACTCGTCCTCAGTCAGGTTGCCGGTCGCCGGCGCAGCTAACCGGACGCACGGTCACAGTCAGGATGCAACTCGGAACCGAACCTCGACCTCGTCTGGCCCCGCCACAGCGAACCCGTCGTTCAGCTCAGTGGCTGTGTACTGCCCAGTTGCGATTCGCTCTCGAATCGTCTCGAGTGCCGCCGGTTCTGGAACGATAACTTCGAACCAGGATAGCCCGCTCCCATTGACTGGTTCGGTACGGTGGTTCCACGTATTCCCAGCAACGTGGTGATGGTAGCCACCAGCGGCCACGAACACCGCGTCCGGCACTGTTGCCCGTATTTCGAACCCGACAGTGTCGACGTAGAAGTCCCTGAATGCGCCCAGTGACGACACCTCGAGATGAACGTGCCCGATGTCCGTTCCAGCAGGTAGTTCTGACGCACCCGCAGCAGCCGCCTCAATCGGACCCAGATCGAGCGGCCGCGTCACCATTCGGATGCCGCCATTCGGGTCGTTGGGCCACTCCGAACGCGGGAAATCCCGATAGATTTCGATGCCGTTCCCCTCCGGATCAGTGCTGTACAGCGCCTCGCTGACCCCGTGGTCGGACGCACCACTGAGTTGCCAGCCGTCCCGGAGTCGAGCCAGTGCATCACCTAGCTCCTCGCGCGAGGGCACTCTAAACGCGTTGTGAAAGAGTCCGGCAGCCGATCGGTGTCGATCGGCTGCATCCTCGTCGCGTTCCAGGACGAGAAGCGGTGTCTCCGCGACGCCGAGGACGGCAGTCGTCTCTGCTTGGCGGAGGACGGTGAGTCCGACGATGGTCCGATAGAACTCGGTCATCTCCGCGAGGTCGGTGACGCGGAGTGCAGTTCGTCCGATCCGTGTGTCCTGCGGGAGCGCACCCGAATCTGATTGCGTGGCCATCTTAATATCTTGTGCCGCCCATGGTCGTGTCGCTAGCGATCGTACCGATTGCGAGCCCCACCGAGCGTCGTCGTGGCATCTCAGTACCTAGTTTGGTTGTAGACGTACATATACCGCCGGCAACACGCATGCAACCTGATTGTCCCGACACAACTACCTCGCCACAGTGTCGTCTCGCGACCTATTCGAGTTCTGTGGCGAACGTCTCGAGTGCGCGTTGCAGTTCGTCCTTGCGTTTCCAGGCGGCGATTCGGTCGCCGAAAGGGAGAGGAGCGGCGAGGGAGACGGCAGAGCGGAGAGTGAGGATGGTTTGGGTGGCGGGGTGCTGTTGCTGGCTCTCCCCCTGCCCAGCCGCAGGCTCGAACTCAACCCACGTCTCCATGTGTGAAAACGGTCCTCGCTCACCCGCCTGCGTATAATAGATCGCTCCCTCACGCTCTTCGAACGCCAGCGGAAGCTGCATTCCCGGACCGCTGGCGACAACCGTCGTCGTCCCTGCCGACTCATCCTCGTCAATATCGATAACGGTGAAACTTCCCTCCGCCTCGACGATCGTCGCCGGATCAAGGTGCTTCTGGAGTGCCGCCGGCGAGACGTCGATCGTTCGGGACACGGTGACCTCACGCATACGTCTGCGGTTCGATCGAGGCGTTATAAAGCCCGCTGCTCACGCGTGTGCCGAATCGCGAGTCGACTACGTCGAGGACGCAACCGCAGCACCGATGACGGAAACGGCTAAGTGACTGACGCTCTCCTATCGCGTTATGGCTGGCGATTCCGGCACGGACGGCAATCGCGGCGGCTTTCGTGAGGGTCTGGAATCCTCCCGAGGCGATCCGCGACTGTTCATCGTCCTCAACGCGATCCTCTCCGGGCTGTTCGCCTGGTGGCTCGTCTGGGGCGCAGCGCTCGTGGGAGCACTCGAGTACAGCCTGTCGACGGTTGCCGTGGTTGCTGTTGGGCTCTTTTTGCTGACGCATGTGATGGCGCGGCCGTCGTAAGACTGTTGCAGAACAGCCCACCGACGCTGACGCGCCGAGGCGACAGGTACTCACGGCCGGCCCGTCACATTCCGGACGATGGCCCTCCAGCAGGTCGCTGCGTATCGCCCGACGAAACCCGAACTCGCCGTCTTCGTCTCGGGGGTCACGAGCATGGGACTCGAGATTCTCGCCGTGCGGGTGATCGCCCCGCAGTTCGGGAATCATATCTACACTGTTGGCGGCATTCTCACCGTCCTCCTCGCTGCACTGAGCCTCGGCTACTGGCAAGGTGGCAAGCGGGCGGCGACCGCGAGCACCCGCGAGATGAGCTGGCTCATGCTCGGGACCGCGGTCTACGTCGCCGTGGTGATTTTTGCGAGCGACCTGCTACTCACCTACACCTCGACGCTCGCCCTGCCGCCGCGCTACGCCTCGCTGCCCGCGGTTATCATCCTCTTCGGGCCGCCGACCTACCTCCTCGGCTTCATCAGTCCCTACGCGGCCGAACTCTCGCGAAAGCGGGGCACCGGTGAGGCGTCGGGTCACGTTTACGCGCTCGGCACCATCGGCAGCATCGTCGGCTCCGGCGCGACGACGTTCATCCTGATTCCCTCCATGGGTATCGACGCAATCGGCCTCCTGTTCGGACTCATGCTCGTCGCCACCGCACTCATCCTCGTCGCGCCGAGTCTGCCCCGCAGACCGACCGTCGCGAGCGTTTTCATCGCACTTATCCTCGTTCTCGCCGCGGCTGGCGGCCCCGCCATCTTCGATGTCGATCACCGCGGCGAAATCGTCCAGGAAACCCAGACGCCACACCAGCAACTCGAGATCGTCGACGATGACAACGTCCGGACGATGTACTTAGACGGCGCGCGACACAGCGCCCTGAACAAAGACGATCCCGACGAGCACGTCTTCACCTACACGAAGTACTTTCACCTGCCGATGCTCATGACCGACGAGATCGACGATATAGACCGGGTGCTGTTCGTCGGTGGCGGCGGCTACACCGGCCCGACAGACTTCGCGGAGCAGTACGACGCGACCGTCGACGTCGTCGAAATTGATCCATCCGTCACCGACGCCGCCGAGGAGTACTTCACACTCGAGGACCACGAGGACCGCGACGATCTGAACGTCTACGCGACCGACGGCCGGCAGTTCCTCCAGAACACCGACGAGACGTACGACGTGATCGTTCTCGACGCCTACAAGAAGGATCAGGTGCCGTTCCACCTGACGACCGTGGAGTTCATGGAACTCGCCTCTGATCGGCTGGCTGACGACGGCATTCTCCACGCGAACGTCATCGCCGCACCCAGTGGCCCGGCAGCCGAGTTCTACCACGCCCAGTACGAGACGATCGACGAGGTCTTCCCCGAGGCCTACAGCTTCCGTACCTCGGACGCGAACGCGATTCAGAACATCCAGGTCGTCGCGACCAACGACGGGAGCGCACCTGTGTTTGACGAGAAGGTACTCGAGTCCCGAAACAACGAGCGAGCCGCAGCGATGGGGGTTGACCTCAGCGGTGCTATCGACAACAAACTTGCCGAGCCAGACACGGACGATGCGCCGGTGTTGCGAGACGACCGCGGCGAGGTGGACAGCCTGCTCGATCCGATGTTCGGCCAGCGGTACGTGATCGAGGAGTCAGATGGTGGCAGCGTGGAGGCCGAAGCCGAGCCGGGTGAGCCGGCTGCGTCGCTCGCCGGGTGATTGTCTATAACCTGAATCCCGTTACTCGCTGCCGTCAGCGATAGATCTGCTGATACCGCTCCCAATACTCCCGTAGTGCGATCCGTGCGCGTCAGCGTGACTGAAAGCCGAAGCCGACGGCCGGACATGCCCAGACGAACGTCTCCGAGCGCGGATCTCTCGTCACCGAGACGTCTCGCTCACAGCGCGGACAGCACCATCCACAGCGGATGTCGCCGGCGTACACTGTGCGTGTGGGTCGGCATTTGAACCGGTGTCAGAACCAGAATCGGAGCCAGCATCAAAATCAGATCCTCCCATTCGATACCGATCAGAGTGACGCCAGCCAGAAAGGGACTCGAGTACACCTGTGTCCGCTTCAAGTGTCACTTCATACGCGGGTGTCACGCCGCACGGCAAGATAGAGACCGACGAGGAGGAGGCCGAACAGGACGGCACCGCGCAGGTCGGTCATGACTGTGGCGAGGAGGAGTACGGCGAACAGCGTCAGCCCCCACGCCGGTGGATTCGCCATGCGGTGGTGTCTCGCGTTCAGCGTGACGCTCCCGCCCACGACCGCGAATGCGATGAGCACGAGCAGCGAAGACAGCAGGACATCGGCGGTGTTGACCAGTTGAACCAGATACATTGTCCGGACAGTACGCTGGAGATGTATAAATACACTGAGCTATTGGGTTGCTGGTGCGCTGGGGGGCTACGCGGAGACAGTGATGCGACTGCTCACCCGGTCGCCGCTTCGGGGCCGAGGAAGGCGAACGGTTCGTGCGGCTCTAGCTGGCCGGAGACATCACCGGCGAACGCGTTCGACTGGTTGGGGCCGAGTTGGAGGGTCCGCGCCCCGGAGCCAGCCGAGAAATCGAGTTCGTCGAGTTCGACCCAGAAGGCGTTGGGCATGAGCGCCGATTCGAAGTAATAGATGCCGTCCTTGTGGTCCGCGACGGTTCGCCAGCGCGTCGAGGAAATGTGGGGTTCGTCCGGCGTGCTGATGCCGTACGGCACCGAGGCGTTTCGAATCACGCCGAACGCGCTGGCGGTCGCGGTGCGCCGGTCCTCGACGCTCGGCACGGCGTCGACGTAGAACCGCGCCCGCACGAACCGGTCTGCTGGACGGTTCGTTCCTGGCAGCATGACCGTGCCGCCGATCTCGTTCCAGTACTCAGACAACGCGAGTTGCTTGTCGAACGTCGGTGAGTTCGTCATCACCTGGTACTCCCGGCTGTGGTGGATGGTGAGTTCGCCGTCGACGTACTCCATGATCGCACTGTCGCCGGTCGCGTCCGAGAGGGAGAGATGCAGCGCCGCCAGTCTGTCCTGTCCGGGGACCTGCTCGGTGACGACGACGAACTCCTTCTGTTGGGCGTGCTCGACGGCGTCCGCGACGGTTTCGAAGTTGTCGAGCATGTACTGTGCCCACAGCGAGATCGCCATGGCTTCTTCCTCGCCGTCCCAGTCAGGGTACTCCGATTCAGGGAGCCACAGCAGGTTCGCAACCAGGCCGGCCTCGTTCATGCCATCAGTGGTGGCGATATCGTAGTCGGTCGTGACGACGCTACCGTACTCCGCCGTCCACTCCATCGAGGTCGGGCCGACCTGCCCGGTCCGCTCCATGCCGCGCGGGAACGTCCAGATGTTGCTCCCGATATCCTCGCCCCAGTCCATCGAGCGGGCCGTGAGAACGCGCCCCTCCTCGCCGAGATACACCAGTCGTGTGCACATCTATCGCCGTCCTCCTGAAACAGCGCCACTCCGTTGGTCGGTCGAATCCATAGAAATGCTGTCATCTCGAACACCAATAATGAGCATACCTGCACTGGCAGTGTCGCCATCGAACGGTTCTACCAAGAAGTGTTACTTGTCTGATCGACTGTACTCCGGATCGAACAACTGCGCCGATCCCGGCGCTGGATCGCCCTCGGTGAGGTTGTACTGCGAGAAGTCCTCGACGCCGGCCTCCTGCAGCAGCTCTTCATCGTACACCGCGTTCCCGGTGAACGAGGCCGGATCACGCGAGAGGATCTCGAGTACCGTGTCAGAAACAATCTCGGGCGTCCGCCAGTCATCCTCCGTCCCGAGTCCGAAGTACCGCGTCGCGCGCGTGTCGATCGCCGTCACGGGCCAGAAGGTGTTGCAGCCGACATCGTCGTTGCCGAGTTCGCTCGACATCGAGAGCGTCAGGAACGACATCCCCAGCTTGGACCACGCGTAGGGCGCTTCGCCAGGTGCACGGTCGATCTTGACCGGCGGCGCGTTGGTCAACAGCCAGGCGTTCTCGACCTCCCGAAGGTGGCCGGCGAAGGCTCGCGAGACGAGGTAGGTGCCGCGGATGTTGACGTCAGTCATGAGGTCGAACCGGTTCGGTGGCAGATCCTCCACCGTCAACAACTGAATCGCGCTCGCGTTGTTGATGACGATGTTGACCTCGCCGAACTCGTCGATAGCACGCTCGGCTGCAGCGTTAACGGCGTCCTCGCTCCGAACATCGAGCTGGATCGGGAGCGCCTCGACGCCGCGTTCGCGTGCCTCGCGGGCCGTTTGCTCGATCGAGCCCTCGAGATCCGGGCCGCTTCCATCTTCGCTCTCGTCTGCGTCTGTCTCGCTCGTCTTCCCCGTCGACACGATGTTGCAGCCCTGTTCGGCCAGCGCGAGGGCGATTTCCTTGCCGATGCCGCGAGTCGTCCCGGTGATAAACGCCGTCTGTCCGGCGAGGTCCGGTTTCTGGAGTGCCATACCCGATCATCTGTCGGCACCAGTATAAACTTACGCCACGGGGAGAGTTCAGAGTGCAGTTGGGTCCGGTCGGAACGGTTCAGTTGGAGGTGACTCGAGTGCCCATTCTACACGTCTACACCCTACACGTCCTACACGTCCATTCCGCCAGCCGCGCTCCCAGCCTAGTCGCGAAGCGAGCGCCGCCGAATCTTGCCGGTCGTGGTTGTCGGGAGTTCGTCGACGAACTCGATCTCCTGTGGGTACTCGTACTCCGCGAGACGCTCGCGGACGAGGGTGCGAATTTCTTCGCGGAGTTGCGCCGCGTCCGCCACCGCAGTGGCGGGCTGGACGAACGCCTTGATCGCCTCGCCGCGGGTTTCGTCCGGCACACCGACGACGCCGACCTGTTCGACAGTGTCGTGGTGGAGGATTGCCTCCTCGACTTCCATCGGACCGACACGGTAGCCGCTAGTGAGGATCACGTCGTCGGTCCGCGAGACGAACCACAGGTAGCCGTCGTCATCACATTCGACGAGGTCACCCGTCCGGAACCAGCCGCTCTCCGTTTGCTTGGCTGCTGTCTTCTCTGGAAGCCCCCAGTACTCATTGAAGAAGACCCGCCGATCGGCCGGCTTTACTGCCAGCTCGCCCACTTCGCCGTCCGGCACCCGCTCGTCGGCGTCGGGGTCGAGAACCGACACCTCGTACCCCGGGAACGGCTTGCCCATGCTCCCCGGCCGCGTCTCGAACCACGAGGAGTTGCCGACGACCAGATTAAGCTCCGTCTGCCCGTAGAAGTCGTTGATCCCTACGTCGGCGAACGTCTCCTGCACCCAGTCGACTACCTCTGAGGTCAGCGGCTCACCTGCGGATGCGAACGTCTCGAGTGCGAGGTCGAACTGCTCCTCGGGATCGTCGACGCTCATCAGCATTCGGAGTGCGGTCGGCGGCATGAACGCCTTGGTCACTCCGTGGCGCTCCAGCAGGTCGTAGACCGCCTCGGGGTCGAATCCCTCCCGCGGCCAGCCGACGATTGTACAGCCGTGGTGCCACGCGGCGAAGAGCGTTCCACCGAGTGCAGCACCCCAGGCCCAGTCCGCGGGCGTCCACAGCGTTGCCTCGCCCTCTGCGAACCCCTGCTCGAAGTAGTTGTACGCCGCCGCAGCACGGCCGAGCCACAGCGCGTGACTGTGGAGGACACCCTTCGGCGGCCCCGTCGACCCGCTCGTGTACATGATCGCCGACGGTGTCTCCGGTGTCGCATCGTAGACCGCAATTCCTGGCTCGTGCGACGCAAGCAACTCGTCGAAGGCGTACGCATCGCCATCGACCGAGGCGGCGGTGCCGAGCTCGATCACGGACTCGAGTGCCGGACACTCATCACGAACCTCCTCGATAGTTTCGCGGACGCTCGGATCGACGACGATGGCGGTGGCCTCGCTGTCCTCGAGTCGGTACTGGAGCGCGTCCCGGCCGAAGAGGACGGTGAGCGGCACCGAGACTGCGCCGAGTTTCCAGTTCGCGAGGTGCGTGATTGGATTCTGAGGTTTCTGCGGGATGACGACGCCCACGCGGTCACCTGCCTCGACGCCAAGGTCGGCGAGTGCGGCGGCAAGACGATCCGAGCGGTCGTCGAGGTCGGCGAACGTGTACGTCTCGATGGTGTCCTCGTTGGATCGCGTTTTGCCGTCGCCGTGTCCATCATTCTCGTCGCTTTCGTCGGGTCGCTCGTATCGGAGTGCGACACGGCTTGTATCGTCGTGTTTGCGGAGGAAGTCGACCGCTGGGTTGAATTCGTCCGGGAGATCCCATTCGAACTCCTCGCGGGCACGGTCGTAGTCGTCGAACGTCGGCATCACCGTCCAGCTCATGAATGTGTTCTCACATCACACAGGAACCACATAGCGTTTGCCGACCGGGCGAGTGTCACAGTTGCTGCTAAGCGAGAGCAGGTGAGTGCCACACGGACGACGGGCGAGGAGGCATAAAGGATACACCCAGACAGGGGAAGACCTACCCGCTAGTCGTTCCCACCACAGGTAGATGCAACTCGAACAGTCACCCCAGGAGGCCGCCTGGAGCGGAACGGTCCCCAGCGCACTCGACGCGCGCGTGCTCGGTCTGGTCGTCCTGATCGCGGGACTCGCGGCGTCGGTGAACGTTCCCTACGGGGGCGTTCCGCTCGCGGTCGCCGCGTTCGTGCTCCTCACCGGTGTCGGTATTGCCGTGCACGTACTCGGCGAGCGCAAACTGCGCCGCATTACCGACGGGCTCGTCGAACGGTGGGTCGAGGCCGGCGGTGCGATCGAAGATGTCACGAAATCCACCGACGGCATGCGAACGGAGTGGACCGTCCACACCCCAGATGGAACGATCACGATCGGCGGCATTGCCCTCGTCCCGCTGTCTCGACTCTCGGTGGAGTGGCAGGGCGTCGGCGACTCGATGGACGCCAGCGAGGCCGCGGACAACATGGACCAGCTCGCAGCGACGCTGTACGAGGAAATTTTCGAAATTGGCTCGGCATCGCAGCGATCATAACGCTGGTGACGTGCTCCCCCACGGCTGTTCTCCCCTCCGTGAAAACCACTCCTTCAGAGTTGTTATCAGTTTCTGGGGAATCTGTATTTTAATACTCGGACAGAATACCGTGGCGTATGGCAACAGAATACACACCAACCGAGCTGATGGATCGGGACTCCCGCTCGAACCGATACTATCGGAACGCGGTCGAACGCCACTGGGATCCCGGCGAGATCGAACTCGAGGAGGACGTCGAAAACTTACTCGCACACATCGAGGCGTCGGACGAGTACGACCGGTCGTACTGGGACCGGACGCTCAACGGCATCGCGAAGTTCGGTGCCGGCGAGGACGCCGTGACGGAGGACCTCGCGCCGCTCGCGACGGTGCTCGATAACATCGACGACCAGCTGTTTCTAACGACACAGCTGTACGAGGAGGCCAAACATGCCGACTTCTTCGACCGCTACTGGCGCGAGGTCATCTGGGCCGTCGAGGACGAACTCGGCTGGAAGCGCTCGAACCCGCGCAACGACAAGTGGTTTAACGAACCCTACGTCGACCTGTTCGACCGTAACCGGAAAGCACAGTATCGCCTCCTCGAGGAGGACACGCCCGAAAATCGTGCGAAAGCCTACTGCCACTACCACCTCACAGTCGAGGGAATCCTGGCCCAGACGGGCTACTACGGGATGCAGACCTCCTACGGCGGGGAATTCGAGGAGCTTCCCCACCTTCCTGGCCTCGTCGAGGGCTTTACCAAAATTCGAAGCGACGAGGGTCGACACGTCGGCTTCGGGATGAACCAACTCAAAAAACTGATCGCGGAGGGTGTCGACCCCGTGCTCATCGAAGACACCGTCCACGACCTCCTCCCACTCGTCCAGGGAATCACCGAAGACGAACGGTTCCAGCCCGACGACGAGGCAGAGCAAGTTGGACTTGAGGACGGCGCACTCGCGGCCTACGCAGTCGAGAAGCACACAGACAGGATGCAACAGATCACGGACGCGGCAGCCGAGATTCCGGACGTTGACGATCTGGTTCGGTTAGAGAGTGACGATTGATCCGGCCCGACGTGAGGCCTTACTCGAGTGCTACCGCACGGTCGACCCCGAGCACGTCCTGCACGTCGGGGACCTCGAATTGTACGACCTGCCAGCGCCGACCTGGTTTATCAGCGGACAAGGCGAACCCGAGGCTGGACCTCGGGGATGAAGCCGACACTCAGGGATACAACCCATTAACTGAACACATCGTTAATCAAGAGACAGCGATGGAAAACAGTCACCGCTATCACGCCTACCCGACACAAGCGGTAGCGGAAGGACTGCAACGCCACCTGAACGTTCATCGTCAACTCTACAACCACGTCCGCTGGGACTACACGAACAGTCCCGAAGACGACAAGCCGAGCGAGTACGACCAAAACAACAAACTCCCCGAGTGGAAACGCAAGTGGCCGGTGTTCAGCGAACTCCACTCGAAAGCCGCACAAGCTACCGTCGCACGCTTCCACCGCAACCTCTCGAACCTTCACAAAAAGAAAGAGAAGGGGCACAAAGTTGGTCGTCTCAAACGGCAAACACCCACCGACTATCGGAGCGTGACGTACAACCAGAGTGGTTTCGACCTCGATGAAAAGAGGGGCCGTGACAGGTTCGCCTACGTCCGCTTCAGCAAAATTGGATGGGTCAAAATCCGTTACCACCGTCCGATTCCCGACCACGCCACCATCAAAGAAGTTACGTTCAAGAAAGAGACGACCGGCGAGTGGTTCGTCTCTTTCGGTCTGGAAACCGACGACGCCAACCTACCAGATAAACCTGCGTTGGAGTCCTTGGATGCGAGCAACAGCGTCGGGATTGACCTCGGCATCCTCAACTACATCCACACAAGCGATGGAACGACCGTGGACTGGCTCAACCTCGAAGACGAGTACGAACGGCTCCGACGCGAGCAACGCAAACTCTCGCGGAAGGAGAAAAGCTCGAACAACTACAAGAAACAACGCCGGGAAGTGGCGAAAGTTAAGCGTCACATTCGTCGGAAGGTGCTGGACTATCAGCACAAGATAACGACGTGGCTCGTCCGCGAGTACGACGCTGTATTCGTTGAGGACTTGAACGTGAAGGGGATGCTGGAACAGTCGCATAATGTTCGGAACAAGCAGGATGCGGCGTGGAGACAGCTCATCACTCTCCTCGAATACAAGGCCAACCTGTACGGCACTCATGTCGTGCAGGTCGATGCACGAGGCACCACGAAAGAGTGTGCGTCATGTGGGGTAGAGACTGCGAAGCCTATCTGGGTTCGTGAACACTCGTGTCCAGCGTGTAGGTTTGAAACGGATAGGGATGCGAACGCAGCGATGAACGTCCTTCAACGCGGCTTTTCTGAACTAGGGCTGAGATGGCCCGAAGACACGCCCGTGGAGACTGCGCTCCCTACGGACACCGCTGACTTTCAGTGTGTGTCTGCAAAGCACGTCGTGGAAACGGGAAGCCTCGGGGTCGATCGAGAGAGCAAAGCTCTCTCGTGATGACGAGAATCTTCGATTCTCGAACCACTTGACCCCGAGGCGATTCACCGCCGGCAATAACGAAGACTTCGACGTCATTGACGTGCTTCGCGCGGGCGAGGAACCGCCGGAGACGGACAACGTCCACCTCCTCGCGAGCACTGGTGCAACGGTCGACGGACTCCGTATCGCGGGTCTCTCCGGAAATTTTGCGCCGACGCAGTACGATCGCTCGCGAGACGAACTCAATGGTACCGTCGGCGACACGTTACCCACGAAGACGTCGAACGAGCCGCCGAGCTCTCCGATATCGACGTCTTTCTCACTCACGAAGCACCGACTGGACTGTTGTCCTACGGTTACGATCCAGGCTGCGAGCACGTGACTGCCCTTCTGGAGACGCTCTCGTCGGACCTCTGTCTCGTTGGCCACCACCACACCCACCGCGAAGGCGAGATTGCAAACACCAAGGTCGTGAGTCTCGCGCCGGCCTGGGAACGGTACTACACCCTGGATCCAACTGGGCTGGTACTCGAGTCCCACGAGCACAAGTTGTTCCTGCCCCCGTGACATGATTGTACCGTGTTACGTTCCACCCAAAGTGCTAGTTTTACCTTGGATTTAGACAATTATATCGAACATCTACTATACTAGTCCAGGTGTATTACTGGTACGTCTAACACAGTACACCGGGGTGAAATCAACCGGAATCTACTGAGAGAAGAGCAGATTGTCGGTATGTATCTGGGAAACGAACTACACACCCAGTCTTTCCCTTCCGATCGCTTTGGACCGTTACCGTACGTTTCCGAACGCACAAAGCAGTTACAGAAGATTATTAGAAATGATGGGAAGGAACATACCCCATACTCCCGAGAGAAGAACCGATGTCTATACGGACACTCTCTATCGCAAACAATTTCCTAACCAATCACTCGTGGATCCGTGTCCGTCTTCCGGTCCAGCCGGGAAACGATAACAACCCACTCCTAACCCAGACAGTCTATCGAACGTGTGACAGTCAACAGTAAGACTGTCAGATCAGACGNCTCGTGGATCCGTGTCCGTCTTCCGGTCCAGCCGGGAAACGATAACAACCCACTCCTAACCCAGACAGTCTATCGAACGTGTGACAGTCAACAGTAAGACTGTCAGATCAGACGAATTAATCTCACCAAACAGTTTTATCTATACTTGGTTCATAAGATGGATTTGAGTCAACCGAAAATATCATAACGAAAAATCACCAATCTTCACTAAATCGATGGATCAGACAATCAAAGAAATAGCAGTTTTCGGTATCTGGATTATTGGAACGGTACTGTTTCTATACGGATTTCGCTCTTGTGTAGCACTTTGTTGATTTCACAGTGTGGCTTTGATAGCGTGTTTGAGCGCTTCTCTCCCTGGTTTCCGCAGTAGCTTGCGTC
>NZ_AOIN01000084.1 GCF_000337135.1 Natrialba chahannaoensis JCM 10990
ACGGACACCGCTGACGCGGCGTCCTTGCTCTCTTCGATTCCACAGCGACAACTGACCAGTATCAACAATCTCCTACAGAAGAGCGTACGGATTTTTAATCCTAGGCAATATCCTAACAGAAGATGAAACACCACTTTGGCTTTCAATCTCCCTAATAATAACAGGAGCCCTACTCCTCTATTTCTTCGATAACATGAAGGACCAGATGTGATTACATCGCCAGAAAGTGATCAATCACCCAGGGCATGTGCAGTCGTTCGTGTGCCAGTGACATTCTCAGGGGTTAAAATAAATACTAATGGCAACGGTATCTCGGATGGTGCAAATGATGCAACCAACCGACAAAAGAACCTCAGGAATTAATCGGAGAAAAGTCCTACAGACAGCCGGTGTAGCAGGTATAGGGAGCGGGCTGCTTGTTGGAACAACCAATGCCGACAACGAAGAGCGAGAACCTGTAACACCAGAAAGTATGTGCGACCCAGAATTAGAAGTGTCTGAAGAGCCACGAAACACCGACACACTCATTTCCGAACACGCTCTTGTATAGACTGGCGGAATAGCATGTTAGCAACCCACGTCTGTCCCCGTGTTACGGACTGAGACGGCCGAAGATTCGAGAAAGGCCAGTAATCGGTTCACTATCTGAGCCAGTTCCGCTGTACTATAGAAGAGCGTCCGCTAATCTACCGAAGAGCGTGCCGAGAAGTGGGTTCCCTTCGAGAGTGCGTGCGAGATACTTCATAGGCAGGAATAAGTCGGATTGAGCCGCCGTTCAGTCGTCTCGGTCCGTCCAGAAGTCGAATGAGCGGCCCGGTGCAAACACGTCGAGGCCGACTGCCAGTTCGTCACCGGTGTTCTCGACGCGGTGGCTCTCCCAGGCGTCGAGCCAGACGGAATCGTACTGTTCGAGCGTGACCTCGTCGTCTGCCGTGGCGATCGTCAGCTCGCCTTGCAGGCAGAGACAGACCTGCTCGTTCTCGTGGTCGTGCATCGGCGAACTGTGGCCCGGCGGCTTCTCGAACCACTCGAAGGAGAATTTGTCGCTGCCGGCCATCGAGACCCGTCGCCAGCCCTCGTCCGGCTCGTAGGTCTCCGCGTCGTCGAACTCGACCGGCTTCATAGGTTCGCTCCGGTCGAACCGCCGTCGATCAGGACGCTCTCACCGTTGATGTAGCCTGACAGCGGCGAAGAGAGGAACGCGACGGTGTTGCCCAGTTCCATCGGGTCGCCAACGCGCTCGAGTGGGTTGCTCGCCCAGTCGTCGAGCCCCTCCTCGTAGGAGTCGTAGTCGCCGCGGTCGACGGCCTGATTGACCAGATCCTCGATGCGCTCGGTCTCGTGGGGGCCAGGGAGGACCGCGTTCGTCCGAACGTCTGGCGCGAACTCCTTCGAAAGGGTCTTCTCGAGTCCGATGACGCTCATCCGGACGGAGTTCGACAGCACGAGGCTGTCGATCGCTTCCTTGACGCTCCGGGAGGTGATGGTGACGATGGTCCCTTCGTCACTCTCACGCAGGTACGGCTCGGCCTCGCGGGCGAGTCGAACAACGCTCATTACAAGCAGGTCGTAGGCCTGATACCAGTCGTCGTCGTCGGTATCGAGGAACGGACCGGACGGGGGACCGCCAGCACTCGTCACGAGGTGGTCGATGCCGCCGAACTCGTCGACGGTCGTCTCGACCAGTGTCTCGATGTCGTCCTCGTCGGTCAGATCGCCGACCTGGGCGACGACCTCGCCGGTCGCCTCTGTTTCGATCTCTTTTTTCGCGTCTGCGAGTCGGTCCTCATCGCGACCGTTGATTACAACGTTCGCGCCCTCGCGGGCGAGCGCCTTCGCAGACGCTTTTCCGAGTCCACTCGAGGACGCCGTGACGAGTGCCGCATTGCCGTCGATCTGTAGGTCCATATCGTCCGTAAGGCCAAAGGAAAGCGGCAAAAAGCTTCGCGTTGCGGTAAGGTTGTTCATGCCACGACATTCAGTTCGGGTTCCGTGTCGTGGAAAACCGGATTACAGCCCTTGATAGACCACTATACTTCACAGGGATATTACAAGTGTACGTATGTAATCAACTCCCACGACGTCTCCGTGGGTGAGGTCACTCGACTACCAGATTCCGCCCTGGAGAACAGGTATCTCTCTTCCACGGCGAGGATCAACCCATCTCTGTCGCACGAATTCGAGGGTCCCAGTCCCTCACAGCACCCCATGGCAACTGTTCGACATTCTTTGTCATCGGTATGCGTTCCGCTATGCGGAACTGAAAGTGTCGGTCTGGCAGAGTTGTGATATGGTGGAACGGAACAAGGAAACGATTCAGGCCACGAAAACCAGCTTCGAGATCGTCCACACACTCCAGGAGATCGGTCCTGCCCGGCTCTCAGAGATTGCAGAGGAACTCGAGTTGGCCGAGAGCACGACCCACCGTCACTTGCAAACCCTCCACGACATACGATACGTCTCGCGGGACGGCGAACGCTACCAACTTGGGCTGCGCTTTGCACGACTCGGCCGCGCTGCCCAGACGTGCGATCCAGCCTACGAGATGACCCAGCGCCACGTCGAGGTACTTGCCGAGGAGACCGGCGAGCGGGCTCAGTTTGTCGTCGAGGACCACGGCCTGGGAATCTACCTGCACGTGGAGACGGGGAGTCAGGCCGTTCGCGTCGGTTTCGGCGTCGGTCGGCAGATTCACCTCCACTCTTCGTCAGTCGGGAAGGCGATTCTCGCCCACTACCCGCACGAGCGTGTCGACGAGATTCTCGACCAGTGGGGGCTACCCGCACACGCGGCAAACACGATTACTGATCGGGAAGCACTCTACGAGGAACTTGAGACCGTCCGCGACCGCGGCGTCGCCTTCAACCGCGAAGAGCACGTCGACGGACTCAACGGCACGGCCGTTCCGGTCAAGCGCGACGGACGAGCGATCGGCGCGCTGGCCGTTGCCGGTCCTTCCCACCGACTGACGAGTGAATGGCTCGATGAAGAGGTTCCGGATATGATGCTCGCCGCAGCGAACGAACTCGAGTTGAACGCGACCTACGCGTCGGATGCGGGCTCGCGGGATCACATCGTGGAGTAGCGATCGGTCCACCACTGCTGAATTCTTCTACAACGCGCTCTCAACGGATGCTAGACCTCGAAAACCGCTGTTCCCTCCTCGAACTGTAGGGCCGCTCGTTCGATAACCGTAAGTTCTCCGCGGTCGGCGAGTTCGTCCGCCAGTGCCTTGGAGACGTAGAACCCGCCGAGATCGGTCGTGTTCTCGATCCAGGCGACCCGAACTGTGTCGGGATCGTAGCCGCCAAGCGCGTTCAGCGCGACGCGGAGTGCAATCTCGTCGTCCGGCGCAACTGGCGGCAGCTTCGCCTTGGCGAGCGAACCGCTCGTGAGCGCGTTTGCATAGACCTTCTGGATATCGAGCTGTTCGACGGCCTGCTTGCGGGTGATATCCGCGAGGCCGATGCCGTTCCCGTTCCCCTTCGTCTTTGCTGTGAGCCCGCGCGCGTAGATCAGGTCGATCGAGGGACTCTCCGGGTCAGGTGCGTTGATCACCCGATAACGGCCGATGACGTTCGTATCCATTCCCGCACCCGAAATCTCCTTGCCGAGTTCGTCCACGACGAGCAGGTCGATCTCGTCCGTCGGCAGCGTTGCCATCTCGTCGTACGCGCGCTCGAGTAGTGCTGGTTCGCGCGACTCGAGTTCGGCGGCCGGAATCGCTTCGATGTGGCCGGTCTCCTCGTGGAAGTTCTCGACGAGTGCGAGACTACCGAGCAGCGACACTGACTCCCGAATCGCGTTCGTCAGCCCCACGATCGTCGGCACGTAGCCCTCCGAGAGCGCCGTCGAGTGAAACGCTTGCGCGCCGCGCTGTTTGCCCAGACCGACGGTGAGCATCTTGCAACAGCCGCTCTCGATCCGCCCGGTGAAGTTGGTGTGCGGTTTGACCCGGTTGATCACGAGCACAGCGTCGGCCTCGAGTGCAGCCGCGGAGAAGTAGACCGGCGTCATCACGTTGCCAATCTCGATTTCGTCGATCTGTTCGACGGACATCGTGGCCTCGATCGGGACGCCGAGTCGCTCCTCGGTGATTCCGAGCGCCTCGAGTACCTCGCGCTGGCCCTCGGGCGTCGCGCCGCCGTGACTTCCCATTGCGGGAACTACGATCGGGTCGAAGCCCTGCTCGTCGAGGTACGAGACCGTCTCCGTCGCGATATCGTCGATGCCGTGGATTCCTCTGCTGCCGACGCCGACCGCGATGGTCGCTCCCGACTCGAGGTCGTCGAGCGCGAGCGTAGCCAGTTCCGAGCGGACCGTCTCGAGTGGCTTTTCGAGTGTGTCCGTCTCGGGTTCATAACGCACGCGGGCGAACGCCGGTGTCTCCTGGGGTTCGATCAGCTCTCCAAGGTCGTGCCGATCGGGGAACTCCATAGCTGACTGTTTCGATGCTGGACATATATACTACCGGACCGTGGTGATGCCTCAGTCCTCGTCAACAACTCCGTCCCTTTGAGGACGGAGCTCTCTCCTTGCTCCGCCTATAGAACGGTGCGCTCATTACGCATGAAAGCACCATCCAAGACAATGGCACCCCCGACGTCGACATCGACCGCGGCACCGAACGCGAACACGCCACTCGAGGGCGTCCGCGTCATCGACTGTACGCAGATGCTCTCGGGTCCGTTCGCGACCCAGCTACTGACAGATATGGGCGCAGAGGTCATCAAAATCGAACGCCCCACACGCGGCGACATCACGCGAAGCGTCGGCCCCGAAATCGGCGACTCAGGGATCACCGCCTACTTTGCCTCGCTCAACCGGGGTAAACAGAGCATCGAACTCAACATGGCTTCTGAGGAGGGTGCGGCCGCACTCGAGTCCCTCGCAGAGAACGCAGACGTGCTCATCGAAAACTATCGACCGGGCACGATGGACAAGTGGGGGCTCGGCTACGAGAATCTCCGCGAGGTCAACGAAAACCTGGTCTACTGTTCGATCTCGGGCTTTCTCGAAGGACCGTACCGCGATATGCCGGCGTTCGATATGGTCGTACAGGCGCTCGGGGGCAGCATGAGCATCACCGGCCAGGCGGACGGCCCGCCGGCGCGGCCGGGGATTCCGATCGGCGACATCTGTGCTGGCATGTACGCCGTCATCGGGATCACGACGGCGCTGTACAACGATGAGGGACAGTACATTGACGTGCCGATGTTCGAGGGGCTGGTCTCCTGGCTGACAGAGCGTGCCGGCCGCACGTTCGTTACCGAGGAGCCGTACCCGCGCCAGGGAACCGTCCACCCCTCGCTGGCACCATACCGAACCTTCGAGACCGCAGACGGCTGGTTCGCCGTTGCAATCGGCAGCGACGACACCTGGCTCGGCTTCTGCGAGGCGATCGACCGGCCAGATCTCGCGGACGACGAACGGTTTACCGTTAACAACGACCGCGTCGCCAACCGGGACACACTAACGGACGAACTCGAGCCAATCTTTGCGAACCGAACGAACGACGAGTGGTTCGACCTGTTTCGTGATCAGGGTCTCCCGGGTGCACCCGTCCAGAACACCGTCGATGTCTTCGAAGACGAGCACCTCAAGGAAAGCGGCACGCTCGACGATCTCACGATCGACGGCGTCGACCTCCCGTTCCCGCTCTGTCCCATCGAGTTCTCCGGGTCGACGACCCGCTCGGGACACGAGCCACCACAGCTCGGCGAACACACTGAGCCGGTGCTCTCGGGTGTCCTTTCTGCTGACGCACTCGATGCTGTCTGTGGTGACACTGACACGGCCTCGGAGTGATTTGCGGAGAGTCGGGATCTGGCTACGAATCAGCCACTGAGTAATCATCAACCGGCCATCAATCCACTACTGACACGGATCATTGTACCGTTGTACCAGTCATTGCTCCCCCGGTTGGGCGACTACTGATAACAACTCATGATGGACCGCCTGACTGTACGACCGCAGCTATTCACGACTTACACCATTGGTCGAACACTTCTAAACAGCGAGCCGGGATTGAACGGATTGGACTCGAGTACCGATTACTTTTGATTTCCATACAGTTCCAGACATATACTATTTAATACAGAATATATAGGCCATAATAATACGGCACAAACCGACTATCCAACCTTCCGCCATACATGGCATAGACACTTGGCTGTGGTGTTTATGCCAGTCGTATCCCCTACATCGAGAGCAAGTGGATCTAATGTATGTTTTTCACTCGGCACGCAAGAGAGTCGCTAAACGGAAGAGTATGGGGGATCTCATAACGAGAAGATACCGAAAGGGAGACTGGCAAACATGTCGTGGGAAGAGATGTCTTCCGAAGGTGAAACTAGACCGGACTCAGCTCTTCCTGATACGCTCCGTGGTGGTCTTCAAACACCTGCATGATCTCGCCCATTGTCGCGTAGGCTTTCACCGCGTCGACGATGTACGGCATCACGTTCTCGTCGGTCTCGATTGCGTCGGAGAGGGCCTCGAGTGTCGCGTCAACTGCCTCGTCGTCACGTTCCTCTTTGACCTCCTCGAGACGTCCAAGCTGGCGGTCGCGGGTTGTCTCGTCGATTTTGAGAATCTCGGGTGAGGTATCCTCCTCGATGGTGTACTCGTTGACGCCGACGACGACCTCTTCACCGCGCTCAACGCGCTTTTGGTACTCGTAGCTCGACTCCTGAATCTCGCGCTGGAAGTAGCCCTGATCGATGCCGTCGAGGACACCGTCACGGATCGAGCCGTCGCCCATCTCTTTGATGTCCTCGATATAACCCATGATCTCGGCTTCCATCTCGTGGGTCAACTTCTCGATCGCGTAGCTGCCGCCCATCGGGTCGACAATGTCGGCTGCGCCGGATTCTTCGGCGATAATCTGCTGGGTGCGTAGGGCGACTCGGACCGCCTTCTCGCTCGGCAGCGCCAGGGCCTCGTCGAAGCTGTTGGTGTGCAGCGACTGCGTGCCGCCCAGAACACCGGCGAGCGCCTGGATGGTGACTCGGGTAATGTTGTTTAGCGGCTGCTGGGCAGTCAGTGACTGTCCCGCAGTCTGCGTGTGGAACTTCAGGCGCTTGGACTCAGCGCGCTCGGCGTCGTACCACTCGTCCATCACCCGGGCGTAGATTCGGCGCGAGGCGCGGAACTTCGCGACCTCCTCGAAAATGGAGTTGTGCGAGTTGAAGAAAAACGAGAGGAGTGGAGCGAACTCGTCGACATCGAGCCCGCGGTCGAGACAGTCCTCCACGTAAGCGAAGCCGTCTGCGAGCGTGAACGCGGCCTCCTGGGCCGCCGTCGAGCCGGCCTCACGGATGTGATACCCCGAGATGGAGACCGGATGGAACTTCGGCGTCTCCTTGACGGCGAACTCGATCGTGTCGGTGACGACCTCGAGCGACGGCTTCGGCGGGACGACCCACTCCTTCTGGGCGATGAACTCCTTCAGCATGTCGTTCTGGAGGGTCCCCCGGATCTTCTCGCGCGGGACGTCCTGCTGGTCGGCCAGTGCGATGTACATTGCGTAGATGACCGCTGCGGACGGGTTGATGGTAAAAGAGGTCGAGACCTCGCCGATGTCGATTCCGTCGAAGAGAATTTCCATATCCCGCAGGGTGTCGACCGCAACCCCCTCTTTCCCGACCTCACCCTCACTCATCCGGTGATCCGAGTCGATGCCCATCAGTGACGGCATGTCGAACGCCGTCGAGAGCCCCGTCTGTCCCTGGTCGATCAGGTAGTGAAATCGCTCGTTCGTCTCCTCTGCCGTCCCGAAGCCGGCGAACTGGCGCATCGTCCACGTCCGCCCGCGGTACATGGTTGGATACGGACCGCGCGTATATGGCGGCTCGCCGGGGAATCCGAGATCCTCGTCGTACTCGAGGTCCGCGATATCCTCGGGAGTGTAGAGTCGATCGACCTCGTGGTTCGAGACCGTCGCGAATCGGTCCTGGCGCTCACCGTGGGACTCGAGTGTCGGCTCGAGCGTTTCCTCGGTCCACCGCTCGCGCTGGTCGCGAATCTGGTCTATCTCTTCCTGGTCGAACATTAGCGTGGATATCTTTGGCAAGAATCTAAAGTCTTGTTGTTACTCTCTGAACGGTCGTCCGGTCCGCGACCCGAACGCGTACACACTGGCCGAATCGAGGGCGTTGCGAGATCGAGTCCAGGATTGGTGGCAGTCGGCGAAACTGTAAAGAGACGAGGTGTGATTGCCAGGACTAATGGTCATTGAACCGACGACCTCAACTGTCCCAACTGAATCGACTGGGGAAGCCGACTGGGTGATTCCAGAGACAGAGACGATCACGAAGACGATCACCGACCACGCACGGGAGTTCGGCGACCGCGTTGCGGTTCGATTCCGCGACGAGAGCGGGAGCGAGCGCGAACGGACGTACGCCGATCTTCGCGACGACATGCACCGGTTCGCGAACGGACTCGAGGAACTCGGTGTCGAGAGAGACGACCGGGTGATGCACCTGTTTCCGCACCATCCGGACGCGTTCGCGATTCAACTCGGCGCACTTGCGACGGGCGCGCTGCTGGTTCCCTGCTCGGCGATGCTCCAGACGAAGGACATCGAGTTCCGGGCGACCGACTGCGGGGCGACGACGGTCGTCGTCCACAAGTCACTCACCGACATGGTCGAACCGGTGCTCTCGGCGACGCCGATCGAGCGGGTGATCGTGCTCAACGGGGATGAGTCCGACTACGAGAACAAGAGCCAAGGAGAAAACGAAGATGACGACGAGAACGATACCCATTGGACCACGTTTCGGGTCGTTCTCGACGGACAGTCGACTGCCTACGACGGTCCCGATATCGACGCCGAGGACCCGATGTCGATCAACTACACTAGCGGGACGACGGGCAAGCCAAAGCCCGTTCTGCACAAGCATCGCTGGCTGTCCTGTTTCAACCGGGTCAACGCACCCCACTGGTGGAACATCGACGAGGAGACCGACTTCGAGGACGAACTCCTGTGGGCTACGACTGGCACCGGCTGGGCGAAGTGGTTCTGGAGCCCCGTCGGGGTTGGGTTGACGACCGGCGCGACGCAGCTCATCTACGACGGCGAGTTCGAGCCCGAGACGTTTCTCGAGATTCTCGAAACGGAAGGTGTCACGAAGCTCTGTGCGGTGCCGACACAGTACCGCATGCTGGCGAACGCCGACCTCAACGCCTACGACGTGCAGATTCGTGATGCGCTCTCGGCGGGAGAACCACTCAATCGCGAGCCGATCGAGCGCATCGAGGACGCCTGGGGTGTCACCCCGCGTGACGGCTACGGGCAGACCGAGACCGTCGCACTGGTGACGAACTACCCGGGGATCGACGTCAAGCCCGGCAGCATGGGGAAACCGACACCCGGCGTGGGTACAACGATCATCGACATCGACGAGGATGAGGAAGTTGGGGCGGGCGAGATCGGCGAAATCGCAGTCCCCGTCGACTCGCCGGCGATCTTCGACGGGTACTACCAGAAGCCCCACCTAGACGAGCGGAAACTCTCTCGCGAGTTCTACCGGACGGGCGACCTCGCGCGCCGCGACGAGGACGGCTACTTCTTCTTCGAGGGCCGAGCCGACGACATCATCATCTCCTCGGGGTATCGAATCGGTCCCTTCGAGGTCGAAGACGCGCTCGTCAGCCACGACGCGGTCGCCGAGGCCGCCGTGGTCGGGAGCCCGCACGAAGAGCGCGGGAGCGTCGTCAAGGCGTACGTGATCCTCGCGGAGAATTACGACGGGACCGCAGACGAGGGCGAGACCGATCTCGCGGACCTGGAAAGTAAACTACAGACCTTCATGAAGGAGGAGACGGCCCCGTACAAGTATCCCCGCCGGATCGAGTTCACCGACGAGTTACCAAAGACCTCAAGCGGGAAGATCCGTCGCGTCGAACTCCGCCAGCAGGAGCAAGAGCGACACGGCTGAAGCCTCGTCCGCCTCGCTCTCGTCCTGGCAGGTCCCGGCCGCCATGGCGAGAGTCGGCACACTTATACTGATCGTGACAGCACAGCAGCGTATGTCTCAGCACCAGCACCAGACCGTAGATTCGATTGACAGCGTCGGCGTCGTCGGGGCCGGAACCATGGGCAGCGGTATCGCACAGGTCGCTGCAACGCACGGCTACGACGTTATCGTCCGCGACATCGAACAGGAGTACGTCGAGAACGGCTTCGAAACCATCGAGAACAGCCTCGGTCGCCTCGGCGACCGCGACTCACTCCCGGACGGCGAGGACACCGAGACGATCCGTAACCGAATCAAGGGCACGACCGAACTCGACGACCTCGCCGACTGTGACCTCGTCGTGGAAGCCGCACTCGAGGACCTCGATGTCAAACGCGACGTCTTCGCTGACCTCGACGACATCGTCGGTGACGAGGCCGTGCTGGCGACGAACACGAGCACGATTTCGATCACGTCGATCGCAAGCGCGACCGAACGCCCCGAGCGCGTCGTCGGCCTGCACTTCATGAACCCCGTTCCGATCATGGAGGGCGTCGAGGTCGTCGTCGGCGAGAAGACGACCGACGAAATCACCGAGCTGGCCCACGAGTTCGCCGAGGCACTCGAGAAGACCACCTGGGAGTCAGACGACAAACCAGGCTTCGTGACGAACCGGATTCTGATGCCCTGGATCAACGAGGGAATTCGGGCCTACGACGAAGGCGTGGCCACGAAGGACGACATCGATGCGGGAATGGAACTCGGCACGAACGTCCCGATGGGGCCGCTCACCCTGGCCGACCACATCGGCCTCGACATCTGTCTGCACGCCTCCGAGACGCTGCACGAGGAACTCGGGGATCGCTACCAGCCGGCCTACCTGCTGAAGCGGAAGGTCGAAGCGGGCGAGTTGGGCAAGAAGACGGGGAAGGGATTCTACGAGTACGAGTAAGCCGGAAGCCGATACGGGTGTCCGGACCTCAGTTCGACTTCAGATCACGCGCGATAATCTTCTTCTGGATCTCACTGGTTCCCTCGTAGATCGTCGTGATCTTCGCGTCGCGGTAGTAGCGCTCGACGTCGAAGTCCTTCGTGTAGCCGTAGCCACCGTGGACCTGCACCGCTTCGTTTGCCACGTCGACGGCCGCCTCGCTGGCGAAGTACTTCGCCATGGCTGCCGCGGTCGGATCGACGCCGTCCTCGTTCTTGCGCGCGGCGTCGCGGGTGAGCAGGCGGGCCGCTTGCACGTCGGTCTGCATGTCCGCGAGTTTGTGCCCGATCGCCTGATGCTCGATGATCGGCTGGCCGAACTGCTCGCGCTCGTTCGCGTACGCGGTCGCAGCGTCGAGTGCCGCCTGTGCCACGCCGACGGCCTGGCTCGCGATGGCGATCCGGCCACCCGTGAGGATCGAAAACGCTGCTTTGAGTCCCGAACCGACCCCAGTCAGGCGATTCTCCGCCGGAATCCGGACGTCATCGAAGATGAGTGTCGTCGTATCACTCGCGCGCAGACCCAGTTTGTCCTCCTTCTTGCCGACCTCGACGCCGTCGGTGTCCTTCGGGACGAGGAACTGGGTAACAGTATTCGGGTCGTCGCGGTCCGTCTTCGCGAACAGCACGACGACGCCCGCGCGCTCGCCGTTCGTGATCCACTGTTTCTTGCCGTTGATGACGTACTCGCCGGTGTCTTCATCGAGTTTGGCTTCCGTCGTCATCTCGGCCGGGTTCGAGCCGGCGTCGGGCTCTGAGAGTGCGAACGCGCCAACGGGGCGACCCGAGACCATCTCCGGGAGCCACTCCTCGCGGTGGTCGTCGGTACCGAACTCGCGGATGCACGACGTTGCCAGACAGTGAACCGACAGGGCCGTCGCCACCGCGAGATGACCGTAGGCGAGTTCTTCGTTGACGATGCTGTACGTAATCTCGTCGACGTCCATCCCGCCGTACTCCTCGGGAACGGTGAGGCCGGTCAGATCGAGGTTGGCCAGTTCGTCCCAGACATCCTCGGGGAACGTCTGCGTCTCATCGGCTTCGTGAATTCCCTCTCGAACCTCGTTTTCGACGACTTCTCGGACTGTCTGCTGAATAAGCTCCTGTTCGCTCGTCAGTTCCATGGACGAATATTCGTGAGGAACCTACTAAAGTGTCCGATTCACGGAGAACGTGCACAAGCACGGAGTACTTTACCGACACCGAACGCAAGCACAGCATTGTTTCCGACGATACCGGAACAATCCTCAACGCTGTTCGCGGCTCGTACTGAAACAGAACCGCCGGCTCAGCCGACGATAACAGTTAACCAACACCGCCACGAACCCTCGCCCGACATGACGGACTACGAGAACCTCACCGTCGATCACAACGACGGCGTCGCCACCGTGACGCTCGACAGCACCGCCGGCCGCAACTCGCTCACACTCGAGATGGCCGACGAACTAATCGCGGTCGCGGCCGAGCTCGGCGAAGACCAGGAGACGCGCTGTATCGTGCTCACCCACGAGGGCCAGTTCTTCGGCTCCGGCGCGGATCTCTCCCAACTCGAGGGCGACGATTCTGACGCGGCACGGCTGCGCCAACTCGCCGGACGCGCCCATGAGGCGGTTATCCAGTTCCAACAGACCGAAACACCCGTCGTCGGCGCTGTCAACGGCATCGCCGCCGGGATCGGTTTCAGCCTCGCGCTGATGCCTGACCTGCTCGTCCTCGGTGAAGACACAACCCTGCGGTTCGCTTACCCCGGAATCGGGCTCACCGGCGACGGCGGCTCGACGTTCTTCCTGCCGCGCCTCGTCGGCCTCCGGAACGCGAAGGAAATCGTCCTTCGAGACGAGCCGATCGGCCCCGAGAAGGCCGTCGACCTCGGACTCGCAACCGAAGTCGTTTCGTCCGAGGAGTTCGACGACCACGTGGCTGACCTCGCAGCCGACCTCGCGAGCGGCCCGACTCACGCACTCGGCACCGCCAGCCGACTGCTGACCGAGAGCTACGAGCGCGGACTCGAGTCCCACCTGGCTGCGGAGACCGATGCCATCGCGAAGGCGGCCCGAACAGAGGACTACGAGCGCGGACTCGGTGCGTTCTTCGGTGAGGACGATCCGGAGTTCGTCGGCTACTGAGATCTTAGACGTAGTCCAGATTCACCTGCGTCACGTTCGCCGCTCGCTTCACGACATCCGCGATCTCCGCCCGTCTCGCCTCGTCGAGCCGGCTCTCCGGCCCACAGACACAGATCGCCCCCCGGAGTTCGCCGCGCTTATCGAGCACCGGCGCAGCGATACAGACCATCCCCGCGATGCGCTCGCCCTCATCGACTGCGTACCCTCGTTCGCGAACCGACTCGAGTTGCTCCAGCAGGACATCGGAATCAGTAATCGTCTGGGGAGTGATCTCGACGAGGTCGCGGTCGAGGATCGACTCGACTCGTTCGGGGTCCATGTGCGCAAGCATCGCCTTCCCCGGGGCCGTGACGTGCAGGGGCATCCGTGCGCCGGGATAGGCGAACAACGTGATCGCCTCCGAGCCTTCCTGTACGGCGAGGATGACCGCCTGGTTGTTCTCCTCGATCAGGAGCGTCACGTGCTCGCCGGTTTCTTCGGCGACGGCCGTGAGTTCGTCCCGAACCGCTTTCACGACCTCGAACCGGTGGCGCTGCCGATGACCGACCTCGAGAAATCGAGTGGAGGGACGGTACACCTTGTCTTCGACAGTGACGTAGCCAGTGTCGACGAGCGCCTGCAGATAGTCGTGGACGGTGCTTACGGGCATCTCAAGCCGTGTAGCCAACTCCGAGGCCCGACCACCGCCGTTCTCCGAGAGCTCGTCGACAATCGTGAACGCGCGTACGACGGAGCGATTCGGTGTATCTGCCATTATCGGCCCTTTTTCCGGCCAGTAGTAGAACTCTTTCGGCTCTCCCGGAAGACGCTACGTCGAGATCGGCACTGACACGTTGGCAACTGATCTGAATTTCGCCACAGCCTTCGCTGGTGGTGTACTAGTTCGAGTCCGTTCTTCGCCGCATCGTAGTTCAGCTATATCCGATGATCGGTACTCGAGTTACGCATGCTCTCGTTCCATCAGCACAGTTCGCCTGTCGTCCGCAGCCGGAACTTGTCACGAGCAAGTATCCGGTATTTCCGGAAATAGGTCCGACTGGACCGGGACGAAAGAGAAGACCCGTGACGAAACCCACCTTTACAGGTGTACTTATGTATTCGCTGGTGAGTGGAATCGTGTGTCAGTGAGTCTGCTGCTGGCCGCCCCGTAGGCACCGATGTCGGCCCACAGAACGCGATACCGAATCTCAAAGAGCGGGGTAAACTACATAGCGCTATATCAAATTGACTTCTCGCGGCTAAGCAGCAGGGATCCACACAGCGCGGCCATCGTACTGGTCGACAAAATTATGTGACTATTTGTCGTGGCTCGCGCTATGGACCACGATACTGAGTTCGACACCACGCTCGCTTCCTTCGACGACGACACCGGCGTCGGTCATATCACGCTGAACCGACCGGACTCACTGAACGCGCTCAGCACACAGCTTCGCGAGGATCTCGTCCAGAGTCTGGAGTGGCTCGAGTCGGAAAACAACCAGGCCGACGGCATCGCGCTCCGCGCGGTCATCCTCGAGGGGTCGGGTGGGACGTTCTGTGCTGGTGCCGATATCACTGAGTTCAGCGACTCGAATCCCGGCACACAGTCCGGACAGAGCCACTACGAGTTCATCGCAGAATTTCCCGCTCCAGTCATTGCGAAGGTTCGCGGCTACTGTCTGGGCGGCGGTCTCGAGACGGCACTCGCCTGTGACTTCCGATTCGCACACGAAGAGAGTTCGTTCGGCTTTCCCGAGGTGAACCTCGGGCTCCTGCCGGGCGCTGGCGGTGTGCAGTACCTCGCCGAACTCGCCGACCCCTCGACTGCCAAGGAACTCGCAATGACTGGCGAGCACATCTCCGCCGAGCGCGCGGCCGAAATCGGGCTCGCGAACCGCGTCTATGGCGACGATCTCGACGAGGAGACGCAGGCGTTCGCCGAGCACCTCGCCTCACAGCCGCCGCTCGCCATCCAGTCGATCAAGGAGTCCGCGGCGATTTCAACACAGACCGGACTCGAGGAGGGGCGGGCCTACGACGGGCGACTCTTCCGGAGTC
The DNA here is from genome assembly GCF_000337135.1 of Natrialba chahannaoensis JCM 10990. Taxonomy (GTDB): domain Archaea; phylum Halobacteriota; class Halobacteria; order Halobacteriales; family Natrialbaceae; genus Natrialba; species Natrialba chahannaoensis. The sequence continues at coordinate 15,116 of NZ_AOIN01000084.1, forward strand.
TACTCGAGACGGACGATCACGAAGAGGGGGCGCGGTCGTTCGCTGAGGACGAGTACGAACCGGAGTTCAAGGGCCGGTAAGCGTACAAACGGCGATCCGTTACGATCTGGGGCTCGACTGCTGTTCGACTGTGCTGGCGATCTGCTGGCAATCAGATACGACAGCGACAGCGCGAGTGTGAGTGCGAGCCGAACTGTCCCGCTCAGTTCGTCAGTGTAGCGGGTTCGATCGCTGCGATCGAATCGTCGAGGAGATCGGTGGCGATCTCGAGTTCGCGGTCGCGCACGTCGAGTGGTGGGAGCAGTCGCAGCGTTTTCTTGCCACAGCCGAGGGTGAGCAGGCCGCGCTGGAGTGCAGCATCCACGACCTCGTCGCGGCGCTCGGCGGTGTCGAACTCGATTGCACCCATGAGACCGAGGCCGCGAACATCCTCGACGACAGCCTCGTGGTTATCCTTGACATCGGTGAGGAGGTCGACGAGCAGCGTTCCTTGCTTCTCGGCGTGGGAGATGAGGTCGTGTTCCTCGATTGCAGCGAGGGTGAGCGTCCCCTGCATCGAGGCGATGATGTCGCCGGCACCCCAGGTCGAGGAGAGCCGGGCCTCCTCGTCGGGGAAGAGTTCCTCGCGCGAAATCGTCGCACCGACACGAAGCGCCTTGGCGCTGGTGATCACGTCCGGTTCGAACTCGTAGTGGTCAGACGCCCACATCTCGCCAGTACGGCCAACGCCGGTCTGGATCTCGTCGGCAATCAGCGGAATGTCGTGTTCTGCACAGAGGTCGGACACCGCGCGCATGAACTCGTCGTCAGGGACGCGGTAGCCGCCTTCGCCCTGGACGGGTTCGAGGATGAGGAACGCGACCTGCTCCGGCGGAATGTGGCCGCTCTTGGGATCGAGCTTCTCACGCAGGCGCTCAATGCCGTCCATACTGTGGGGCACGTCGTGGATCCCGCTGAGTTCGGGGAAGTCACGTCGGTGAACCGATTTCGAGCGGTTCAGCGAGAGCGCCCCAAGGGTCCGTCCGTGGAACGCGCCCTCGAATGTCAGCCCGTACTTCGGCTCCGCACAGTTGTCATAACAGAGCTTGATCGCGTTCTCGACCGCCTCCGCCCCGGAGTTCGAGAGGAAGACGGTGTCCATGTCGTAGTGGTCGGTGATGTCCGTGAGTGTGTTCATCAGGTGGGCTGGCCCGGGAAGCGCTGCGTCGTCGGGCGAGCCACCAGTGCTGACGTAGAAGTCCTGTCCGGCGATTTTGAGGGGATCAACGAGGTCGAACTCCTCGAGTTTCTCCATCAGGAGCGGATTGTTGTACCCGAGTGGTGCCGCGGCCACGTGACTCGTGAAATCGAGTAGGACGTTGCCATCGGGGTCCGTACAGAACGGTCCCTCCGCGTCGGCGGTGATGTCCCAGACGAAATCGTAGACGTACGTGCTCGTAGCTGCTGCTTGCTGGTGGTATTCGACCCACTCAGATGCAGCCGGACCTGGCAATTGCGATACACTCGGCTCCGCTGTCTCGCGTCGCATGCATGGTGGTTGTCACCGGGGGGCTTAAAACAGGTGGATTTCCCGGACAGACTGTCATCAAACACAAACGACGATAACAGAACGCCCAGCGAGAACATTGCCAACAGGTCGTCGTCAGGAACAGCCCTGACGCCAGTGCCCCGCCAGGAATAGCCCAGATAGGAACTCGCTGGGAACAGCCCAGGCAGCCAACGCCTACAGAATTCGCTTCCCGAACGCACTGGCTGCGAGCTCCGCTGCGACTTCTGCCGTCTGATTATCGCGGTCGAGGATCGGATTCACCTCAACCACATCCATCGATCGAAGGATGTCGGCCTCGCGGTCGCGTTCCGCGACTAACTCGAGTGCAGCGTGAGCTTCGCGGTAGTCGACGCCGCCGCGGACGGGGGTGCCGACGCCCGGGACGACCGTCGGGTCGAGCCAGTCCAGATCGAGACTCACGTGGATCCCGTCGACGCCATCGGTGGCGATCTCGAGTGCGTCTTCGACGACGGCAGTGATGCCGCGTTCGTCGATTTCGCGCATGGTGAAGACGGTGACCTCGCTCTCGCGCAGTGCTGTTTGTTCTTCCTCGTCGAGGCTCCGGATGCCGACGAGGACGGTGTTTTCCTCGTTGACGGCGTCGGTTTCGGTCCAGTCGAGATCGGCGAACGAGCCGCGGCCGTGGGCGGCGGCAAGGGGCATGCCGTGGACGTTTCCACTCGGTGAGGTTGCGGGTGTGTTGTAGTCGCCGTGGGCGTCAAACCAGATGACGCCGATCCCGTCGTCCGTGTGGCGGCCGGCACCGAACATCGATCCCATGGCAATTGCGTGGTCACCGCCGAGGACGAGCGGCGTCGCGCCGTCGTCGATCGTCGTCGCGACGGCATCCGCAAGCGTGGCCGTCACGTCGCCAATCTCATCGAGGTATTTCGCGTTCGATGCTGCGTCGGATTTGTCCACGTTGGGCGCGGATGAGCTCGTCTCGAGTCGCGGGACCTCAAGATCGCCATCGTCGACACAGCCGACGCCGGCGGCGTCGAGCTCGGCGGCAATATCCGCGTAGCGAATCGCCGAGGGGCCCATATCGACGCCGCGACGGTTCGCGCCCAGGTCGAGCGGGACGCCAAGCAGTCGTGCGGTGTGGGTCGCGTCTTGGTCGCCGTTTGCTCCCGATCCCGAATCAGCACCGGTGCCATCTTCGGCGCTCATCGTCCATCACCCGCCGTTCGTGCCCGTTCCCATCCTAGTCGCAGGTCCGTTGGCTGTCTCTGCTCGAACATAGCTACTGTCAGAATTTCCGGGCGAGGGTCATATATCTCTTTGCAAATTCGGGACGGGTCAGCGATCAGACGGGCTCGGCCCCACTCCCCCTCAACTGTCGAATCGAGCCGTTTCGAGGTTGACCTCGATCAGATTCGCTGTTTCCATCACCTGCTCGGGCATCTCCGTGCGAAAGCGCTCGTCTTTCAGCCGACTCGTCGGTGCTGTCACACTGACTGCGCCGACAACGGTCTCGTCTGGACCGAGAACCGGCGCACCGACCGCACGCATCCCGCGAATCTCTTCTTCGTCGTTAACTGCGTAGCCCCGCTCGCGAATGTCCGCGAGCGTCTCACGAAGTTCGGCCGCATCCGTAATGGTGTTCGCCGTCTGGCGTTCGAACTCCTGGTTCGCGATGATCTCGTCGCGCCGATCTGTCGGCACGTGCGCGAGAATTGCCTTCCCCGCCGCCGTGTCGTGGAGATGCTGGGGTGTCTCGCGCATCCGGAGATGGTAATCCATCGCGACCGCGAACTCCCCGCGGCTCTCGTAGAGTACCGTCTCTCGTCCTCGTTCCTCGCCGATCAGGTGTGCATACTCGCCCGTCCGCTCTGCGAGTGCGTCGACCTCGCTGTGGCCAGCCATGTAGAGGTCAGTCTCGTTTCGGACGTGCTCGCCGAGCGCGATGAACTGAAAACTCAGTCGGTACTCACCGTTCTCTCGCGTAACGAACCCACAGTCGACCAGCGTCTGCAAGTAGGTATGGACTGTGCCTTTGGTCAACTCGAGTTCCTGCGAGATATCAGTGAGGCTGCCGCCCTGTTGTTGTTTGATGACGTCGATGACCGTTGCTGCTGTGCACACCGATTTGATTCGGCGCGGTCCATCGCGTTCGTTCTCGGTCCCGTTCCTGGGCGACCCGGCTGTCATATCCGTCACTACGCGAGGATAGCCTTAAAATTTGCAGATATCAAACGCCGGTCGGGATGGCCGGGTGGGCGTTAGTCGTCTCGGGTGAGGATGTCGGCGGAAAGCCCCTGTGCCATCTCGATCTCCTTCGAGTTGTTCATCGTCCAGGCAGTCCGCTCGGTAACGGCCTCAATGGCCTCACGAGCCGATGGATAGCCGTTGCCCGACTTCTTGACGCCGCCGAACGGGAGCTGGACTTCAGCACCGATACACGGCAGGTTCGCGTACGCCAGGCCGATCTCCGCGTGGTCACGGAAGTAGTTGATCTGACGGTAGTCCTCGGAGATAACGGCCCCGGCGAGGCCGTATGGCGTGTCGTTGTGAATCTCGACTGCATCCTCGATGTCGCCGTCGTACTCCAGGAGAGCGACGTGTGGACCGAAGCACTCCTCCTTCAGACAGCGCAGATCGCTGTCGTACTCGATTTCGTAGACGAACGGGCCGACCCAGTTGCCCTCGTCGTGACCCTCGGGAATTTCGTTGTCCTCGAGTTCGAAGCGGTCGACGAGGACCTCGGCACCCTCTTCGACTGCGAGTTCATTGTGCTTCTTGATCTTCTCGACGTGGTCGGGCTCGACTGCCGGGCCCATGAAGGTGTCCTCCTGCAGTGGATCGCCGACGGCGACGTCCTTCGCGATGTCGACGTAGCGTTCCTTGAACTCGTCGTAGACGTCCGTGTGGACGATCAGGCGTTCACTCGAAACGCAGCGCTGCCCGGTCGTCTTGAAGCTCGACATGATCGCCGAGTGGACGGCGATGTCGAGGTCGGCTTCCTCGGTGACGATGATGCCGTTCTTGCCACCCATCTCGCAGGCCGCGAGTTTGCCGGGTTCGCCGCCAACCTTGCTGGCGATTTCGTGGCCGACTTCGGCCGATCCCGTGAAGAGAACGGTGTCGACGCGCTCGTCGTCGGAAATAGCTGCACCAGCGTCGCCGAAGCCCTGGACCATGTTGAAGACGCCATCCGGAATACCGGCGTCTTCGAACATCTCAGCGATGATCTGACCGCACCACGGCGTCTGCTCTGCTGGCTTCCAGACGACCGTGTTCCCCTCGACGAGGGCGATGGCCATGTGCCAGAANCGTCTGCTCTGCTGGCTTCCAGACGACCGTGTTCCCCTCGACGAGGGCGATGGCCATGTGCCAGAACGGGATTGCAACCGGGAAGTTCCATGGCGTAATGCAGCCGATGACACCGCGTGGCTTGCGGCGCATGTAGGCATCCTTACTGCCGACCTCACTCGGTACGACATCCCCGTGCGGGTGGCGCGCGTTGCCCGCCGCCCACTCGACCATGTGCCAGGCCTCGGCGACGTCTGCTTTCCCTTCGGAGATTTCCTTGCCACACTCCTTGGAGACGATTTCGCCGAGCTCGTCGTGGCGCTCACGCAGTTCGTGGTAGATATCCCAGAGGTACTCCGCACGGTCGATGTGGGAGAGTTCTCGCCACTCCTCGAAGGTCTCGTCGGCGACCTCGAGAGCGGCGTCTACATCGTCTTCAGTGCCGCGCTGGAACGTCGCCAGCGTCTCTCCCGTCGCCGGATTCTCGCTTTCGAACGTTTCCGAGCCGGTTCCTTCAACCCATTCACCGTTGATGTAGTGAAGATTGACTTCACTCGAGGTAGTGTCGCTCACACTGAGTGCAACTTGTGGTGTCGACATAGTCTTTCCCCTTCGACGGACCGTCACGGTGAACAGTACGGTTCGTATATGAATTTGACATACTCAAATGCATCGTCAGGTGGAACCTTCTCAGAAGGAGATCTACGAACGAGTTAGATGGAACCCTGCTGGCTCAGCGTGCCACAATCCACTGGTTGTGTTCACTATCGCCGGCGAGTGGCTGTTTGAATGGCCTCCCTCAATGGATTTTGATAGTGTGAAACACACGACGGCCGACAAGTAACTATTACTCGAGTTACCACCCAGTACGGGCTGACTCGCGACCGAATCCAGCTCTCTTTTCGCTCACAGGAGAGCCATAGTCACCACCAAGACCAAAATTGTTTGACCATTGCAAACCGCCATAATTCAGCACGACTGAATTGATACTGCACAGTAGACACACGCCAAGCCCACGAACGTGGTACGTATGGCCGACGACTCCCCGGCACGCTCATCTGCGCTGGCGAACGAAGAAGTTGCGGTTGCGCGGACACCAACGAGCACACACAAGGTCACAGACGCGCTCGTCCGAACTGGTCCAATCGAAACGAACGTCAACGACCTCCGGGTGATGGTCGTCGAGGCGTCGGCTCCGTCAGAATCAACCTAGCTCAGTCTCCTGCTATGAGTGAAGTGCCCCAACTCACACGACTGATTTACAATCCTACGACTGTAAATAGCGGCATGAGAAATCACGTCTCTGTGTTTCTTCATCTCAGATCTGGTCAGTCTTGTTGGAGAACAGCTACTCATATATGACAGCCTTCTTTGACAATCATTGAAAAGACAATATTGTGATGGGTACAGAGAGGCTACAGTGTCAGGCTCGAGAACGTAGCGATAGTTCGGGTCGCAACCTTCGCATTACGGACGTATTGCTGTAAACACCGCGGTCGGAACGCTTTTCTCGCTCACCGGAGTACCGTTCGGACAGTGACCGAGCGAACCCTCGACGCAGCGGCGAGTTCCGCGTGTGGCTGCAAGGTCGGACGGATCACCGAGCAGTACGATCTCATCGGACTGGACGAGGAACTCGTCAGCTACTGGACCGACAGAACAGACGAACGATACAGCACGCGTGATCTCGCAGAACACGTCAACCAGCGTGTGCTCAAGGCCGCCCTGGACGAGGCCGGGTTGCAGTACAAAGACGGCGAGGTCGAGAATACGTACCGGCTGCTCACAGGCGACGACGTCAGCAGTGGGACGCGCGTCCAGACACGCAAGGAACTCGAGCGCGACGCCGTCCCGGTTGAGGATGTCGAGAGCGATTTCATCTCTCACCAGACCGTTTACAACCATCTGACCGGCTGTCTCGAAGCCTCACTCGAGTCACCGAGCGACGAGGAACGACTCGAGCGCAGTCGGGACAAACTCGGTGCCCTCCGGAATCGGACCGCTGCGGTCACGGAGGATACAGTCGCCCAACTCGAGCGAAGCGACGTACTCGACATCGGCGACTTCAACGTTCTCGTGACGGTGACAGTGACCTGCGAAGATTGCAAACAACAGTATACGGTCCGAGACCTGCTCGATCAGGGCGGTTGTCGGTGTGGGGAGTCAGACACCTAACTCAGTCCTCAGACACTCACCCGCTGTTGCACCTGTCGCTCTGCTCGTTTCTGTCTCCCCTGGCACGGTATTCGAGTCCAGTGTCGATAGCACGTGTGTCGCTCTGTTGGTCTGCTTTTACGATCGATGGCTGAGACACGTGGAGTGAGTGTCTGTCCAATAGGACCGTGCCAATCGATAATCCAACAGCGTCTCCTCTCCCATATGTGTCTGGATAGAGATATATGTTTAGTTCTAGTAGTTTGATGGAAGGTACCCGTCGATTCAATTGACTGATGGTGGTGTTGATGGTGGTTGGGTACAGGTGTGTGTCATACAATGGTTATCAACAACAATCATCTACTTTCTCTTTCTCGAACAAAATCTATGACTGGTAAGATCACAGAGTGCAGCGAAATGCGAACGATATAATCGCTAGGTAGAGGAGATGAGACGTATTCTATGGTACACTGTATACAGGTGGTAAGTTTCCCAAGGCTACATATGTGTGGAGTTAGAGTTCTTCTTGTATGTCTGCAACTATTACGGATCAATCGGCGTTTAGAGAAGCATCGCTCGCTAAGCAAGCTATTTTTGCGGTAATCACATTCGGGCTGTATACGATCTATTGGACGTACAAGACTGCAAAGACATTTGACAGAGGAACTGACCAGAATCTAACCCCAATCTTGGCAATCATCCCGTTGGTAAATATCATTGCTTTCTGGCAAATTTCTAACGCGTCAGAGTCGGTGACAGAACAGGGCTCGATGCCGATTTTCCTGCTTTTCCTCTTCTTCCCCATTATCTCTTGGTACTGGGTTCAGACCGGGATCAACTCCGCTGCCTCGCAGTAACGGCTTTCCAGTCCCGTGAACTACCCCCACCCTACCGCTCGCCTTTTGGCTCGCGCTTGAGGGTGGGGCTTCCTGTTTCCACGACGCGCTTTGTAAACAACCACGGGTCGGGTGACCCGTGGAACTCTCTCTGTTTTATTTAGAACTGGACTCGCTACACTGGCATCTTGGTTGAGGAGTCTGCTGGCGTACTCAAGTCATAAGATACTACCGCGTCAGTGATTTCCCTCGACTCGGCCGCTCGTACTGAATCCAAATCGTGATGAGGGCAATTCTGTATAGCAAGTAGCGATTTATGTCGGTGCTATGGAGGGCAGTAGGAGTAGGAGGCACTACCAGCCAGTCAATAGCCGTTACTGGACGCGTTTGGGAACAATGTAGGCCGCGTCAGTCGTGGCTATATACCTCTCGCGACCATACTATTACTATGCTATCACACGACACAGACACGGCGCTCGACGACATCGAGTTCCTGGCTCGCTCACCACACCGAGTCACCGTCCTCGAGTCTCTGGCCGAGCGACCGCGAAGTCGGGCCGCACTGCGGGCGGAAACCGGTGCGTCGACGTCGACAGTCGGGCGGACCCTCCGAGAGTTCGAGGCGCGCAACTGGATCGTTCGTGATGGGGACGAGTACAGAGCGACACAGTTGGGTTCGTTCGTTGCAACGGGACTTGGCAACCTCATCGAACGGATTGAAACCGAGCGGACGCTACGCGAGGTCTGGGAGTGGTTGCCGATCGAGGCGAACGAGTTTCCTATCGAAATCGGTGCTGATGCAGTCGTGACGGTTGCTGAGACGAGTGACCCATACCGGCCGGTCAACCGCTTTGTCGAACTGCTCCGTGAGACGGACACGTTCCGATTCCTCGGTTTCGATCTGGGGCTGCTCAACCCCTGTCGGGAAGAGTTTTGTCAACGCATTCTCGACGGCATGGAAACAGAGATTATCGACCCACCACACGTCGCAGCCGCCGTTCGACGGACGTATCCCGACCTCTCGAGAGAGGCCCTCGAAAGCGGGAATCTCACAGTGTTACTCCACAGAGAGGTGCCCCCGTACGGTATCAGTCTCTTTGATCACCGCGTCGGTATCAGTGGCTACAATCAGGACAGCGGGACCGTCAAGGTGTTTCTCGACACGGAAACACCGGCGGCCCGTCGTTGGGCCGAGGACACCTACGAGCGGTTCCGACGAGAGGCACGCCCGCTCGTGGTCGGTCCGGAACTCGAGTAACGCTGTGGTGTGATGTGTTTGCAATGCGTGTTTGGTGTATTGCGGTTCATTGATGGTGTGTTTTCGCGGACCTACCGACGGTTTTTAACCATTGTCGTGTACTGCAAGTCGGTCAGACAGTGCACAGCGATCACACAGTGAACAGAACTCACAGTATGCACAGTCTGCAGTACCTGCACACGCGTCACCGTCTGCCCGCGGTGCACCGCGTACGAAGCGGGTGTCGGATGACTACATGCGCGTCTCAACCGTATGGACACTCGCGAGGCGAGAACCCATGACAGCAAACGTTCATGACGGGGAGACGATGACAGCGCTTCAGGTTGCCTGCGACACGGCTGTATCGGGTTGTGTCTTCAAACTACGAACTGAGGAGAACGACAAGCAGCGACTTCTCGAGATCACACGCGAACACGTCGCCGAACAGCACGGGAAGGACTTCACACTCGAGGAGATCGAAGAACAGCACGTCGAAACGGTCGATGTCTCGACGGACGGACACGAACACTAACGAACACCAGCGCAGGGCAAAGCCAGCAACGGTCACGAACAGGGAGGTGAACGACACCGCGAATACGGTCACTATGGCATACAAACTCGACAAACAAGAACTCGAGGAGAAGGTAACGACACTCTATCGAGAGGTTGCGACGGAACCGGACGAGGAGTACCACTTCGAAATGGGGCGGCCGCTGGCGGAGCGACTGGGATATCCCACGGCGGATCTCGACCGGATTCCAGAGCGTGCACTCGCATCATTCGCTGGCGTCGGCTATCACATGGACATGGCCGAGCTTCGGCCCGGCGATTCGGTGCTCGACCTGGGAAGCGGGTCGGGAACGGACGCCTTTGTGGCTGCGTTGCACGTTGGCGACGAGGGACGTGTCGTCGGCATCGATATGACCGACAAGCAACTCGAGGGCGCACGTGCCGCTCGCGACGCGGCCGGTATGGATACCGTCTCGTTCGAACGCGGCTACATCGAGGAGTTACCCTTTAGCGCCGACTCCTTTGACGTCGTGCTCTCGAACGGTGTAATCAACCTCTCGGCGAAGAAAGAACAGGTGTTCGAGGAAGTCGAGCGCGTTCTCACACCGGACGGGCGACTCGCACTCTCAGACATCGTCAGCCAAGAGCACATGCCGGAGCGGATCAAGAACGACGTGGACCTCTGGGCATCGTGTATCGGCGGGGCAATGCAGCTGGATGACTACACTGATGTGATCGAACAGCCCGGAATCGATGTCGTAGTCATGCGGGCGAACCCACAATACGAGTTTACCTCGGAGCGGGCACAGGGTGCGTGCCAGCGCTACGGCGTGCGAAGCATCTCGATCGGGGCTCGCGTCAACAGTGACTGAGGCGCGTCTCCGAACTACGGCACCCCACTACCACCATCTTCATCCCACTCGGAGTCTACGATTTCGATCGGCTCGTTGCCATCGCAGCCGTGTCTGTGTAGCAACACTGCAGAGCGATTGCGCTCGTTCGGCGTTCCGATCGTCTCGCGAGTTACCTGCTCTTGCACCTGATACATCGTGAGGTGTGTAAGTTCGTCATCGCCGTCGTGAGCTTCGTTCCACTCGGTGCAGATGTGTTCGGCAAGCAGGGCTGTCGTCTCGGGCGGGTCCGACGACCCGACGCTGTTCATGTAGAACCGTTCACGGTACGTCTCGTACTGGTGTTGAAGGTTCTCGTACGGCCGGTCGAACGTCAACGCCCGGTCGTTGTACACGTCAAGGCGCTCACCCGAGGCGGTCACCGCGGGGAAGATGTAATACCGGTCCGTCGTTCGTGGCTCCGGTGCGAAGATACTCCACTCCGTCTGGTGATCGATGAACCCGGTCGCCCCCCGCTCGATCTCCGTAGCTGGATCGATGTCGTCGCTGACCAGCCCACCTGCCGAAAGCACCGACACCAGCGCGACGACGGCCCCAATCGCGACAACTGTTGCCACCACTGTTCGGGTAGGGTTGTGTCGGATTCGGTGTGTGAGATTTGCAGTGTACTCGAGTCGGAGCCGTGGCAGGCGGGTGGCGAGTCCAGTTGCGGTCGGCAAGCGGTGGTTGGTGTGATGGCGACGAGTGAGCGGGAGTCGAGTTTGGACTGGCCTGTGGATGTCTGCGGTCGTGGTCGGAAGCGAGAGTTTCCGGGCGACAGCCGAGAGATCGTCCCAGAACGATGACTGCAGAAAGAGGAGGAGGCCGGCGAGCGCGACGAACGCGAACGCGCCGATACGGACGGTGACGGCGAACGACAGGTGGGCAACCATGTAGATAGAGACGAGCCCTGTCCGGAGTCGCCCGCGAGCGAGGACGAGCAGACCGGAGAGACAGAGCATGTAGTACCACGCGAGGCCGCCGGCCTGGAGCAGCGCCGGGACTGCGTGGAGTGAGTCCGCGAGGAGAAACGTCATGTCGTCGAGGCCGAAGACGAGGACGGCCGCCTCGCCGCTCTGCCACAGTTCGGAGTTGGATTTGTGGTAGCCGTTGACCACGTACATCGTGATCATCTGAAAGAGGGCGAGCGCCGAGCCAATGCTCGCGACGCTGGCTCTCGGTTCCCGATCGGCGTGGACGGCGTCAACAGACCACCGTTCGCCGAGTGGGAGGAAGATTCCCCAGAAGAGCAGCCAGACGAATAGCGTGTCGGCGTAGCTCAGAACCAGCGGGTTCCGCAGGTCGAGCGAGAGGACGAACACGAGCGAGAGTGCGGTCGCAACCCGGGTATGGTATCCGACGAGTAACAGGACGGCAAGCACGCCGTGGACGACGAACAGCGCTGCTGTGCCTGCGGGGTCGGTGGTTAGAAAGTACACCGACGGCGCGTCGACCGACAGTGCAGCCAGTGCAAGTGACTGGGGGACCGGACCGGCCTCCGTATAGAAGTACGAGAAGTTCCGGGCACGGAGGAAGAGGTCAGCGAGAATCAACAGCGCGAAGGCGATCCGAACGAGCGCGAGTGTTCGGGTGTCGATGCGGACGCGCTCGCGCAGGGTTGTTCGCAGCGTCGATATCGCAGAGGCGGACGGGACCATCGAAAGAGGCTCTTTTTTCCAGACGAGTCGGACGCAGTATATGTTTTGTTATGTGGTCCGTCCCGGAAAGTGAGCGATACGCTGCAGACGATTCAGGGATGGACGGAGCTGAGTGAACAGACGGGTGACACCAGTCATCTTGATAGAGTCTATCCGGCGATCGATCGGATGCAACAGCTTATTGAGGACGTGCTCGCGGTCGCAAAGAGCGGCCGAGTACTCGGCACACTCGAACCGGTGTCACTTGCTGAGTGTGCGCAGAACGCATGGGCACTCGCGGACACAAACGCACTGGAGCCGGGCGAAGTACAGGGGTTGGGCGAAGTATCGGAGTCAGGCGAGCAAAGCGAGAGAAAAGACGGAACAGACACAACACACGAGTTGGTCGTCGACACGGACGTTGTCGTCCGGGCAAACCCAGAACGGCTGCAGGCACTCTTCGAGAATCTCTTTCGGAACGCGATCACTCACGGCGCGGGAGACGAAACGAGATCCGTGACCGTCTCGGTCGAGACACGCCGTGATGCGAGAGCGACCCCCATCGGATTCGCCGTCGAAGACGACGGCGTTGGAATTCCTGCTGACGAACGAGACGAGATCTTCGAGGTCGGCTACACCACATCGAGTGACGGCACCGGCTTCGGCCTCTCCATCGTCGAGCCGATCACTGTCGCCCACGGCTGGTCGATCGACGTCGTGACTGCGGACCCACACGGCACCCGTTTCGAAGTAGCTGATGTCGACTGCTATTGAAGTCCGTATACAATTTTCCGCGATACCGCCGTCAGAGCCTTCGTTTCGCTCACCTGTTGCTCGTTTCGTCCTTCCGTTCACCCACACTCGGATCTATCGCCTCAGAGAGCGCCACTCCGCGAACGAGAGCCGGAAAGATAACAGTGAGAAACCGCCGGACTGCGACGACGACCAGCGGCGCAAGGAAGACGCCGTACCAGCCGACGGTTGCGCCGCCAACAAGGTACCCGACGAGCATCACACTCGAGGGCGTGCCGTGACTCGAAAGCGACGGTCGCAACCAGTAGCGGATAATGGGATCGATGACGACCCAGCCGAGCACGGCCACTGCGGCGGGCACCCACAGCGACTGGGGGTCGGTCTGGAGGGCTCGGATCGCGAGGTAGGCGACCAGCGGAATGTAGACCAGCGAGCGCCCGACGAGCGGGATAAACGAGGCGATCCCGATGACGATCGCGAGCAGGATCGGCACCGGAACTTCGACCGGGGCCGGTGCGACGAGATTCAGCGCGCGAAAGAGCACCCAGGCAAGCACCACGACAGCGATCACGGTCAGCATCTGGCCCGCGTAGACCCGGCTTAGTTCCCGGTCGACGCCGCGAAAATACTGCAGTCCCGCTGCGTCGCGATGATTACCGAGCGAGCGAAGCCAGCCCGCGATCACCCGATCATAGCACAACAACAGATAGACGAACGCAAACAGGAGCGTCACCGTGAACACCAGTGTCGCCAATTGGGCGAGCACGCCCGTCCCGTACTCGAGTAGCACCGTGGCGTCAGCTGGTCGGAGCTGGTCGGCGAGCATCGAGGCGAGGTCCGCGGGAGATTCTGGTGGCCGGTCGAGGACGAGTCCGAGTCCGGGAGCGAGCGTCTCGAGCGCCTGGTCGACGTCAGCGTCGGTGAGTGTCAGCGCCTGCCCGATCGCGATGGCGACCAGCGAGAGCAAGAAAACGACGAGCGGGATGATGCCGAGCAGGATCGTCAGGATGGCGGCTCGGGCGGTCGTACCGACGGTGGCCTCGAGTCGTCGCGCGGCGGGGCGACCGACGTAGTAGAGAAAGAGCCCGAAGGCGATGATACCGAGGTATGTGAGCAGGAGCCAGAGCAGGATGCCGACGACGACGAGTGTGAGGAGCCACCACGCGAGTCGGGAACGGGGTGGTAGAAGTCGGTCGAAGGAGACGCTGGGAGTGGTGTTGGAAGTTGCGGGGGTAACGGTATCCTCGTCATCGTCGGTCCTGCCGCTGTCAGCATCATCACCATCACCGCCGTCCCCTGTGGCCATAGCGGGTGGACGACGCGTGCGGCTATAAGATTCACACGCGGGTATGCCAGCCACGTACCCGCGTTTGTGCTCCAGTGTGGGCAGAACACGCCGCCAGTGACGCCAATTCGAGCAGCGACACAGCATCCCAATCCCAGGAACGCCCGGACCGAACACCTCTGTGTGATTTAGGCAGCCCAAAATCAAAGCATCTATGTCGTTTTAGGCTGGCCGAAAAGGTATGGAACGAAAATCGATTGCTTCTCCCCCGGTCGCAGTGGGTCGGCCAGCGACCACATCAATAAGCTCGACCGACACTTTCTCTCTGCACCCAAGTCCAATCTCGAACGGTGACACGTCGAACGGAGAGCACAGACGGGGACAGCGACGGAAATGGGGGTTCGCCGACAATGTCTGAGACGCACTCGAGTGAGTCTACAACCAAGGGACAGTCTCGACAATCGCTCGCGGACCCGAAGCTGCTATCCGTCTGCCTCGGTGGAACCGCTATTATCGTTCTCAGCGGGATCGTACAGCTGAGTTTCGGCGCGTACTCGATGTCAATTCCCCAGGCGTGGCGAGCGCTGTTCGATCCCACGGTCATCTTCGATTATCGGTGGCTGCTCAACTTCTTCCTTGGCGAGGAGATACTGGAAGTGCTTACCGGCTACGAGACATCCCAGTTGCCAGAGCTGTCGACGGAGACACACATCGTCTGGGACCTGCGTCTCCCGCGCGTGATCGTCGCGATCCTGGTTGGGATGAGCCTCGCCGTCTCCGGTGTGATTTTCCAGGCCGTGACACGCAACGAACTCGCGAGTCCGTTCATTCTCGGTGTTTCGTCGGGTGCTGGCCTGATGGTGCTCGTGGTGCTTACGGTCTTCTCCGGCCTAACCACGTTCCTGCCGCTGGTGGCCGCTGCAGGTGGCGCGGGTGCGTTCTTGCTCGTGTATCTCATCGCGTGGAATAATGGCACGAGCCCCGTCCGTCTCGTGCTGGCGGGCGTCATCGTCGGCACGGTTTGTGGCTCGTTCCAGACCGCGCTGTTCGTCTTCACCGACGACATCGGCGTCGTCCAACAGGCTATCTCGTGGCTCAACGGCTCGCTGTCCGGCGTCGGCTGGCAGGAGGTCCGAATGGCTCTCCCGTGGACGACCGTCTCCGTCGGCCTGGCGTATCTCAGCTCGCGCCAGCTCGACGTACTCCTTCTCGGTGAGGGGACAGCCTCCGCGCTGGGGATGTCCGTCGAGCGCGTTCGATTCAGCCTGTCGGGACTAGCTGTCCTTGCCGCTGCCTCGAGTATCGCCGTCGCCGGCATCGTCAGCTTCGTGGGGCTGATCGTCCCGCACATCGTCCGCAACGTCGTCGGCAGCGACCACAAGAAGCTAATGATCGGCTGTCTCTTCGTCGGTCCAGCGTTGATGGTTTCGGCCGACGTCGGCGCACGCCTCGCGCTCAACCCGGTGCAGATTCCAGTCGGCATCGTCACTGGACTCATCGGTGGCCCGTACTTCCTCTACCTGATGCGCAAGAAACAGCAACTCGGCGAGCTCTGACCCCGGTCTCTGCCCGCTATTCACGCGTTTCGTGAGTGTACGCCTACTCGAGTGCGATCACTCCACACTGCGTTTTGGTCGTCCTAAAACAGAACACTCATAACTATTTAGGCTAGCCTAAAGTATGTATGACAAGCAGACGGCGTGTACTCGCCTCGACCGCAACGGCAGTGACGATCGGTGTTGCCGGCTGTGCGGACGACACGACTGAGCCAAACGGTGAGTCCAATGGTGGTGATGGTGTCGACCCTTACGAGATCTGTATCGAGCCGAGTGGCTGTCACACGTTCGAGGAGGTCCCAGAGTCGTTCTTCGTGATTCCCGGAACCCAAGAGGATATGGCGATGTCTCTGGGACTCCAGCCGGCAGCCCACGCCTACCCCGAACGGAAGCCGTATAAGTTCTACGAGCAGTTGCCAGGCGTCGATTACGATCCCGACGACGTATACCAGTACGGCGAGGGTGAGTCCGCACGAAATTACGATCGAGAACTCTTCTACGAGGTCGATCCTGACGTGATTCTGGCGGACCCGCGGATGCTGCAGAGCTACTCGAACTGGAGTGACGCAGACATGGACGAGATCGAGACAGCCATCGCGCCATTCCTCGGCTCGTTCATTCGCTTCGATTTCGATGGTCAGGAACCCTACTACACCATGTACGAACTGTTCGAGAAGGTCGCCAAAATCTTCCAGCGCCAGGCGCAGTACGAGGCGTGGGTCGAACTCCACGACGAGTTCATGGAGACGATCGAGGATCGCTTGCCGCCAGAAGACGAACGGCCGACGGCAGCCGTCTTCTGGCGCGGTATCAATGCTGACGCCGGCGAGTTCCAGCCCGCACCGATCAGCGAGAAGCGCAACGATGTCCGGTGTTTCCGCGACCTCGGCATCAAAGACGCCTTCGAGGGGATGGACATCGCCGGCAGTGTCGGCTACGAGACGCTACTCGATGTCGACCCAGACTATCTCGCCGCGCTCAACCTCTCGTCGATGACCGGTGATGAGTGGCAAGGTGAAGTCGTCGAACCGCTAGAGGACCACTCGACCGCTCGTCGCCTCTCTGCGGTCGAAAACGACAACGTCGTTCGGTCGTCGGGGCAGTTCATGGGGCCAGTCACACAGCTCTTCTCGACTGAAGCGCTCGCGAAGCAGATCTACCCAGACGAGTTCGGCTCGTGGCCGGGAGACTCGGACGCGATTCCGGAAACCGAGCAACTCTTCGACCGCGAGCGGGTTGCTGAGATCGTTACGGGCGACTTCTAAGGTCGTTCGGTTCTTTTAGGCCACCCTAAGACCGAAGCGACTATAATGTTTTAGGTAAGCCTAAAAACATGGTAATCGTCGAGTCGAACGTCACTGGCAACGAGGGAATAACGAGACGCGAGTACGTGACATACGGCTCCGCTATTGCGGGGTGTGGACTACTCGCTGGCTGTACGGAGGCGGACAGTGAAAACGGGGACGCGAACGGGACCGATGGAACTGGAACGACGGACGGCACCTACTCGGTAACGATGGAGCCAGTGGGGACCGTCGAGTTCGAGACTATTCCCGAACGGTGGCTCCCCTACACCGCCGATTATGCGGACATGGGTGTCGCGTTGGGGCAGGCAGACGGGTTGCTCGGCGTCGAACTGGTTGAACGGTTTGGGACGCACTACTACGAGGAACTTCCCGGCGTGTCCGTCGACGAGGACGATCTGGTCGACCTCTGGCAGAGCGGCACGGACACCGAACTATTCTACAAACTCGACGCGGACGTCCACCTCATCGATCCGCCGTTTATGACGAATCAGGTACAGTGGACCGACGCCGACATCGAGAGCGTCAAACAGGGAGTCGGTCCGTTCATCGGCAACACGATTTTCTCCCGGAGCTACGGCTGGCACGACTACGAGTACTACTCGCTGTACGAGGCCTTCGAGAAAATCGCCGAAGTGTTTCAGGAACGCGAGCGGTTCGAGGCGTTCGACCAGCTTCACGACGAGGTGCTTGCCGATGTCCACTCACGTCTGCCCGACGAGAATCCCGAGATCGCGATCCTCGCACCTGAGTCCGTCGCACCCGAGGAGTTCTATGGCTACACCCTCGACGGCGGCACGCAGTCAAAGCAGTGGGACGACCTCGGCGTTCAGGACGCACTCGAGCGCAGCGGTATCGGCGGCTTTCACGAAACGGGCGGGATGATCGATTACGAGGCGCTGCTTGAGGTCGACCCCGACGCAATCGTTATCTGGCAGGAGGCAGGCGTGACGGCCGAGAACTTCGAGGATGACGTACTCGAACCGATGCGAGATCACAGCGTCGCACAGAATCTCACAGCGGTCGAAACCGACCGCGTCATCTTCGGTGGGCTGTTCTACCAGGGACCAATCATCAATCTCTTCCAACTCGAGATGGCCGCCCAGGGGCTGTTCCCCGACGAGTTCGGTGGCGAGGAACTGTTTGACCGTCAGCGGGTTGCAGATATCGTAACTGGGGAGTTCTGAAAATGACGGACGCTGTAGATAGTGAGTGCGACGCAGTCGATGAGACGGATCGAGATGTTGTCGTTGTCGGCGGCGGACCCACTGGTGCCGCGGCCGCGATCTTCACCGCCCGACACGGTCTCGACACCGTCGTCTTCGATCGCGGGAACGCCGCCCTTCGCCGGTGTGCATATCTCGAGAACTATCCTGGGTTCCCCGGTGGCATCGACATCGAGGGCTTCTACGACCTGCTGCACGCCCACGTGGAGACGGCCGGCGGTGACCTCGTGCCAGACCTGGTCGAATCCGTCGATCGGGAGCACTCAGACGGACCGCTCGTCGTCGAAACGCAAGAGGGCCGACGGATCACGGCCGGTGCTGTCGTTGCAGCCGCGTGGTATGACGGCTCGTACCTGCGTCCGCTGGGTGGCGACGAACTGTTCGAAACCCACGATCACGACGGCGAGGAGCACGATCACTTCGACTCGTCCTATCCAGGCTCGGACGGTCGTACACCGATCGACGGCCTGTACGTCGCCTCACCGAACGGACGCCGGAACGCCCAGGCGATCATCGCTGCCGGCCAGGGAGCACACGTCGCTCGAAGCCTCATCGAGGATCACCGAACCGCACAAGGTTTCCCTGACGGTGTCGCTGAGCGGTACGACTGGCTTCGCCGTGACTCTGCATTCACAGGCGAGTGGGCGACCCGTGAGCGGTGGCGAGAGTGGTACGACGAGAAGGCCGGCGACGATCACGACCTCGAGACGGAGCGCTACGAAGAACTTCGCGTCCAGTACATTGACCGCGCGTTCGAGACACGACTCTCGGAGTCGGCGGCCGAATCACGGGCAGAGCAGGGACTCCGTGAATTGGTCGAAGCGGTCGGTACAGAGCGCGTATTGGACGCCGTCGATGACCAGACGATTCGTTCGTATTTCGCGGATGCAGAGGAAGAGACTGAGACTGAGACTGAGACTGAGACACAGACCGATACAGAGACCGTCTAGTGACCACCGAACCATCTCAGCCGTACTACCGCGACCGAACTACCCAACTGAACTACCCAGCCAAACCACCCCAATCCGATGAACGATCCCGGTGCAAACCCATGAATGAAACCACGAGCCAGCCGATGAGGTGGGTGCGGTGACAGTCACCGTCCTCCAGACAGCACTGGACCGCGTCGCCGAGGAACAGGCAGCCGTCACAGCAGGCGCAACCGCCTTCGAGCGATTCGAAAGCGGTGTCGAGGAAATCGAGCCCAGCGTTGCCGTGAACATTCCTCCCTCTACCGCCGCTACCATCGCCCCAACTACGGCCACCACTACAACGTTCACAGACGGCGGCAACAATACCACGCCCGCCGCATCGATCGTCCAACACCACCCGAACGAACCAGACGCCACAGCCCGCGTCCGAACGCTGTTCGCCGAAACCATCCACCCATACAGCACCGCAACGATCGACGAATCCGAACCGCTCCTCGAGACGATCATCGAAGAACTCGGCCCCGACATCGCGACAGCACTCTCCCCGACGACACCCGACCAGTTCACGCCGGCCCTGAAAGACGCAATCTGTAACAGTGCCACCCAGCGCCGCACCGAACTCGAGACGATGACCCACGCTCTGGAGCGCGAAACAGCATCGCTGACCGAGGCGGCAACTGCGGTCGACGGCGTACTCGAGTGGCTCGAGACGGTGGATGAAACGCCGCTGGCGTCGCTCGGGTTCGAGACGCTTCGGCAGCGCCACGAGGCGCTCGCTGCTCGGCGGGTGTGCTGTGAGCGGTTCGTCGAGGAACGACAGGAGACACTCGCGCAGACGATTGCGCAGGGGACGCCTGCTAAAACGGTTCATCGAGAGTTCGTCGAGTACCTGTATCAGGAGCAGCGCCAGTCGTATCCGGTTCTGGCCGCGATGGTGGCTCTCGATCGGCTCTGTGGGACGTGCCAGCGAGTGGTCCGTGCGCATCTCGTCCGGCGTGCGTGAGCGGAGGTGTGCTTGACACTCCTGAATTGCTCGGTGACCGTCTGCTAGCCTGCCGGCAGCCTGACGGCAGCCTGACGGCTGGGTCGGAGTCGGTTCCGGAGAACGCTATCGCCGGAAATTGGCGACAGCGGGCCTGGCAGTACTCATAGGGTTCGTCATTGCCAGGTGCCGAGTCTGGCTCGGGTCAGCACTTCGTCATCGGCCGGGCGAACGTAGGGGTGCGAGCGGAAAACGGTTGTCGGTTGGGGCAGCAGTAGGTCGACGGTGGGTTTCTGCCACGTCCTTTCATTTGCTGTCCTCTTTCAGTGCCCATCTATCTCGTTTGACATCCTCCCGCGCCTGAAGACGCGGGAATCCCGACCGCGTTTGGGATATTTCTGGTCTACGAGCCTACGCGTTCTCGCGGTGCAAAGCATCCACTCT
>NZ_AOIN01000085.1 GCF_000337135.1 Natrialba chahannaoensis JCM 10990
CCAGCCGGGCTGTTATCAGTGGTTCACGTCATCCCGTGACGGCGCGTATCCACGCCGTAAACGACGTGGTATTGCGCCTGCTCCGCATATAATAATAATAATAACTCCTGTCTTTTCATTCAAAAGACTAATAGACAGTAGGGCATAGTTGCGTATTATGTTAGGTACCAGAATGACTAATAGAAGACAAAATATTCGGTCAGGTATGAGACCGAATATCGGCATCACACACCAGTTGAACGGACGAGTAAAAGGCTCTGCAGCAGCAAATGGCCTCGATCTCGATGACGCCTCCCAGCACATCATCAAAGCTGGGCTAGATGAACTTGAGGGAGATCGTGAGCAGTAACGATTTGACTCGCCATCTCGCCATTAGAATCGGATCACTCGCAATATTGGTAGGAATACTCTGGTTCCTCCGCCCATTGTTTCATCCACTCATTTACCGGATAGTCTACAGTCCAACGCTGTTGATTATCGGCGGCGGAGCGATACTTGTTGCGACGTTACTGTTCCTCGCACCACCGTTACCGACCTCCAGTGACCAAAATCTGATGGCTTCCCCCTCGGCAAAACTAACACTCTTTGGGATGGCGTTCGTTATCCTCCTTGTTCTTGGCGTGTTGTACGGAATTCCTGCCTCAGAGGTGGAAGAGCGGACGCTCGCCCAGGATACGATGGCTGATTCACAGATACTGGAGGAGTTCCCGGAAATGAACGAGCAAAACGCTAGGATCACCCCGGGAGCGGTAGCGGACACGCAGACGCGTGGGAGTGTCTCCTACAGGCAACATCAACTCGGTGAATCAGATATCGCCCGAATGGAAGATGGAAGGTTAGCTTGGTCATACGCCATTGAACCAGACCCATTTCAAGTCCAATTGAGTGGTAACCAGCGTGGTGTTCTCCTCTCGGACATGACTCGAATGGAAAACCGAGAGATGCAAGCGTACGATGAAAACGACTTCACCTATGGTCAGAACATGCTGTTGCACCGAAGTGCCGACTGGAATTTGAAGAAATCCGGGTACTGGGACCAATATAATGATGACCCAATCGAATTTGTCCATGATGGTGAGGCGTATATGGCATATCCGAAAACCGGTCACGAGTGGCGTTTCTCACCTATCCCTCACACAGTGCCTGTATGGGATGGCGTCGCGCTGGTCCATCAGGATGGAACCATCGAACACCTGAGTCCCGAGGAGGCTCAGCAGAACGAAGCCCTGGACGGTCAGCGCCTCTATCCACTCGACATAACCGAACAAAAAATGAACAGCCTCGGGTACCGTAACGGCATCACGAATCAAATGGGTCTTATCGGTAGCTACGAGGGAGTGATTGAACCGGCGAGTCTTCCGTCTGGCGCAGGCAACGACCAGCCGTTCGTCATCGACCTCGCTGGTGAACAGATGAGCTACGTGATGGCGATGGAACCACACGGCGATTCAACGACAGGGTTGGATGAGGTCTGGTTCACCGATGCGACGACGGGAGAAGTCACCTACTATGAGACCGGTTCTGAGACGCTACGAGGTCCCGACAGGGCGATGGGCGTCGCTCGCGGGACGGACACGCAGACCTCTTGGGGAGAAGACGGTGACGCACTCATAGTCGAGCCAGTCCCAGTATCGGTAGATGGAGAACTCTGGTGGCATTCGAAGGTCGTTACAACTGATCAAACCGATGTCGTCCGGAACATATTTGTTAACGCTCACACGGATGAGGCAGTCATTCTCTTCGAGACCGAAGAGGTGTACGACTTCATCGCAGGAACCGACGTAGCAGAGCTTGATTCAGCGGAAGCAATTGATGAAGAGGGTGAAGAGATCGAGACCGAGCCAGAGCCAGACGATCCAGAGGTGGCGTACTATATCGTCATATACGACGCAGCTGGCGATGAGATAGACCGTATTGAGATTGAGCCAGGACAAGATGTATCCTTTGAATCAGAGCAAAGAGCTGACGATGAACCCTAACACAAAGGCGACGCCTGTGAAGTCGATTGCGTGGGTAGCGTTATCGGCAGGACTCCTGTTGCTCATTGCACCATGGACGCCACCGCAAGCTGCACTGTTCGTGATGGTTGCGCTATTCGTCTTCGGTGTCACCGTCTATTTCGGAGTCTCCTACATCATCACAGAGTTGCATCATGGTTGGACAGCTGCTGAACCAGAACCAGACCCAGACCCAGACGAGGACGAAGCCAAATTAGATGAACTCAACGAGATGTATGAACGCGGGGAGATAGACGAGAATGAACTGGAAGAACGGATTGAAAAGGTGTATTCGGCCAACTCAGTGAAGTAAGCAACTGGAAACATAGTTGGGGCACTCGGCGACAAAACAGCTCCCTTCCTATAGTAACACCTGCAACTAGTTACACACTGATCGCACGTTCGCGGTTCTCGCTCAGTTCACTCGCTCCGAACCGCGCTGCCGTCGTG
>NZ_AOIN01000086.1 GCF_000337135.1 Natrialba chahannaoensis JCM 10990
TCTCCGACTCGTTGTTGCAATCACCAACTACGAGCGAGGAAACGAACCGGGCTGTGAGAAGCTATGAGATGGATTCTATGACACGCTCAAATAACCAAAGAACGCCGGGCAGCAGTACTTGAGAGCGTCAGTTGGCGAGATCCTTCACAGTGTTCGCGATATCGTTGAGGAGATAAAGCACAGAGAGCCCGATGCCGATCCAGATCCAGGTGACTGCAGTACCCCACTCGTTCGTGAACTCGAGTGCGGCCCATACACCGAAGAAGGTCGATCCGAGAAAAAGGCCAACGACGACGAGAATGTTCTTTATCGGTGGATTCCCCCAGCAATACAGCTCGGTCCTAGTTTCGTTCGCTGTGCTCAACCTGTTGGCCAGCCATACTTTGAACACGTGTGGTGAGCGGTATCTGTCTATTGGTTTTCTTAAACGGACATGGAAGGAAGGGGGGAGCGAAACGCACTGGTAGGTGTTTAATAGGGCTGCACGACCCGAACAGGTGATCGAACATGAACGGGCGTATTCAGCGGTTACGGGCGTTGTAGGGCTACAGCGGTGGAATTGCTTGCTCTGATTCCAACCGGGTAGGAATCGGCTGGCAGTGCATGTGTCGTGTCTCCGTAGCAGCACCTGTCTATGAGTGACCAGGCAGAACTGCCACCTGGCAGGCTTTCACGGCGCGAGGTCGTCCTCGCTACTGGTGTCGCGAGCGTCTCGGCCCTTGCGGGGTGTATGTCCGACGAGACACCGCCACCGGAACAAGAGTCACCATCGGCGTCGACGGTGACAACACACTCCTCGCCTGCGCTCGAACGCTGGGTGGACGAGGTCCCACGGCCGGGTGTCGTCGACCCAACTGACGAGAAAGACGGCCAGCCCTACTACGAGATCGAGATGACCGAAATCGAGCAACAACTCCACCGCGATCTTCCACCAACGACAGTCTGGGGGTACGACGGCCAGTTCCCCGGGCCGACGATCGAGGCTCGACAGGGCGAACCGATCTACGTCCGCTGGCAGAACAAGCTACCCGACGAGCATCTGCTCCCCGTCGACACGACGATTCACAGCGATATTATCCCGTACGAAACGCCCGGCGTCCGCACTGTAACCCACCTCCACGGCGGAAACATCGAGTCGGAAAGCGACGGCAAATCGCAGGCGTGGTACACGCGTGACTTCGCGGCGACCGGCCCCGAATTCGAGCAGAAAGACTACTACTACGTCAACGACCAGCCAGCCGCAACGCTCTGGTACCACGACCACGCGCTCAGTATCACCAGACTCAACGTCTACGCCGGCCTCGCCGGCTTCTATCTCCTCCGAAGCGACGAGGAAGATGCACTCGAGTTACCCCAGGGCGAGTACGAAGTTCCGCTCGTCCTCCAGGACCGGAGCGTCACCGACGACGGCTCCCTGTTCTACCCGGCGGCTATCGCGGACGAACAGAGCGGACGCGGGAAGTCCCATCCAGAGCCAAGCATCGTGCCGGAGTTCTACGGCGACACGTCCGTCGTGAACGGGAAGGCCTGGACGCGCCTCTCCGTCGACCCCACCACCTACCGGTTCCGACTCCTGAACGGGTCGAACAGTCGATACTACACTCTCACGCTACTCGAGTACGATGAATCGACGGGCAAGACCGGCAACGAGGGGCCGGCGCTCGTCCAGATCGGAAACGACGGCGGACTGCTCGCAGAACCGGTTCCCGTCGACGACCGACTCGAGATCGGTTCCGGACAGCGCGCTGATGTTGTCGTCGACTTCTCCGAGTACGCGGGCGAGACGCTGCTCCTTCACAACGACGCGCCCGCGCTGTACCGTGGCGACATGAGTTCGGCCGATGATGACATCGTCCCGCTCCACGAGATTCTGCTCGTCGACGTTGCGGATGGTTCGGGTGCTGCGGACGGTTCGGGCGCTGAAGACGCCACGGGCGGGACGACAGAGGAGAGCGAGGCAGCACCAGAAGGGACGACAGAGGCAGTCCCGAACGAACTGGCGCACGTCCCCGAAATCTCGCTTGAGGATGTCGACACGAAACGGTATCTCACGCTCACGGCAGACGAAGACGAGCACGGGCGGATGGTTCATCTCCTCGGCACGGAGGACGAACCGGACGGGCTTGCGGTCGACGATCCGGTGACCGAGGAGCCGACAGTCGGTGACACCGAACTCTGGAGTTTCGCCAATCTCACGGATATGTCCCACCCGATGCACCTCCACCTCGTCCACTTCCAGCTACTCGGCCGGCAGCCACTCGGGGAGTATCAGTCGACCGAGGACGAGCTCGATCTCGATGCACTCGAGTCCCCGAAGGCGTACGAACAGGGATGGAACGACGTGATCACGGTCCATCCGGCGGAGGTGGTCCATATCCTCGTCCACTTCGGGGAGTACGAAGGGGTGTTCAACGACCAGACGGGGATGTACATGTGGCACTGCCACATGGTCGAGCACGAGGACTACGATATGATGCGTCCGTTTGCGGTTCGGCCGGCATCGGAGTCAGAGAAAGACCCAGCGTCCGAAGCGCAGACTGAAGCTGAGACACGGGTTGCGTCCGAGTCCGACTAGGGATCGGGGCCAACGGGCGCAGCCAGCACGTACTGGACTGGACCGGTTCGAACACTCGCTATCGGTGCAAGGACGGGATGGACGAAGCTGTGGCCCTGACGTATTCCTGGCATCCAGCGAGGCACTGACGCAGCGACTGCTGGGGAACGCGAGCAGCAATGAAGAAGACCCAGCCGACACTCGCTGCTGTCTGTCCCTCCTTCTGGTAGCTCCCGGAGACACCTGACGTCTTCAGTGACCGCTCCCGTGCCGTCGCTCGGTGCGGACCGTCGACGACCGATCGAGCGACAGACTCACGAGTAGCCGGACGCGCTTACACCCCCATTGTGCTGGATTCCTGTGTCGTCTGGAGAGTCGAATCCCTTCTCAGGGCAGTGTGTGACTGCCGCCGACAGTTTCAGCCGTCGACGCCACGTGTCACCGGGCCGTTCCGGTCGTCACAGTCACGTGTTATTGGGCTCTCTCAGTCGTTGCGGCCACGTGTCATCGCGGTGTCCCGGTCGTCACAGCTACGCGTCATCGCGGCGTCCCAGTCATCACAGCCGCTCACCTGGAATCGCCGCATCCACCGGCAACAGGACGCGACGTTCGGTGTACTCGAGTCCGTTCTTTCGCTGGCTGGTGCGCCTGATCGCCAGCCGATTCCGCGAGAGATCGAGCAAGGCGTCGATCGTTCGCGAGACGAGTTTCTTCGCGTATGTGTCGCTGATCCCCGACTCCTGTCTGCGGATCCAGTGTTTCATGTCGCTCGCCGTGACGTACTCGCGGACGTTCTTGCACCCCTGTTTCCACGGGTTGTCACCGACGCCCGGATCGGTGCGCGCCTTCCAGAGCGCCGCCGCGAGCCGGGTGGGAAGCGAGGATGTCGTTGCACGACGCATTTCGTCGTCCATCCTCGCGAGTTGCTGCACCGGGAGCAGATCGCCGTGGGCAACGGCGACGTCGCCACCGCGATCGAGCGGGTCATCGCTCTCAGGCAGGCGGACGTACTGCGCGCCGTCGTCCTTGGTGATCCGCTCGAGACGGCCATCGGTGACGTTGATCGCACTAGGGTCGACGTGGTCCTCAAGCAGGTGGGCACCCTTCTCGAGTTCGCGCGCCTGGAGTTGGCTGACGCGGTCTTTGTTCGCCGCGAGTTTCTTTTCGTGGGCGTCCAGTCGGGCGTCGATTGGCTCAATGGGAGGTCGTGTCTCCTCGAGTTCAGTGACGCGGCTCTCGAGACGTTCGTTTTCCGTCCGGGTGCGGTCGAGTTCTTGCTCAAGGTGCTCGATCCGGGTGGTTTTCTGTTCGAGGGTGGCCTCAAGTGTCTCGAGTCGTTCGCGGAGGGACTCGAGTTCGGCGGCGAGTGAGTTGGTGGTCGATTGGTCGGGGGTTGTGTTGGTGTCGGTGGCGGTGGAGGTGTCGGTGTCAGTGCCGGTGGTGGTGTCGGTGACGGTGCTGGTATTGGTGTCGGTACCGGTGTCTGTGTCAGTGTGGGTGGTGTGCTCGGAGTTGGTGCTCATTGTGATCGTGGATGTATCGTGGGGTGTGTCGGTGGGCAGTTGGAAGGCGAAACAGCGGGCGTGCCGTGGACGACCGTGCGGGCTACTGGCCTCGACGGCGCAGCGCGAACGATAACCGATCTACGTGTACGCAATTGGGGCGTGAGTCGTGGCAGTGGCCCAGTTCGATCGTCGGCACTCAGTGACGGTGGGGCAGGCGTTCTACTGTGGTGAACCACCGTCGGCGAGAGGCGCTGGACGGTCGTCCGTGGCTGTCGTGGCCGAGTTCGGCGGCTGGTAGGCACAGCGCTGGCCGGGATAGTACCGCTGTGCGAGGACCTTCGCGGCGTTGTGATCGGCGGAGACAGTACCGACGAAACAGCCGGGGTTGGTACAGCGGAACGTGGGGCTCTGCGTGCGCTTGCCGATGACGCCGCAGGCGTGACACTCCTGCGAGGAATAGGACACCGGCACGGTCGTCACCTCGATGGCGTACGCGGCGGCGACGGCTCGGAGTCGGAACTGCGCCGCCGGAAGGAGCCACGCCGTGCCGCGGTGGGCGTTGGGATCCGTCAGCCACGCCCAGAGGTCGGGCTCGAAGTGGCTGTTCTCGGTGACCAGCACGGGCCGGTCGTACGCGCTCGCGTAGTCGCAGATGGTTCGCGCGGCGTCGTCGAGACGCTCGAGAAGCGCGGTGCGGCGTTGCTCGACGTACGCAGTGATCGTCTCGCGGTCGTGCTCGCTGCCGAGCAGGTGGGCGACCTGTGCTCGGAGCTCGTCCAGGCGGGTGCAAAGGTCGTCGCCACAGATTGCGTAGGCTCCCTTCCAGTCCGGCATCGTGGCCGGGCAGGCGGTGTAGAGGTTGTACTCGCCGAGGTCGACGCCGATCGCGGTCGCAGTGCGGTCGGCGGCAGTCAGTTCGGGAGCGACCCTAGGCATGGCGATCACCCGCGGACGAGGGGGTGGACTGGGATGGGTACTCGAGTGATGCGTCTCGTCGGTCGGGACCTTGAAGGTCCCGTGGATGCTTGTCGGACATGGCTTCCGTACCGTGATTACGGGAGCCGCTGCGGGCCGGTGTCGCAGCACCGACTCGCGTTTTGCCGCACTTCCCAACGAATAGTTGGACGTACGGAATCTCCCGTTAGCCAATCATTATAGACTCCACTGTAATAAATGTAGCTACGATATCGTAATAGATAGGTTTCGATATAGCAACCAAA
Source organism: Natrialba chahannaoensis JCM 10990 (assembly GCF_000337135.1). GTDB lineage: Archaea > Halobacteriota > Halobacteria > Halobacteriales > Natrialbaceae > Natrialba > Natrialba chahannaoensis. Next base: position 5,280 of record NZ_AOIN01000086.1, read on the forward strand.
CTCTGGTATTTCGATGGATGTAAGCACTGGTTCTGCGAGTTCGAACTAATGAGAAAGCCCGGAGGTTGGATGCAGAATCCGACTGACGACAGAGTGTTAGAGATTCTCGACACCGGGTTACTGCTTGGTCCAACTGCAATTGCGAAGAACATCGACAAACATCGTGTTACAGTGAGTGACCGGCTGAGAGAACTCCAGAGATATGGGCTCGTAGAGTGCCCCGAAGAAGGGTATTACGAAATTACTGAGCAAGGGAAGAGGTATCTTGAGGGTGAACTCGACGCCGATGAGTTAGGAGAGTCGACAAATGAAGGTTGATTTGGGATCAATTCGTGTGGTCCAATTTTTGATGGATTGTTGTTCTGGTTGCCGCTATAATTGATGTGATCGGTTGAATCTGCTGTGTTGGTTCTCAGAGGCCAAATAGGTGTTCGTGAACACAGAGCGTTTATATCAAAAGAACCAGTCGTAAAGCAACCCAATACCAGAAACATCATTGGCTAAAATTGTTACTCTCAATGAGTATACAGCACTGTTTCAATATGCACACAACAGATCAGGGTTCGTGTGCATATTCGAGAAACCAATTTTGTCGACGTACAACCCCTGAGTGGAAAAAGATACGTAATTTTGATATAGATGGTAGGTATGATCCCTAATTGATATATAGTCCCGTCAAAATAACCAACTATGACCGGTTCTAAGAACGAAGAAAAGAATGAGTCAGAACACGACCAGAAATCATGCTATAATATAATATCCGTATCTCGAACACCAGAAATATCACCGAATGGTACAATAGAAATTGAATTATATTATACTGGATTTGGTTACCCAGATAAAGGGAAAATATACCTGAATTTTGGAGGAATCAATCCAGATAATGAGGGAAAGATTGTCTCTTCGATGAGAATAGGAGAGACAAATGATGGCTCAAAAGTGGTTGCAACAGGCGAAGATTACTTACACGAAAATGAATTTCCTGATGATGAAATATCAGGGTTTGTACATTTAATGGAACCTAGTCATTTTGCACCTGCTAAGATCCCCGACAGTACTACAATAGAGGATGTAATCGCCCCCAATATGGGAGAAAACAAGCATTCTGGACATCCTCCTTTAGTTGTTCATATTCCGTGTTCAGGTTTGACACCTGGTGACTACAAAATAACAGCTACCCTGACATATGCAGATGGAGAAAAGGTGGAAAATAGCACTGATTTTGTAGAGGTTTATGTTCAAAATTGGGTAGAAAGAAACCAATTTGAACTTCGATTAATTGCAGTGGTTTTAGGTTTAACAGGTCTTTTATTTGCTATCGCTTCTTTCGGGATAGATGTATTGACTTACCTCAATATTGGCTGACTGCCGATCGGGAAAGAGTGCAGGACGTATTAAGTCTGAAAATATCTCCGTTCTGTTCTTTAATTGGAGACACTTGCGCGGAGACAGGATAGAGGCGCTGTGATTTTTGCGCTGTCGCCTTGGAGACAGTGTAGAGGTAGGGCGGTAAGTTGGACGGTTGGCCTTAGCCACAACCTCCGCCCAGCAGTGTGGTTCACCACCCAGTTCGAGTTACTGGGGACTCGATACGGGTGAGTCCACATTGATTCACACCCTTGCCCGCCAGATCGCGTGCGTGTCCTTCCCCGCCCGCACAGCCCCCCAGTAATCCAACCACGGACACTCCCACCACACCGCGCCGCGACCAAACCTATCACCCAGTGAAACACAACCCACTGCAGAAACGGGCTCGACAACTCCCAACACACCACCCACGTCTCAGTTCGGTACTCAAGTCCCGAAGACGCGCTCCGAAATCGAGTGCCAGAGACGAGAGATTCCTGTCACGGACAGCGACTCTATCACCGCGCTAGCCGACAGAATCGTCCCACCTACGTTTCGAGTATACGTCTCACTGAAGAAGGTCGACGCATTCGGTCGCGAATACGCCGTCTACGTCGACGGAGAGTTCGCAGTTGATATCTCGTCTCGCAAACGGAAACCTCAATATTTCGGAGTTATTTCTCGAAAATAGAATACTCTCGTGCGTCCGTTTCGTGCTGAAGAGTCGCGTTATACCCGATCCGTTGCAATTGACGCAAGTACCGTCAATGGTATCACCGTTACCGTAGCTGTTCATGCAGAGCGGAGTGAGGAACTCGAGATTCTCAGTAGCATCTACTCGGCTGCTGAGGACTATCCGTTTTACCCGTTCCGAGACAAGTCGCACGATCTCGAATATCGGAATTCGACTAGCTTCTTCGAGGAAGTGGTTCAGACGAATGCTGAGCGGCTGCGGTCGACTGTCCACCTCGGTGGAGATAACTCCGGCCCAGAGCGTGTCGAAGCTGTGCAGTCTGCCACGCTTGTAAACCAACTTGATCTAACGGATACGCTTGTCATTCTTGATGGCGACGAACAGAAAGCAAAGAGATTCGGGAACGCAATAGCGGGAATTTCAGATGAAGTACCACCGGTTGCAACGTGTATCCAATCGGAACTCTACTACCCGTCTTCGCTGTTGGCCGATCTGTGCGCAACCTGGCTTGCACACGAGATTGATCATCCGCGCCACTGCTCAGAGGTAACGCCAGAGACACCAGTCACCAAAGAGGCACTCAGCTACTACTGGGGTCCTGCGTATAACTCGGTGGTTACTGCATCAGAGTCAGTCGTGGTCGAACCCATCCAACAATATCGTGCAGAGACTGTTAGAACGAGAGTGAACTGCTGGTTCGAAGGCTATATGGGCGGTGGAGAACCGTTTCCGACAGATCGCTCAGTGAATGCTGTCGTAAGATATGCAGAGCGACAGGGGTACGACGAGCTGGCGGCGAAGCTCGCTGAAATTTAGGAAACAGGTGCAGTTCCTGTGCCCACGTCCGTCGTCAACGCCCATTGGTTTGCACCGCCGGGCTTGCGGGCCATGGTCACACAGGCTCCACGCAGCACCTCTGCGCTCGGCTTATTCTATGAGGGGTGGGCGTATATAACTAGCCTTTCGAACGAAGATCGAGTTTAGTTACGGCTGAAGGATGAAGCGGAGTGGTTTGCAGTTGGCCTATCGAAAATCTCCCCCTCAGTTGTTGTAGCGACTCGTTCCACATTGGCTTCAGCTACGTTGATCCAGTTCCCATCAAGGGCGTGCATCCTCCAGTATGGGACCGGTACCAAGGATGAGTCCGTTGAAGAGAGGTGCAAACGTCCCCGATACCGAGTTCCCAGACCGCCTCACTACTCACCAGCTCAATATGCTGGTCCGCGAATTAATATATCTTCGCGGTGTAGGGGTGGACGACCGATGAGCAACGTAAACGAGGAAGCAGAAGCTGACTGGAAGGAGGAAACAACCACCTTTCAGCGAGTAAAATCCGTCGTGAGTCGAGCGTACGACGGACAGACTGCAGGGGAGATCGCAGAGCGTGCGCTCGTTGCTGAAAACACAGCTCGAACCCACCTCGAGGACCTTGCCGAAGATGGGTTCGTTGAAACAGCGACTGACCCAACGACGAAAGCAACGCTGTACGCTCGATCGTGGGCCTCGCTTACGTTCGAGCAAGCCACTGATATCCTCGAGAACACAGATTCGGACACGCTACTCACGAGGGTGCAGGAACTGCAGACCGAGATCGAGGCGTACCGACGGGAGACCGGTCTCGACGATCCAACGGACATCGCCTGGGCCGAGACCGACGCTGATGAGGAGACGATCCAGCAATGGAAAACCACTCGTCGGAATCTAAGCTTCGCAAAAGTCGCCCTTGCGCTGGATCAGGCAGAAGACAACGTCCGAAAAACCGTGACGACATAGATGGCATCGTTCGACGATACTGATGAGTCACACAGCCTCAGAGGAGTGATCGATCGGAAATCCTTGCTCGACGTTCGCGACATCGCCGAGACCCAGGAACCGCTGGCGACAGCTGAACTCGACGACTATATCGATCCCGGTGAACTCACGATCACCCTCGACGACGGGATCGGTGACCACACAACTGGTCGATTCGACGTGCGGTGGTCGACTGAAGACGACTACAATATCCACTACTCGGATCCGTCCCACGACTTCCGATGGGACGTCCACCTCCACAGCTACACCGAACCCAACGATGACGGCCACCATCATCCACCACCGCGTGCATCGAACGATGATGACGACGTAGAAGACTCCTGTATCGACGTGCGAGACGTCGAAACAGTCTCCAGGGCAGTACTCAAGGCCTGGAGGCACGCCTACGAGAACGACTCGTTGGACGTCATAAACGGACTCGAGAATCCTCCGTAACTGTACGTCGTGATAGAACCCTTCTAAGAGACCCTTCTCGAACGAGAGGAAGAGAGTTCCCCGTCCCTTTAGGACCGTACAAGATCGGATACCATCGCGTCACACTACGCTACTACCGGAAGAACGCTACACTACAACCCCCACCCGTGTGGATGCGCACGTTTGAGAGATCAGTATCCACGTGGTCCCTGTTGGCACCCCGAAGCGGGGCGGACATCTATCGGCTGAAGAGGGTGCTTTTGATTTGGTCGTAGAGTGATCCGGATTGAGTCGGGTCAGTCATCCCGCGCAACTCCGCCCAGGTGATCGGGAGGTCGGGCCGGAACTCGTGGGAGTAGCCTGGGATATCGGCCTGGAAATCATGGTACGGTGGGTACAGATCGAAGTTTTCGTACTTGCCGGTAAAGCGGTACTGGCCATGACCAAGCACACGGTACTGTTCAGGCGGTTCCATTCCTCTCATGAGATAGCAGTCCCGAATCTGACAGCGGAGGTTGTAGTCGAGATAGTCTCGGAAGGAGACAGGATCGATTAGCGGCGCTGGGACGACATCGAGGGAGGCGTCAGGATCTCTGTCAGGACTGTCTCCGTGCCAGGTTGTGGTCCGGTCACCTCTTGCGACGTAGTACTCGATTCCGATCCCAGAGACGGACTCAATCGCACCAGTGTCGTCGAGATAGATCTCCTGTTTATATCGGACTGCGTTGTCAGAACCGATCATCTCGGCGGGGAGTTCGTGTGGGCGAGTCGTCTCACCAACGTCGACATCCGGGTCGTCGCGGTAGTGACTCAGACTCTGCTCGAGCAAGTCGCCGAAGAAGTGGTCGATATCGTCAGTCGAAAGCGCCTGAAGTGCCTGACGAACGTCCGCAAAGCGGTCGGCGTTGAGGTCCCACGGAATGGTGTCGTAGTCGGTCTCCTGGGCGATGTAGTACTGGGCATACTTTCGGGCATGCCCGACGTGTTCGCCTTCACTGTGGGTGCGTTCGGCGGCTTTGTCTGGATAGCCGTCTTGATTGTGGGCAGTTATTTGTCCGTCTGACTTTCGAATGTCTATGATATGCTCTGCGCCACCATTATCACGCAGATTTATCCCTATTAACTCGTCTGTCTCACCAGTGATTACGGCTTTCATATTTATACATGCCCTCCTTCACCAGCGACATTGTCGCCCTCGCCAGTATCGTCTTCGAGGTCGAACTCCTGATCGGTTTCGAGACCAAGTTGGTCTCGCAGGATCTCTTGTACTTTGCCGGCGACCTGTTCGCCGAACATCGTACTGAGGAGTGCTCCAAGGGGAGCGCCAACGAGACCACCAGCGACTGCCCCGCCTGGGCCAGCCATTGCTCCAGCCGCCGTCCCAACTGTCCAACCTCTGCTTGCTCCTTTGACCATGCTACTTGTGGAATCCTGCACTCGACTTGCGACATCGACATCGTGGTGCTCGATCCACTGGGCCACCCCTTTCGGAGTCTCGACAGAGTCGACCAGATCCATTAGTTGCTCCTTGCTGAGACGATAGGTTTTGCTCGTCGCCTCGTCAACCTTCTCTTCGCCGGTCTCAAATAACCCGCTAGCCTTTTCGACGACAGCTTCCCCGGGATATCGTTGCACATGCACCTCCGTTCCCATCCGGTTGATCGTCACAGGGCCATCCGCGAGTGCGTCTTTGGCAGCTTCGTCAGCTTCACGCTCTAACTGCGGGTCCGGATCGATCTCGAGGTCAGCGCCCGCCTTGGGCATCATACTGACCGTCGCGCCGCCGTTTTGCTGTTTGACGTGTGCAAGTTCGTGGGCCAGCAAGAACTGTCCCTCCGAACTCTCCGGGTCGTACTCGCCGGAGTTGAACACGACATCGTTCCCACAGGTAAACGCCTTCGCGTCGATCGCGTCAGCGGCCTCCGCCGCTTTCGCACCCGTGTGAATGCGCACGTTCGAAAAGTCAGTGTCCATGCGCTCCTCGAGTGCCCGCTGAATCGGCTGGTCGAGAGGGGTCCCGCTGCCACTACCGAGCACGTCCAACACGGGCTCGGGAATGTCCGAAGGCCTGGTGCCGGTACCCTCGATCGCGCGCTGGATGTGCTGTTGTTCCTCGGGGCCGTAGCCGCGACTTGAAAGTGGTCGCCGGCTCGCGCGCGGAATCGTTGAATCTACTGGGAGATCGGCCAGATCAACGGGCGACCCCAGTTCCGGATAGGGATTCTGGGCCACTGATCCGGTGGCGACTGTCCGTGCTGACGCTCGCTGGATCGACTCCTCGGACCGTCGACGCGACTGTGAGCGCGGCGACTTCTCGGTAGATCGACTCGAAGTGTGCGCTGAGTCCTGCTTCTTTTGATCACGATTCTGGTGCGACGGCATGGTTAGGTCTCCCTCCGATGTACTGTCCAACCCGACCACGTTTCGGTCATTGTGTGAAAGCCTAATCTATACTGCAATAATAATTTCCCTTCCGCTGGAATGTACGATCGAGCGGGACCACCCGCACAAGCAGTCGGGCCAGGACCAGTGCAGTAGTCCTGCTCTTCGGAGTTTGCTCGGAAAATTGTGACCACAAGTTCGGTATTTGGATTTCTACAAACAATCAACAAGGAAACATTTGTGTCAATTCTGAGAGAGCAGTACAAGTGTTGTGAATACGGTTTCTGGGGTTATTGGACACCGACCGCACACCAAACGTGGCGTCATGGAGCAGACCTCGTTGTCACTCTAATGCTGAGTTGGAAGTCCAGCGTCTTGACGAGAGTCTGCGCATCACTCAGTCACTCGAGTTAGCTGTGAGACGTTCGGTTGCCGCTTGATATTCAGGAACGTCTTCAGGAGCAATCCGTTCGATCGACCAGATCAGTGAGTCACCTCCAGGGAGAACGTGTCCGTGTAGTCCGATATAATTACTTTCCTCGGTTGCTTCACCAGCCGTAGAAAACTGTTCATTGACTCCGCTGAGTTCTCCGGTCACTTCGAAATACGCTGCTTCCTCCTCCCAAATAGGAGGGATATACGCTTGGTACGGTGGGGGGGATGTATCATTCGCATCTTGACTGTGTTGATTCGACTCTAGTGTTATCGTTTCAGCTACTGGTTCTGACTCGGCAGCACGAATGGTCACTATTACATCTACACTTCCCTCATGCATGTTCAATACTGACACATATACTAATCCCACATCGTCGGAAGTGAGGGGCGAGGTACACCCAGCAGTACTTGAGACAAGTCCAGCAGCGGCCGTTCCGAGGAGTTTCCGTCGACTAAAATTCATTCAATTAGTGTCTATATCCAACCTAGACTACAATAATGTGGTGGGTATATCCGAAAGGCTAGTTTGGTCTGTTTCCAGTTAGTCAGACTCGCGGCCGGGAACGATACGATTGGGGCCGCCGGAGGAGATTATCAGCGAGCAGTTGCTTGCAAACGTCTTCTATAGTAGCCACTGCAAGTCACTGCACACCTGATCGCACGACGGCAGCGCGGGTCGGAGCGAGTGAACTGAGCGAGAACCGCGAACGTGCGATCAGTGTGTAACTAGTTGCAGTTNCACGACGGCAGCGCGGGTCGGAGCGAGTGAACTGAGCGAGAACCGCGAACGTGCGATCAGTGTGTAACTAGTTGCAGTTGGTACTATAGGCCGGGGGGACCATCACTTACGACGCCGAACTGCAGGTGCTCCCTGAGCAAGCGCTGCAAACTGACGATGAGTAACGACAATATCGGAACACTTTTAAAATTTTAGGCGAGCCTAAAGCGTGATGAGCGACGACAGCCACCGACCGAGGCGAGCGGTACTGCGAACGAGTGTAGCAGTTGCGGGACTGGGTACCATCGCTGGGTGTACGAACGAGGGTAGAAACGAGAACGAAGACACCGAAAACGACACCGGGGGCGGCTCGAGTGGGAGTTACTCCGTAACGATGGAGCCCGTCGGTACCGTCGAGTTCGATTCGGTCCCCGAGACGTGGGCGGCCAACAACGGTAGCTGGGCCGACATGGGCATCGCGCTCGGGCAGGAGCCGCCGGAGTGCGTCTGGCTCACCAACCGATATCGGACGCAGTACTACGACGAGATTCCCAATGTCAGCGTCGACAAAAGCGACATGATCGCATTGTCGGAACAGAACGCCGACAAGGAACTCTTCTATGAAATGATGGCCGACGTTCACGTAATGGATCCAAACTTTCTGATGAATCGGTTCGACGGCTGGGATCAAGACGACGTCGACGAGGTCAAAGAACACATCGGTCCGTTCTTCGGCAATACAATTTTCAATCAGGAATATCCGTGGCACGATTACGAGTACCTTACGCTCTACGAAGCGTTCGAAAAGCTTTCTGAGGTATTTCAAGAACAAGACCGATACAAGGCCTTCGCCGAACTCCACGACGAGTTTCAGGACGAAATTGATGAGATCGTTCCCCCAGAGGGTGAGCGTCCGGACGTCGCAATCCTCTGGCCGACCGAGGCCGAGGCCAACACATTCTATCCCTTCACGATCGACGAGGGAACCAGCTTCAAGCAGTGGCACGACCTCAAGGTCAACGACGCACTGGGGAAAGCAGGAGTTTCGGACTTCGCCAGCGACCGCGGGACGATCGACTACGAGAGCCTGCTCGAGATCGATCCCGACGTGCTCCTGATCCGCGGTCAGGAGGACATGACTGCCGCCGAGTTCCAGGACGAAGTCGTTTCGGAGATGGAGAGCTACAACTTCGCAAGCAGCTTGACGGCCGTCCAGAACGGCGATGTCTATCGCGGCGGCCCGCTCTACCAAGGTCCGATCACAAACCTCGTATTGACCGAACGTGCAGCACAGCAGCTCTACGATGTTGAAGAAGAACTGTTCGACCGGCAGGAAGTCAGCGACATCGTTAACGGAGAGTTCTAACGAGTCACTCCTTCAGTCAACCCTTCGCTACGCATGGATACACTCCACGAACTACGTGATCAGCCGGAGACCACTGAATACGACCTTGTCGTCGTCGGTGGGGGTGCATCGGGGCTTACAGCCGCAATGTTCGCTGCTCGCTACGGGCTCGACACACTCGTATTCGACAGCGGCAGTTCCGCTATCAGGCGGTCGTACTCGATCGAAAACTACCTCGGATTCCTCGCAGTCAAGCCGGAAACGTTCCTCCGTCTCGGCCGTGCACACGCCCGTTACGAAGGTGTCGAACTCGTAGATGACCTCGTGACGGTGATCGAGGAGCGAGACGGGCGATTCCGTGTTCGGACCGAGAACAACACGAGCGTCAACGCATCGTCCATTCTCGCTGCTTCTGCGTACAACGCAGACTATCTCACTGGGCTTAACAACGGCACGTTCCACAACAAAGGGGAGCATCCGGTCGACTGTGATGAGGCTACTGGACGCACATGCGTCGATGGACTCTACGTTGCCGGGTGGCTCTCTGGGCAGCCACATCAAGTACTCATCGCCGCAGGCCACGGTGCCCGCGTCGCGAAATCGGTCATACGCGACCGCCGACTCGAGCAAGGATACTGGGAAGGGATTGCGGATTACTGGGACTGGTCAGTCGAGGTCGGAACATACGGCGACGAGACGTGGCATGACCGCATCGACGAGTGGATCGACTCGACACTCCCGGAAGACCACGCAATTTCCGATGAGCGGATCGAGCGAGTTCGTGAAGCAGTAAAAGAAGAGCGACTGGCATTCGAGTGTTCACCAGCAGAACGCGAGGCTCGAATGGAAGATACCCGACAACTCCGTAAGGTACTGTTTGAGACGGAAGAGCGAGCTCCAAGGACGTCATAGAAGTGTTCTTGTACCGTGATCACGGCCCTTCACAGATTGTCTCCACCAAGACACAAGGCTAGCCCAGAAAGCGAGAAGGGCAATTATTGTTGGAGATTTGATTAGCGGGGAGGGTACCAGTCGGACCATGGTTCGAGCCGTTCGAAAGCAGCACTAGCGGCGATGATGTCACCTTCTCCAAACCTAGGTCCGGCAATCTGCATACCGACAGGAAGTCCATCCGCAACTGTCCCAGCAGGAAGCGACGCAGCTGGGTGTCCGGTAAAATTAAGCAGATATGTTGGACACCACCCGATTCGTGGGTCAACCAGCTCACCGTTGACGCGTTCGGGACCTAATGTTTCCCCATCAGACACGTTCTTGACTGATGGGTGACACACCGTCGGGGAGACAAGCAGGTCATATTCGTCGAAGAGATCTACCAAGGTATCGTGAACTGCAGTCCGGACAACGTTGGCGTGAAGGTATTCGGTTGCGGACGTTCCCTTGCCAGACTCAATCAGATCGACGAGCCCATCACTCACCTGGTCCCTGTGGTCGCCGATCAAGTCGATATCGTCGTGTTCAGTTAGCCACTCGTTCAGTGCGGCCAAATTGGCTCCCACTAAGTCGAGCCAGATCTCGGTCAGTTCGTCATGAGAGTAGCCAGTTGAAATAGATACTTCCTCCACGACCGCGCCAGCACACTCGAGTGTTTGAGCCGCATCAGCGACAGTCTGTTCAACATCATCTCTGACCGGAAACGTTCCGTAATCTGGTGTGTAGGCGATCCGCATACCTTCGATAGAACGCGTGGTAGCCCGAGAAAAGCTTGTATCCATATCAGGGAGACTAGCCGGGTCACGAGGGTGAGAGCCAGCGACCACATCGAGAAACAGGGCAGCGTCACGGACTGTCCGTGTGATTGGACCGTGACTCGACCGGATACCGAGTTCATCCGCAAACGCGTCCGGGCGAGTCGTCTCGGGGACCCGACGGAAGGTTGGTTTGAGTGCGTAGACACCGGACCACGCGGCCGGAATCCTGAGAGATCCCCCGGCGTCTTTCCCGTGGGCGATTGGTACAAGCCCGTCCGCAACCGCAGCGGCACTGCCACCAGATGAGCCACCGGCGTTACGAGTCAGATCGAAGGGGTTTCGGGTCGGTCCTCGGAGCGGGTTATCGGTGATTCCTTTGTGATCTAGTTCCGGCGTGTTCGTGGTTCCAATAACTATTGCACCCGCAGCTTCGAGTCTCTCCACAAACGTTGAATCCGTCTCGCTAACCGACTCTCGAAACGGTTCTATCCCCATCGTGCGGGAGAAGCCGGCTTTCGAGGCTGCTGATTCTTTAAGTGCCACCGGGACGCCAGCAAGCGGCCCAACAGGTGACCCCTGTTCGATGGCATCCTCAATCCTTGTCGCACGGTCTAGAGCTCGGTCAGCAGCGACCTCAGCAAAAGCGTTCAGATCAGAATCCCGGCAATCGATCCTTTCTATAAATTCTTCTACAACTTGTACTGGTGATAGTTCACCCTGCCGGACGTGCCTTGCAATATCTGCTGCGGAGATGAATGATACGTTCATACGTTACGATCGTGCGTATAGAATTTATTTGTTTGTTTCACACTCGGGGCAGGTAATTACACCACCACTAAAAGGGAGCAGTAGGTATTTTACCTCACTGGAATGAATCAGAACTAATGCAAGAATCACTACGCAAACAGTGTACTGATGCTAACGTCGAATTCGTTCGGTTGCTCTGTGTCACGAACGACGGGATGATCCGCGGGCAGGCAGTCAACATTGACCATCTCGACTCGGCTCTTGAATCGGGGATTCCGCTGCCAAAAATGACTCAGTCGTTCAATGCGATCGGCTACCGAGTGAAAGACGCCCAGTTCGACGCTGTTGGGGAGGTCCAACTGATTCCCGATCCGACTACGTTCCGTGTATTACCCCATGAAGATCGGACCGCGGCGGTGCTGTGTGACTTAGTTGAGCACAGCGGCAAACCGTGGGACGCCGATGCACGATCAACGACTAAACAGCTTGTTAGTGAGTTCGAATGCGAGGGGCTCGCACCTACTATTGCGGCTGAACAGGAGTTCCATCTCTACGCTGAACAAGCAAACGGCGACCACGAACCATACGACCCGAGGGGAGAGTATGCGACCGCAAGTATGCGCGCGAGTCGGGCACTTATTCTCAAAATGGTCGACGCGCTGAAAGCACAAGGGATCGACGTGCGGAAACATCACCCAGAGTACACTGCCGGCAAAAACGAAATCGTGGTTGGACACGGCGACGGAATTGCTCCACTTGATGATGCCGTGTTCTGTCGGGAAACAATTGCAGGTGTGGCCGAACAAGAGGGGGTGGCAGCGACGTTCTCACCATATCCGTTCGATGGGGCAACAAATGGCTGTCACTTCCATCTCTCGCTGTGGGACAACGACAAAAACATCTTTGCACCGTCAGACAATAGTGCGGCTCTGAGCCAACGCGGGCGGCATTTTGTCGGCGGTGTGCTCGAGCACATGCCCGCATTACTGGCGTTGACATCGCCGACGGTGAATTCTTTCGCCCGTCTCCAGCCGACCAAGAGTGTCTGTGCGTACAATTGCTGGGGCGTCGGCAACCGAGAAGCAGCCGTGCGTGTCCCAGAAATTCGTCCCGAAAACCGCACGAAGGCGACCCGGATCGAGTTCAGGCCTGCGGACAACACTGCTAATCCATATCTTGCAGTTCTCGGACTGCTCGCTGCCGGACGAGACGGTATCAAACGAGAACTCGATCCCGGTCCGCCAGTCAACAGCGATCCAGAGACCCTTGATGCTTCGACCCGAGATGAGCGCGGGATTGAGCGACTTCCGCGATCGCTCGGCGAGGCGATTGCAGTACTCGCTGCTGACGACGTACTCACTGATGCATTGGGTGAAACGTTGACCAAATCGTATCTAGAAATCAAACGAAGCCAGTGGCATGCCTTCCTAGATCATGCAGACTCATGGCACAGGGAAGTGTATCGCGCGCGATTCTGATTTCTTCTCATCAGAGTCGAAAAATAAAAATGAGCTGCGAACGATATGATGGTTGCTATGACCGACAAGCCCCAGATAGAACGCCTCCAGGTGTTCCCGTTCAAATCACTCGATGGTACCAGTCTGAACCATGTTGAGATCCAGCCGGGTGAGTCTCTCTCGTACGACCGGGAATTCGCACTCTTTGATAGAAACGGTGAGATCTGGAATGCAAAGCGTGACAACCGGCTTCACAAGATTTCCGCCGACTACGATATAGAAGGCGAGAAAATAGCTTTGGACGCCCCATCTGCCGAACCGGCAACTTTTGATTTTAGTGACGAACTCAAAGCGATTGAGACGTGGTTTGAAGAGGTACTTGACGGGCCAGTCAAAATTCGCCGTGACGGTGAACAAGGTTTTCCGGACCGACCAGAGCTCGGTCCATCAGTTGTTAGTACGGCAACCATCGAGACGGTCACATCTTGGTTCAACGATCTTACGGTAGAGGGGACTCGCAGACGGCTCCGAACGAACATCGAGGTATCAGGTGTTCCAGCGTTCTGGGAAGACCGTTTCGTTGGTGACGATGCGCCCGCATTCGAGGTTGGAGGACTCAGATTCGAGGGGGCGATTCCCTGCGGTCGCTGTGTCGTGCCATCACGCGACCCGGATACCGGTGAAGCACTACCGGAGTTTCGAAAACGCTTCATCCAGAAGCGACGCGAATCCTTCCCGAGCTGGGCCGACGAAGACGCCTTCGAACATAAATTTGCACTTACCACAATTACCAGCATCCCGGACGCATCTGCAGGGAGCCAACTCCGTGTCGGCGCGCCAGTTACAGAACAAGATCCGATCTGAATGGCCGTCGCACCACGGACCGGAAACGAGTCGTACTATCAAGTTTGTTTAAACGAATGAAGGCCTTTTGTCGGGACTGTCCGATTATAACCGTTCACCGGCCATATGAGAGAGATATCAAACACATATGAGTGAATCAAATCAACAGAATGAACTTGCGCGGGCAGCAGAAAGCGAACAAGTGTTTGTCGGCGCGAGTGTCGAAACTGCCTCGGAACAGCTCGTGGAACTATATGGGATGCTTGGACTCGATTGGGTGTGGATAGATCTCGAACACAAAAATCCGAGTCCCCGTGACGGAGCGACCATGGAGCGATTGGCCCGTGCCGCTGAGTGTGGCGGGGCCGAACTCGTGGTACGGTTACCCGATGGAGATCCCGCCACGATTCGAAAAGTACTGGACACTGGCGTCCGGAACGTTGCCATCCCGCGTGTCGAAACCGCTGCCGAAGTTGAACGTGCTGTACGCACTAGTCGGTTCGAGTACGACGGTGATCCCGGACGCCGCGGACTCGCACAGGGACGAACAAGCGGTTATGGTGCGGCCTTCGACGGAGAGAAGTCGTACCACGGTATAGAAGACGCGAACGTGCAGGTCGGCGTCCTCGTTGAGAACCGGACAGCCGTTGACAACATCGAAGACATCGCTGCCATAACGGACCTTGGATTTGTCTTTCCTGGTCCAGGGGATCTCGGTGTTTCCATCGGGAAGACACTTGAGTATGAGGATCCAGAGGTCCGCACGCTTTTAGAACGAGTTCGAAAAACATGTGTCCAACATGATGTTCCGCTCATGGGGGTCCACGGCAGTAACTTTGCGGGACCAGAGGGACTCTGCGAGGCGGTCGAACAGGGCTACCAGTTCATAAATCTCGGCAACGAGTTCGGTTTTATCACGAAAATGATTGAAGAACGGTTAGAGTGGATCGAAAAGCCTGGAAACGTATAAAACCAGAATTGTCGCTGTCCTGTCTCGAGTCTTGAAACGCAATAAGTACCTGTTAGATCCCACAGCATCAACGATATAGTACCAACTGCAACTAGTTACACACTGATCGCACGTTCGCGGTTCTCGCTCAGTTCACTCGCTCCGACCCGCGCTGCCGCCGTGCGNCCAACTGCAACTAGTTACACACTGATCGCACGTTCGCGGTTCTCGCTCAGTTCACTCGCTCCGACCCGCGCTGCCGCCGTGCGATCAGGGGTGCAGTGACTTGCAGTGGCTGCTATAGTCGGCCGTCGACTGTGCCCGCTTCCGTTCGACGCGTTGCAGGTAGCCTCGAGTGCATCGATAGTGACCTCGTCCTCGATACTCCACTGCAAGACCCACCAGAATCGGGCACCACGTAGCCGACCGACTCGAGGAACGCGGTCGGGATCATCTCGTAATGTTCCATAGGCGTAGGCAATCCCTCTGGAGGTTGTGTCGACAACCTCCTGATACGGAGGTTAGTTGTCGAAACCGACGCCGTCGCGAGAGAGCGAGAGAGCGATAGTTCGACTTTGGTGTTCCACGCCCGCGAGAGTTTTCAAGAGACAGCCGTGACCAGTGAAGGTAGTCACTCAGACTCTTGTCTGCAATGTCAACTTCAATCCACGGATCCATTTCTTGAGACGGGTCTTCCAACCACGGTACTCAACATCGATATCGATCGATTCGAAGTGATGGTCTTTCGCGTCAATGTAGAGGACAGTGGCGGAGGAGAGCGAGTCAGCGTCGATCCAGAACTGGCTTTTCTCGGCACCACCATCCGCAACTCGTGTCCGCAAATCGCTGTCAAAGGTGTCTGTTCCCTGGCCGCACACAACCGCCTGTTCGTACACAACGAGGTACAGCACTTCGGGAGGTGTCCGAATCACGGCGACATGGTCGCCGTCCTTCGGTGCCGGGAGAAAGACCGTCTGTGGTTGGCGAACCAGCGGGTCTTCGCTGATAACTTCCTTGTTGATATCACCATGGAGGTTCAACTCGATAAAATCTGCGTGCACTCTTTCGCCCGCGTTATCTCCACTCATCCCCACATCCACTCGAGAAGGCCGTGTTCTTCAGGTTGTAATTCGAAGACGATCATTTTCTACGTTCTGCTACAAGCGACTCAGATAAAAAGTACTGTTTACGCAGGTGTCTTGCTCGGACAGATAGATGAAGGATCAGAGCGGCGAATAGTGGGTCGTGTGTAGGGAAGGCAAAGATGAAACGGAGTGATTTTTAGCTGATCTATGGCGAAAATGCCCGACTCAGTGGTTGGAGTGACTCGTTCATCATAGCTTCAGCCCGTCAGTTCAGTGACTACCGAAACATGGCTACAAGCCGTCACCGTCTGGTGAAATTCGCGTCAGTGAACGACCCAGCCTACTTGGAGGCTTGCATCGCCTCGTTGAGAATGGGGGTTAGCGCCCTCTCGTTCAGCGAAACACGATGCGAAAGAGATCCAGCGGTTGCGCTGCCCCGCGAAGAGTTGTGTGCCATAATTCACCACAAGATGTAGTGGTGCTATAGTGGTGCTGAGTGGAACCGTTATCTCCAACAATCGAGATGATCATATGGAACTGAAGTCAGAACATCGCGGGCAAGATGCGACCTGCATTTAGCAGACTGTTCGTATCGACTCTCCAATATCCTGGCAGAACTTTTCCCGTGAATCGCCTCGGGGTCAAGCCCCGAGGCATTCTCCGATGCTGTTTGTAAAACCCACCACAGACAGTCTTCGTTTTGTGTACTTCGACCAGATATTTTCGCGCGAGATGAGGGAGAGGGGCGTAATTTTCGGCACTTCCCCTTGAGTACAGTGTAAAGTGGGCACCACCAGTCACACCACGCTACTACCCAGAGAACGCTACAACCCCCACCCGCACAGTTCCCAAGTAGCCCAAACACGGCCGCCCCCACCACAGACCCGCGAGCAAACCCGCCAACCCAGCGGGACACGACCCCTACAGAAACGTACTCGAGTACCCCCACACCCAAACACCCCGCCGTCGCAGCGTGGTACTCGGATCCGGAAGACGCGTCCAAGGTTGAGTGCCTGAGAGGAAAGATCCCTGGCATGGATAGCGCCACTCTACAGCCAAGCACTAACGACTCGAGGTCTGAGAACGCCACCGGGACCGAGGGAAGTGAGCACCCGTGGCCGGCTTCGATCTCGAGCGCGAGATCTGGATCGTGCTGAACGCCGCGGACGACAGCGACCCGACCACTCGGAAGTGGTTTTTTCGTCGACCGCCAGCCCGGCGAAGCGACGTTGCCGGAGCTGATCACGTGAAAGAACCGAATTCGGGCGACAACCACGAGCAATGACGGACGACTGCGCTCGATTGTAGTCCATACTCACCGGCAATCGCGGGGGACAGCACCCAAGCCGATGTGTTTTGTTCGTGGTCGGCTATCTATAGACTCGCATAGTGGGTTTCAATGGTAATAATTATTTCTAATCAGGACGAGCTCTCTTCAACACAATATCATAATGCCAATCCCCAATAACTGGGTTATGTTCCATGGCAACCAGAGCCAACGGAGAACTACAACAGGTAGAACAGCGAGACGTGGATGTAACGCTCCACGCCACGAACCTCACCAACCCCTCGCACATGGAGTGGACCCACGACGGGCGGTTGCTGGTGGCAGAACGAACCAATGGCCGTCTCGTCGATGCAACCGAGGGTGGCGACTTCGGAGGACTGAGCGACGATGACGACCGCGTTTTTGCCCACGGGATGGAGGGACCCTCCAGTATGGCGATGCTTCCCGATGGCCGAATTCTCGCGAACGAGTGCTGGGCTGGACGGATCGTCGACATCACTGACGGCGGAAACGCTGCCGAGGCTGAGCCGTTTGCCACGAACCTCGCGGGACCGTATAGCATCCTCTACCACGATGCGACTGACTCAGTTTACACCACGGTTAGCCCGTCGAGCAGGCGTAGCCGAATCATCGACGTGACGGGCGGCGGTGATGAGCCAGATGACCATCCAGTACTCGTCGACGACATTCTGGTTCGCGACAAGTTCCCCGGAATGACGCCACGCTCTGCGTGGCCGGACAACTGGGAAGGGCACCAGATCGACTGTGGAAGCTGGGCCGTCCCCGTCGAAAATGACGTACTGTACAGCGTCGGTCCGCTCGGTCAGATGGTACGGGCAGACATCACTGCAGAGGACAGTCCAACAACCCACGCTGAACACCTCGATGCAGAGCGTCTCGTTGCGCGCGGACTCAACCGCGTTGGCGGGTCGGTGTATAACCGGAGCGATGGGCTCGTCTACGCGGCAGAACCCTTCAATGGAAGCGTCGTCGCCGTCGATCCAACCGGCAACCGTCAGTATCGGTTCGATCCCCGCGTTGTAGAAGGGCTCGTTCTCCCGACCTGCGTCCGGTTCGGCCCGGACAACGAGCAGATGTACGTCTGTGGACGCGGTGAAGGAGTCGTGTATAAAATCTCTAACTTCCGGCCATAGACGTGGAACGATAACAGAGAGGAAACGTCCGTCAGAAGCACCTATTTTTGGTAATGAACGTCCCAAAATCTATACCAGACATCCCATCGACTCCGATTTTCAAGTACTATCTGTACAGCATTTTTGCGTGGGGAGGGTTCCATATGCCGGTCGATATCCTGTTGCTTCGCGATCGGGGACTGTCTTTCGGAGAAATTGGGATTGTGGTAGCCGCCGGAACTGGTGCGATGCTGGTCGCTCAGATCCCGAGCGGCTATCTCGCCGATCGAATCGGTCGACGCCGCACGCTGATGCTGTCTGCTGGCCTCATGACACTCGGCGCACTGCTGTTTGGCATTGTTGGAACATTCGCCGCTTTCATCGCCGCGCAGGCGACTTTCACACTCGGAATCGCGTTCAAAGCCGGTGTGTCGGACGCATGGCTCTACGATACGCTCGCCGATCAGGGACGAGAGGACGAGTTTGCACACGTTTCCGGCCGCGCTCGGTTCGCACTGCTAGTGGTGCTCGGTCTCACATCGATCGCAGGCGGATACCTCGGGACAATCGACTACGGAATCGCGTATCTCGCGACAGCGTTGTTCACCGCGTGTGGTCTGTTGATTGCGTTCTCACTCCCGGAACCTGGAAAGGCAAAAGAGGAAGATACGCTTCGAGTGTCGGACGCGATCGCTCTCATACGAAAGGATTTTCTCAGGCCCTCTATCCGTCAGGTGGTTCTGAGTCTCGGCCTGTTTTTCGGCGCGATAACGGCGCTGAACGCGATCTATATTCAGCCCGCCAGCGTTGCGGTCGGGGTACCAGAAGCACATCTTGGCTGGTTTTTCGCCCTCCTGACCGGTGTGGGTGCCATCGCGAGTTATTATGCCGGTGCCATCGAGAAGCGCGTCAGTACAGAGCAATGGCTCTTTTTCGTTACTGGTGGCCTCGGCGTCGTGTTTGTCACAGCACTGATCGTCCCGGTGTTCATTCTTGCTGGCTTCGTGCTCGCACGTGCCGTACACCGAATTACGCAGTCTATCGCGGGCCAGTACATCAATGATCGGGTCGGGACTGCCGGCCGCGCTACCGTTTTAAGCACAGTCGCCATGGTGTACTCGGTGTTTAGCATCCCGATTCGGATCGGCGCTGGTCAGATGGGCAATACGATTCCGCCCGAGACTGCTGGTGCGCTCGTTGGGGGACTTGTACTCCTGCCGACGCTCTATATCGGCAGCTGGATCCTGAAACGGCGCTGGTCGTCGCAATCCGAGAAGCCGACAGAGTTCGTCCCAGAAGGTGAATAAGAACGTGATGATCGATGACGTAGCCAGATAGATGGTTACTCTCACTGCCCGTGGGTCGGCGGTCAGGGTGTTCACGGAGGCCACAGATGACAGCCGATGTCACTCGCTGCCGAAGAGGGCCTGACACAGTTTCAATCGATCACATTGAGACAGTACGAAAGCCTGCTTGGAGAAGTGTAAAACAACAGGTCGTGGTCTATGTTCGCACCTCCGCTGGCGTCTGTCTGTTGAGTGATTGGTGCGGTCGCTGTGTGCTATAGTAGTGTACCAACTGTTCAAGTCATTCTCTGACGCTGGCCCGACTGCCCACCGACGAGTGATGGAAGTGGCCAACCCGCGATACGACAGTGCCGAGGTACCCTCTGGCACCATATTAATAAAACAAAATAGAATACAACAACTCTTATTATATACAACCACAGAATTATTAACATGACCTCGAAATATCGACGGAGGGTCGTTCTTGCGGGAGTAGCCTCGACCGCGATGGGATCGCTCAGTGGGTGTGTCGGTGAGATCACGGACGATGAAGAAACAGACGTCACAGTAACAGACACGGCAGGGAGAACAGTGTCGTTATCGCTACCGCTTGACCGAGTCGTACTAGCACGGATCGGTTTCGAGGAAATTCTTCCCATACTCGGCGTCGGCGACAGAGTAACTGCGATCAGTGAAGGCTATCCACGATATTTGCCACACCACACAGAGATAGCAGGCTGGGAAGACGCACCGTCCGTTGGTTTTGCATTTGACGAAGGAGGGATTAATACTGAAGCGATTCTGAACCAAGATCCAGACGCCGTTCTCGTCTCGCCGGATTTCGTCGACGAACTAAGGGAAACACTCCCAGACAGCAATCACGTCATTGCACTCGATTTCGACAACCCAGATCTTGATGAGACAGCCGAAAACATCGAACTGGCAGGCGAAATTTTCGATCGAGAACAGCAAGCCGAGTCGTTTATTGAGAACCTTCGGTCCTACCAGGACCTCATTCAAGCAGAAACAAAAGGGTTATCGCGGGAAGAAAAACCAACGTTCTATTTGGAAACCTTCGATGAGTACGTCACGTTTGGGACGGAAAATCTTGACGGGAAAGTTGCCGCTAACGCTGGTGGATACAATCTAGTTGAGGACGCCGAAAGTCTCCCACAGGTAGAGTTCGGGGAGTACGAATTAAATCCCGAATGGCTTCTCGAGAACGATCCAGAGTTCATATTTAGACGTGTGTATGCGAACGAAAGCCTAGCTGATGAAGAGAAGGCTCAGAGACGACTCAATGAGTTGATCGATCGACCTGGTTGGGAAAACTTGACAGCGGTCCAAGAGGGGAACGTTTACCTGTTCCACGAGCGACTGGCGTTTTCCATAGCTACGCCGCTCGGGAGGGCTCACTTCGCAAAATGTTTCCAACCAGAACTGTTCACTGACCTGCAGCCCCGGGAACTGTTCAACGAATATCTTGAAGAGTGGCTAGGATCGTCATACCCGGAGCTACTGTTCTATCCAAGACCTGGCGAGACTCTGGAGCGGTGATTGGTGATGAAATCCGAGATTGATTCATACTGGAGCGGCGAGGCCAACGATTACCAGGCCGGAATTAAAACTGAGCTGACGGCTAACAAGAGCGAGTGGCAAGCGATATTTCAGCGTGCACTCGGAGCAACCGATCTTGACGTACTCGATGTAGGAACCGGTCCGGGTGTACTCGCACTCCTCCTTTCGGAACTCGGCCACGACGTGACCGGTATGGATTTCTCACGAGAGATGTTGGAACATGCTGCCGACAACGTAGACGAGTTTGATCCTTCGGTTGGACTAGCGCAGGGAGATGCAGAGAATCTACCATTCAAAAGTGGACAGTTCGATGCCGTCGTGAACCGACACCTCCTATTTACTCTCCCTGATCCCGAATCAGCTCTCACGGAGTGGAAGCGGGTATTGAAGCCAGGTGGAAAACTGGTTTTCGCAGATGGTAATTTCTATGGCAATTTGGATCGGACGCTCAAGCGACGCTTGTGGCGGTATCTAGGTCACTTTCTCGTCCTCTGTACCGAACGTCGGTTGAATGCCAACCTTCGGATGGAAGTCGTGGATGATCTCCCACTCACCGAGGTTCCGCGACCCAAAACAGATGTTCAGCTGCTAGAGCGTGTTGGGTTCGAAGAGATTACTGTGGAGAATCGTATAGATCGACAAACAAAATCAACGTTCGAATATCTGAAGAGTGGCTACTGGGGAGAAGCGTTCCTCGTTGCGGCTACGAAACCATGACCGAAGAGTCGAAGCTGGACTCGAGTTCACATAGCGCTGAATCGGGAGCCACTCATAACCGGCTTCGGGATGGCTATCGGAAAGATGTTTCACGCAAGTTGTCTCGTATCTGGGTATCAGTAGTGGTGCTTGCCGTTCTTACAGTAGCGTCTCTATCTATCGGGTCAGCTGATGTTTCTCCCGTTGAAACGATACGCTCGCTCTTCCAACCGCTCTTTCCGAATTCAGTTCGAGTGTCTGCAGTTACGACGACCATTATTTGGGATCTACGTCTTCCGAGAACGATGATAGGAATTCTTGGTGGTGCGGGCCTCGCCGCTGCAGGAGTAATGCTCCAGGGGATTTTGAAGAATCCACTCGCAAGCCCCTATACGCTAGGGATTGGATCAGGTGCCGGATTTGGCGCAGCTATTGCAATCACTACGGGTATTGGTGCCATCGGTGGGAGCTTTGCCATTGCTGGGAACGCGTTTTTGTTCGCCCTTATTCCTGCAGTCGTTATCTACCTCCTTGTCCATTATAAGGATGCGACGCCGGAAACGATGATTCTTGCCGGGATAGCGATGGTGTATGTCTTCGAAGCAGGAGTGACGCTGATTCAATACTTCGCCCGCCCGGAAGATGTGGAGCAAATCGTCTTCTGGACTGTCGGCGATCTCGGACGGGCAACGGGGACACAAACGGTCCTTGTTTTGATCGTGCTGGTAGTCTGTCTCCCACTGCTATACAAGATGTCGTGGTCACTCAATGCGATGCTCGCAGGAGACCAAACAGCGGCAAGCCTCGGTGTTGACGTAGAACGAAAGCGCATTCAAATAATGGGCTTGGCATCAATAATCACGACGGTCGTCATAAGCTTTACAGGGTCAATAGCGTTTGTTGGATTGGTTGCGCCACATATCGGGCGTATCGCTGTCGGGACCGACCATCGGTATTTGCTACCTGGGTCGTGTATCCTTGGGGCAGTACTGGTGCTCGGGAGCGACATCGTGGCACGAACGGTTCTGGCACCGATCATCATACCGGTTGGAGTAATTACCTCGCTTCTCGGTGGACCGCTGTTCCTGTATTTGGTTCTCAAACGGAGGAAATCGTATTGGTAATGATCGATATTTGTAACATTTCGTATGGGTACGATGACCGAACAGTATTGAAAGATGTTAGTTTGACTGTCGAATCGGGAGAAATAGTAGGAATTCTCGGACCAAACGGATCGGGAAAGTCCACATTGTTGCGATGTGTGAACAACATCCTGCCCCCCGAAACGGGATCGATTTCCATCGACGGAACTGACCTCGACTGTCTCGAGCAGAAAGATATTGCACGAACCATCGGACACGTACAACAAGAGACAGACAGCAGTTTCGAAGCAACTGTGTACGAAACCGTCCTTTTGGGCCGGAAACCATATATTTCATGGAGACCGTCTGAGAAAGATTTTACCGTCGTATCGTCCATCATCGAAAAACTCGGACTCGAACCACTAGCCATGAGGGCTGTCAGCGAGCTAAGTGGTGGGCAAAAGCAGAAAGTGGCCATGGCCAGAGCGTTGGCTCAACAACCGGATGTTCTCCTTTTGGACGAGCCAACGAGCAACCTTGATCTCAAATATCAGGTCGAAGTTCTCGATACCGTTCGAAAGCAAGTAACGGGCGGTATGGCTGCGCTTCTCGTCGTTCACGATTTGAATCTCGCGGCAAGATACAGCGACAAAATACTACTACTGAAAGACGGTGAGAGCTACGCGTTGGGAGGACCTGATGTGTTGAATCAACACAACCTTGAATCCGTGTATGAAGTCGACATCAGCATTTTTGAGCAGGATGAGAAAAAAGTTATTCTACCAAAAAGCACGTCACCAGGCATCTGAGGTGCTATTTCGAGATTTGTCTACTCGAACAGGACCGAATGAGCGACAGTTGCATCAAATGCGTTGCCGCCATCTTTGAGTATGGAAATACCTGCTTGTGCAGCGAGTGGCTGGCTTGTAACAACAATTCCCCGCAGCGCATACACCGTAGATCTCCGGGACGAAAACCTATCGTAGTCAACATCTGTGCCAGTAGTGTCCGATGGCAATTCAGTATAGTCTGAGACAGACAGGCCACAAGTCATCATCCCACATACCAGAATCCTGGTTGTCAAAATACTATTATACTGTTACGGTGGCGTCAAGAGCATGTATCATTGCCAGTGTGGTGTAGAATGTAGGGCCATAAGCATTTATAATCCATCACAGAAAAATGCAAAAGAACGGAGAGAACTGCATGCAGTGGTTGCTCATGTCGCTGCGTCTCAAATCGTGAAGTGGTGTTATTGGTGATGATTCGATATCTACCGCTCCAGTAAACCAGTTTGATCTAACGGGTGCACTTGTCATTTTTCGTGACGACGAACAGAACGCAGAGAGACCCGGGAAAGCAGGAAATATCCCAGATGAAATTTAAGTCCCGAAGATGCATCCACGGTCGGTTACCAGAGAGGATAGGTGTCCTGCCACGGTTGACGGCGCTCTATCGCCGCGCTGGCCGACAGAATCGTCTCCTCGTCGAACCGAGAGGCGATCAGTTGGGCACCAATCGGCAGTCCGTTCTCGGAGAGGCCGGCCGGCACCGAGGCGGCAGGGTGACCACTGAGGTTCAACGGCCACGTGAGGACCCAGTCCAGATACGGATCGATGGGGGTCCCGTCTATCGACGACGGACCGACCTGTCCCGCCTCGAAGGGCGGACACGCGAGTGTCGATGTGAGAAGGAGATCGTACTCGTCTAGCACGTCCTGAATCGCGTCGTATACCTGTGTGCGAACAACATCGGCTTGTTTGAACGCGACAGCGCTGTGGTCGGAGCCGTTCTCGAGGAGGTCGACCAACGTCGGGGTGACCGACTCGCGATGCTCACCCAAGAGATCGACCCCCTCGTTCTGTTTGAGGGTCTCGGCGGTCGACGCCAGTGTGGATTCGAAAAGCAACGTTTCGGCGTCCCGCATGTCCTCGAACGAAATAGGGAACGTGGGGTCGACGCGCTCGACTGTTGCCCCGCCCGCACGAAGGGTCTCGGCTACCTCGTCCACCTGCTTCTCGACCGCGGGTTCGACCTCGAAGAGACCGAAATCGGGACTATACGCGACAGAGAGCGACTCGATCGGCTGACGCGTGGCCGAGAGATACGCACTCCCACTGGGTGGCATACTGACTGGATCACGCGAGTGAACACCAGTGATGATCTCGAGCAGCAATGCTGTATCCGCGACCGTTCGCGTGAGGCCGCCGAGGGCCATGAACGGTGCACTCCCTTCGAGCGCGTCCGGCCTTGACGCCTCGGGAACGATTCCCGCCGTCGGTTTGAGACCGTACACACCACAGGCGCTCGCAGGAATTCGTATCGAACCTGCGGCGTCGGAACCGAGAGCGATTGGAACGGTGCCAGCCGCGACAGCAGCGGCACTCCCGCCGGAGGATCCGCCAGCAGTCTTGCTGGGATCGAAGGGGTTGGTGGTCGTGCCGTGCAGCGGATTCGAGGTGTCGGCAGCGTGGCCGAACTCGGGACTGTTCGTCGACCCGACGACGATTGCGCCCTCGTCCAGCAACCGCTGGACGATCACCGATGTCTCGTCGGCGACCGACTCTGCAAAGACAGCAGAACCGTACGTACAGGGCATCCCCTGGATCGTGGAGTCTAGGTCTTTCAGCGCAATTGGGACGCCGTGAAGACGGCCGAGCGGTTCGCCGGATTGAACTGTTTGCGTCGCCGCTTTCGCTTCCGCACGAGCGCCCGCCTCACGAACGTGGACGAATGCGTTGATCGACTCAGTTGTCCGCTCGATTCGTTCGTACACTGCATCGACGGCGTCCGTTGGCGTGATATCACCGCGTTCGATATCCGTCGCGAGACGTCGTGCGGAGAGAGTAGATTGGTTCGTCATTGGGTCTGTCCCTCGAGAGTTGCTGGGGAGTCGCGTCCACGATGTACCTGAAAATGGCTCGTAGCGCCGGCTCTGAAGCGAGTCGCGGTCAGGTCTCGAGTAGTCTCGACCGTGCTGTCCGAATAGCGTCGCAGTCGTGTCATGGGTGGGACAGCCACTCATAGATACACCGCGATTGAAGCGATACCCGTTTACTAGATCAATGTATTATAAGGAGCCGACTACTCGCTGCAAAGAGTTCAAAAAGTGCAAAGTTCACAGACTTCGAATGAGATTCTGTTGACCACGTCGCAGACGTGTTGAGACTGCCTGCGTCGAAATTGCTAACTCGCCTGCGACCTCGTCCATCGTCACCTGCCGCGGAATGTCGAAGTACCCGAGCTCGAGTGCACACACGAGCGCCTCACGCTGGGTGTCGGTTACACCCGATGCGCCATCACTCATCGCCCCGTCCGCTTCGGAGAGCGTCCGTAAGCGAAACGGGATCCCTCGCTCTTTGCAACCCTCTCGATATCGCCGCAGGCTCTCTCGTGAGGGGAATTGCACCCGCATGTCGAACCCATCTCGCGTCGCCGTTGCGTCTAGCACGACTCCATTATTCTCGAACAGGAGTGGATAGGGCAGCCCGTCTTTCAGATCTTCGATGTGAACGATGGCGTAGAGACGCCGGTCGCCGGTTTGAGCGAGACAGTCGTACTCACGAACCAGGTCGTGGTCGCCGAGCGCGTCGTCGAATGCATCGAAATCGTCTCCCCACGCCCAGATGAGAATCTTCCCTCGGTCACCAGAATCGGGATAGAGCGCCGTATTTCTGATTTCCATTTCCGGGACCGCCTCCAAGACCGGAGGCAGTATCGGGGTCCGTATCGTGTATTCCGCAACAATATTCATGATACCGTTTCTTCGCTGTTCTGCGTTAAAGCTGATTACTCTCGTCGTTCCGAATCGAAAGGAAAGTGGATACTACACGACCATGGAGAGTCTCGGGACCGAAACTACCAAAATCGACGATACTATTGTGCTTTCGCATAACTGGATTCCGACACTGCACAGATTTCCAGTCACAAACCCAGGTGACAAAGGCAGGGAAGGCAGATTGTGAACCAGACTAGGCGTCTGGCACATCGTGTTCGACCACGCTCGACCGAACGACCTCGAGTTCGTCCACGCCAGGAACCTGCTGCCGAGGGTCTGGGAACGAACACTCGGCGACGTCGAACGTGATAGTCTCATCCGTCTGCCGACAGCGGAGATAGACCGGCACGATTTCGATGTCGAGTGGAACGCTGTCCGCGACGGCAAGGATTGGATAGACCAGCTTGTGTTTGGCGAGCGTTGCCCGCGGCCCGGTTTTCGCTTCAACCACGAACAGCGTCGGGTCGCCGTCACGGCGCTCGACGAAGAGCGTGTCAGTTTCGACCTGCCCGGTTCGATGTGTGACGGTGGGCTCGAGTACACTGTGCGGACGGAGATCAAACGTGAACGTCGACCGGCCGGTGGCGGGTGGGGTGAGTGCACCTGTCGTGTCGAGATCGAGTGCGTGTGAGAGCACACCGGAGGCGAGGCCGAGATTGACGAGCGAGGTTTCAGAGAGCGACGGCAGCACGCTAAAATTCAGGAGCTGTGCCTGCTCGACGACACTCGGCACTGGGTCGGAAGCCAGACCGCCAAAGAGGACGTCGTCGTGGAGGAAGAAGTCAGCCATCCCGTTCGGGCCGTCGACCAGCACAAACGCGGTGCCCGTCCCGTTCGGTGCGGACCCCATCCGAAGCACCATTGCGCCCGCCTCGCGTAACTCCGGGGCGAGATCGGCGAGCGAGTCGACCGAAATGTATCGCGCTGTCCGGGTGGCGTCGAGGTCGTGTGTCGAGACGTAGTCGCGAAACGACCGTGGGCCAAGCACCTGCTGGGCTGTGGCCGCTAACTCGTCCAGTGCAGGCCCGAACACCGACGACATTGCTCGAAGAGGGGGATCGAACACACTTGTTCGCACTGATATCGAACCGGATGGGGGGGGGATAGTAGCTGCGAATGAAGTGGAGAGCAACCGCGAGACCAGGGACCCGTCCCGTGTTCGAAACCGACGCCTGAGTGAGAGAGGATACGCCCGCGCCACAAACCGCGGAACTGGTGACACTGCTCCCGAGAGCAATGCGAGTCTGTAATAGCGCCTCTGATTCCGTCTGCAGTCCACTAGTAGGCGTTAGAAGTGGCTACTCACGGGTGGTACAGAGAGGTGATCGCAGTTGAGCGCAATTGACGCTGGTACTGTATCACGCACGTCAAAATTAGTTCAGAGGACCTGGTGGCGCTGCCGACAGCCACTTCGACAACGATTGATTGCAGCAAAGATGCTCAAGGTGTGGCGACTCGAGACCAATGCGGACGAAGATTGTGATAGCCAACGACTGTGTACGGCGCTCCGCCCACAATTTCGAGTGATCTGCCCAGTATTATGTCATACCCAAATATAATATAGTTCCCGGAGTCAGGTCGCACTCGTTGAATCGAAAGAAAAGCAGTCACGACACTCGAAGATCGTACCCAAGAGAAAGAAAGACCACCCTCCGTGTTGGTCAAGCAACTCATCCGAGGCAATGCGGGATCGTGACCCTCAGAGCTCACACCGGGCATATTTTGTGGCACGATCGAGGGAGACTACTGGCATTCATGTCCGTCACTTTTTGAAGTTATCGCGGAAGCTGTTGATCGACAATACCCGTTTCAGTGGCGATGAACAGGGTTTTGGAGTATCACAGTGTCGAGCATTTGAGGAACTGATAGCGACCAAGAACCGAGACCCGGTATCGTCGGATTCGCCGAGAGATTGCTGACGAGTACCGAGAATCAAACCGAGCGTCAGCAGATGGGTCAGAGATTGCGGTTGGGGAGTAACAAGCACATTCCAGACATTTTCTACGTAGTAACAAGTACATGAGAGAAATAGTCGCTCAGCGACACGCCAGCGTCGAGCCGCTCAAGTCAGCGACAGATCGATCGTCAGTGAACGCCGGAGTATACGGATTTAACCAGGCAACACCATCTGGACACGGTATTGTTGCTAATGGCCGTTGTACCGGCCCTGTCTACGCTTTCGAAGGCATCAGACAGGTCCTCGACAGCGAATTCGTCGGACCAAACCACTGTAGTAACAGCGGTTATCGAGTAGACCCTTCTAACGGTTCCTGGAAAGAGTATCGACAGCACTGCGTACTATGTTTCCACCGGATTCGCATATACTAATGAGGGATTCTACGGGGTCTGTGATGGAAATGTATCCTAGGAACGTTTCGTGTCGGTCGCAACTCACCTTCGTGTTCCCTGCGGCAATCCGTTTCTGGTCTGCGTTCTCGACGCTCCGCCACCGCTTCGTTGACCTTCGGCACTTGAACTGTGGTCAAGACTGAGTGATTGTTCGGTTTTGGTTCTTCCAGTCTTGATGTATTTGTCACCCGTTTTTGACGATCCTCTCCGAATACCATACAACCCAGCACATATCAATTGGACTGTATTCGAGTATATCGCCTATACCGAGATGCTTATCAACCGCTATGAGAAGAGTTGAATAGAGGCGAGTAGCAGCACCTCGTCAATAGAGATAACTATGCAGTCACGCAACCCTGCAACCGCAGACGTCATTGCAACGTACGACGAACACGACGACGAAACGGTCGAGAAACGGCTTGCGGCCGCCCAGAACGCCTTCGAATCGTGGAGTGAAACACCGATGGCTACTCGAGAGGAACTGCTGGCAGCCGTCGCCGATGTGCTCCGTTCGAATGTCGAGACGTACGCGACGGAAATAACGCGCGAGGTTGGGAAACCGCTCGACCAGGCGGTCGCCGAGGTCGAGAAATGCGCGTGGGTCTGTGAGTACTACGCTCAGCACGCTGGGGAACACCTACAGGATGAACACATTGGCGCTGTTCCGGGGGCAAAGACGTACGTCACTTACGAGCCGCTGGGCCCAGTCCTGGCAATCATGCCGTGGAATTACCCGTTTTGGCAGGTGTTCCGCTTTGCAGCGCCACACATTACCGCAGGAAACGTAGGTGTCTTGAAACATGCTCCGAACGTCCTTGGCTGTGCACAGGCAATCGAATCGATCTTTACCCAGGCAGGCTATCCTGACAACGTTTTCACGTCTATACAAATTTCTACCGACCGTGTTTCCGATGTAATCAGGGACGATCGGATTCGGGCGGTCACGCTAACCGGCAGTACACGTGCCGGCAAGGCGGTCGCGGAGACGAGCGGGTCTGAACTCAAACCCGGCGTTTTCGAGCTCGGAGGGAGTGATCCGTTTATCGTCCTAGACGATGCACCACTCGAGAAGGCAGCAACGGTCGGCGCGACAGCTCGAACGCAGAACGCAGGGCAGTCGTGTATCGCTGCGAAGCGGTTTGTCGTCCATACAGACGTCTTCGATGACTTCCTCGACCGGCTGACCGCAGAACTGGAAGCGCTCACTATCGGCGACCCAACCGAGTCAGAAACGGATATTGGTCCACAGGCACGATCGGATCTCCTCGAGACGCTTCATGAACGAGTTACCGCGTCTGTTGCCGCCGGTGCGAACCTCCGTCTCGGCGGCGAACCACTCGACCGACCCGGATATTTTTATCCACCAACGATCCTGACTGACATCCCTGAGGACGCGCCAGCGGCGACAGAGGAATTGTTCGGTCCCGTTGCTGCCGTTTTCTCGGTTGACAGCGAACAGGAAGCGATTCGAGTCGCGAACAACAGTCAGTACGGTCTCGGAGCGAGCGTTTGGACAACCGATACGAGCCGCGGCGAGTCCATCGCTCAGGACCTCGAAGCGGGAAATGTCTTCGTTAACCAGCTCGTGAAATCCGATCCGCGAGTCCCGTTTAGCGGAACGAAAGATTCCGGCTATGGGGCGGAGCTTTCACGGCACGGTATTCGAGAGTTCGTGAATATGAAGACGGTTTGGATTGAAGAATAGGAGACAGCTTCGACTGTGACCGATGAGTCGCTCGACATGGAGATTGCCGTTCGAGTTTCTATCGGATCCTACTAGCCCTATATAACGAAATATATCTTCGAATGCATTTTCGGTTGCCGCAATGAACTGGACAAGAGACAACAGTAGCGGATACGCAGAATCTGTGAGCCCCCAATCCGTTTAGGACGGTTTCTGTAACGATTACCTGAATACGTCTTCGAAGGCGCTATCAAGCGTTTCGACGGCCGTTCTGATCTCGTCTTCATCGATGCAAAATGGCGGGCAGAGCATGAGCTGATACTCCGGCCGTCCGGTAGTCAGGAGAACGCCGTGTTCTTTCGCGTGGTCGACCACAGCATGTACTGGATTCTCGACGTCAGTTTCGGTTACGCTATCGACGAACGGTTCTCCAGTGCGTGGATTTTCGACGACGATCGTCCAGAGGAACCCGCGTCCTCGAACGTCGGTAATGACGTCGTGCTTCTCTTCGAGAGACCGTAGTTCCCGCTCTAAGACGGGGGCACGTTTCTGAACATCGTCAATAAGATGGTCTTCGTACTCCTCTACAGCGGCCAGCCCGGCTGCACACGCGACTGGATGTCCGGCAAAGGTTTGCCCGAGGTTCGTTCCCTCGCGGACATGCTCACCGACTGTATCGGACATGATAACGCCAGCGAGTGGAGCGTACCCGCTAGTAACACCCTTCGCGAACGTGATCATGTCTGGTTCAACGTTCTCCGTCTGTATCCCGAACATCTCACCGCACCGCCCAAAGCCCGTGATCACCTCGTCTGCGATCAGGAATATGTCGTACATGTCACAGAGTTCACGAAGACGTTCGAAGTAGCCTGGCGGAGCAGGATAGCCGCCACTCGAGCCGGCAACTGGTTCGATGAGGAGTGCAGCGATAGAGTCTGGCCCTTCGTTGCGAATGACGTACTCCACGTGAGACGCTGCCTTCTCACCGAGTTCTTCCGGTGAATCGGCGTCGAACGGCGAGTTGTGTGCCACCGGTGGCAGAAACTTCACCGCGCCCGTTGCCGTGGCGTGTGACTCGACGGCATTACGCGTTCCCGGTTCACCGGTGAGTGCTCCAGCACCGTACGTACTCCCGTGATACGATCGCCACCGTGTCAGGACTTTTGGCGCATCTTTTGCCTTCCGGGCGAACTGTACCGCCAGCTCGTTTGCTTCACTACCAGAGACAGAGAACACAACATCTGTAAACGATTCTGGAGCAACTGTCGCCAACTTGTCCGCGAGAGCCGTCCGCGAATCGTTTCCCTGGGACGACGAAACGTATGGAACCGCCTGTAGCTGTGCATTGCAGGCGTCGATAATGTGTTGATTGCTGTGACCCGCATTGGTGCAATATAACGACGAGATGAGATCGAGATATTCGTTTCCATCCTCGTCGTAGATGTACGCTCCGTTCCCGTCGGTGATGACAAACTCGTCACTTTCCGGGTCGTGCCAGTGGGAGATACATGCCGATTCGTGGGTTGACTCAAAGCCACCTATGTTGTTCGACATCCAGTATAGGAGAAGTGATTCGGACTACATATGACTTACTATCGTCAGTGTTGGACGGAGCGGACCGGAGTTGAAACCGACAGTTCAGTTGTGGTAGCTCACGCTAACTACTATGTAGATAGACACACTCGAGAAGCCCTGACTCGTGTTTTGGTTCCGCAATGGGGTCCCGGTGGTAGAGACAGCATTCGCTCTCGAGTTCACTTAGTTCAGTGATCTTCCATCCCCAGTACCCCATATATCAATTCTTGTCCAATAAAAACACCCAAGGTTGACTCTAGTCCTGCTTGTCCGGTTTTATTTGGATGGATTTAAATACCAGTGTGTTTGACAGTGTCATATGACATCCGGGACGTTCGGAATTTGGTCAGTTATTCCACTCATCGTTGCAATCAGTCTTGCGCTTACGACAAGAAAGGCATCTCTAGCCCTATTTCTCGGCGTCTGGACTGGTGGGTCAATTTATCACTATCAGGAGAGTACAACGCTTCTCGCTGACATCTTCACAGACCTCGGTATTCCTGCAGCGGAGCCACTCAGTCTCGTGCTGGGTGTGTTCGTTGCTGGTATTTGGGGACTCGTTCAGAGTACGGACTGGGTCGTCGCATCGGTTGGTGACAGTATCTTCAACATGCAGATCGTGATCTTCTGTTTCCTCCTGGGGTCGGCCGTCGCTATGATCTGGCGATTGGGAGGCACGCACGCTGTCACCACGTGGGCGACGGAGCGCGTCGATACCAAGCGCAAGGCAGGTCTTGCAGCGTGGATGATCGGCTTAGCGATGTTCTTCGACGACTACGCCAACTCCGCTATCGTCGGAACCACGATGAAAGACATCTCCGACAAACTGCAGATGTCTCGAGAGAAACTCTCGTACATCGTCGACTCAACGGCTGCACCCGTTTCCACGCTTACCTTGTCCTCGTGGGCAGCGTTTCAGATCTCTATGATCGAAGCCGGCTATAGTGCCACCGACCTCACTACGGCCGAGACACCATCGTCGTTTATGATCTTTCTCCAGTCGATTCCGTACAACATGTACTCGATTCTGGCGATGGCAATGGTCGTCATTATCGTCGTCAGCGGACGGGATTATGGTGAGATGCTCACTGCAGAACACCGGGCTGCGACGACCGGCAAGGTTACTCGAGATGATGCCGAGCCGATGCAGGATGTCAACCAGGAGCTTGGAACCCCCAATCTCGAAGATCCACGCCTCAGGGTGTTTATCGTACCAGTGCTTGCCCTCGTTGTATCGATGGTCGCTGGTGTGGCCTGGTCCGGGTACTCGTCCGGTGCCGAGTTCTACGATGTCATCATCAACGCGGATTACGCCTCGTCGCTCGTCATCGCATCGGTGATCATGGTTGCGACCACGTACTACTACGCGTATCGACTCGATCTACAGCCGATCGGCGAGAGTGTCGAGACGAGCATCGAGGGTTTTGCACTCATGATACACGCCGTCGCGATTCTGGTCTTTGCCTGGGCGATCAGCGAAGTTATCGTTGCCCTCGGGACGGGTGAGTACGTTGCCGGATACGCTACAGCGTTCCTCTCAGCGGAGTTGCTGATCGTCGTCGTACTGCTGGTGGGTTCGTTTATGGCGTTTACCGGTGACTCGTGGGCAGCGATGGGGTCGTTGACCCCGATCGCGATCCCCATCGCTTGGGAACTTACAGGGAGTCACACAATGGTCGCTGTCGTTGTTGGTGCAGTCTTCTCGGGGGCCATTTTCGGCGACCACACCTCACCAATCTCTCCGTCCACGGTACTCTCGGCGACGTTTACGGGTGCAGATTTGATCGATCACGTCCGCACACAAATCTATTACGCGGTTCCGGTCATGCTAGTCTCGATCACGTTGCTCCTGGTCTGGGGGTACGGAAGCCCTCTCTGGGGTCGCTCAACCTGGGCGGCCGTTGCACTGCTCCCCGTCGGCATCCTCCTGTTAACCGGGATCGTGTACGTGCTCTCGCGGTTTGACGCGAGACGAAAGGGTATCGACCCAACGACCGCGTGGACCGTCGAGCAGACACGAGTTTCGGAGACATCGACCAACGATCCGCGTCATATAGAGCACGAACAACCACTGACGGAGGGTGGGCGAGTCGAAAACAGTCCAGATACCGACTGACCCCAACTCGTGAAGACGTGTTGGGTACCTGTAGATGACTTCTCGGGGGGCTGTTCCCTGGCATGACTCGGTTGTAGCCGTTTCCACTGACGACCTCATCCAGTTGTCGTCGAGTTGCCGCTCGCGGGAGAACTTACATTTCGTGCGGATTATCTCCTGTGACTACTGATGGAACAGGACTGTGCGATAAGTATGGTGTAGTTTAAGGTGAATTCGAAGGTAGGCCATACAATAACAGAGTCTATGCGACTTGCAAATGGGCGATACAACGTAGGCGTCGATCCGTTCTCTAAATTCGGTCCAGACGGCAGTGATGGCTTATTCTCGAGCCGTGCTTCCAACGACGAGTGCGGCACTGATCAGTACGATATTCTTTGCGATGTACTGCCCCTCTAGGGAGAGGCCGATGGGAAACTGGGTAAAGACCACATCGGGGAGCAGGAGAATCGGCAGCATCGTTCCGGGCATTTGCAACAAGAGGAGCAGTATGGCCAGGCGTTTGAGTCGATTGAATACGAGTAACAGCCCGATGACCACCTCCCAGAAGCCTAAGAACGGGACAAACAGGCGAGGCGGAACCCAATAAACAGTATTCGCGACGAGTTCAAACGCCGGACTAATGCCTGCGACCTTTAATAACCCGAACCAGACAAACACGGCTCCAATAGAAAATTGCAACAGTCGTATGCCGTACTCTTTCAGTAGCGCTACGATCCGCTGATCTATTTGGTCAAATTTTGTATCCATGGCTGGAATGTCGAATACTTCCGTTATCGTGTCACGCTACGAGACCCCCACAGTACGCACTGCACACACCCGCTACTCTCGTAGCGACGGGTGCTACCTAGTCGAACAAATATTTATTTCTATTGTTGTGTAGTTGTGAAGCGTGTTGGTCTCGGCCTCTGTGCTGTCTCTCCCAACGTCTGCGCTGTTCGACCACTGGGAACTCACTCCAACCTCGCAAGGCTGTTTTTACACCCATACACTCGTAAAGCAACCGCGCACCCACGTGAATGAATGTGGTTCCACACATCATGTATTTTCTGTTTTTAATTCCACTATATGCCCTAATATTGGACTGTATCTAACACAGCAAGGACACTAGCGAGTCGGCACTCAGTTTGCGGACAGTAACACGAACCACGACGCAGGAAGAATGTAAATTAGCCGAACCCACTTGAAAGGGGTGGAATAGCTGATCACTTCTGCTTACAAGGACATGGCTGACGACCTTAGTCGCTGATCAGCATCCCAGTATATTAATTAGACCTGATTAGGATAAGTCTTCCTATATCATCTATGGGCTAGCCTATGGGTGTGGAAGTAGGATATAGTTCATATCTACAGGACCCTGTCAAGAAGACCTCATTTGGCGTGGTCCTGGTACCAAGTGGCGCAGACGAACAGAGACAACTTCTGGATGGGGCGGACAATCGGCATCAGATCTGTCGTCAGTTGACATCCACTGACTTCGGTTTCCCACTCAACAGCGTTTACTGTTTCTCCGTGGGGCACACGTCAAACACCCTCCCCCACGGTAACAGCGCTGTCTCGACGACTCGCGGCCACCTCCATCCTGCTCTGTGTCGTTTGGCCGGATTCTCACGTACGAGTATGAGTAACTTTCATATAGTGAGAGAATAATGAACAGATGCTGGCGTTACGATGGCATCGTACGATCAGGTCGTAGCTCATTGACGGACGGTGACATCTTCACCCGACTCTCCCATAGCACGGGACTGCCAGCACCCGACGCCCGGTGAGAGCCAAGCATTCCCTGGTACTCGTGGCTCTCTCCTTGACATATAGTAGCCACTGCAAGTCACTGCGCACCTGATCGCACGACGGCAGCGCGGGTCGGAGCGAGTGGAACGAGTGAAAACCGCGGAAGTGCGATCAGTGTGTAACTAGTTGCAGGTGTTACTATATTTGTAGTCTGTAGTCAATCGAGACGACGTATCCGTACACACAGGCTTTGCTCTCATCAGTGCCACGCGCTTCGAAGGAGAAACTGGACGATCAGAACGTTCTGGAGGGGAATCCACCAAGTCCCATAGGTTCACCAACTTGCTGTCAGTTCTGCCCGTAATGTCCGGAATACATCGGGTCCAACTGTGAAACGGAAGACGCAGTTTTACGGTGCTTATGATTAAATGGCTAGAAGTCCCAATTGAATGTCTCGTAAACACACCACCTATATCAATCAGATTGTATATTGTATCACAATGTTCTACTGAGAGTCGAACGGCAATAAACGACTGAATATCTTTGTTGGAGTAGCTGCGTAGTCAGAACATGAGTTTCGATACGAGTCACAGTATCAATACTGTCAGAGAGATCTGTGGTCAACTCTTTTCGAACGATAGTACCCTGAGAACGTTTTGCTCGTAGGTTGGAGTTCCGTGCGGTTGGTCATCTTGACGAAATCCCTAGTGAGGAATTGCAAGATTCCCTCGGTACGTGGAGGGCAAGAAGCCAATACAACAGCTCTTGGCGGCACTAGCATACAAAACGGCGTTGCATAGACTGAACGAGCCGAGTAGTACGACGTTCAACGGTGGATAATAGACAGTTGGCTTACGCGATTTATTGGTGCTGAGTCACTTGAGCAGGCTGTTATTAATGACCAATAGTCTGATAGAAAGTGAAACCCTCCAGAAAAAGAGAACAAGAGTTGAAGAAACAGTTCATGAATCACTAAGGATGTCAGGAGTGTGCTACCAAAAATCACGTCCTACAGCCGCCGAATCAGATGCTGAGGAGCAAGAGGCGTTCCGTGAGGAACTCAAAAAAGCGGCGGGAGATGGACGCCGCAGTAGTCTGTATCAATCAAACCAAGAAATCCATGCAAGTTGAGCCGCGTGCCACGTGGTTTCCGCACGGCACACGGCCGTCCTCGAAGGCCGTCCGTCGAATTGTCTGGACAACGCGACAGGACGTGTCTATTGGGCGCGATCACTGAGGACGGTGATCGCTTTTTCTCTCGATTTGAAGAGTACGTGACTACCGAACACGCAAAACAGATCATGCTTGCGTTATGCAAAGAGTTCGAAGATGAACTGATCATTGTGCTGGATGGAGCGCCGTATTTTCAGGCGTCGGCCGTCACGGACCTGGCAGCCCGTGACGACCTCGCCCTTGTGAGGTTCCCGGCCTATTCACCTGATCTAAATCCGGCCGAGGAGTGCTGGAGATAACTCCAATCAGCACTTAGCAACCAATTTTTTGACTCACTTTCTGAACTTACAACAGCGGCTGATACCGCTCTTGATCAACTCTCGCTTCCAAAAATAAGCAATTATTTCTAATGACTACTATAGTTCAGACAAAATTGATCTCGATCGACTCGACTGTTACACCTTGAGGTGGCGATGTTGGTCCGCCAACATACGGGCCAAAGTCAGCAGAAGCAGAACCGACTTCGGCACTTGCACCAAGTGTCATGGAGGCATAGAACAGATATTGTTCGTTCGCATCAATTGTTGCAGATTGAGTGACAACGAACTCGTCCTCGTATGATGCTTTGCCAACACTCTTCCGTTCATTGATAATATTCACTCGTTGAACCCCTGGAACAGAAGTCGTTTCATACTGCGCATCTATTTCGACAAATGTACTACTTAGTCCTAATCCAGCTTCGAGTTCCCCATTATATTGGCCAGAGTAGGTTATTATCGCATCTTGGCTCGTATTTTCATCCCCAGTCACATCGACCGAGGCCCCCATTAATACAAAGCTTTGTCCAGACTCCGTAGTGATGAGGCTACTCGCCTCGATCCCGGCTTCCATTCGGTTTGCGCCAGCGTTGACCCCCTGACCAGTAGTCGCGTTCCCTGATTGGCCAGTTGATGTGAACTCGAAGGTAGAGAAGGTTGCATCTTCACCTAACTCAAGTGATTGCTGTGACGCTACGTCTTCTGTTAGCTGCTGTGTTTCTTGTTGTTCTTCATTCTCTGCTGCTACTGTTGTCACACTTCCAGTTGCTAGTACTGAGCCCACTGAAAGGATTGTTCCAGTACGTTTGAGCGCCGATCGTCGGTTTATGTCATTCTCAGACATGAAAACACCTATTCTGAAGAACATTATATGTTTCCCCCAGAAGATCAATTCGTGAGAGACAAGCTATAGACCACCATCCATAATATAACCACATCTAGTATTCAAAACAATATGAGTGTTAGAGAGCTGTTTAGTTTAGCACTTCCGCTGGTGTCTGTCCATTGAGTGACTGGTGCGGTCATTGCGTATTACAGTAGTGTGCGAATTATTCAATTCATTCTCTGACGCTTGACCGACTGCCGACCCACGAATTATGAAAGTGGCCAACTCGAATTTTGAAGGTGTAAACCCATTTTTCATCAAGTTTCGAACAATATAGTCGAGTGGATTGCACAACCCTAATCGAGAGAGCAAACAGAAAGACATAGCCACCGGCGAGAAACACTGTCTCGGAGAGATCGTATTTCTCGGTCAATCAATGCAGGAATGCAGCGGCCAGATCGGTGTCTCGCCGGCCGAACACTGCGACATCAAGAATTAGTCGTGAGTCTATGTCTATTGCAGCAGATACCCAAGACAAGTTGCCGGTGATCTTGATAGCGGTCTCATCGATGACGGTCCGCAACGGCTTTGCCGTCGGTGGGTCTGGTACGCTGTCAGCCAGCCGCTGTACTCCATGCCAGATTGCTTGATGAAAGCGTTCTACGCCGAGCAAGCGAAGAGTCGTTTATGTCTCGCGGAGCGAACAACCGGTTGCGTGGAGACGGACGGCGAACACCTGATGGGTGTCGCTGTCCGCTCGCGTTCCCAAGATTCAGCAAATTCCGCCGCGTAGCGCTCGCTGGGCAGGTCTGCAGGAAACATTCCAAACTAACTCTACGACCTGCTCGTTCCTCAAACTGTACTAACTATAGTAACAACTGCAACTAGTTACACACTGACTGTACAGCCGTCGTTTGATCAGGTGTGCATTGACTTGCAGTAGCTACTATAGACGGTGCCCCGAGTGGCATGTCAATAATCGTGCAACAAGAAACGAAACCCAACGGATAGACACCACATAGTTCGGTGTCGGACAGGCGACGTATCCATTCGATGGGAACCCCAAGCTTTTGCCCGGTCTTCCAGAACTAGTCGGTATGACCGGTGGGCTCGAACCAACAGAAGCGTACGACGGATCGATTACGGTTCGGCTGCTTGACGATACAGCAAGGGCGGAAGAACACGGGTGTGGTTCGTACGAGGAAGCGATTGCAGTCGTCAAAGCAAACCAGCATGACGTGACCGTCGCGAAAATAGAAGACCGAGACGAGAACGTCGTCTTTACGTCCGCTGATATGGACATCGAGGATTGGGAGCGTATCTGGCGACAGGAAAAGCGTCGACAGTCAGTACACGTTGAGGCGTACGACTGCACCTACGACAGTGTCTCCTGTTTTGCTGACGATCTGTGTGTGCAGTGTGAAATCGACAGAGTACAAGACCAATACTGACAACCGCTCTGCCGCGACAACGGCCCACCGATAGACATCAAAGAAACGACGAAGCGCTCACCGAAGCGCAACTCTGGGGAACGCATCCGTATGCTCGCCGTCCTGCACGACGAACTCACCGTTGACGAGCACGTGCGGAATCCCATCTGGATAGGCGGCTGGATCGACGAACGACCCACCCTGTCCCACCGTATCGGGGTCGAACACCGTAATATCCGCCCACATACCCTGTTTCAGCACGCCGCGGTCCTCGAGTCCAAGTCTGGCTGCGGGCTGGCCAGTCATCTACAGTTTGTCGTGCTCGGCGACGACGCCGGACAGTTCGGCGAACTCCTCGGTGTCGGCAAACGCGCCGGGGGTGTAGCTGAGGCCCGTCAAGAGACCGACAGCACCGTCCGAGAGCGCCTCGTCGAGGAGAGACTTTATCGGCCGTCGTCTTGCGGTCCTCGTAGCCGAGAACGGGAGTTCGGGCGTTTTCGTGGCCGATCAGCGAGCCGACGTTGAGCGACACGCCGCCAGCCTCGGGGTCGTCGAGGTATTCACCCATCGTTTCCCACTGGCTCGTGTCGACGACATCGCCGACACCACGATAGGCGAACCCTTCGTCGACGTCCTCCGCAGCGAGTCCGTACTGTGGCGCTGCACCCGTCTCGCAGTTGCCGACGATCTCGACGGTGATGTCCTGGCGGACCTTGCTGTGGGCCGCTCGGTTCGCGGGGAGCGTGGAATCGGAGTGCGTGTAGATGTCGATGAAGCTCGGTGCGACGACGTGACCCGCTGCGTCGATCTCTGTTTCGCCAGATCCGAAGACAATACCAATCGCAGTGATTCGGCCATCCCGAACAGCAATATCGCCGTCGAACCACGGGGAACCGGTTCCGTCGATAAGTCGGCCGTTTCGGAGAAGTGTGTCAAATTATAATATGGTCGATGGATTCCCGGCCGGGAGCTATAGTAACAACTGCAACTAGTTACACACTGACTGTACAGCCGTCGTTTGATCAGGTGTGCAGTGACTTGCAGTAGCTAGTATAAACCCACCCTTGTAGCTAGGCTGGCGCGGTCGATATGTGGACGCCCGAAAGGGAGGCAACAGACACGACGGACCACTACTACGGCGACGAGGAATGACAGATGCCTACGAGCGCGACGCAGTCATCAAGAGCATCGGTCTTCTCGCGGATCACGACTACCGGACGTACGTCTGTCTGACTGATCGCACACACCCGTTCCACGACGAGGAAACATCTACGCGGCAGCCGCGACGACGACGAAGCGGCCGGTTGCTATCCCGCTCGCAGACGGTGACTTTGCCCCGGGTAGGCTACCAAGAAAGAGCTACGTGAATCCGTGGACAGTCGTTACGATTCGGCATGTCGACATGGAACGCAAAGAGAGACAGTTCGTCGAGTCGACGACAGAAACGACCGCTATCGAAGCTGCGGGATATCTCCGTGTCCGGTAAGGACGCTGTTCCCCTGTTCAGTACCCTTATGAACGGACGACCCGATTCAGCAATCGTGGGTCAACAGCTCTGTTGAAACCCTCAATAGATGATACGTACTGGCTGATGAATATAGAGTATCTATGCAGCACGAGGTATCACTTTACTCCGAAACGTGAAACCTGAACGACTCGAAAGTGAATCGACTTATTGACCGCTAAGAGTCCCACCAAGCATCGGATTTCTATAAAGTCGTGAGGGATATAGGGTGCGCATCTTTCAGAATACAATTCAGACACAACCACTTCACTCAGTTCGGTAAGTTCCATCGTATCTTGAGTCAGAGTAGCATGCACATGTTATATTGTCCCATAGCATATAGTGACGCACCTAGGTCAAGCATGAACCCCTCGGACGACGATATCGCCTTTCTCGCGAACTCGGAAAACCGCGTGGCTCTCCTTCGGTGTTTAACCGATGGCCCCCACGCCCGGGACGGGCTGATGACGAAGGTCAATGTATCCCGAGTGACGCTGGGGCGTATTCTCGACGAGTTAGACGAACGCAACTGGATCAGTCAAAAGGGACAAGTATGCAATATTACCCCACTTGGGGCCTGGGTGCACGAGGAATATCAAGCCTTCAGTGAGATGATGACTGCCGAACGGACGCTCCGCGAGGTATTTCAGTGGTTCCCGGACGAAGAGTACGGATTTCATATCAGCGAGTTGGCCGACGCGGAGATCACGGCCGTGAGTCGAGCGAACGCGTCAGCCCCGCTCTCACAGCACGTGCGCCTGTTCGAGGACGGTGGTCAATTCTGGTCGTTTTCGTTCGCCATCACCCGGCTCTTTCTCGAATCGTGCTGGCGACACGTGATGAGCGAGGCCATCACCTTCAAGTGGGTATTCACGACACAGGTCCTCGACGTACTCAAGAACGATCCGGAACTGTCGCGCCACTCTCGAGAGATGCTGGACTCCGGCCGGGTCGAATACCGTCATTTCGAGGGAACGATCCCGTACATCGTGCTCGGTTCCGAAGGGAAAGTGAACCTGCGGCTGGCCGATGAGGAGGGCTCGCCGACCGCGCTGATCGAGAGCGAGGCTGATGCCGTCCGCGAGTGGGCCGAATCGACCTTTGAAGACTACTGGCACGAGGGGACTCCCGTCGGGATCGATGTGTTCACCGTCTAGTCGATGAACAGGGTGTGAACATCCAAACTCCTGCAGACAACTGCGTGTCACGCGAAGTTATCGTGGCTCTCACCGATTGTTGCTCCTGACGGTGTCTGCAATCATGAGCGATACACGCTGGAACGGATTCGGAATCGACGATCCGGGCACGAGTACCCATGGGGATGCACAACGGACGATAAACGATACTCTCGGCCTGCTAGATGACCGGTATTCGCCAGGGTGGTCAGGTCGATGACGGGTGAAGCCATGCTTGCCGAGTCGACCTACAAGACACTCGAGGACGAGATTCATGGCGACGTCCTCCGGCCTGGTAACGAGGGCTACGACGAGGCACGCAAGGTCTGGAACGCCATGATCGACAAACACCCGGCCGTCATCACCTGCTGTGCCGGTACCGCTGACGTCATCACGTCTGTGAACGTTGCACGCGAACACGACCTACCGATCGGCGTGAAGGGGAATGGACACAACGTTGCAGGGAACGCGGTCTGTGACGACGGTCTCACGATCGACCTCTCCGGAATGACCGCGGTCCGCGTGGATCCGACGGCCCGGACGGCTTGGGTCGAACCGGGAGCGACTCTAGCGG
The DNA here is from genome assembly GCF_000337135.1 of Natrialba chahannaoensis JCM 10990. Classification (GTDB taxonomy): domain Archaea; phylum Halobacteriota; class Halobacteria; order Halobacteriales; family Natrialbaceae; genus Natrialba; species Natrialba chahannaoensis. The sequence goes on from NZ_AOIN01000086.1 coordinate 48,509, forward strand.
ATGTCGACCACGAAACCCAGGCGTTCGGGCTCGCCACGCCGCTCGGGTTCGTCTCCGAGACCGGCATCGCCGGACTCGCCCTCGGCGGCGGATTCGGGTACCTGTCGCGAACGTACGGAATGACGGTCGACAACCTCCGCTCGGTGGACATCGTCACGGCCGACGGCGAGTTGCTGCACGCGAGCGAGGACGAACATCCCGACTTGTTCTGGGCGGTCAGAGGTGGCGGCGGCAACTTCGGGATCGTTACCTCCTTCGAATTCGACCTCCATGAGGTCGGTCCGGGGGTCCTAGCGGGGTTGATCATCCATCGTGCAGCGGATGCCCAGGCGGTGGTTCGACAGTGGCGAGATTACGTCGCCGACATCCCTGACGAACTCACCGTCTGGGTCGTCGTGCTCACAGCGCCTCCCGCGCCGTTTATTCCCGAGACCTCTCACGGTGAACCGGTGGTCGCCGTCCTCCCCATCTACGCCGGGGACCCAGACGACGGATGGTCGCTGGTTGAGCCGCTCCTCGAGTTTGGCGATCCTCTTGGGGACAACGTCGCGGTGCGTTCGTACGCGAAGTGGCAACAGTTCTTCGACGCAGCCAATGCTTCCGGTGCCCGTAACTACTGGAAATCGCTGAACTTTACCGAGTTTACCGACGAGATGATCGACACCGCCCTTGAGTATGGGCTGTCGCGGCCCACAGACGATACTAAATACGCCATGGCCCACATGGGCGGTGCCATGTCTAGGGTCCCTGTGGACGCCACCGCTTACCCGCACCGGGACACGGAGTTCCTTGTAAACGTCCAGGTGCGTTGGGACGACCAGGAGCAGGACGGAGAGTGCGTCGAATGGGCGAGCGAGAGCTACGATGCACTCGTCGAGTACTCGACCGACGGCACGTATATGAACTTCATCAGCGAGGAAACTGGACGCGAGGGGTTCGCGTATCGGGAGAACTACGATCGACTCGTCGAGGTGAAAACCGAGTACGATCCGGAAAACGTGTTCCGGTTGAATCAGAACGTAACACCCATGACGTGAACAACCACTCTCTGTTGCATACCTTCTCTGGATGTTGCACACTGTATTGATAGCAGACATATTGAGTTCATTCTACTGCATCGCCTCGTCAACCTGTACTGAGCGATCATCACCATCACGATCGATTCATATCCCGTTCGACATTCGCGTGCTGTATCTTACACAGTCTGGACGAGCTACCGAATTGTTATCAGAAGCGCTGTGACCGATATAGAGGGTGGATGGAGAGGGTGTCATAGAACAGTTCTCATACCAGAGAGCAGGGTGAACGCTGAGGTGGTATGAGCCCAGCGACCCTGCAAGAGAATCCTACGNCTCTCCTTCGAGTTTCTCGAAGAGTTCGACGTGTTCGCCCCGGCGGAGACGGGGCGAACACGAGATCACGAACCACCCGAGATGATGCGTGAGTTTCTGCACTGCTACTACAAGGATATCTACGGCATCCGTCCGGTTGCACGAGAACTGAACAACACAGTCGTCTGACTCAGCTGTGGCTTCGATCGACCGCCGTCGAGAGACGCGGTCGATCGCTCCCTCACTGATCTCGAACACGTCATCGACGAGATTTTCGACCACCTCGTCGAGCAGGCCGCCTTGCGGGGCCTGCTCGACTTGACCTACTCAATTGATTCGACATACGTGAGAGCAATGCCTGCCGATCCTGACGCATCAAAATACTATGATCCAACGGCTGAAGAGTACTACTACGGCTACGGCTGCACGATCGTTTCGACCGGGTCAAAGATCCCGATTACAGCGGAGTTCACCGAGAGCAAACAAGCACCAGAGGAGACGGCGATGCGCGTCACCCGTGACGCGCTCGCCGTCGCTAAACCGATGTGGATGCTTGGTGATAGCGCGTACGATACACTTGACTGGCACGACCACCTGCTGGCCGCAGGGATCGTGCCAGTCACCCCCTACAACCCACGCAACACTGATGAACCGAAGGACATCGAGTACAGGGCCGAAGACCGCATCGAGGAACACAGCGAAGACGTTCAGCTGAAGCAACCGACGCTAGACAAGACGTATAACCGCCGAATAGGCGTCGAACGAACCAACGAATCAGTCAAAGACTGCGGCCTCGGGCGTGTATTCGCCCGAGGCCGCGTCAAGAGCGAGACCCTAGAATGTACCACCGAAGGGTGTCCCGTTGATACCGTGTGTCGTGACCGAAGTGCAGCTGTGAGTATTGCCCAGCGAGTCAATTCCGGGGACATAAGCGAGGTGAGCAACCACGCAGATGATTGAAGACGTTGACCGCGACGTGTTCGTACGGACTCAGACCGATCTACTGGTGGCCGGCGACAGAACCATCACCCACTGACACGACGCCCGTAACGAGAATGACGAGGACGGCCCGTAGATGTACAACACATGATACGCGACGCACGTTCGGTGGTGGATATGTGCTCGTCTTTCAGCCCGGATAACCGTCAGGACTTGGCCTCTCAGCTAGTCGAGATACTCGATCAGTTCGATTCGGATCCCACCAGGCGCGACGAAGAACGCAATTCGTGAATCGCCGTACACCGTCGGCTCCATGACGATCTCGACATCGTCGTCTGACAGCGTCGCGATGGCGTCCTCGATACCGCCTTCGACGACGTAGCCGAAGTGCAAGAATCCAAGCGGCTGTTCGTCCACGAGGCCAGCCGCCTCGTAGGGAGCCTGGTCGAACAGGTACACGCGCTTGTCGGCAATCTCGAGGACAACTGCGTCGACAGCGAACTCGTCGTCCGACTCCGCTGCTCGACGCCGGTCGACGATATCTGCGTTCAGGTGCTCGCGGTAGAACGCTGCAGCAGTCTCCGGATCTTCGACTTTGATGGCGACATGGTAGAACGACTCGAGTGCCATAGCACCACCTGTCCGAGCGCCGGGATGAATGTTATTTCAGATCGTTGCCCTGTCAGGGCAGTCTGCGTGCCAATTGGGTCGCAACAGATCGAGTCGGTAGAGAGTGAGTGAGAGTGGGGAAAAGAAGGGATTAAACAGTGCGGTGATGCGACAGTCCGCCGACAGCGGTCACCGGACGACGACGACTGGCGTCGGAGACCGCCGGACGACCTTCTCTGCAACGCTGCCGAGCAACACCCGTGAAACGCCCTCGCGGCCATGACTTCCAATGACGATCGAGTCGTACCCGCCCTCTGCAGCCTGGCCAACGATCACATGCTCTGGCTCGCCGATGATCAGCTCGGTCTCGAGGTCTCGGTCCTGGTCTGCCGCCATCGCTGCGGCCTCGTCGAGGATCTCACGACCACGTTCCTTTACCCGTTCCGCGTTCGGAATTCTGTCTTCGGGCTCCTCGAAAGCCGCCCAGTAGCCCCGCGGTGCCAGAACCACGTACAGCGCGGTGAGGTCGGCATCGGGGAACGTCTCGAGGGCGTACTCGAGTGCCTTCTCCGAGGGCATCGAACCGTCGTACGGGAGGAGGATTTGCTCACTCATACGCGAGTGTACGCGGTGGAACACCATAGAGGATGAGCACCGCTCTCAGTGAGTGGGATCCGGTTGGGAAGTGACCTACTTCCGACTTCGCGTGACAAAGCGAGAAGAAGACCACACCAAGTATTGCAAAACTCGCCCAGGAAAGTGGCGCTGTTGTGCTGAATCGAAAGCGCAAACGAGCAGTGGTTTCGTGATTGGGACAGACATCGCACTGTAGCAGGGGATCATTTTATTTCGCACATCGGTGGAGATGTCGATGTGATGGGGCGAAACATCACTCGGCGAACCGTAGTACAGACACTCGGTGCGGCGGGAGCGATCGGCGTGCTCGGCGGCGTCTCTAGCGCTCAGGAGGATGAGAATGGCAACGGAGACAACGATGACGATGAGGAACGCCCCGCCGAAGACACCGATGTCGAAACGATCGCAGCCGATCCGACGGATATTCCGGACCCCGTCGACTGGGACGACCCCCAACGCCACGAGATCGACATCCACACCGAAGAACTCGTCGCGGAAATCGAGGACGGCGTCACCTACGATTTCATGACGTTCGGTGGCGAGATCCCCGGCCCGTTCATCCACGCTTGACAGGGTGATACGATTCACCTCACGTTCGACGTCCCGGACGATCTCAACGCCGACATCCACAACATTGACTTACACGCGGTGTACGGCCCCGGCGGCGCAGCAGCGGATACGACAATCCACCCGGAGACGGGCCGGTCGAGGTCGAGTTCCGACTCGAGTACCCTGGCGCGTTCTACTACCACTGTGCCCCCGGCGAACACAACGTTCACATCAGCAACGGGATGTTCGGTACGATTCTCGTCGAGCCAGAAGACGGTCTCCCCGAGGTCGATCGCGAACTCTACCTCGGCCAGCACGAACTCTACACCGATCGGGAGGCGGGCGAGGAGGGGCATCATCAGATCGATTACGACGCGATGGCATCGGAGGACCCGACCTACGTGCTTTTCAACGGCGAAGTGGGTCGCTTCACCGAAGACGGTGAGTACGGTCCGATTCAGGCCGAAACGGACGAAACGATACGCGTGTTCTGGTGTAACGGAGGTCCAAACCTGCTGAGCGGACCGCATCCGATCGGCAACGTCTGGTCACAGTGGTACGACTACGGCGATGTCGATTCCGAGCCAGTCAGCCACGTCGAGGGAGCCGCTCTCCCGGCGGGGACGACCGGTGTCGGCGTCATGGAGACACCAGTTCCCGGCCCGATCAAACTCGTCGATCACGCGCTTACTCGAGTCGTCCGAAAGGGACTGCTCGCTGAGATTGCAGTCGACGGCGAAGCGAATACTGAGATTTACAATCCAGATCCATGAGTACAGCCGAGAGGGAAGAAAGACGAGCGAGTGAAAAGACGAGAGGATGAAAAGATGAACGAGTTGGAGAAGGGCCGGCAAGCTTAGTCGGTGGCTTCGGCCTCAACTTCGGCTTCGGCGTCGGCCTCGGTTCGGGCTTCGGCTTCGGCCTCGGCCCCTGCCCCCGCCCCCGCTTCGGCTTTAGCTTCAGCTTCTGCAACAGAGTGTGCTGCAGACGCTGTGACATCACGAGTTTCGAGCCATTCCTCGGCGTCGAGCGCGGCCATACTTCCCGTTCCGGCGGCCGTAATCGCCTGTCGGTAGTCCGGGTCCATCACGTCACCGGCACCGAAGACGCCCTCGACAGCGGTCTCGGTCGTCATTCCCGGTTCGGTTCGGATGTAGCCCGCGTCGTCGAGTTCGACGGCCGTCTCCGTGAGGAACTCCGTGTTCGGGACGTGGCCGACACCGTAGAAGATGCCGCCGACATCGACGGTTTCGCGGCCGACTTCGCGACCCGACTCGAGTTGCCCCGTGGGATGGCCGTCGGGGTGGTGGACCAGCGTCGCACCGGTAACCCCGTCCTCCTGAGAACCGTGGATTTCGAGCAGTTCGGTGTTCCAGCGGAACTGGATCGCGTCGTGGTCGCGGGCACGCTGGGCCATGATGTCCGACGCGCGAAGCTCGTCGCGGCGGTGAACGACCGTCACGCTGTCGGCGAACTTCGCGAGGAAGAGCGCCTCTTCCATCGCCGAATCGCCGCCGCCGATGACGAGCACGTCGTCGCCGCGGTGGAACGCACCGTCACAGGTTGCACACGTCGAGAGCCCGTAGCCCATCAGGTCGTCCTCGCCGTCAGCGCCGACCCAGCGAGCGCTCGCGCCGGTCGCGACGATCAGGGCTCGCGTTCGAATCGTCTCGCCGCTTGCCAACTCGAGTGCGAACGGCTGCTCGGTGAGCGTGGCAGTCTCGACGACTCCGTGTGTGAATTCGGCACCGAAGCGCGTGGCCTGCTCTTTCCCGTTCTGGATGAGTTCCATCCCGCCGATTCCCTCGGGGAAGCCGAGGTAGTTCTCCACCTCGGTCGTCAGCGTCAGCTGGCCGCCGGGTTCGGGCCCCTCGAGGACGAGTGGCTCGAGGTCCGCGCGGGCGGTGTAGACGGCAGCCGAGAGGCCGGCGACGCCGGAGCCGACGATCACGACGTCTCGAACGGCAGTCTCAGTTACGGGCGTGTCCGTGCTCATTCAGTGTAGTTTTCGACGAGCGTCTGGAGTCTGTCAGCCGGCAGTGCACCGGTGTGCTGTTCGACCTGCTCACCGCCGGCGAAGAGGGCAAGCGTCGGAACGCCGCGGACGCCGTACGCGCCGGCGAGCTGCTGGTGTTGGTCGACGTCGACCTTCGCGATCGTTGCGGCTGTCTCTGCCGCAAGGTCGTCGAGGACCGGTTCGAGCATCTTGCACGGGCCACACCAATCTGCGAAGAAGTCCACGAGCACGACATCGTGCTCAGCGACGACATCGTCGAGATTATCTTTCCCGTCGATGTGAAGCGGTTCAGTCGGAGAGTGGGCCGCCGATCCGCTGTCGATATCAGTTGTCATCACGCCAGTCTATGGGCTGGCAGCGTTTAAAGGTTTTGTACAACTTGCACAATATAGGACACAATAGTAGCTACCACTGAGCGGCGACACAACGGAGTGGATACTCGAGTACCACTCGAAACGAGACGGGAAGGCTGTCCTTGGAAACGGCGTCATGGAGACGCGGGCGTGGCGAATTTACCCAGGAGGGGCGATAAGAGGTGATAGTGAGCTAGACAGGCGTCGGCACGTCCAACAGTAGTTCGAGTGATGCGGTAGTGTCTGAGAGAGGCAAGACAGGGGCGGTACAACTGGAGCTGGTTGCAAATACCGCAGTTGCTGGAGAGACCGCCAGATTAGACCGTCGAAGCGGTCAATCGTGTGGGTGGAACCGCTTGACTGCACGGTCGACAGCGGTTGTCTGCCCAAGGAACGTCACACGGTCGCCATCTCGTAGCTGGTGATCACCCGTCGGAACTTCGGTCGCGCCGTCCCGGTGGGTGAGCAGGCCGACAATAACACCATCGGGAATTTCAGCGTTAAGATCGGCGATCGTCTTCCCGACAAGGTCCGTCGCCGTCACCTCGATCTCCTGAACGTCACCGGTTCGGCCACGTTCGTTCATCCACGCCGACAGCGACGGCCGTTCGATGACGTTCTCGAGTGACCACGCCGTCGCCATCGACAGATCGATCGCGCTGACACCGAGCGATTCGAAGGCACCGACGTTGTCCGGCTGGCTGACCCGTGAGGCAACCGTTTCGACGTCGAACGTCGTCTTCGCGAGCTGGCAGACCAGCAGGTTGACGTCATCGTCGGGTGTGGTCGCGATGACCGTTTTCGCACTGTCAGCAGCCGCCGACTCGAGGACATCGGCGTCAGTGCCGTCGCCCTCGAGTGCGGTGAGCCCGCGTTTGCGGGCCTCCTTTACTGCGTCGGGGTCGTGATCGACGAGTAGTACGTTCTCTCCGTCCTGTTCGAGCCGTTCTGCGAGGGAGAGTCCGACTCGTCCCCCGCCGATGAGTATCGTGCGCATTGGTGAAACCTCGAGGTACTGTGCGAGCTGTCGTGCGAGGCCGGCCTGGAGGACGACCGTCGCGAAGATGATGAGAAAGACGGTGCCCGCGAGCAACTGCGCCTCCTGTGGCCGGCCGAGCGCCTGTAGTTCGACGGCGAACAACGTTGCGACGCTGGCTGGAATGATTCCCCGCGGGCCGACGGCGCTGAGGAACAGCCGCTCGGTATCGGTAAACCGCGCGGTAGTCGTCGAGAGATAGATGACGGCGGGTCGGAGCACCAGCGTGACTGCGACGACGATAGCGAGGCCAGCCAGCCCGAGCGCGCGGATGTCTGCGAAGTCGATCAACGCCGCTAGCGCGACGAAGACGAACGAGAGGACGACGACCGAGAGATCGTCAAGGAAGCCGATCACGTCCTCGTGATACGGGAGGTCGACGTTTCCGAGCACGAAACCGGCCATTGCAGCGGCAGCAATATCCGTCTCGCTGGCGATCGTTTCGGCCCCGGCGTAGGCAACGACGATCCCGGCCAGCACGATCAGGCGAGCGTGTAACGGCGCTGTGCAGGGCCGTGAGCCACCGTAGTCGAGGACCAGCCAGACGAGTCCGGCGATGATCGCACCGAACCCGAGGCCGATGAACAGCCGCAGGACAAAGTCACCGACGAGTGCGGCCGGCGTTCCGTTCCCGGCAATGAGGACCTCGAAGACGACGACGGCCAAAATCGCCGCCGTCACGTCGTTGAGAATACCCTCGCCCTCGAGTACCGCTGCGACGTGATCCCGCACGGTGACAACCTGGAGGATGGGACCGATCACTGTTGGCCCGGTCGCGATCAACAGCGCGCCGACCAGCAGGCCGACCTCGATACTGGTCTCGAGAAACACGACGACTGCGGCCGCAGTTCCGAGCCAGGTGATCGCAGCGCCGACGGTGACGAGCCGGAAGAGTGCCGTCGGGCTCTCGTGGAGTTTCGCGAGCCGGAGGTGGTAGCCGCCCTCGAAGAGGATAATCGCGACGCTCACGCCGACTATCGCCGAGAGGCCGCCGCCGAACGTCTCTCGAGAAACGAAGCCGAACACCTCGGGACCGATGGCAATCCCCGCGACGATCAGAAAGAGGACGCTCGGTATTCGAAGGCGATCCGCGAGGACGCGGGAGGCGACACCGAGGGCGAGCACGAGCGCAACGGTCGCGACGAGCATCACTGTCGAATCCGTCCGTCGATGGCGTCCGGATTAGTCGTGTCCGTACTGTACATCATCGAGTGCATCAGTCACCACTGTCAGGGTTTGGCTGCGTACTCGTCTCGTCCGCATTGATCGACGTGAACACCTGATAGAGGATCATCAAGGCGACGGCGAACGATGAACCGACGAGCAGGAGAACGCTCACCAGGTCGAGCGCGCCGGTTCCCAACCAGTTCGCGAGTTCGCTGAGGCCAATGCCGACGCTTGCGAACACCATCATCAGCCCGAAGTAGACGATCACCTCGTCTTCGTCGACGATCGTCGTCGCCGCCGAGCCGATTCTGGCACCGAGAGCACTGCCGACCAGGAGCAAGGAAACGACCGTCAGGTCGACGCTGCCGGACATGCCGTACGTGAAGGTCCCGAACGCACCCGAGAACAGCCCGGCGAACAGACTGGTCCCGACCGCGGCAGTGAGCGGCGTGCCGATCAGATAGTAGATCACAGGCATACGGATGAATCCACCACCGACGCCGATCAGCCCCGAGATGAGACCGACGCTACCGCCGGCACCCGTGATCGTCCACGCCGACGCGCGGCCACCCGAGGAGAGGGAGATCATCGGGGGAACAGTGTACGACTGGATCTTCTGCGCAATCGGAGGTATCTCTTCGTCATCGACAGTGTCCTCATCATCGACCGCCTCGTCCAGATCGTCATCCAGGTTGTACGCCCGGCGCAAGAACAGCGCCCCGATTCCCGCCAGCAAGACGACGTACGCGACGCCCGTGACGAGGTCAGCAATACCCAGCGCTTCGAGGCCGAACACGAGTCGACTTCCGAGCTCGATCCCCACCGAGAGGACGACGAACAGAATCGCACCAAGCTTGTAGTCGACCTGTCCGATATCGTAGTGCTTCAGGACGGCAATCACGGAGGTGCCGAAATAAAACGCCAGTCCGCTACCGATCGCGACTGATGCCGGATACTCGAGCAACAGCAGCGTCGGCGTGATCAGAAACGAACCGCCCATACCGAAGAATCCGAAGAGAACACCGACCATGAAGCCGAAGCTCACGAACAGCACCAGCAGTCCCAGACTGAGTCCCAGTATTTCCATTGATTATGCGTCCGTGATCGTTTCGAGGAGTGACATTGCAACCCGCTCGAGGACGCCGTAGCCGGCATAGAGGAAAACCGCCTGTGCGAAGATGGCGCCAACGAGGAGCGTGGCCTGTACTGGGCCCGAAAGGGCAGCGGACTCGATCATGCGTTTCGACCTCCGCTCGAGTTCGGTTGTGTGCGGATCATGGATTGCTACTCACTCATCACTACCCGAGTCTGGTGTATAACGCTTTTGGGAATATAGAACAATATTACTGCAAGATATGTAACGGCTATCCAATGGAGATATTCTCATACGTTATGAAGATATAGCTACCAGAGTTGACTGCTGCAGAACGTGTGGCGCGCCACGTCAGGCCCCGGACAGGAACGACAGTCAGTTATCGGTCAGACCGGTTGCCACAGCAGACACATCTGGCACGCAGACTAACCCTCCGTATTGTCCCACCCAAACAATATTATATCGTCAACACCTACATCCAGTATGAAAGCGGTACTCGCTACTGACCTCTCGGCTGCCAGCGAGGCAACCATCGAGAACGAAACCTGTCTCGCGTGTCTGGGCCGAATCGGCATCGAGGAGATGCACCTCGTGACGGTCATCCCGTCGAACGTCTACGCGGGCATGCCCGCGATCGACTTCGAGAAACGGCGTCGGAACGCGATTCGAAACTACGAGGGTGTTATCGAACGCGCTGGCTTCGATGTCGAGACACACGTGGTCCGCGGAACACCACACCGTCGAATCCGCGGAATCGCCGAAACGATCGGCGCGAGTCTGACGGTCGTCGGCTCGCGCGGGAAGAGCCCACTCGAGAACCGCGTTATTGGATCGACGGCGCGCAACCTCGCTCGAACGACCGAGACCCCGCTGCTCGTCAACCGAGTCGAGCGCGAGGCAGACGATCCGGCCGTCGTGAGACAACACCTCTTCCAGCGGATGTTGTACGCGACTGATTTCTCCGAAAACGCTGATCGCGCGTTCGAGGCGTTCTCGTACCTCCGGCACGCGGCGCAGGAGGCGACGCTCGTCCACGTCGAGACACCGAAAGATCCGGAACCCTCCGACGACGACCCCGACACACGACTCAGCGAACTGGCAGCGCAACTCGAAGAGTGGGGAATCGAGACACAGATCGAACGTCGCCAGGGAGACCCAGCTGACGAGATTCTCGCCGTCGAAGACGCCGTCGATCCGACGACGATTCTGGTTGGCTCGCGCGGCCATAGTCGGCTTCGGCGGCTCCTACTCGGAAGTGTCTCAGAAGACCTCGTCACGCAATCGAACGGAAACGTACTGCTCGTGCCACCGTCCTGACGCGAAGAGGGCTAACGCCACACACCTGTGTTGAACCCACGGCACAATAGTAACTGCTTGCGGCTGACGTAGTGACTTATCGGTGCAATACTGCCTCCGCAAAATACCTGTACTGACACACCGGAGCAACCGGTATTGATCAACAAGCACCGAGCAGCGATGATCACCAGTCCGCATTTGTCGCCGGTAGAGGGGACGTCAGATCTGCAGAGGACCGTATTAGGAAGGGGTTGTTTCGAGAAAGATGTCCGGCCCCAGTTTTTAGAATTGTGGGTAGTGCACAACTCTTTTGTACTGCCCCTGCCAACCCAGTATTGTATGTCAACAGAAATAGCGCGGCCGATGGAGTTCGATTACGACTGGGAGTACTCACCCCGAGTATCGGCATTGTTCGGCGCGTTCTCGCTCGTTGCAGTACTCGGCTGGCTCGTGACGGTCGTTCTAACGGCGATACACCTGTTTGCAATCCCCGCAATACCGGCTGACGCGTCGGTGCAGGGAAGCATCGAAGTGATCACCAGCCAATGGGCCTACGTCCTTGGGATTCCGCTCGCAACCCTGGGTGGATTCTACTATCTGACGACGATTGGGCTTGCACTCTGGTGGTTCGACACTCGACACCCGCTGCTCATCAAGATTCTGACGCCGATTACGGCAAGTGGCGTCGCCTTCTCGGCGTACTTCGTCTACCTGCAGCTGGGCGTCATCGGTGAAATCTGCCCGTTCTGTATGGTGTCCGCAGGGGCGACAGTCATCCTGTTTGCACTCGAGTTGGTGATTCTTCGGCAGAGTACGACGCCATCGCTGTCGAACATGGGGAGCGACCTTGGTCGGGTGCTCGAACAGACGAACTACGCGGTCGTGCTCGTTCCAGTGCTCATGGGACTGGTCACGCTCGCGGGGCTGTTCCTCGTGCCAATGCTTCCGCTGCCGGACGCCGTCCCGTTCGTCTGAACAGTTGCGTTTGGGGAATAATCATATAGCGTCGGCACACTCGTTCTCAGAACACGTTTGCGAATAAGCAGCGACGGCAGTGGTACCCAGACAGACCCCCTACACAATCGAGAACAGCCGGTCTTCGCGCTCCGCTGTGGCCAACTCGAAAGAAGCGTAGAACGATACTGGTGGTTGTGTGGGCCGTCGACTAGCCGATCGTCAGCACGCGATCGGACAAGGTGACGATCTCGAGAAGGTCCGACATCGTCGACACCGGACAGTACTCGCTTTCCTCGCTGTCTCGGATTTCGAGACACGTTCCACACGCCTGTAAGTCGCCGCCGGCATCGACGAACGCTTCCATCCGATCACGAACATCGAATTGTTCGGCTGTACTCTCCTCGGCCTCGACCCCTTCTCCCAGAAGGAACATCGAGACCTCGTGTCCGTCTGAAACCGCTGTGATCCCGAGGCGAAACGCGTTCCAGACCCGTTCTGGGTCTGCCGTCTCGAGAACGATTCCGATACTGTCGGCCGATGATTCAGACTGCTGTGAGTTCACGGAATTGTATTGTGCGTCCAATAATATAAACATCTCGCTCGCTCGAGCGAGAGGACAAACCAGACAGCATCGAGAGCGGCCGTCGATCAACTCGTCTGGATCGGTATGTCGCCGACCTGCGTCGACTCGTGGTACGTACAGATGTAGACGGACATCTCCTCGGATGCGACGACGCACTTGAGCGTCGTCTCCTCACCTTCCTCAGTGACGTCGTCGTTTTGATAATCATCAACGATTTCGTCGTCTTCGTCTCGAATCTCTACATTGTGCGTCATGCCGTCGGCATTGACCCACCTGAAGTCGTATTCGTTCCCCTCGATAAGCGTGATGGTCGGGTTATCTTCGCCGTCGATGACACTGGGTTCTAGCCCCGTCCATGCCTGAGTGCGGCCCTCGAAATAGAACTCGTCGACGTCCTCCCAGTCGTCGTCAGTTGCACCGTTCGCGTCGGGTTCATCTCCGTTCGGTTCTCCATCGTCGGTATCGTTTTCGTCGTTACACCCCGCAAGTGCTGTGACGACAAGTGCACCGCTTTACCGCCGGTTCACGTCAGCTGTTGAGAACCCCCAGCAATGCAACTAGCTGTGGACATCGCAGCTGCGGGCACTGAACCTCGAAAAGTGTTGCCTCTCCGCCGTCCAGAGCCGCTCCTCGCTACCGCAATACACACATACACACGACAGCACACAACAGCACTCGACAGCACTCGACAGTTCGCTGCAGTATGCAGCGGACCGAATCACACCAGCAGCTGAATATCGGACTCAGCCATATGCTGCAGTGCAGTTGCCGCACCGACGCCGGTCGTGACGCCGTCGTAGAAGTCGTCTTCGTCGTAGTCCATCAATTCAACCGTCATCTGGCACGCCTGCAGATCCACACCGGTCTCGAGTGAGAGATCGATCAGTTCCTCGATGGTCGCGGTTCCGTTCTCGTCGATCTTCTTCTCCATCATTCGCGTCGCCATGCGGTCCATACCAGGGATCGCAGCGAGTGCGTTCGGCATCGGCATGTTAGGGTTTCCAACAGCACTCAGTTTGAGGTTCTTCGATTTCTTCTCGTGGAGGATATCGAGCCCCCAGAACGTGTGGAAGACGACGACATCCCAGCCGAAGGCAGCGGCCGTGCTCCCAAGGATCAGCGGCGGGTACGCCATGTCGAAACTACCCTGGGTAGCAACGATCGTCAGCTTCTGTTGCTCGTTGCCGTCGTCCAGTTCGCTCAGAGACGCTTCGAGCTCGTCGACTCGCTCGCGAAGTGCCTGCAGTTCGGCGGCGTCGGACGCAGGGTCGGCATCGTCCGCTGACGGCGTTGGGTTGTCCGTACTCATGTTATTCCGTTTTCTTGACGTAGTGAGTGTAGAGATCGTCGTCCTCGACCTGATCGAGGAGTTCGACCCCACTGGTCCCAGCCGCCCAGCCCTGAATGTCGCTCATACTGCCAGAGTCAGTCGCGACAACTTCGAGAAGATCGCCGCTCTCGAGATCGTCGATGGCCTGTTTGGTTTTGACGATAGGCATTGGGCAGGACTGTCCTTTCACGTCGAGTGTCTCAGTCGCATCGTATTCCGAGCTCATAGTTGATATCTGTGCTCTATATTGGAGCTACCCCACAATACTGACCGTGTGTATAAAAGGATATCGGTTATTGTGCAGATAGAGAACATCCGCAGAGTCCTCACAGAGTTATTCTGCCGTTGAGAGAGCACCACACGAGCACACGTATGATTTACCACGGATTGTCGAAAGACACTGTATTGTGCAGTTTGGGGAAAACCATACGAAGTCTTAAGTGGATACGACCGATACTGGGATGTGTACACCATGGATGAGATGGACTTTCCAACGCCGGATGTCGAGATCGAGTCGGTGACGCCAGCTAAGTTGAAAGCACGTATCGACGCGAACGAGGGCGTCACACTCCTTGATGCTCGAATGGAAACAGATTACGACAAGTGGAAGATCGACGGCGAGAGCGTCGAGTCGATTAACGTCCCGTACTTCAACTTCCTCAACGAGGAGATCGATGACGACATCCTTGCACAGATACCGGGTGATCAGGCAATCACGGTCCTCTGTGCAAAAGGCGGTGCCAGCGAGTTCGTCGCTGGCTCCCTCAAAGAAGCGGGCTACAACGTGGACCATCTCGAAGACGGGATGAACGGCTGGGCGCGCATCTACGAGGCCGTCGAAGTCGAGCACTATGACGGCACGGGGACGCTTCTCCAGTACCAGCGCCCCTCCTCGGGTTGTCTCGGCTACCTCCTCCACGACGGCGACGAAGCAGCCGTCATCGACCCACTACGCGCGTTCACTGACCGCTATCTTCAGGACGCCGACGAACTCGGCGTCGACCTGCAATACGCGATCGACACGCACATCCACGCGGATCACATCTCGGGCGTTCGAAACCTCGGCGCAGAAGGCGTCGAAGCCGTCATCCCTGCAGCCGCAGTCGACCGCGGCGTCACCTACGCCGACGATGTAACGGTGGCCGACGACGGCGACGAGTTCCACGTCGGTGACGCCACCATCGAAACCGTCTCCACGCCCGGCCACACGTCCGGAATGACATCGTACCTGATCGACGGTGAACTACTTGCGACCGGCGACGGCCTGTTCATCGAGAGCGTTGCCCGCCCCGACCTCGAAGAAGGCGACGAGGGTGCCGAAGATGCCGCCAAACAGCTCTACGAGTCCCTGCAAGAGCGCGTGCTCTCGCTCCACGACGAGACACTCGTCGGCGGCGCTCACGTCAGTGATTCGGCTGTGCCCGCCGAGGACGGTACCTACACCGCACCAATCGGCCAACTCGAGGACAACATGGCTGCCCTGACGATGGACGAAGACGACTTCGTCGAGGTGATCCTCTCGGATATGCCGCCTCGTCCGGCCAACTACGAGCAGATCATCGCGACAAATCTCGGCCAGCAAGAGACCGGCGACGAGGAGGCGTTCGAACTCGAGCTCGGCCCAAACAACTGCGCCGCCAGCCAGGAGTCGCTGGCCGGTGACTAACTCCCTCATCCACCAGTCGAATGGTAACTGAACTCGAACTCTTCGCACCCGCGCTGTACGAGTCGTTGTTTCCCGCCGGCATCAGCCGGTACGCCGTCGGTGGGCTCCTCGTCGGACTCGGTGCCGTCGGTATCTACCTCGGCACCGGCATTTCGGCCGGCGCGAGTACGTTCCTCGAATCGACGCTATCGTACGTCTCTGACCAGTCGCGATTCCAACGATACATCTCCTCGCGGGACTGGCGCGTCGTCTTCACGCTCGGGATCATCGCGGGCGCGTTCGTCTATGCGGTGACGTTTCAGTCGGGAGTCGTCTCGAGTGGCCTCTACGAGTCAGGAGCGACGGGCCAAGTATACGATGTCGGCGGGATCACCCTCTGGCTGACTGACGTGCAGCCGTGGCGGCTGTTCCTCGGCGGGATTCTGGTCGGGATTGGCACCCGGATCGGCAAGGGCTGTACGTCGGGCCACGGCGTCTGTGGCGTCGGCTCAGCGTCGAAGACGTCGATCGTCGGCGTGATCACCTTCCTGACCGTCGCGATTGGGACGGCACAGGTCGTAATGGCGCTGGGGGTGAGTCCGTAGAATGACGCAGAAACGCCATCCGCTGTTCATACCCTTGATCTTCGTCGGCGGCCTGATCTTCGGCTTCGGCCTTGGCTTCAGCCACATGGCTCGCCCGGAAGTCGTCCTGAACTTCCTGCAGTTCGAAGACTTCGGGCTGCTGTTCGTCATGGGCGGCGCGGCGGTCGTCACCGGCATCGCCTTCGCGCTAGTGCCCCGACTATTCGACCGCGCACCGCTGACAGGCAACATCTACGGCCGACGGCTGAAAGCCTTCGACCGCAACGTCCTGATCGGGGGCACAATCTTCGGCGTCGGCTGGGGACTCTCCGGCATCTGTCCCGGTGCAGCCTACGCCAGCCTCGGCGTCGGCAACGTCACCATCCTGTGGGCACTCGCCGGCATGTTCGTCGGTGCCTACATGCAGGGCTATTGGCGCAGCCAGCGTGCTCGCACGAAGACACAAGCAACGAACACAGACTAACGCCAGATCGTGGCATACTGCGTTCGTCACCTCGTCTAGGCTTCCAAAACGCTGGGAGACCCCGTCTCGGTTTAAGTATCACTCGTCGGATTGCATAGTCATGGCAACCGCTTCGAGCAACCGGACTGACGCTGCCGGCAACGCAGCCTTCAGACACCACTACGAGTCACTTCTCTGGGACAGTATGGATCGGCTGGGGATTACGGAGAGCACCGAGCGCAAGATGATGGCAGCGGTTGTGTTACAATTCCTCTCGACAATCGCCGTGTTCGCACTCCCACTCGTATTTCTCGGGCCCGGAGAGGCGTTTGCCGTCTTCCCGACGACACAAATCGTACTCACTGCAATCGTCTTTCTACTGGCGATTATCGCGTTCGTGAACACGATGCTCATCGCGAGGAAAGATATTATTCGGCCACTACAAGAGATGCAGAGCGTCGCTACCGATATTGCAAGTGGCGATCTACACACACAGCCCACCACTACCGACCAGTCTGACGAAGTAGGCAAACTGCAAGAATCAATCGTCGAGATGCACGCGTACCTCACGACCGTCGCCGACCAGGCAAATGCGCTTGCTCGCGAAGAATTCTCTGCAGACGTGCTCACGACGGACGTTCCCGGCGAGTTCGGCGAGTCGCTCGAACAGATGCGAACCGGACTCGAGGAGCGAATTACTGCACTCGAGAAGCGCCGAGCAGAAATCGACCAGCAACGACAGGAAGTCGAACGGCAAAACACGATGCTCGAAGCAGACGCCAAGCGGTGTCAGGCGGTGTTAGAACAGTGTGCCAACGGGGATTTCACACACCGGGTGACGATCGAGAGCGATCACGAGGCAATGGTCGAAATCGGGAACGGGCTGAACACCATGCTGGACGATGTCGCTGGCACGCTCGAGAACATCCAGAAAATGGCAGACGAGGTCGATCAGGTTGGTGCGGAGGTCTCTGCGAGTGTCTCCGAAATGGAACAGGCAAGCACGGAGGTCAGCCACTCTGCAGACGAAATATCGGCTGCGACAGACGAACAAAACAACCGCTTCGAAGCGGTCCTCGCTGAAATGACCGATCTATCCGCGACGATCGAAGAGATTGCCTCGACGGCAGACGGCGTCGCGGAACTGTCTGATCAGGCGGCCACAAATGCACGAGCTGGGCGCGAAACGGCAAGCGATGCGATCGAGGCACTCGAGCGAATCGAGCAGCAGACGAAGACGATTGGAGACCGGATCAAAACGCTCGACGAGGAGCTCACCGAAGTGACAGAAATCGTGACGCTCATCGACGAGATTGCAGAAGAGACGAATCTGCTCGCCGTCAATGCGTCAATTGAAGCAGCACGTGCAACCGATGACGGAAAACGATTTGCCGTCGTCGCCCAGGAAGTGAAATCGCTGTCTGCCGAAACCGGAACCGCAACCGAGGAAGTCGACGAAATTGTCACTGACGTACAGGCGTCAGCACAGGACGCCGTTCAGGAGATCCGGGCGATGCAACAGGCAGTCACCGACGGTGCAGAAACGATCGAGGAAAGTCTCGAAATCCTCGAAGCGATCGCTGACAGTGTCCAGAATGCAAACGACGGCGTACAATCGATCAACAGCGCAACGGCCGAGCAGTCCAACACCAGCCAACAGGTCGTCGCCATGGTCGATAATGCAACCGACCAAAGCAAACGAACACTCAGAGAGACCAGTAGCGTTGCAGCAGCCGCCGAGGAGCAAACAGCAACAGTTTCAGAAATCGCTGGGGCCACTCACTCACTCTCCGACACCGCCACCGAACTGAACGAACAACTCGAGTCGTTCACAGTCGGGTGAGGCAACTGAGCAATCGGCACTGCGAGCGTGAATCAGCTTCTTGGCGAATACGTTCGGAGGAAACGGGACCGTTGCAGCACGAAATAACTATAGTAACAACTGAAACTGTTTACACATCAATCGCATAGCCTCCGTGCAATTAGGTGTGTACTGACTTTCAGTGGCTACTATAGGTAGCGGCAGAACCGATCGTCTCGAGAGCAACGTGTGTGACGACGACGCTGTACCGGGCGGCTGTGTAGTATCCGGAGAGGTGTGAACGAAGAAGTTGTCGCCAACGACGACGAGCGTGCTGTTTGGCTTCTTCTTTGCCGTTGGTGTACTCGTCAAACCTGCGGCTGGCACGGCGTACGACAGAATTGGCATGCGAATCGCGCTGATCGGCATTCTGACGCCAGCCGTGGCTGGCTTTCTCCTGTTGCCGTTCGTCGATAGTGGCTGGCTGCTCGTCGGGATCACAGCGTTGATCAGCACGATACTCGGAACCGGGCGGTCACCCAGTCGTCCCTCGCAAACTCGTTCTCCAAAGAGATGCAAGGCTCTGGGCACAGCATCGTCCGGACGGTCTCTGCGTCGCTGGCCGCTGCAGGACCCGTGATATTCGGCGTGATCGGCGACAACGGCTACTTCGATCAGGAAGACATCGCCCTGGCCGTGACCATGGCAGTCGTGATCGCACTCACGTTCTGGATACCAGTGAATCAGACGCTGAGACCGCCTACCGTTGACAGGACACCGATCCGAACCGTTCTATTGACAAGAACGTCCGATTTCCCATATCGTCGGTCGTATGATATTTGCTGTTGTCGCATAGAATAATGGGTCGTGAACGCCTCTCCAGCAGTATTTCAGTTTCACTCCGGTTTGGGAGGATATATACCACTCACGCTGGTAGAGAAAGCTACTACCCGCCTCCATGCTCTCTACATACCTCGACCATCTGGTTGCTGCCGTTCGAGAAGATAACACAATCTACGAGTGCCGACACTGTGGTGTCTCCATCGACGACGATGATGTGACGACATGTTCGGCATGCGGATCTACGGAAGTTGCACGGTACGAACTCGAGTGAGTGTCGAACTCGTTTGAAACAGGGCGGCGGTCCAAGATCGTCCTAAGTGTCTCACAGTGACCGGACAACTGGTCGATAGGCAGTAATCGATAGTTGGTGGCTGATAGACGATAGACGATAGTCGATAGCTGATAATTGGGAAGCGATAGTCCACCAAAGAAAAAAGACGATACCCACAGCCGCTGTTCCGGCGCTTCCTACAGGTTGGTGACCGTGTTCAGAGCGTTGATTCGACCAGCTCCAAACTCGGGGCTGCTGCGTCCCGGAACGAGTTCCGCACCATGCGCGATCGCGTTCTCGACCTGGTTCGCGTGTGCATCGGGCTCGAGTTCGCGCACGAGCCCGACCAGTCCCGCAACCTGCGGAGCAGCCATCGACGTGCCGGCCTTCCAGCCGTAGGTCCCGTCTGGCTCGGTCGAGAAGACCAGATCATCGGGAACGGCAGTCTCCTCGAGTGTCGCCCGGCCACCACCGGGTGCGCCGACCGCAATCTCACTTGTCCCGTAGTTCGAGTAGAACGAGAGGTTGTCGCTCGGGCCGCTCGCCGAAATCGTCAGCACACCCTGGACGGTCCCCGGCAGGTAGAACAGACCACCCCGCTGAAGATCGGTCGCGGCGTTGCCCGCAGAGACTGTCGACACCGTTCCACGGCGGGCGACATCTTGCATCACCTTTTGAACAGCGACTCGAGTACCGTCGCTGTTGGCCTCTGGTGGGAACGGACCCGCACCGAGACTGTAGTTTGCGACGTCGGCACTGATCTCGGCGGTGTAGTCCACCGCGGCGAGAATGTCTGCGAACGTACTGCTGTCTTCCCCGAGGACGCGAACGGAGATGAGTTCGGCGTCAGGTGCGGTTCCGGTGACCCCCTCTGCACCGGTTGCAGCTGCGGTGCCGGCGACGTGCGTGCCGTGGTCACCGGTGTCACCGATGTGGTCATCTTTTTCGCCACCGTCGACGAACGAGACGCTCAACTCTTCGTTAAAGTTACCCTCCAGATCCGGATGTGTTCCGTCGACACCGGTGTCGGCGATGACGATTCGCGTTCCTGCACCGGTCGCGTAGTCGTGAGCCGCAAAGGTATCCGTAATCTCCTTGTCCCACTGATTCTCGGTAAGGTCGGCGTCGCCAGTCGTCTGTGGCTCTGCCTCCGAAATCGGTCCGTCGTGGTCGACCTCAAAGTTTTCCGTGACGCCACTGACACCCGAAACGGAGCGCAAGTCGTCCACAGCGCCGTCGTCTGCTGAGACGATAAACACGGATTTGTTCGCGAGTTCGCGCGTGATCGTTGCACCTACGTTCTCGAGGCGCGAGCGTCTTCCCCCGGTGACGACGTACGTTGACGACGACTGCGCGCTGCCAGTCCCAATCATCCCAAGCGTCAGGCCCGTTGCTGTGATTCCCCGTAGTACCCGCCGGCGTGTCTGTCGTTGGTGTGCCATACCACCTCAACCATAAGCAATCATTTATTATAATATCTGATGGTTTTCTCAGAGATGAGAATTAGATCAGATCGTTGCAAGCGGAATCATAAGCAAGACACCAAGTGTGACGCCAGCAGCGAGTTCTGGCTTTCCACCACGCGGGAGTTGCTCGCCGATCGAGAGCGCTTCCGGGACGAATTCGGTAAGAACCAGATAGATCATCGCACCCGCGGCGAAACCGAAGCCAACCGCGAGAAACCCCCGTGCCGTCTGGACGAACGCGAAGGCGATGACCGCACCAACCGGCTGTGGGAGGCTCGAGAAGACTGCCCACCAGACGAGTTTCCAGTTGGTGACACCCATCGTTCGCAGCGGGATGGAGATCGCGGTTCCCTCTGGGATGTTGTGAATCGAAATCGCGATCGTCATGAAAACAGCGAGCAGCGGCACGGAAAATCCGAGAATCGAAAGCCCGCCCGCGAGTCCGAGGTCGGCAAACGCGACACCGACCGCGATCCCCTCCGGGAAGCTGTGTACCGTCAACACCCCGAGGATGAGCACGAGTTTGGTGAAATCGGCCTGCTCGTACTCTCGCGGATCGATCTCAGCGTCGAGCAGGACGTCCCGTGCAACGACGACCAGTATCACGCCGGCTGCGGCACCGAGAGTGACCTCGACGACGGTTCCCTCGGCCAACCCCTCGTCGAGGAGACCAAAAACAGACGCCGAGAGCATGATTCCCGACGAGAATCCCCACAGGAGAACGGTTCGGCGGTCGCTGATCTCGTCGAAAAAGAAAAACGGGAGTGCACCGAGGCCGGTGGCGAGGGCCGTCACGAGTCCGGCGAAAAAGACCAGCGCGAGCTGTTCGACCAACACCATCTGGACAGTACCTATCGACGGGCACCAACAAAGTACCAGTGCCAACGTAGTGGCTGTGTAGTCGTCGCTTCAGACAGGTGGACGGTGGACCGTTGACAACAGAGTCGGTAGTGGACATACCACTGGTGCAGTCTGTTCAGGGCTGTCACCAGAGCGATACGACTCGTCGGACTTTGCCAAGCAAGATTGCACAACACTCACACAACCCTTATACGCACACGAGCCATAGACGTACTATCAACATGTCCAACTCATTATCTGAACAACTCCAGCAGGATATGCAGTGTGAAGGGCTGTTAGAGTGTATCCACGGCCTGAAGCAACTGGACAAGGAGTGCTTTCGCGCAATGGTCGAAAGTGAAGAGCCCCTGACGATCGACGAAGTCGCAGAACGTGTCGACCGCGAGCGGTCGACTGCCTACCGCTCGATTCAGCGCCTCCTCCAGAGCGGCTTCATCCAGAAAGAGCAGATCAACTACGATCAAGGCGGCTACTACCACGTCTACTACCCAACCGACCCGGACCAGATTGCAAGCGATATGCAGCGGATGCTGAACGACTGGTACGCCAAGATGGGCCAACTCATCCAGGAGTTCGAAGACAAGTACGACGAAACGAGCGCCGGCGCTCCAGCACAGAGCTGAGTGGGAACAGCGCAACACCGCTGCAACTCGCTACAGGGAAGTGCGACACGAACGATGTGAACGCTGAGTTCAGGCAGTCATTCAAGAGTGTGACAACGAGACGAATTTCTACTCGAGTACCCTCTCGCCACAACCCTTCGTCTCCCGTCGGGTATTCGTCCAGAAACCGTCGCTCTTCGTTGTAGGACGATTCGTACGTGCGCTACGACGGAACAGGTGAGTCACCTGACCAGTATATTTAATAACGGCCGGAAGGTTATATTGGGTAGAATGAGCAATACTACTATCGGCCCAGCCGACGTCTCGCGGCGTCTCCAGACCGACGACTCCGCGCCGCTGTTCGTCCTTGACGTCAGGAACGAGGCCGAGTACGACGAGTGGCGGATCGAGGGGAGCACCAACCTCCCGATCTACAACGAGTTACTCGAGTACGATTACTCGACACTCGAGTCGCACGTAGACGAGTTGCCTGAAGAGACGGAGATTGCGGTCATGTGTGTCGCGGGGATAACGTCGGCGCGAGCGGCAGAGTTCCTTCGGACGCATGGTTTTAACGCGAAGTCGGTCGCGGATGGGATGAACGGGTGGGGCCGCGTCCACCGCCAGTACGAGGTCGAGTGTGTCGACGGTGTTGTCCAGATCGTTCGCCCGGGAACGGGCTGTCTCTCGTATCTCGTTCACGATGACGGAGACGCCGTCGTTGTCGATCCGAGCCAGTACATCGACAAGTATCTGAGTGCGGCCGACGAGCGCGGGCTGACGATTGTCGGCGTCGCGGATACACATGCCCACGCTGACCACGTCTCAGGTGCGCGACAGCTCGCCGGTGAACTCGATGTCCCGTACTATCTCCACGAAGCTGATACGGGCGCACTCGACAGCGTTACGGAACTCGGAGATGGGGAGTTAATTGCCGTCGGCGAACGCGACCTGGACGTGATCTACACGCCGGGGCACACGCCAGGCAGCGTCTCGTTCGCGTTCGGTAACACGCTGCTCAGCGGCGACACGCTGTTCCTCCGCAGCGTCGGCCGGCCAGACCTCGAAGACAGTGCGGAGGATGCCGTCCGAACGGCTGCGAGCCAGTTGTTCGACAGCCTCGAGCGCGTGACGGAATTCGACGACGACCGAGTTGTGCTGCCTGGCCACTTCAGCGACGAGTCAATCAGGCCACTGGCAACTGACCTCGGTGAGCTGCGAGCCGCGACGACGAACGAACTGCTGAGTTACGTCGACGCCGGCGACGAGGACGCATTCGTCGAGACGATCGTCGACAGTCTAGCCGACGAACCGGCGAACTACAACGAGATCAAGCAGATCAACTGGGGCACCGAACAGCCTGACGGCGATGTCGAGGAACTCGAACTCGGGCCGAACAACTGCGCTGCGAACTGACAGGCGACTGAACGCATTAATTGCATGGGACTGTGGGCCTGCTATAGAACAGTGTTTGAAGGACGGGCGACACTGTATTCCCTCCCTGCTCGCGCCGTCGGGCGTCGTCAGAAATCGTCGATTTCTGACTGCTACTCAGAACGCTTTGCGTTCTGATGACGCTCGCTGAGGAAGGGGGTTCTTAACGCCTCAATTCAGCTAACTACACAGCGTGTATCGGGTCGCTCCAACAATTTGAATGAGATAACTGACTATAGCTTGATTACTCGGTCGTACGTAAGTATAGAACACCTATTGTGAATAGCACTCATGATTCTGTCTCTTCAGGTTGTCTCGTTACTACGGCGAATCGAAACACGAGTCGCAAACCCACTGTTCCGGTCGCTTCTCCGGTCACGTTTCCACTGGATTGTGAGTGACTGGCTCGCGCTTGTCTCGTACGTCGGTCGCCACAGCGGACAGCGATATACATTCCCAGTAGCGTACCATCAACTCAACGGTGCAATCATTGCTATGACCCCAAAACGAGAGACCAACTGGTGGCGAAATTTTCAGAAATCTCGTGAGTGTCGCGTGTGGCTCCGTGGGAAAGAATACACCGCAATGGGAGAACTCGCTGACGACGAACGTGATTCATTGATCGCTGGATACGTCGAGACTCACGGACTGCTCGGACGTATCCTTGGAGTTGGTACTGCTCCTGCGGAGCATCCCCACCGACCTGCTGAATCTAACCACGACATAGCGGTTGTTCGATTCGTTCCTGATCATCGAACCCCATGACCTCCCGCTGAGACAGTCACTTTTCGAAGACATCTAGAATCACGGATGCAGCGGTTTGATGTCGGGGAATGAGCGGCTCGCTACCTGGCGACGCGACCGACTCCACCGTACATCGGCGAAGCGCTGGAGTTGATAACACACAGCGACCGCACCAGTCACTCAACGGACAGACGCCAGCGGAGGTACTAAACTAGACAGTGCCCAATAGTGTGACCCATACGTCAACTGGTAAAGACAGCGTGCAACATCCAGAGGATGAGTTTAGCAGGCGAAACTAGGTCTGCAACATAGATGATGCGCTCTTCGTAAAGATACAGATACGCGGTTAGGGTCTCACTTGACGGATTCGCGTGACCGAGGGCGTGTCCTCGGATTCGCAACGACTCGGATCAGTCATCGGCCGGCGACGGCCCCGTCGGTGCGGCAGAAACCGGTTCGTCTAGCATCTCTTGCAGGTCTATTTTGGGCTCGTTGATCGGCTGAAGCCCAAACTCGGCGTTGAGCATCTCGACGATGTCAGGGGTAAGGAACTCGGGGACTGTCGGGCCGAGGCGGATATCTTCGACACCGAGACTGAGCAGGCCGAGTAAGACGGCGATGGCCTTCTGTTCGAACCACGAGAGGACGACGCTCAGCGGGAGTTCATTGACCTCGCAGTCGAAGGCGTCGGCTAGTTCTAACGCGATCTTCACCGTTGAGATCGAGTTGTTACACTGGCCGAGGTCGACGTACCGCGGGATCTCGGTGCCGGGAACGGTTCCCATCTCGAGGTCATTGAACCGGAACTTGCCACACGAGGTCGTCATGACGACGCAATCCTCGGGAATCGCTTTGACCAGTTCGCGGTAGTAGTCACGTCCGGGCGTTGGACCATCACAGCCCGCGACGACGAAGAAGTGACGCAGTTTGCCCGATTCAGCGGCGTCGACGATTTCATCGAGCTGATCGAGCACCGGTTCGTGGTGGAAGCCGGTCGTTACAGTGCCATCTTGCTCCCAGTCGACCGCCGGCAGCGATTTCGCCTTCTCGATGACCGGCTCGAAGTCGTAGCCGTCGAGCGATTCGACGCCCTCCAGCCCAGCGAGGCCGGTTGTGAAAAACCGGTCGCGGTACTCCTCGCGGGGCGGCTGGACACAGTTGGTCGTCCCGATGATCGCGCCGGGGAAGTCTGCGAAGAGGACGCGCTGGTCATGCCACGCACCGCCGACGTTACCCTTCAGGCTGTCGTATTTCGCGAGTTCGGGGTAGCCGTGGGCGGGCAGCATCTCGGAGTGTGTATAGACATTGATCTCTTCGCCAACCTCCTCGAGTTGCTCAAGTAGCTGTTGCAGCCCGTAGAGGTCGTGGCCCGTTATCAGGATGGAGTTTCCTTTGACGTTGTTCTGCGAGACGTCGGTCGGCTCCGGAACGCCGAGTTCCTGTGTGTGGGCCCTGTCGAGCAGTTCCATCACGTCAACGGCGGCGTCACCGGCTCGCATCGCGAGGTCGACGTGGTCGTCCATGCTGAAGTTGACGTTCGTCAGCGTCGAGTACAGCGCCTCGTGGACGAGACCGTCGACATCGGGGTCGCGATAGCCCATGTCCCGCGCATGAGTCGCATACGCTGAGATTCCCTTCAGTCCGTAGATGACGAGTTCCTGCATTCCGTTGAGGTCAGGTTCCTTACCACAGACGCCAACAGTCGTACAGCCACCTTCGGGAGTCTGCTCACACTGATTACAGTCCATAGCCGACAGACGTGGAGCGATAAAGATAACCCCCCGAAGGCTTCCCATCGTGCGGTAACCTACGGGAAGGCGTTCGCCCGAGGACTTATCTGTACCCGTCATGCTGCTATAGTAACACCTGCAACTAGTTACACACTGATCGCACGTTCGCGGTTCTCGCTCAGTTCACTCGCTCCGAACCGCGCTGCCGTCGTGNCACACTGATCGCACGTTCGCGGTTCTCGCTCAGTTCACTCGCTCCGAACCGCGCTGCCGTCGTGCGATCAGGTGCGCAGTGACTTGCAGCGGCTACTATAGTGTACGAACTGTTCAAGCCATTCTCTAACGCTGGCTCGATACCCACCCACGAATTGTGGAAGCAGTCAACTCGCATCTTCAGCATATGAAACCATGTTTCGATCAGGTTTCTCTACGGGGTTAGGTGACCGCACAAGCCTAATCGAAAAACGCGGACGTTCGAGGAGTCCGTGTCATGCGTTCTCCGAGTGCCCGTTGAATCGTGCTGTTGAGTGGCTGACCCTTGCCGAAGGTGACATCGGTCACACGCTTCGATTTCTAGTAACTTGATTCGACAATTCGAGACAGTACCATCCCGTCCTACACGGGCGAAACGTAGCCCGATATTCGGGCGTCGTGGTCCCAGTAGTCCGGGTAGAAGTCGAAGTCCCGGTACTTTGCTGAGTACTTGAACTTGCCGTGGCCGAGCACCCGGTACTGTGCTGGTGGTTCGACGCCCATGCTGACGAAGCAATCGCGGATTTGGCAGACGAGGGTGTGGCCGACGTGTCGACGGAACTGTGCTCGGGTGAAACCCATCGGGAGCGTCTCGATCCGGGCGTCTGGCTCGCGGTTGATCGGATCTTCGCCCTCGATGGTTTTGTAGCCGTCCGGCTCACTGTACATCGTATCAATCCCTGAACTCTCCTCGATAGTTAGGTCCGTAAAGGAAATATCAGGGTCGAACTCGTCGTCAGTCTGGTCAGTTCCACCGCCAATGAGTGACCGAGCTTTGGCGACGAGTCCCTGGCCTTGGGCGTCGACGAGTTCCTGAATGGTGTCTTCGCCGAGGACCTCAACCGCCGGGCGCTGCAGTTGCTCCTGAATGGCGTCGAGATCCTCCGACAGGTAGATATTTTGCTTGTAGACGATGAACTCCTCGTTGTAGACCTCGTTCGGAATGTCGAGGACCGGGGTGAGATCAGCCCGCTCATGGCTGGCCATCTGCTCGTACAGCGTCCCGAAGTACTCGTCAAACTGCTCGTCCTCGAGGTCGAGGACAGCCATCAGGGCAGCCGCGATGCGGTCGGGGTTGTCGGGATTCGGGACGGTGTCGTAGCCTTTCTCGCGGTAGACGTGCCACCGAGCGAAGCGGCGGGCCTGGGAGACGCTTTCGTCTTCCGCGAACGTCCGTTCTTCTGGAGCAGGATACTCTTCTTGACCATGCTCTTGGACCGTTCCGTCTGGTTCGATTGCTAGAGCATGTTCGACGCCACTATTATCGTATACTTGGATCGCTCTTCTGTAGGAGATTGTTGATACTGGTCAGTTGTCGCTGTGGAATCGAAGAGAGCAAGGACACCGCGTCAGCGGTGTCCG
>NZ_AOIN01000087.1 GCF_000337135.1 Natrialba chahannaoensis JCM 10990
GGTTGTGCACTGCGTACTCCTGGAGCGCCTCCATCGACTCGGGCTCGTGGGGCACTAACTCCAGTTCGGCGTCCGGCCCACGGTCGAGGTCGGGCTCGTCGTTGAATTCGCCGTAAATCTCGTCGCCGATTTCCCACTTGACGTGCAGCCCCGAGGTTGTCTCGATCCACTGCTCGGGTGCGAGCGTCTGGAGTTCACCGCCACCAAAGCCGTGCTCGGTAGCCAGCGCCGAGAGTTCGTCGGCGATGGCTGCAACGTCGCCGCTTCCCGTGATCGATTCGGCTTCCTCGAGATACTCCTGGACGGTCTCGTCCTGAAGCTGCTCGATCAGGTCCGCCTCGGCAGTCTCGTCCAGGCCGAGGAAAATCTCCGTCGTGTAGTAGTAGAAGACATCCTCGGTGTAGAGGTCATCCGGAATTTCGATGGCTGGATCCTCGTCTTCGTGATGGTAGCGGAACTGCTGGTAGAAGTCACCGAAGTACTCTTCGAACGTATCAGTGTCCATCGCCGCGACGATCAGTGCGACGAGCGTAATGCGGTCGGGGTCTTCCTGCAGCGAAATCGTCGGGTAGCCACAGTCCTTGTAGACGTAGTACTTGGCGTACTGCTGGGCCTGTGTTACGTTGCGTACGCCGTCAGGAGAGCGCTCACTCGGTTCGTCTGGGTAGCCGTCTTGTTGATGAGCGGTAATCTCCCCGTCTGACTTTCGAACATCTAAGACATGTTCGACACCATCATTGTCGCGTAGATTCACACCTACCAAGTCTTCTATCTCTCCTGTGATCACAGCTTTCATATTTAAACGTGTCCTCCTTCACCAGCCACTGTCTCACCACCAGTCTTTCCGGCGACCAGATCGGCCACGCTGTCTACAAATGCGTCCTTGCCTGCCAGTGCCTCGGCAAGAGCGTCGTTGGTGGCAATTTTCTCGGCGAAGTCCTCGCTCTGGGCGAGTTTCGTTTCCACGGTCTCGGCGACAACTTCGGGCGTGGCACCACCACCCTGTGAGAGCGCNTTCTCGGCGAAGTCCTCGCTCTGGGCGAGTTTCGTTTCCACGGTCTCGGCGACAACTTCGGGCGTGGCACCACCACCCTGTGAGAGCGCAGCGTCTGCGCCGTCGGTCGCCGCACCGACGACTGACGAGGCGACCACCGGGAGGACATCGGCCAGCGCCGACGGGTCGCTGGCACCGAGGCCAATCATGGTAGCGACGCCAGCACCGCCGGCAGCCAGCCGTTTCAGCAGGCCCTTACCGCCGCCTTTGGCGAACTCCGCTCCCGCGGACTGCTCGGCTGCCGCCTCGATCTCGGCGAGTGCCTCCCCGTTGAGGTTCTGTTCGAGTGACTCCTCAAATTCCTCGCGGGCAGTTTCGATCTCTTTGATCGTCTCGTCGTGGCGACCGACCGTCTCTCGCAGGTCGCGG
>NZ_AOIN01000088.1 GCF_000337135.1 Natrialba chahannaoensis JCM 10990
AGCAGTTTGTACACTACTACAACACACAACGACCACATCAATCACTCAACGGACAGACGCCAGCGGAGGTGCTAAACTAGACAGTGCCCTTCATCCTATTCTATCCTCTTGCTCTATTTTTGATCGAGTCGATAAGTCCGTCCGCATCTTCACCTTCAAATTGCTCTTCCTCTTCTGTTTCGTCCCCGAAGAACCGTTCTTTGGCTCGGTCCCAGAGGCTTTTCGCACCGGCACTGGCGGCACCGACACCGATAGCCATCAGGGCCGCAGCCATCGCAGGGGCACCCAGTTCCGGATTCATCGCGGTCTCGGAAAGGCCCTCCTGAAGGGCGGGTTCCATACCCGCTCGGCCGAGCGCGATGGCCACGGCTCCGATGCCACCGGCGGCGAGGCCAGCGGTTTTCTCTCCCAGACCGGAGTGTAACTCGTCCTCGAGAGAGCCGAGTGAGGATTGGGTCTGCTCAATCGTCTGGGAGTTCTCGGAAACCTGGTCTCGAAGGTCGGCGACCTCGTCGACGAGGTCGCTGATTCCCTTGTAATTGTTCTCGACGCTGACTTCAGCAGGAGCCCGCTGAATGTGCACGTCAGTTCCCATCCGGTTGACGACCAGCGGCTCCTCGCCCGACAATGCCTGCTCGGCTGCTTCGTCGGCCTCGCGCTCCAACTGTGGATC
>NZ_AOIN01000089.1 GCF_000337135.1 Natrialba chahannaoensis JCM 10990
GGTCGCCATCAATCAGGAATTGGTACATAATTCGGAAGCAGCGAAAAAGAACGTACCAGTTCGTTAGACGTTCTCCCAGTTGATGTCAGCGTCTGAGTCGTAGTACGGTTGCCAGCCGTCGTATCGCTGGTAGAGCCCGGTAAAGAGGTTCTTGCCCGGTCCGGTGACTCGGACGGATTCCGGCGGCGTAACGCCCATGTAGACGTAACAGTCCCGAATCTGGCACTTCAGGTTGTGCACTGCGTACTCCTGGAGCGCCTCCATCGACTCGGGCTCGTGGGGCACTAACTCCAGTTCGGCGTCCGGCCCACGGTCGAGGNGGTTGTGCACTGCGTACTCCTGGAGCGCCTCCATCGACTCGGGCTCGTGGGGCACTAACTCCAGTTCGGCGTCCGGCCCACGGTCGAGGGCGGGCTTGCCGTTGAATTCGCCGTAAATTTCGTCGCCGATCTCCCACTTGACGTGCAGCTCCGAGGTCGTCTCGATCCACTGCTCGGGTGCGAGCGTCTGGAGTTCACCGCCACCAAAGCCGTGCTCGGTAGCCAACGCCGAGAGTTCGTCGGTGATGGCCGCAACGTCGCCGCTTCCCGTGATTGATTCGGCTTCCTCGAGATACTCCTGGACGGTCTCGTCTTGAAGCTGCTCGATTAGGTCCGCCTCGGCAGTCTCGTCCAGGCCGAGGAAAATCTCCGTCGTGTAGTAGTAGAAGACATCCTCGGTGTAGAGGTCATCCGGGATTTCGATGGCTGGATCCTCGTCTTCGT
Organism: Natrialba chahannaoensis JCM 10990; assembly: GCF_000337135.1. Taxonomy (GTDB): domain Archaea; phylum Halobacteriota; class Halobacteria; order Halobacteriales; family Natrialbaceae; genus Natrialba; species Natrialba chahannaoensis. The sequence goes on from NZ_AOIN01000089.1 coordinate 765, forward strand.
GATGGTGGCGGAACTGCTGGTAGAAGTCACCGAAGTACTCTTCGAACGTCTCAGTGTCCATCGCTGCGACGATCAGTGCGACGAGCGTAATGCGGTCGGGGTCTTTCTGCAGTGAAATCGTCGGGTAGCCACATTCCTTGTGGGCGTAGTACTTGGCGTACTGCTGGGCCTGTGTTACGTTGCGTACGCCGTCAGGAGACCGTTCACTTGGCACGTCTGGGTAGCCGTCTTGTTCATGAATATGGATCTCGCCGTACTTGTCGATCGAGAGTTCGTGTTCAGTGCTATTATTGTCAACTACACGAACGCCGATACGCTGTTGACCCTTGTGAATAGTTTCATCGAAGATGGTAGCTTCCATAATTAGTCCCCTCCGTGAACATCTTCGATGCTCTCTTCACCGGCACCAGTCTTGCCGGCGACCAGATCGGCCACCCTATCCACAAACGCCTCCTTGCCTGCCAGTGCCTCGGCGAGGGCGTCGTTACTGGCGATCTTCTCGGCGAAGTCCTCGCTCTGGGCGAGTTTCGTTTCCACGGTCTCGGCGACAACTTCGGGCGTGGCACCACCACCCTGTGAGAGCGCAGCGTCNGACGAGGCGACCACCGGGAGGACATCGGCCAGCGCCGTCGGGTCGCTGGCACCGAGGCCAATCATGGTGGCGACGCCAGCACCGCCGGCGGCCAGCCGTTTCAGCAGGCCCTTACCACCACCTTTGGCGAACTCCGCTCCCGCCGACTGCTCGGCTGCCGCCTCGATCTCGGCGAGTGACTCCCCGTCGAGGTCCTGTTCGAGTGACTCCTCAAATTCCTCGCGGGCAGTTTCGATCTCTTTGATCGTCTCGTCGTGGCGACCGACCGTCTCTCGCAGGTCGCNAATGTTCTTCGCGTTGCTCGCGGTGACTGCCTTCGAAGTCCGCTGGACGTGCACGTCAGTTCCCATCCGGTTGACGACCAGCGGCTCCTTGCCCGACAATGCCTGCTCGGCTGCTTCGTCGGCCTCGCGCTCGAGTTGTGGATCTGGATCGATTTCGAGATCAGCGCCCTCCTTGGGCATCATGGAGATGGACGCACCGCCGTTCTGCTGTTTGACGTGCGCCAGCTCGTGGGCCAGCAGATGCTGGCCTTCCGAACTCTCAGTATCGTACTCGCCCGAATT
>NZ_AOIN01000090.1 GCF_000337135.1 Natrialba chahannaoensis JCM 10990
TTAATGCTCGTTTTCTGGAAAGTGAGGACTGGCGACAGACGAACGACGAATGACTACAACTGAGCGCGACTTGGACCCACGCGAGTCCGGCGAGTCCTGTCGCGGTGCTGGGGTAGATACGCGCGTGCAGAGTGCGACTGGGAGCTTCGTCGCCGGCGATTCTGGACGTGGCGGAGTAGATGGGGTCTGATGAGTTGGTGCGTGGGCCGCGCAAACAGTCGCCGGTTGGGAAGGTGATTTTCGGGAGTGTGACACAGGTGGTGCTTCTTGATAGAGATCGGCCAGTGACGCAGGTTTTGGCAGCCGTGAGCGAAAGTAGCTCACTGTGACCAGACGTATCCAGAGAGGGAAGTGACCTCCCCACAGTGATCAAAAGCCAAAACACCAAATCAACCGCCCTGCCTTCGCACTGTCCTCAAGGGGACAGAGTCGAAAAATTACAGCGTCCCGCCCCCACTTCCACAGAACTCCAGTTGAACCACACGAAACGGAGGTTAGTTTGGTGTGGTAGCAGTCGACCGGTGTGGATTTATGTAATATCACGCAGCTAGACCTATGAGTTACACTCGCAACGACTTACTCATCACATTCGCTTTTGCTGAACTCGCTCAAGACCTCCGGGATAGCCTGACAGAAGGCCAAGCGGTTGCTCTTGTTTCAGTAGTATCTGCTGTCTCGGATTATTGGGTTCACTCACCAGCGCGTTCAGCTTGTAGAGTGAGCTCGCCGCGTTCGGTAAGTGAGTATACTTTCCGACGGCCTTCTTGTTCGCCCTCAATATACCCTGCCTCTTCCAGTTCCTGTAGATGTTCGTATACCGTAGGACCTTGTCTGCCAAGTTCTTTGGCAAGTGCGTAGCCGTGGCGGGGCTCTTCATCAAGTAGAGCGAGTATCCTACGCTTTGCATCCGTCAGCGTTAACCCCATCTCGTCCTGGGTTTTGCATGGGTCGTTGATAAGGGATACATACCCGAACGCCTATGCATAGGTAAAAGGCTACCTATTGGTGAAGATGGTGCAACAGTCAAGTACCCCAGGTGGTAAACGAGAGACCAATCAGATGTACCTCGTTGACCTTGGAAGGGTGGTGTCGGATGCTGACACCCAAAACGATGTCCTCAACGCGACGGAGGGAATCTGGAGTGCTATCTACGAGCGTATGGAGCCAACCGAGACGCTGTGGGTCATCGCACCGAATGCGTACCGAGATGGGCGTATGTGGCCTGTTGCGATGGAAGTAGCTGACTACGCTAGAGAAGAATCAGGGCTTACCCTGAAGAACACAATAACAGTCCACCGATGGGCAGACCGAGGCGGCGATATGGAATCAGCATACGACGAAATTCTGTTCTTTGTGAAAGATCAGCGTGAGTATCAGTTCCATAAGGACGACATTCGAGTAGCACACGTATACGAGGGCAACGAGTGGGGCGGCGACCGCGAGAAAGGTAACAGTGCCTACCACGACACCAAGGTCCGTCGATACAATCCTGATGGTAAAGACCCAGGCAACATCTGGCTGGATGAAGACCGCACACAGACCAATAACCAAGAGATCGACGAGGCAGCGCCAATCCCACTCCGTGAGGCGCTCCGTCGATGCATTCTCGTGGGTTCCGGTGACGGCGAGATCGTCTATACACTCTGGAAAGACGAAATCAAAGATCTCATTTCTGATGAGGGTCGCGTTGCTGAGCCACTCGATGTGGCTGTGCTGCGTAAAGAGGTGAGTGAATAGATGGTTGACCTAGATGGAATCGATGATCTCGATGTCCACTGGAGTACGAGCGAAGAGATGACTGAGGTCAAGGACGGGACTGTTCAGTCAGTTATTACCTCACCACCATACTGGGACCTCAAAGACTACGGACACGAGGATCAAATTGGAACGGCCGACAAGTCATACGAGCATTACCACGACCGGATGGAGACCGTCTGGAGTCAGTGCTACGATGTCCTGCGCGATGACGGCACGATGTGGGTAGTTGTCGACACTGTCATGGAACGGGGAAACCTCCAACTTCTACCATACCACATAGCAGAACGGGCCGAAGATGTTGGGTTCGTACTCCAAGATATGGTCACCTGGTACAAGCCGACCGCCATCGCCGGCATGACTGACCGCAATGTGGTGAACAAGAAAGAGTACGTCATCTACCTATCAAAGTCGAAAGACCACAAATTCCGGGACAAGGAGGGACAGAATGGCCTCGAAGACCCTGCTGTCGCGGAGGGACACCGTCTTGGTAACCTGTGGCGGCACCCGGTGAAGCGAGGGACTGTGGGCCAGAATGTGTTACATAAAGCCCCTTACCCGACCTCACTCATTAACCGCATTGTTGAGGTCTCGACGGAGCCGGGCGATACGGTGCTTGACCCGTTTTTCGGAAGTGGGACGACCGCGGTTTCTGCTCTCGAACTGGACCGCCGATGTATTGGCTACGAGCTGAACGAGGAGTTCCGAGAAGTTATTTCTGAGCGACTCGCGTCCTTACAGCAATGCTCGCTAACTGAGTTCTGAACGACTGGTCCTTTCAATCCGGTAGCACAGTTCGACATATGCGAAGGCATTCTGGAAAAGTCCAAACAGCTACTTGATTGCATAGCTAGGCGACTATGCATAGGTGAAAACGGATTCATAGACTATCCCGCCGCAGTATAGGAGATTCTATGTGTCTGATAAAAACCCCTGGACCGATATACTCGGGTTTACCGATTTGGGTACCGACGAACGCGAACAGACTTTGGATGAGGTGAAGGAACTGATTAAGTCACTCGGAAATGAGCACCCAGAGGTATTCGAGGACTGGGACATTGACGCCGGCGACTACCAACGCGAACTCAAAGATGCGATCTTCTCACTCGGTGGCACCTTCCGGCAGACCCACGGTGCGGATAACGAAGACATTGTCCGTGAGGTTTTCTTGGAACCCGCCGAGGAGCAAGGACACCTATCGTTTACCGACCAGCGTGGGAGTGAACGTATCGACTTCAAAGGCCGACTCAAAGGCACTGAAGACATCTTTGCGATGGACGTGAAAGGTGGTGAAGGACAGAGTATTGGTCACCTTCTGGTTCCAACAAATACCAATACCCTGATGTTATGGAGCGAGCGGAACGCTCGAAATACCAAGTCTCCTTCGTCCCGGTTGAACGAGGTCATCAACCGAGCAGTGCGATGGGGATTAAACCAGGATGAGGACCCGCGGTACATGATTATCCGCGATCCGCCAGCAGGTGCCCGAACGGAAAACGGCCGTGTCATTCCTGACGTGATTGTCTTCCCGAATGAATATCCGTCTCCAAATAATCCAGACCCAAAAATGCCGGCACTAGATGACCTCCACTTTGCTGAGGTCTTGTTCAAGGTTACAACTGGCATCGGCGATCTCAACGATGAACAGTGCCTGAAGCATGTCTGGTGGCACGAGATGCGCTATGATAGCCGCGATGGCGGAAAGATAGACAAGAACATTTACAATGCGTACGACAACGGTATTGAGCTACGAACACAGGCTATCGACTACTCGCGCATCTCCGACGTAGCCTGATTGGAAGTGCCGCCCCCAGACAGGACTCAACTGTCCTAACGAGAGTAATTGAACGGCGATCTCCCTCTTCTTGGAGTTACACGCTGAGACGAGTGTTTTCCTATATGAGTGTGTCATAGAAAGCGTCACGTACGAAGCAGCAGGGTGCGCGAAGTGTGTCCAACACAAGCGCAACCCTGCAAGACGTAGCTT
>NZ_AOIN01000091.1:0-5363 GCF_000337135.1 Natrialba chahannaoensis JCM 10990
CTCCGACTCGTTGTTGCAATCACCAACTACGAGCGAGGAAACGAACCGGGCTGTGAGAAGCTATGAGATGGATTCTATGACACGCTCCCTAAAGCCTATCAACAGAATAGTTATAATACAGACACTGTATTCGTCCGCTATAGCCGTGTGTCTACACCTTCAGCGAAACTTCACATGAAACAGTATGAAGGGATAAAACACCCGGTCGTACTCTGCTGGAGATAGATCCGCCCATCGGTGATTGCTGGTGGGTACGGATCATGGGATTAAAGACATATGACTGAACAATCACGACGAACGGTACTAAAGACGATCGGTGGTACAGGTGCGGTCGGAGCCATCTACGTGTCCACTGCTGGGGCACAAGAAGAACCCGACTGTGACGTCGAACTAGATGCATTGGACTTCGGTGAATTCTGTGTCGGCGACGAAGAGTGCGCAGAACTGGATCTGTCTGTAGGCTTAGGTGGCCTCCTGCCGGGCTTTGACGACTTCGAGCTAGCGGAGGTCGACATCGTTGGTGACACGGGCGTGTTCAACGTCGATGCCGATCTCGAAAACGGAGAACTCTCTCTGGTGGCGGAGTTCTGTCCGACATTCCCGGGTGACTTCGAGGCAACTGCTGTTGTCACAGTTGAAGATCCTATTGGCCTCCTTGAGGCAACCGTTTGTGTTGACCTCTTCGGGACGGGTATCGAATGTGAACCGAATTTCGAAGTCAAGTGGTTGACACCAACGACCCAGTAGAACCAGGTGAGACGCTCGAGGTCGACACAACGATCACAAACACCGGTGAGGAAGAGGGCACACAAGAGATCGTCCTCGAACTCAACGGTGATGTTCTCGATACGGCCGAGGTTACCCTTGGTCCCGGTGAGTCTGAGACGATCACGCTGAGTGGTGACACCGAAGGTCTCGAGCCCGGCGAGTACACGGCTACCGTCTCCAGTGACAATGATACCGCGGAGGTGACGGTCACGATTGGCGATGACGAACCGATCGACGACGGGCTCCAGGTGACGATCGAAAGCACCAACGCCCCAGTCGAACCTGGTGACGTCCTCGAAGTTGACGCACTCATCGAGAACCTGAGTGATGAAGAACTCACGCAGGACATCGTCCTCGAACTCAACGGTGAGGTTCTCGACACGGCCGAGGTTACCCTTGGTCCCGGTGATTCCGACACGATTACGCTGAGTGGTGACACCGAAGGTCTCGAGCCCGGTGAGTACACGGTCACCATCTCCAGTGACGACGACTCCGACTCAGTCACGATCACGATCGACGACGAACCGGTTGAGGACGGCTTCGAAGTCATCATCGAAGGTGTGACTGAGCCGATCGAGGTCGGTGATCTCCTCGAAGTCGAGGCACTCATCGAGAATACCAGCACTGAAACGATTACCCAAACAATCGAGGTCGCACTCAACGGAGAGGTACTCGATTCAGTGGAGGTCACACTCGAGCCTGGCGACTCCGAACTTGTGACCTTGAGCGTCGACACCAGCGATCTCGAGCCCGGTGAGTACACGGTCACCGTCTCGAGTGAGGACGACTCCGACTCGGTCACGATCACGATCGATCCCGAAACCGAACCAGGTGTGGTCTCTGTCTCGATTACGGACACGAATGCTCCGGTTGCGCCAGGTGACACGCTTGAAGTCGTCACCGCCGTGGAGAACACCGGTGATGAAGCGGTGACGCAAGACCTTACCCTCACGCTCAACGGTACTGTCCTCGATTCGGTGACAGTCGAACTTGATCCTGGTGAGTCCGACACCATCACCCTATCGACGAGCACTATCGGCCTTGAGCCTGGCACCTATACGATTACCGTCTCGATTGGCGACGTCTCCGGCTCAGTCACGATCACGATTGAAGAGGAAGAAGAAGAGGAAGAAGAGGAACCGGGAGAAACAGGTGACGCCATCGTCGAACAGAACATCAGTCAGAACAACAGCAACAGCCAGAGCGCCACTGCAGTGAACGGCGATGTCTCTCAGTCACAGGCAGTGGGACAGACCAACGACGCAAGTATCTCCAACACCACGGCGACCACCGGCTCTAACACCAACGTCGGAGACACTGACGTGGACCTCAGCAACCTCATCGAACAGTTCCTCGACGACTAGGGAGCTCTCTCCCCTGTAACCATTTGACTTTTTTCTTGCCGGCCTCTCTCGTTACTCAGCGAGACCATTCCGTCATCTACTGTGGACGGCGAAGAGGATGTCACTCTCGCCAGCCGGCTATCTGGAACGTGGGGACTCGAGTACCTGCTGTGTTGAGTCGAGGTGCCCGGCAGCGCGAAGGAGTTTCGAAACGTTGAGAACCGGCGTTGCTTCGATGACGGTCTGTGATGCGTTCGGTGAGGTGCGTCCCTCAGTATCAGCTGGTGTCTCGGCTATCGTGTTCTGTGTCGTGTCGGCTGTGCTGGCCGACGATGTCGCTTCACTCCCGTTGTCTGCCGTGTCGATGGATTCAATTACGGCACCGTTCCTTGAGTCGACAGTGTCCGGCCCGTCGGCAGGGTTGTGGAGACGCTCCCGCTCAGAACGACGCTCTCGTTTAAGAAGGGCGGTAACGAGTGGGTGCTCGAGTGCATCACCGTCGAAGACACTGTCCGTAATCGTTTCGTCGTCGAACACGTCGCTCTCTGGGAGTGCGTCGACGCCATAGACGTCGTTGACGTGGATCGCAGCAGCCTGTTGGTCAGCGTTGCGGTCGAAGACAAGCAGTTGTTCTCGGTCGCCATCCGACAGATCCGCCGGGAAGTGAACGGTCGGATCGATGACTGCCGTGATCTCGCCGCGGAGATCAGTCACGCCCTCGATCGCATCCGGCGAGCGAGGAACGGCCGTCATATCCGCCGGTACTTCGGTGGTCGTCCGAACGTCGTTGACCGGTGCAGCGAGGCGATGCGAGCCGACGCTGAAGAAGATGAATCGAACGCGGTCTTCTTCCTCGCGCTCCGATCGCGACTGTCGCGACCGATCGTCTCCTTTGTTGATGTCGATCCCGAGTACTTTCTCGGGTAACTCCGGGGCCATGGTCTTGTTCGAGTATCCCAGTCCAGCGATAAAACGTTGACTCCTGTGTCTGTTCATGGTGCTGAGTGGTCGATACCGAGTCCAGCAGCCACACTGTATGACACAAAGTACTTACTATCGTCGCTAGAACGGGCTCAAACAGCATGACGTTGGCCGCGGACGATGATGACGTAGATGAGAACGGAGATGGGACAACACTCGAACTCGATGCAACCGGCCGCGTGCAGGTCCTTACCTTCGATCTTGGATCAGCGCAGTACTGCGTCCGCACCGATGCCGTCGCCACCGTTCTCCCCATCGCAGACACCGCGGGCCTCGACTCGAGTGCCGACCCGTGGAACGCTGGCATCGTCACGGCAGACGAGACGCGGATTCGCGTCGTCGACCTCCACGCGATTTTCGAGGGGACGACCCGCGATCCGTCCAGTCTCGACGATCCGCTCTTGCTCGTTTTCGCCGAGACCGACGAGGACGAGGCCCACTACGGTTGGCTTGTCGATAACGTCGATGTGACACGGACAATTCGGCTCGAGGACATTGTGGCGACACAAACGACGACACGGTTCGTCGTTGGCCGACTCGAACCCGACGACGAGCGTGGCGTCGATGCCGTCGACACTGCTGTCGTCGTACTTGACGACACCGCACTGCATCGTTGAACTGCTGGCTGTATCGCACTGAACGGAGGCCGGTACGTTTGCTCTGTGACTCTCGATAGCCAGTGTCTCCAGTGGAGAAGATCTCCAGTAGAGAACTCGGGTACCAGTTAGCAAAAACGGAGGCTGCATCCCGAGCGTGACACGTCGGGCACACCACTGGGATGGCTACTTGAGCCCTGGCGGTGGTCCATCGTCGTCGTCTTCGATTTCGACGTCAAGACCGAGTTCCTCGCGTTGTTCCTGCAACTGCTGGACCTGCCGGTAGTAGTAGGCGACGCCGATGCCGCCGACGATGACGACCACACCGACGAGACCGAGGAACAGTGTCACGCCACCGGCGCTGTAGTAGCGCAGCGCAATCGTGCCGTCTGCGTTGTCCCAGTACAGTCGCTCCTGGTCGTCGACGACCTCGCGGTCGTAGCCGCTGGGACTGGCGTCACCGAACAGGAAGTTCGACGTGCGTTCTCCCTCCGGGAGTGTCACCTCGTAGGAGCCCGTAACGTACGTCGGCAGCTGGAACGTGCTCCCACCAGTCGCTCCGGAGAACGCGAGCGTCCCGTTCCCGTCCGGGACAGAGAGGTCGGTACTCGAGCGGTCCTGATCGACGTCGAGTTCGGAGCCGGTGACTTCGGTGCCGTTCGGGTACCAGTAGCGGACGCTATGGATGTCGAGGGGTTCCTCGCTGTAGAACGTCGATTGCGAGAGCGAGAAGTCCTCGGTGCCGTTCAGATCGTACACTGCACGGTACTCGCCGCTACTCAGGATGCCCCCTTCTTCAATGTCGATCCTGACGTCGGCCTCGCTGTCACGAAGGTCGTCGTACTCCTGCTCGCGGTCGAGTTCGTCGTCCGAAATGCCGGTGAAGAACATGGTACAGCCTGCCAGACCGATAAGCAGGACGACCGCGAGTGAGCCGAGAACGAGCCGTCTGTTCATGATAGTGATGACTGGTCAGGGGACAACACAGCGGAGTTCGGCTGGCAGGTACTGCCCGACGCTCGCGAGCAGTCCCGGTGGATCGGTGTTCTCGGTGCAGATGACGCTCTGTTCCAGCAGGCCGAGGCGCTCGATAGTGACGTAGTCCTGGGCGTGGCCGGCGCGGTTGAGCGTCGCACGAACTTCGGCACGGGTTGCGCTGTTGACGTTGAGGCGGCCGTCACCGCGCGTCCACTCGTAGAGGCGGTCGCGCTCTTCGTCTGCGAGCCGCGAGGGTTCGTCTTCCTCGGCGTCAGCATCGCCACCACCGCCGTAGACGAACTGCATCGGCAGATGCTGCACCAGTCCGTAGCGCTCGCGGATCTGCGTCGGCGACCCCGGTCCAAGCCCGAGTTCGTCCGCTGGAATGCGAACCGGCTGGCCGGCATCGAGCACGATACCGTCCTCGTCCCACGAATCAAGTGTCCCGATGTAGGTTTCGCCGGCTTCGAGATCAGGGACGATTTCGCCGAACTCCTCGCGGAGAACGTTTCGCGCGACAGTGGCGTCGTCACCCTCGATGGTAACAGACGGGAAGTCGTCGTGGCGCACCCCGAGGTCGAACTCGACCTCGAGGTCGCTGATTTCGTTGTTTACAAGCGAGCGCAGGGAATCCAGCGAGCGCTCGCGAGCGTCGCCCTCGACGTACAGTTTGGTTGCTGTCTCTTATACACATCTC
>NZ_AOIN01000091.1:5371-139693 GCF_000337135.1 Natrialba chahannaoensis JCM 10990
GATGTGTATAAGAGACAGGCCACACTCAGGGCACTCGAAGCCAAAGTCCATCGCCTCGCCGAACTCGAATCGGATCGAGCAGATCTCACAGAGGTAGAACTCGTGATTGCGCTCGTACTCCTGCCGTTGTTCGAGTGCGTCGTGAAGCCGGTACATCTCCTCTTCCAGGTTCTCGGGGATGTTGTCGTACTCGAAGGTCCAGAGGTACGTCAACCAGCCCGAGTCCTCGTCACGCAGCCGCCGGTAGCTGGCGAGATCGTTCTCGTACAGGATGAACAGCGCGCGCCGAACGTCGTTCAACTCGAGATCCAACTCCTCCGCGAGCTCCTCGTCGGTCACTTCCCCGTCCGGTGGTGCCGCCGCGACGGGCATCCCCTTGGGACCGACCAGCTCGTGCAAGTACTTCTGGATGACTGGATCCTCGAGCAGGTCCTCAAAAGCCATTACCTATGCGTAACGCCATGTGGCCATTAAGTCTTTTGAGCGACGGCGCTCGGTCGGCGGACTATATGACCACTGCCACTCGTCCGTCTCGGCTGGCACACCGAGCGCTACAGCACGCCGTCGTCCTGCTCTTCCCGCTCTTCGTCCGGCCGGTGATCCCGTTCTTGCTCGACATCCGCATCTGCGGTCGCCACTTCCCATCCCAGCGTGATCGTGACCTCCTCGCGCTCGCCGCCGAGCATCGGCGAGCGTTCTTCGACTTCGATCCCGTACTCGAGTCGGTCGTCAGGCGAGAGCGTCAGGAGTTTGTTGCCGACCCGGATGTCGGCGGTGCCAGTGCCGTCGAATTCGGCCGCGATCGCCTCCAGTAGATCGGCAGCCTCCGAGCGGGAGACGTCGTCGTCGTAGGTCGTCGTTTCGCCCATATCGACACTTCCACCGAATGGACACAAATAGGTTGGCTGGGAAGCAGCAGGGCAGATTCGGCTCCGTTCCGGGGAGCGGTGAGCGTTCCTGATCGTGCTCGCTGCAGGGTGAGTGTATCGTGTTCGTCATCGTTCGACTCCACGCTCATACCCACGGCAATCCCGAGTTTCGAGAGCGACGAATGTCGGACACCTCCGATGGCGAGTGTGCGTTACGAATCGGGCGCTGCATCGCCGTCTGACTCCGCTGGCACAACCCGCTTTCCCGTCTCCATCGGCACCACCCGCTGCTCGGCGTCTTCCCAGTCGGACTCGAGTTCCGCACCCTCGAAGAGTCGGTCCAGAAAGACCGCGAGGCCGGCGACCTCGGAGTGGGGCTGGTTGGTGACGCCGACGTTCCAGTCCGCTTCCTCGTAGACGTCGAACGAGACTTTCTCGGAGCCGACGACGACGAGGACGGACTCGCCATCGCGGTGGCGCTCACGAATCTCAGCCTCGACGTCCTGGACGCGCTCGCCGTACATCGTCAGGTGGACGACCTGTCCCTCCCAGTTGCGGATAACAGCTTTCGGCGAGTCGGTAAGGTCGACCTCGAACGGGCCGCCGAAGCGGTCCGTGATGTCGGCAACGGTGTCGCGCGACTGGCCGGCGTTGTCCGGGATCCAAACGCGGTCCGCCCCGAGCGCCCGTGCTGTCAAGCCCACGTGAGTCGTCATTCGTTCGTCACGGCCGGGTCGGTGGCCGAGGCGGAGGACGGCCACATCGCGTTCTCTCTCCCCACTGCTCTCGGCCACGCTCCCGCCCTCGGCTGCGCTTCCGCCTCCGGCATCCGCATCAGAGTCGGCCGTAGCGTCGTCGTGCATGCCCGTACTCTGTCTTGGGGGCGGTTAGGGGGTTTCGCTTTCGAACAATGCGCCGGCGGTACTCGGACGAGCTGGTGGCCGCTCCGTCGACGACCGCCCGCGGGACAGTCCCGCTATCTGGCCGTCATAACTGTCTGAAGATGCGCTTATGGCCGCAAGCGGCGTAGAAGCAGCCGGTGGAACAAATGTTGTTCATAGATACCATGAACCATAGTGCAGACAACTGCTGGGCCCGGGAGGAAAACGAAGAGAAGGCCACGTCGTGGGTCGACGGCATGAGCCAGCACGCCGACGAAGCCGGTGTCAATCTCCACGGCGCATACGTCACTCCGAACGAGCACGCGTTTTACCGTATTGAATTGAGGCGCTAAGGCCCCTTCCTCAACAAGCGACCGAAGGAAGCGAGTAGGGAGGGAATATAGCGCCTCAATTCAGGTAAAAATACAACTCGAGTTCGTGGCCGCAGTTACGACAGGCAGCCTCGGTCCCGCGCAACCGGGTTGGTTCGCGGTCGGCGACGAGACCGGGTCCCGCGGGAACGGCGGCATTGACGGTCGCATCGCACTCCGGGCAGCCGATCGCCATAGTCGAATACTCTGATCGAGACATGCCGCATCAGTACTGTCGGCCAGGGGTTAGTTATCACCGCCGTACCACGACGGTTTCCGACCGTTTGCCACTGTTCTGTCCGATATGCTGTGGTTTACGCGCTCGAGACACCGGATCAAACACGTCAACAACACCCTTCGCTGGTCCCTGCTCTGCCTACTGGATTCGTACTGCAACTGTGTCTGTCGAGGTTTCGTGGTGGCGGCACACAGAGTGCGGCTCCGGTGGTGACGGCACTCGAGTAGCATCTTGGGCGGGGGTGGAGGATATGGATATGGGTATGGGTGTGGATGTAGGTGTAGATGTGAGTTTCGCTGTGCGTGGAGGTGACTCTGTTGCCGTCGATGGTGTCGTGGCCGTGCACAGATTCATCAGTCAATAGTCAAACGGTCGAGCAAACAGGTGTTTGAACGTATCTGTTCGGGGAACCACCCAGACCTTTCGGGAGGAGAACCAACGAACCTTTGCTCGTGCCGTCCACAGAGACAGCTATGGAGCGACGTACGTATCTCGGTTCGCTTGGGGCGGCAAGCGTTGCTGGTCTCTCGGGTCTCGCCGGCTGTCTCGACGAGTTGAACGTCACTGGCGACGAGGACGAAGAAGAGGGAGAGTACGGCGAATACGCGGATCAAACTATCCTCGACGCCCAGACACTCCCTGGCGACCCAAGCCAGTACTCTCATCCGGTCTACGGCGAACGGTTCCCCTCGATTTCAGTTCCGGACCCACTGACCGGCGAGACCATCTCGACGGAGGATTTCGTCGGCGAGCGTGCGTTCATGATCACGTTCATCTTCACGTCCTGTCCGGACGGTGCCTGCCCCGCCCTGCTCTTGCGTCTGCGTCGAGTCCAGGCGGACGCCGCCGAACAAGGCTACAGCGACGACATCAGCCTGCTCGGTCTGACGTTCGATCCCGAACGCGATACCCCAGAGGTACTCGAGGAGTACGCCCACCAGCAAGGTGCTGATCTCGAGGCAGGGAACTGGCACTTTCTCCGGCCGGAGACGTACGAGAAGGCAGAGGAGCTGGTTAACGAGGAGATCGGGATGCGTATGCAGCGGATAGAAGACGAAGACGAGATTGCAGACGCACACGAGGGACATGGCGAAGCTAGTCCAGCGGAGACGGACGACGGGAACGGAGGTCACGATGGGCATGCTGAAGACGGCGGGCACGGTGAGGACGACGAACATGGGGAGCATGATGGCGGCGACGATCAGGACGGCCATGACGACCACGACCACGGCGAGTACACCTTCAACCACATCAACCTGATCGTGCTGGTCAACGAGGACGGAATCGTCGAACGAGCCTATCCACAGGCGCTCAGCGAGGAGCGCGGAACAAGCATCGAACAGATCGTTGAAGACGCCCGGACCGTTGCACAACACTGACCATGCGTCGCCGGGATGTCCTCGCCGGAGTTGGCAGCGCTGGCGTGCTCGCGGGAGCCGGTGCGCTCGCCGTCTACGGGGCTCCCTCACCCAGTGCACTCCTCGGCGAAGACGGTGAACGTCACGACCCGCTCGCAATCGAGACCGTCGAGGCACCGGGGAGCGAGGCCGGCGAGGTCCTGGTGCCGGCCCAGGAACAGCCGACGTTTATTGATATCTTCGGCACCTGGTGTCCGCCCTGCGTCGAACAGATGCCGGAACTCGCCACAGCGAACGAGCGGATCGGCGACCAGGTGTTGTTCATCTCGGTCACGAACGAGAGCGTCGGTGAGAACCGGTCGATCACGGAAGCCGAACTCGTCGACTGGTGGGACGAACACGACGGCAACTGGCTGCTGGGACTCGACCCGGCCGCGGAGCTGACAGAGCGGTATCTTGCCGGCGGCTATCCGACTGCAGCCGTTATCGACGCGACGGGTCGAGTCCGGTGGGCAGACGACGGCGTGCATTCGGCTGACGAGATCGTCGAGCGGATCGAAGCGGAAACCGAAGCAGAAGAGACCAGCTAAGAATGGCCACCATCGAACTCCTCTCTGCGGCGATGTTCGCTCTCACGGCAGGGATCGCGACGTTCTTCTCACCGTGTGCGTATCCGCTGTTACCCGGCTACGTCGGCTTCTACGTGAGCCAGACTGAACAAGAGGAAGCCTCGCTCGGCGGGGCGTTGAGTCGAGGGCTAATCGCCGGCGTCGGCGTGCTCGCCACGTTCGCCGTGCTGCTTGGGGCAGCGTTCTGGATCGGCCACTCGACACTCTCGAACGTGGTTCTCTTCGAACCGATCGTCGGTGCCATCCTCGTCATTTTCGGGGTACTCGTCTTATTCGATCGTGCCCCATCGCTGTCGATCGCACTCCCAAAGCGACGGTCGGGTGTGAGTGGCTTTCTGATCTTCGGCGTCGGCTACGCGCTGGCAGCAGCAGGCTGTGTCGCCCCACTGTTCGGCGCGGTGATCGCAAACGCACTCACGTTCGAACCGATGTCAGCAGCCATCGTGCTCGGGACCTACGTCGGCAGCGTCGTCGTCTTGATGGTCGCGCTGACGATTGCGACGGGAATGGGGCTCGTCGCGAGTGCAGGCTCACTAGCGGCCTACAGCGACCTGCTCAAGCGCGTAGCCGGCGCGGTGATGATCCTGGCCGGACTGGGACAGCTGTATCTGGCCATCTTCATCCTGGACGTCATTTAAGCATTCTAACCGCGCGCATTCGTTCAGGTTTGTTCCCCTTCGATGTCGAAGGCGTGACTCGGTGATCCAATACACTTTGCCGTCTGCTTATTTATATTGCCGTTCAGTATACCGGGGCGTGCGACGAGAACAGTGTCCAAACTGCCTCAAAGGAGCCGCTGTCGAAATCAACCGCAAGATAACCGATGTCGGCCTCAAACGAACGTTCGAGTGTCAGTACTGCGGAAACGACTGGACCGTCGTCTTTTAATCGCCGTCGCCCCTGTCGGCGCACTCTTCGGCAGTGAGAGTCGAGGCCGGCAACGGCAAGTCAGACACGTATGGCGCTCTCTCCCAAAATGGAGGGACGATGTATCAGGATCTGCTGCTCGCGACCGATGGCAGCGAGGGCGCAGCCCAGGCGACCGAGCATGCGATCGAACTCGCGTATCGACTCGAGAGCACGCTGCACATTCTCTCGGTCTCCGAGGAAGGACCACACAGCACCGAAAAACGCGACGAAATGCGGACTGATCCCGAGTCAGAAGCCGAATCAGCGGTTGCCAACGCAGAGCACGCAGCCACCGACGCAGGAATCGAAGTGACGACGACCACCTTACAGGGTGTCCCACAGGAGGAAATCGTCGGCTTTGCCGACGAACAGGGGATGGACATGATCATCGTCGGCACGGTCGGCCGATCAGGACTCGACAAACTTGTCGTTGGTAGCGTCGCCGAGAAGGTCGTCCAAAACGCGACGGTTCCAGTCGTCACCGTCAGAGAAACCGACACGGAGTAAGACACTCTTACTCGAGCATAGGAAAGAGATAATTAACGTGTCCGAGGCGAACGCTCCGGTGTGATCGTGCGCGCCAGCCGCTCGTGCCAGCACGACGGTCGCCGCCGTCGAACCCGGCACGTGTGGCCAGTTCGGCCGCAGAGAGCAACGCGATACCCCGTGGTGAACCACCGATGAGCGACCGTGACCGTACGGCTGCAGCCGCCACCGACGGCCCGGCAATTCTCGTGGTCGGCAACTCGCGTCGGATCAACCAAACCGCAGACATCCTCTCCTCAGCACTCGAGTCCATCGCAATTAGACAAGCCCCGAATACTGACACGGCGCGCGAATACCTCGCAACTGCGATTGAAGCGGAGGACGCTGCGGAGGTAGAAGCGACCGACCCGACCACCCCCATTCACTGTCTCGTCTGCGAGTTCGATGCCGATGCACCCAGGGAGTCGCCACTCGCTGTGCTCACTGCACTCGAGAGCGACGACGCGACGGATGGGAACGTGACCGACCTGCCGCCGATCGTTGCACTCGCGGATCCTGACGACGCGGGGGCGGCGCTCGAAGCTGGTGCGACCGACGTGATCACGCCGGCCGATCCGGCGGCGGTGGTCGCGACCCGCGTAGAGTCCGTGGCCGGCCGGCGGTACGCCGACTGGGAAGCAGAACGGACGCTGCGAGAGCACGGACATGAGCGTGGCCGACAGCAGGATCCAAGCGACGAACGCGCACAGACGATTCTCGAGAATACGACCGCGCCGATCCTGGTCCTCACGGAGACAGGTGAGATCCAAACCGCAACCCCAGCCATCGAATCACAGGCCGGCCACGCGCCGCCGGTACTCAAGGGCGAGCGGCTCAGCGCGTTCGTCCATCCCGACGATCGCGAGCGGCTTCGCCGAACTGTCGCCACCATCGCCGACGGGTCGGTGGGTGCGACTGAGCAAGTCCGGTTGCGACTCAGAACCGCCGGCGGTACCTGGCGTGTCGTCGAACTGGTCTGTGTGTCCCGGCTGTCGGATCCCGTACTCGAGGGCATCGTTGCCACGGTCGAGCCGGCAGGAACGGCACGCGATGGTGACGAGCCCGCCGGCACAGACGAGCGCGGCGCACTCGACCGGCTCCCGGTGGCCTGTTGCTCGCTCGGCCCCGACTGGGAACTCCAGTGGGCGAACGAGTCCGCCCGGCGGTTTCTCCGTGCCACTGGGGACAAGGAATCAGACGGGGTGCGAGCGCGGGGGCCACTCGAGGGCACCGTCATTTGGGACCTGCTGCCCGCGGTACTTCGGGAGACGTTCTATGAACGGTTGCACGAGGCCCGTGCGAACGAGACGACAGTCCAGTTCGAGATGCCGGCTCCGGACGAGTCGTGGGTGATGGTCGCTGCGGAGGAGCCGTCCGAGACAGACGACCAGTCCGACGACACCGGTCGGCTCCTCGTGACTGCCACGCCAGACGAGGACGGAGTCACGCTCAGTACTCACGGGTTGCGTGGCGATGCCGCAGGTGAGACGACGTCGACGGCGCTTCTCGGTGCGGACCACGAGCGACTCGCGCTCCTGTCGGAGCTCGTCGACGCACTCGAGGATGGGATTGCCGTTCTCGACGACGGCACGGTCGAGTTCGCGAACACGGCGCTGTGCGAGTTCGCGGAAACGGACTCACTGGCGGGCACCGAAATCACCTCGCTGTTCGGCAAGGGTCTCGCCGCGTCGATTGGTGAACGAGCAAACTCACCAGTTCTCCGGTGGATGGACGCCGTCGAGGGCGAACTGATCAGGTCTCGCGGCGACCGCCGACCGGTTGACGTGCTCGTGACCCCGCTCTCGGACGCCGGCCGCACGCTCTGTGTCGTTCGCGACCGCCGGCGCTCGGCCGCTGGCTCCCTCTCGCAGCTCGCGGCGACACTCGAGTCGCTCGACGCGACGGACTCACAAATGACAGTTCGTCAGACAGTCGTCGACGGCGTTCGGGCAGAAACAGGCGGCGAGTTCGCCGGCTGGTACCAACTCGAGAAGGCCGAGGAGTCTGAAGAATCCGGAGAGACTGTAGACGATGGCGTCGCGGATGACCCACGGTTTCGGCCCGTCGCAATCGCGATCGGGCCCGATGTGCCCCGAATCGATCCACCGCCGGTTGACCGGGATGCGCTGGCGTTCGCGAGGGACGGGAGCGACGGGAGCGATGAGCGCGAAGAAGGCGACGGAAAAAGAAAAGAGAGCAAAGAAGGCGCTGAGAACAGCGAAAGCGACGACTCATCCACCGTTCAAATCGTCGACGACACCACCGCTTCGACCTTTCTCTCCCGATCCGGACTCCGCGCAGCACGCGTCCTCACCGTCCCGATCACCGACGATTCGGTCGTCGTGGTAACCGGAAGCGACCCGCTCGCGTTCGACGCGCTCGACACCGAGCCCGTCGCTGCGCTGGCCGCCGCGGGGAGCGTCGCACTCGAGTCTACCCTCGCGCGCGAACGGCGTCGGGAGTGTCACCGCGAGCGTGAGCGCCTCGCAGGCGCACTGTCGTTCGCCGACGCGGTCACAGCGGCAGAGCAAGCGCTACTCACGGCCGAGAGCAGAGACGCGGTGGAGCAGGGGCTCTGTGAGGTGGTGAGCGAACTCCCAACGGCGGGTGACATGGGTAGGACCCCGTCTGTGTCTGTGTCTGCGCCTGCCGCGGCGCGCGAATACACAGCCACGACCCCGTCTCTCGTCTGGTTCGGCCGCATCGACGCCGGCTCCGAAACCGTTACCCCCCAGGCCTGGGCCGGCAGTCGCGCTGACCTCCTCGACTCAGGCGGCGACGCAGATCGGCCGTCGCTCATCATCGACTCGAGTACCGAACTGCCAAGCGCGCAGACGGGAGCGACCCAAACCCCAACCGTCGTCAACGATTTCACGGCGCTCGACGACGCCAAGTTCAACCCGACGGCGCGGGCGTGGTACCGGACGCTTCGCGACGCTGGTGTGCGCTCCGCGGTGAGCGTTCCGGTTGAGTATGGAGGGATCAGCTACGGCACGCTCACCATCTACGGTAACCGGCCGAACGCGGTCGACGAGCGCGCACGTCGCGCGTACGACCACCTCGGAGATGTTGCAGGTTACTCGATCGGCGCGCTCGCACGAACGCAGGCACTGCTCACGGATCGCGTCACCGAACTCGAGGTCGTCCTGAGCGAGTCGAGCGATCCGCTGGCGCGAGTCGCCTCCCTACTTGGGTTCGGACTCGACGTGCGTGCGGTCGTTCCCCGGTCCGGCGGTGGATCGACTGTCTACTGTGCAGCCCGGAGCGCGGATGTCGATGCTGGTATCGGTGACGGTAATAGTGCCGATGCTGATGCCGATGCCGATACGGACAGTGACGCTGCCATTGATTCGGACGAACCGCTCACCTCACGTCTCGAGTCCGCCACCACCCTCGATGGCGTGGCGAGTGCGCGACTCGTTGGCAACGAAACAGTCCAGACCGATCCCAATGACGACGGTGCCCAACCCGGCTCGCCGCTCGAGGTTGTACTCGAGTCGGAGTCGGTCGCGGATGTGCTCGCGGCACACGGCGGTGTTCTCCACTCGATGACGCCGCTCGACGGCCGGACGCGGTTGGTGCTTACGGTTCCGGGGTCGGATTCGGCGACGACACCAGTCAGATCGATCGTCGAACGCCTCGAGCAGGAGGCCGTGAGTGCCCGGTTGCTCGCCAGGCGCGAGCGGGACGCGCGGCCACGGCCCGTGCGAGCGTTCGATGCCGAACTGCGAGAGCGACTCTCCGACCGGCAATGGCGGACACTCGAGGCGGCATACTACGGCGGCTTCTTCGCGTGGCCGCGCGAGAGTACGGGCGAGGAGATCGCAGAGTCGCTTGCCGTCTCCCAGCCGACGTTTAGTCGCCACCTCCGGGCGGCACAGCGAAAGCTGTTCGAGTTGTTATTCGACCAATCTGAGTGATGGTCGGCGAACGTCCTCCAGTGGGACGAACCGCATGCGAGCGTCTCTGTTTCCGAGGTGTAATACCGTATTACCGGGCAGAATCCAAGGTGAGGTCCATCTCAGCAGGGATCGTCCAGCAAACAATTCTCTGTTTCTTTCACCCTCGAACAGTCACGGGAATCGACTGCTGAATAGGTATAGCATCGTGGTTCTGATCGATGTGGCTATCTAGCTGGCACGTCCATGTGGGTCGCGTCGCATCTCGTAGCCAATGAGTGATCGTCCGGTAACGACAACTTACGGCACCCATCCACACGGATGGGGGAGTGATGCGTGAGCCTCGATCTCACCGACGCCGAACCGTCGGCTGAGACCGAGTCGGAACCGAAGACGACGACCGACAGCCCCACCTCGCCGCCGGAGGGGAACCGATGCGACGGCCTCCGATCGCAGGCGGACGGCGGCGTCGTGGCACAGCTTCGCCTCGAGCATGCCGACCTCGTGCTCCGGCCGACGCTTCGGCGGGCACTCGAGAACACCGTCGAACCAGAATACTGGACCACAACGGATCGCACCGTTCTCTTCGTCACCGTCTACGGCTCCGAGTTCGACGGCTTCGAGGGCGCACTCGCGGAGGACCCTACGATTACTGACCCCGTACTCGTCGATCGCTACCCCGACAGGCGAGTCTACCGGGTCACACTGACCGAGCGCGCGCTGACGTTCATGCCGATCGTTACCGAGACGGACGGCCGAGTACTCGAGATCACCAGCACGCGCGATGGCTGGCTCGTCCAGTTGCGATTCCCGGACCGAGACTCGCTGGTCTCGTTCAACGACGAATGTCGCACGCGCGGGATGTCCGTCGCCGTCGAGCATCTCCGTGTCTCGGACGACGAGGACGACGGCGTCGTCGCGCTCACGGAAAAACAGCAGGAACTCCTGCTCGTCGCCTACCAGGAAGGTTATTTCGACGTGCCGCGCGGGATTTCACAGGACGAACTCGCGGACCGCCTCGGTGTCTCGAAGTCCGCGGTGTCACAGCGCCTTCGTCGTGCAATCGGCGAACTCTGTGGCGCGACGATCGCGTAGCGACGCTGCGGGTCGGTGGGTGTTCGTACGGATACTCTTTTTTGTAGTGATCAGCAGTCAGCGACCATCGAACCTCCAGTAGCGATCTGTGACTAGTGACCGGCGAGTCGTGACGACTATCGACAACTATCGACGAACAAGCATGGAACGAGAGACAGGAACAGGAATAGGAACAGGAATAGGAACANGTAGCGATCTGTGACTAGTGACCGGCGAGTCGTGACGACTATCGACAACTATCGACGAACAAGCATGGAACGAGAGACAGGAACAGGAATAGGAACAGGAATAGGAACAGGAATAGGAACAAGTAGTACTCGAGTACGAAAGTGCGACGGTGCAACGATGCGACGATACGACACTGAGACGGGTCGAAGGAAGAGAAAACCGTTACTCGTCGTCGCCGTCGTCTCGCATCTCGCCGAGCTGGGAGACGAGTTCGTCGGTGGAGACATCGGATTCGAAGGACATCTGTCCGTCGTGGTCGTTCTGGTGGACGTTGACTGCTTCCACGTCTTCGTCGTCCTCAGTCGTCTGTTGCTGCTGCTCGGATTCGTCGTAGCTACCAAAACCCATAGGCTATCTGGGGCGAGGTTCCTGATAGGTGTGGCGGTTCGAAACCGCTCTGCAACGCGTTCGCACGTGTTTTTCCGTTGAATGGTCGATTCACTCCAGTCGGAGGTACTGCCGGTCGTACTCCGGTTCGCCCTGTCGCGGATGGATCGTGATGAACGACTCCGGCGGCAACTCGGCGAGGCGCGCTGGCAGGTCCTCGAGTTCGGAGTGCCAACCGACGTCGCCGCGGCGCGGGGCAATGGAGACGATCAGGTCATCCTCTTCGGTCTGGCTCTCAAGTCGCGGCAGGAGCCGCCCCCAGTTGTCGATCTCGTCGAACTCGGCGGGGGTATCCTCTTCGACGAGCCCGAACAGCTGTTCGTACTGGTGTGCAGAGCCCTCGACGACGATCACGTTCAGTTCGGCACCGAGAGTGGAGGCAAGCCGCTTGACGATGTGGACGGCCTCGTAGAACCCCTCGTGGTGGTCTGCGCCGATCGGGACGACGACGAAGAGCCGGCGCGTCGTGTTGATCGGGTGGCCGAGCCGAGAGATCAGGACGGGGAGTGTCGTCTGCTCTAAGACCTGGTCGATGATGCTGCCGAAGATGCGGTGGCGGAAGCTTTCGCCCGCGTCCCAGCCCATGAGGATCTGGTTTGCCTGTACCTCGACGGCACCCTGGACGACACCGGAAGCGACGTTGTGGTTGACGCGGGTCTCGGTCTCGACGGGGACCTCCGCGGCGCTGCCAGCGGCTGCAAGCTCGTCGAGTTCGGACTGGACGCCGGCGACCTGCTGTTCCGTCGGTGAGGAGCCGTCCGGCTGGACGACAGTCATCACGTTGATCGGCTCACTGCTGCGCTCACCTTTGAGCACGAACGCGAGTTCGAGGAGCCGTTGCTGGAGGTCAGCGTGGTGTGAGAGTGGCAGCAGGATCGAGGGGTCACGGCCGTCGTCGTCGTCTTCCCCGACCTCGCTCTCGTAGGCGAGATCCGTTGCGGCGCGTTCAGTGATCCACGGACTCAAAATTGCAGTCACGAGCAACAGCAACACGACGGCGTTGAGGATTTCAGACGTAAACAGCCCCATATCGAAACCGATCAGCGTGATCGCCAACGCGGCTGCGGCTTGTCCGGTCGACAGTCCGAAGATGACGTTTCGCTCGTTCGGTGTGTA
Source organism: Natrialba chahannaoensis JCM 10990 (assembly GCF_000337135.1). Lineage (GTDB taxonomy): Archaea > Halobacteriota > Halobacteria > Halobacteriales > Natrialbaceae > Natrialba > Natrialba chahannaoensis. The sequence goes on from NZ_AOIN01000091.1 coordinate 17,877, forward strand.
CCCCTGTATCGTTGCGACAAGCAGTGCCGCTGCCCCCTTCGTGACGACCATGATCCCGACGATCAGGGCTGTGATCTGCAGTGTCTCTGGGCCGGCCATGATAACGGTGGGGTCGACGAGCATCCCGACGTGCAACAGGAAGAACGGAATGAAGAAGGCGTTCCCGACGAACTCGATCCGGTTCATTAGTGTCCCGCCCTGCGGGATGAGCTGGTTGATCGCGATTCCGGCGACGAACGCACCGAGAATGGCGTCCAATCCGAGAATCTCTGCGAGCGTCGCTGCAGCGAAGATAGCGACCATGACGAAGAGGAACTCGAAGTAACTCTCCTGACTAAAGTTCTGGAAGAACCACCGCGAGACCGGTGGAACGACGAGCCAGGCGCTCCCGAACAGGAGGACGATCGAGAGGGCGACCTCACCGAACAGCAGGAACGAGAACCCGTCCTCGACAGCGCCAGTCACGACCGCGAGGACCACGAGCGCGAGCGTGTCCGTGAAGAGAATTCCGCCGAAAACGGCCGCAACGGCCCGGTTTTTCGTTACGCCGAGCCGGTTGACGATCGGGTACGCGAGCAGGGTGTGCGAGGCGAACACCGCCGATAGCAGGAGGGCACCTTCGAGACTGAGTCCGAGAACCGTATGCGTCGCGAACGTGCCAACGGTAAATGGGATGAAGAAACTCGCCAAACCGAACAGTGTCGCGTTTTCCGGAGCCTCCTTGAACGTCCGAATGTCGAGTTCCAGCCCGACAGTGAACAGCAGATAGACGAGGCCGACCTCACCGAGCAACTCGATCGCGTCCGAATGCTCGACGATCTCGAGTGCGTCCGGTCCGATAATTGCACCGAAGAGAACGATGCCGACGATACCGGGTTGACCGAGTCGTTTGATCAGTAGTGGACCGACGAGAAACACGATCATCGCAGCCGTAAAGACGAAAATCGGCTCCTCGACCGGGAGTGACACCGATTCGACGACGAGTGGTGAGAGCATCGATAGATCGACTGGGTAGCGTAGGGCGACAGCAACTGCTCAGTGATTCCGGCAAGTTATGCAACTTTTGTCGGCGTTCGGTGGGAGACAGCGTACTCATCGCGACAAACTAGTGGGGGTGCTAATAAAATGCAGGATTTCGTTCGGGGAATATCGATACGTGCCCAGTTTTCGGACTGGGAATGGCTCAGAAACTGGATACTCGACCGATTTCAATGATGACATCGACCTAATCGTCTCTTTTTTCAGGCAGTTACGGCTGGCACGAAGCAGTGGGTGGCTGGGAACAGGACACCAACTGACCGTTGTCGCGACACGGGCCGTGGGCACTCCATACCGTTGGTTGGGCGACGAATACAGCGTCGTTCGGCACGCCATACTCGAGTTGATCTCTCGCGTTTGGTTGACATACTCCTGAAATTGTGAGGATTTGGTGCGGATGTTCGGAGCGATTGGGTGCGAAGAGAACGATTCTCAGGAAATCGTTCACGAACGTAGAACGATCGAGGCTACGACGCTGTGGACGGTGTAGCGAGGAACTGGCAGCAACTGTGTCTGGGGGCCGTTCAGTAGTCAATCTATAGTAATGGGTTCGGCTTGCTTGAGAAGCAACCATGTCCGCACACCGTTTCAACGCCCGCCGGGCCGCGACGGATGGTCGATCGATCCGCCGCCGATCGACCGTTCAGTCTCGGTCCTGTGTCCGGTCCGACTCCCGGTCTCAGTCCCTCGATGTCTGCGATGCTCACGAGACCGGAGACAGTCAGGAACCGTTCGACGCAGCCACGCACTCGCTGAAGATGAAAAGAGTGATCGACTAATGTGTGGAATTATCGGCCACGTCGGCACCGACGACGCACTGGATACGCTCCTGACCGGCCTGGAGAATCTCGAGTATCGCGGCTACGACTCCGCCGGAATCGCCGTCCAGAACGGCGCTGGCATCGCCGTCCAGAAACGCTCTGGCAAGGTCGAGGAGCTAAAGAATTCGATCGGAGACAAACATATCGAGGGTAACGTCGGCATCGGCCACACCCGCTGGTCTACCCACGGGCCGCCGACCGACGAAAACGCCCATCCACACACCGACGGCACCGAAGACGTCGCCGTCGTCCACAACGGCATCATCGAGAACTACGCCGAACTCAAAGACTGGCTCCGCGCACGCGGCCACGAGTTCACGAGCGACACCGACACCGAAGTCATCCCCCACCTCATCCAGCACCACCTCGACGAGGGAATGGAGAGTGAAGCTGCCTTCCGGCGCGCCATCGACGAACTCGAGGGGAGCTACGCCGTGACTGCGATGCTCGACGGGGAACACGTCCTCTACGCGGCCCGCAAGGGGTCCCCGCTCGTCGTCGGCGTCGAGGACGATGAGTTCTTCCTCGCCAGCGACGTGCCGGCGTTTCTCGAGTACACCGACACTGTCGCCTATCTAGAGGACGGCGACGTGGCGATCATCGACGAAGCGGGTGTCGAGTTCACCGATCTCGCGGGCGATTCGATCTCGCGCGACCTCGAGACGGTTGAGTGGGACCCTGAGCAGGCCGGCAAGGGAGAGTACGATCACTTCATGCTGAAGGAGATCCACGAACAGCCAACTGCACTCGCCCAGGCCATCGAGGGGCGGATCGACCCCACTAACGGACGAATCGCGCTGGAGGACTTCCCACCGGGAACGTTCGACGGCGTCGAAAACGTGCAGCTCATCGCGTGCGGTACCTCCTACCACGCGGCTCTGTACGGCTCGCTTGCGCTGAACCAGGCCGGCATCCGCGCGACGGCGCTGCTCGCAAACGAGTACAGCGTGACGGCACCGCCGGTCGACGACGACACGCTCGTGATCGCGGTTTCCCAAAGCGGCGAGACGGCAGACACCCTGAGTGCCCTCCGGCAGGCAACCGCCGCGGGTGCCGACACACTCACCGTCACGAACGTCGTCGGCTCGACCGCCGCCCGCGAAGCCGACGAGACGCTGTTCATTCGCGCCGGCCCCGAAATCGGCGTCGCTGCAACCAAGACGTTCTCCTCGCAGGCCGTCATGCTCACGCTGCTCGCCCAGCGGATCGCCGCCGACTCCCGCGGCGAGCCCCCGGCAGACCTGCAGTCGCTCCTCCCCGATCTGGCCCAGATGCCGAGCCAACTCGAGGACTTACTCGCCACCGACGACGCCGCACACATTGCGCGCCAGTACCAGGGCAGCCAGTCGTACTTCTTCATCGGCCGCGGTCTCGGCTATCCGGTCGCACTCGAGGGCGCGCTCAAATTCAAGGAGATTACCTACGAGCACGCGGAGGGCTTTGCCTCGGGCGAACTCAAGCATGGCCCGCTCGCGCTGGTGACACCCGATACGCCGGTGTTTGCGGTCTTCACCGGCGAAGAGGACGAGAAGACGCTGAAAAACGCCGAGGAAGCTCAGACACGCGGTGCGCCGGTCATCGCAGTCTGCCCTGAGGGACACCGCGCAGTCGAGGTCGCAGACGAGCATCTCGAGATTCCTGACACTGACGACGAACTGGCGGGGCTACTCGCGAACGTGCAACTTCAGCTTGTCTCCTATCACGCAGCGGAGTTGCTCGATCGGCCGATCGACAAGCCGCGCAACCTCGCCAAGAGCGTCACCGTCGAGTAGGCGGGGCGCTGGTTCACTGGTTCGTTTGACTGTCGTGCGTTGGGACGGTCTCGCAGAAACCGATCGCCACCGGAGCCGAGGCCACCCCCGTAGCCCCAGCTCCGTGCAGCGCCGGGTGATCGAGACCCGCACTCGAACGATGTCGAACTCGAGTCGGCTGGAAGAGCGGCGATCGAGCAACGGTGTGGTACTGACCGGCACTCCTCCACTGTGACTAGCCGAAGCAGGTTCATAAAATCGGCCCCTGGGAGCGTCGGCTTCGGTGGTTGTGGCAGTTTCAGTGATCTAATTAGTGTTCGAAGGAGAAACAGATTCGCCTTACCGATCCCGCTCGACTACTTCACCGGGCTTTGACGTCGCACCGGCGTCGAGTTTTAGCCCAGGTGTCAGACTCGTATTGATCCCCGTCTTGACCTCGTCGCCGGCGACGACGCCGAACTTCCGGCGTCCCGTCGAAATCCGTTCGCCCTTGACGGTGAACTTGATCGCCTCGTCGTCGTGGCGGAGATTGGCAACCGTCGTCCCCGCACCGAAGTTGACGTTACGGCCGAGCACGCTGTCGCCGACGTAGGAGAGGTGGCTGACAGATGTTCCACGAGAGAGGACGCTGTTTTTGATCTCGACCGCGTTGCCGACCGACGCATCCTCGTCGACGAGCGTGGCACCACGGACGTACGCGTTTGGCCCAACCGTCGCACCCGAGCGAACCAGTGCCGGACCCTCGATCACGACTCCCGGCTTCACCGTTGCACCCTCCTCGACGACGACATCGCCCTCAAGTTGGGCCGCGTCGCTGACCTCACCCTCGATGCGCCGGTCGAGCTCGCCGAGCTTCCACTCGTTGGCCTCGAGGAGTTCCCACGGACGGCCAACGTCCATCCAGCGGTCGGTCGTGACCGGTGTGACCGCAAACTCGTCGATGACGCGGGCGAGCACGTCCGTGATCTCGTGTTCACCACGTTCGCTTGTGGGGACCTCGAGCCACTCGCGGGCGCGCTCTGGGAAGGCGTACGCGCCGGCATTGGCGAGATTCGTCGGCGGCTCGGCGGGTTTCTCGACAATGTCGACGATGGTGTCGTCCTCGGTACTCAGTACGCCGTAGTTGCTTGGGTTCTCGACCTCGACGGCACAGACAGCCGGACAGGCGTCAAAGAGCGCGTCGATCGCAGCGGGGTCGTAGAGATTGTCGCCGTTGAGGACCGCGAAGGGACCATCGAGGTGTTCGCTGGCGGCGTTGACGGCATCCGCGGTGCCGTCCTGCCCCTCCTGAATGGCGTAGGTGACCGGGACGCCACGATAGCTGTCCTCGAAATATTCTCTGACGGTGTCGGCCTCGTAGCCCACGACGAGGACGAGTTCCTCGGCCCCGGCGTCGATCGCGGCGTCGACGGTGTGTGCGACAAGCGGTCGGTCGGCGACTGGCAACATCGGTTTCGGGACAGATCCGGAGAGCGGCCGAATCCTGGTGCCCTCTCCCGCTGCGAGAACGACTGCTTTCATGACGCTGACCTACGGCGATGCAGGGGTTAAATATACAGGATCTAATCGCACGAACGGAGCGCGAGAAAAAACCGTTCACGAGAGGCGGGATGGGCGATACGTCCGTCGTGTCGTCGTTGTGCTGGCCGCAAGTCGTTCCGATTGGGTGATAAAATCGTTTGGTCGGGTGTCGTGTACGACTACTCTGGACCCGACGGTGACTCGATCGGCGAGTGGGTCCAACGAACATCGGCTGATCGAGAAATTCCGTCAAAATCACCCGGTGAAACGAGCTATTACCTTCAGGAAATATTGAATTTCGCGACGTAGAACTGGTTACAGTGTCGATTTCCACAACTACGTGGAACCGGGTAAATTCGGCATAAACGCCGGCACGACCGTATAGAACTCGAGTTATGCGGTCTATATTAAATACCGTTCTGTGGCTACGGCCTGATGATGTCGACGGAACCAACTGATGCGAAGTGGACGCCGATGACGTCTCGCCAGCAAACGAGCTCCCCCCGCTGTGTCAACTGCGGCAACCAGGTCACCCGTCAGTTCGCCCGTGTCTTTGGTGACAATCGCGACGTTGTCCACGCCTGCCCCGACTGTGCGACGTACCGCGAGATGAAGACCTCCGATTTCATCCCCAAAGAGCAGCGCTAGACGCACAAATACGTCGAAAAACGCGAGCATACGCCAGAAGTTTCGACTCCGTGGCAGGATCGCCCGTCTGCGTTCCCGTCCCACCATCCGGTTGGGAGGCTCGTGCTCATCGACTTCCCACTTCCGTCTGATGGACGGTCCACCGTCCCCTTTCATTTTCTCGCTTCCTCCTCCCTCCCTTCCACCACTGTTTCCTTTCCCCCCTTTCTCAGTTCACACTCTCGTCTCTCACCGCCGTTTCACACTCCATACTCTCCACTCTCAGCACGGTTCCCACTCAACCCCAAAACGAGACGTCAGGCCGAGCGAGGCAAATACCAGGAGAGTCAGCCGAGCCGGCAGGCCGAGAACCGCCCGAACACACCGCTGTCCCGCTACTGGTCGACTACCTCGACCCCGTCAATCGCCCCCTCGACTAGTGCCTGTGCCTCGTCGAAGACGCGCTCTGCGGCCGCTGCAGAGCGGGCCTCGGCCGTCACCCGGACGAGCGGCTCCGTCCCACTCGCACGGAGCAAGAACCAGCCCTCGTCCGTTTCCACGCGGACTCCGTCCAGCGTGTCCACATCATCGTAGGCCTCGGTCACGCGCTCCTGTACGGCCGCCATCACCGCTTCCTTCTCGGCCACCTCGATCGACGTGCGGCGGATCGGATACTGCTCGATCTCACCCGCGAGTTTGGAAAGCGGCCCCACTGTATCGACGAACTCCACCAGCTTGCAGGCCGCGAGCGGGCCGTCGGGACAGAGCGTCTCCGCTGGCCAGATCCAGGCCCCGCTGGGTTCGCCGCCGAAAGTCACGTCGCCCTCGGTCGCTCGCTCCGCGACGTAGACGTCACCGACCTGCGTCCGCGTGACTGACGCGCCAACGGCTGCGAGCGCGTCGTCGACTGCGAGACTTGTATCGACCGGCGCGGCGACCCGCTCCCCGTCGCTCGCCGCTTTGCGCGCGAACAGGGCGAGCAACGCATCCTTCGGGACGAACGTCCCCGTCTCGTCGATCGCCATCATCCGATCCGCGTCGCCGTCATGGCCAATTCCGAGATCCGCACCGGTGTGCTCGACCATCGCGGCAAGGGACTCGAGTGTCTCCGCGTTCGGCTCGCTCGGCCGACCAGGGAACGAGCCGTCGGGCTGGCCGTTCAGCGTTTCGACGATGCAGCCGAGGTCGTCGAGGACGGAGGCGGTGATTCCGCCGGCTCCGTTGCCGATGTCGACGATCACGTGCGGGGTGCCCTCGATGGAGACCGCTAATTCGAGCTGTGCTGCGTGGAGTTCGGTCGCATCCTCGTACTGACGGCGCGTGCCGAGTTCGTCCCAGGCGGCGAGATCGTAGTCAGACTCCAGGATTCGGCGTTCGATTTCATCGCGCTGGTCGGGACCGAACGCCTTCCCAGAAGGCGTCCAGAGTTTGAGACCGTTGTCTGTCTCCGGGTTGTGCGAGGCCGTCACGACGATGCCGGCGTCCGCATCGAGGTGATCGATCGCGCGAGCGACGGTCGGCGTCGCCGCGACTCCGACCTCGATAACGTCCGCACCGCACTCCCGCAAGCCGGCCGCAACCGCGTCAGCTAGCAACACGCCGCTCTCGCGGACATCTCGTCCGAGGACGACCGTCTCGTACCCATCCGAGGCAACCGCTCGGCCGACGGCGAGTGCAAGGTCTGCCGTTACCTCCTCGCCGACCGTCCCGCGGATGCCACTCGTTCCGAACATACCGATCATGACGCGATCCAGCGCCTTACTATGTTGTGGTTAACAGCGCTCACTCCACAAACTACTGGCATCGATCGTTTATCTGCGAAGAACGGAGGGCCAACTTTCGGTTAGCACAACCCTATGATTCTGAACCGTCGAAACGGTATAGAAGTGCCCCACGGTACGCCAAGATAGTTGACTATGAGTGCTACAGACTCCGAACCCGAACCCGAACCAGAACAAGACCCAGAGCCGGAACTTGATTCCGAATCCAAACCCGAATCCGAACCGCACCCGAACACCGCCCTCACCGGCCTCCCCCCAAGCGCCAAACTCGTCTACAAGGTACTCGAGTACGAGGGCTCGCTCACCCAGGAGGAACTCGCCGCGGAGTCGCGGCTGTGCTCGCGGACGGTTCGGTACGCGCTCGGCAAACTAGAGAAGGCAGAGCAGGTCGACAGTCGGGTCTGTTTGCAGGATGCGCGACAGTCGAAGTACCAAATCGTCGAGTAACGGCGGTTGAGCGGCGATCACCGGTACTTCCGATATCGATCCACCACCAGATCGAACCCGAACGCCCCCGACGTGATCACGTAGTTCGTTACTAGCCGGGGATTGAACTTTGCCTTGTAGCGGTTGATGCTCGGTACACCTGCCCCGACGAGATCGTAGTACTCGAGTCCGTCCCGGAGGCCATCGCGCATGACGTGCCAATCGAGGAGATCGTTGATGTCGAGATCGGTGGAGATGGTAGTGTCCGCATCGGGCCTCACACCGCCCTGCCACCGGTAGCGGGTCGTCTCGGATTCGACGACGAGGATGCCGCCAAGGAACTCGCCGTCGACGAGACAGACGTAAGGGCGGATCGAGCCGTCGGGAAGCGCCCGGTGCAGTGACCGGGCGAAGTCGGGGCTGAGGTGGAACGCACGACCTTGGTTCTCGTAGCGGGCGGCGACCTGGTCGACGATTCGTTCGACCTCGTCGGTGTCGCCCTCCTCGATGGTGTAGGCGTCCTCGTCGGCGTTTCGAATGTTGCTCCGTGCATCGCTGCTGAACCGGTCGAGGAGATCGTCTTCCGAACCCTCGAGGTCGACGATGTAGGTGTACTCCGGCTCCACGTCGAACTCGTTCCAGACGAACGGGCGAACGTCGGCGAACTCGGCTGCGACGAACCGCGTGTACAGCGGCGAGAGTTCGGTTTCAAGCCACTCGAAGCAGCCCTCGAGAAAGCGCTCGATCCGCTGGTCAGCTTTGCGCTGTTTGAGCTTGTCGACGTTCAACAGCGCGGGGCCGAGGTAACACGACCACGACTGCGGGGCTGGCGAGAACGCACCCGTAACCGGCCCGCTGGTGAACTCGAAGATTGGGAAGATGCCGACCGCCTCCTGACCTTTGAAGCCGACGAGCAGGTGCGGCGTCGTCCCCGTATCCTGTGCCTGTAACCGAATCGCATCCGCCCGAAAGAACGGGTTCGTCCCGTCCGAGCGCTCGACGTACCGGTCCCACTCTGCGGCGTCCTGCCACGGGTCAAGTTCGGTGACCTCGAGACTCATAGGTACCCCAGGTCCGAGAGGCGGTCCTCGACCGCCCTGTCGTCGGTCACAGTGATCGGGTCGGATTCGTAGGCCGGATACGCCGTCCGCGAACTCTCTTCGATCACTGGGAGTGCGGTCCCGTCCATCTCGGCGTCGATGGGCACGTCGAACAGCGAACAGATCGTCGGCGCGATATCGAGAATCGTCGCATCCGCGACGCCGGCACGCTCGTCGAACGCCTCGCCCGTCGCCGCGACCACACCGGTTTGCTTGTGGTTCCACGGCTCCATCGGCTCGCCGAACTGCGCCTGGCCGAGGGAAACGTCGACGGCCGTGTCGAAGTCTGCCGGGACGGTGACGATATCCGGTGCGTGCTCGATGTATGGGCCGTCGAAGTAGGCCTCCCGTGGCGCGACCGCATCGAACATCGGTTCACCGTCCGGCGTTCGTACATCCGCCAGCGCGTCGATCACCTCATCTCGCACCCGTTCGTAGTCGGTCGCCGGCACCTGCCCGTTCGGCTCGCGCCCCTCGAGGTTGATCCGCAACCCGAGTTCGCTCTTCGAGCGCATGTAGACCATCGAATTCGGGAAGTCCACCTGTTCGCTTGCCGCACGGATCATGTCGTTTGGCACCCGCCGACCGATCGGTTCCTTGAGCCCGACGTACTCGAGTGCGTTGGCGACTCGCTGCGTTGTAATCCCGACCCTGGCGGCAGCGTTCATCGCTCGTTCTACCGGGCCTGCCTCGTGATCGCTGGCATCCTCGCCTTCGAGAAGATCGTTCTGCCAGGCGGTCGACCAGTTGGGCATTCCTTCGCCGCCCTTCTGGCCGTCCAGATAGCCCTGGTCGCGCAGGAACTCGTTGACACGGAACTCGGGGCCGGAAACAGGACCCATCCCGTGATCGCTGACGACCAGAACGTTGTCGGGGTCGGTCTCCTCGAGCGTTTCGGCGAGTTGGTTGTCGACCTCGCGGTAGACCGCCTCGATCGCCTTCTTGTCGCCTGGGCGCTCGTGGAAGACGGAGTCGGTGAGCTGGAACTGGAGGAAGCCAAAGCCGGGTTCGAACCGCCGACAGAGGTAGCGAAACGCCTTCCCACGGAGTTCGAGCGTTCGCTCGTAGCCCTCGATCGATCGGTCGGGTTCGGGACCGCTCTGCGGGTAGATTCGGTAGTCACCGCAGGCGAGTTTCACGTCCTCGAGTATCCCTTCCGGGTGGCAGTCAGGGTCTTCAGGTGCGGTCATCCCCGGAATCAGCGCGCCGTCGAACTCCCCCGCGGGATGGGTGACTGGCATGTTGACGACGACACTCGAGATGTCGTGGTCGGAGAGCAGTTCCCAGACGGGCCGTTCGCGCACGTGCGTTGCGTTCACTACGTCCCAGTCGTAGCCATCGAACGAGAGAAAGTCGAAGACACCGTGTTTGCCGGGGTTCTTCCCGGTGTACATCGACGGCCAAGCGCTAGCCGTCCACGGCGGAATCTGGGACTCGAGTGGTCCGCTGGCGCTGTCTTCGAACAGTTGCTGGAGCGTCGGAACCTGGCCGTCTTCGAACAGTCGATGAAGAATCGGTCGGCAGCCGGCGTCGAGACCGACGACCAGCAATCGAAGCCCAGGTTCGTCTGTCGAATCGTCCATGGGTGACATGTTTCGGCGTTTGGGCTTTGTTATGCGAGCGCTTGGCCGGCTGTAAGCCTGGTCTGCAGGCGGCAACGGTCGACGATCGAGGACCGCCTCCAGCACTGTAAGATCGGCTTTCGCGACCGCTGTCGCCTGTATCGGCTGCATCACTAAGCCCCTCATTGGCGACCATGTGCGTATGGTGTGTGTATTGATAACAAGGAGATCGGGCTGGCTTCCGAATCGATGATCAGCGACACGCCATCACTGCTCGTGGCGTCGGCGGTGTCCACACCTGGCCGCGACTCGCTGGTCGCGTCCTCGGGGATCCCGACTACAAAACGGCGACGCGACTCTGACACGAACTCGTGACACTGCCGGTACACCAGCACGTTGATCCGGCTGCACTCGAGTGGGTCAGTGACGTGCTTCAGTGGGAGTGAGTTTCTCGCTGGTCTCGTGCATGACCCCCCTGTGATTGCTCACTGTCGTCTCTGTCGACGATCTCGTTTCCCTGTTCCGTCTGCTCGTCGGAACGCTCTGCATCGTACTCGTCCGTCGCCAACGCGTGCAACTTCGCCCGCACTGGTCCCTCGAGTTCGTACGACCGCACGTCCGTGCGATCGAGGATCGACTCCGTCCGGAGCTCCGAAAGCAGGCTCTGGACTGCCACCGTCGATCGGTCAACCTTGGTCGCGATCTGCTCCGTCTCGAGTGCCCCCTCGCGTGCGAGCACCTCCAGAACGTGCGCGGCAGTTTCGACGGTACAGCGAGAACCTTCGCTGGCACGGTGGAGTCGATCGCCGATCCAGGTGGTCTCGAAGAGGGTGACGACATCGCGCAGGTCGTACTCGTCCTGACCGTTGGCGACGATGAAGCGGGTGTGGGTGTCGTCACGGGCATCGCCGTCCGCCTCGTCCTCGCTGTCGACTGTCACGTAGCCGAGTTCGACCGGCGTGCCGCCCGCCTGGACGATCGTGTCAGTCGACGACTCCGTTTCAGCGGCGGAATCTGTGTCTGAATCAGCAGCGACACCATCAGACACAGTTTCGTCACTCCGAAGCTCCCGTTCCAGCTCTCGCACTCGCGAGCGCAACTGATCCCGCTGGGACCGCAACTGCTCTATCGTTTCCGACCGCGACTCGAGTGTCCCCGTGAGTGACTCGATGCGTTCCTCGCGGGACTCGAGTTGCTTGCGTACCTCGTCGCGCTCGGTCTCCAACGCATCTCGCTCGTCCGCCAGTTCATCCCGTTCATCCTCCAGTTCGACCACCTCTTCGTGCAATCGCCGCAACTCCTCATCGCTTCCGCCGCCGAGTTGCGTCTGCACCGTACTCCGACCGCTCAGCGCGTCGGCCATCTGCTTTGCCGCACTCGAGACGTCGCGGGCCGACTCGAGTTCGTCCTCTAAGGTCTCGATTCGTTTCTCCTTCTTCTCGAGTTCGTTCTCGAGTTCGTGGATGCGGTCCTGTTCGCGGTCCTTGCGCTCTGAGATGTCCTGTAAGTCGCCGACGAGGGCGTCGGAGACAGACTTGAGTTCGGGGCGTTCGAAGTCGTCGAGACCGGGCGTCGCGCCGGCGTCGAAAGTGCGCTTGCGCCGGAACTGGATCTTGCGGACGTCGATATCGGTCCAGTCAGTCTGGACGAACGCCTGGCCGTCGTCGAGGTCGGAGACCATCTCCGAGTACTCGGTGTCGATAATCCGGCCGACGACCTTGGTGTCGTTGTCCCAGGTCAGCCGGTGCCAGACGAGCCAGTTCGCCTGCGTGATGAAGTCCTTCTTGACGTCGGCGGGGCGCTGGCTGATGCCGAGGATACCGAGGCCGTGCTTGCGGCCACGCTTGCTGATCTTGATCAGGAGGTTGCCGGTTTCACCGACACCGCCGCCCTCGGGGATGTACTCGTGGACCTCCTCGACGACGAGGAGGAATGGCTTCTTGAGTTTCTTCTCCTTGACGAACAGCTGGCGGGCGATCTTGCGCAACAGCTCGTTTGCAACGTCCTCGTCCAGATAGCCCGAAACGTCGAGGATGACGGGGACGTTCTCCTCCAGGGCGAGGGTCGCCATCTGTTCGGCGTGCTCGGGCCCGATCTGGATATCACACTCCTCGTCGGCCCCGGCGTGGAGCATTTCGTACTCTTCCTTGAGGCCGTAGTACTCGCCGTCGGTGTCGACGATCAGCAGCGGGAAGCCAGCCTCGAGCAACTCCTCCGCGATGACGGAGGCGGTGTTCGACTTTCCCGATCCAGACTTGCCGGTGACGAACCCGCGGCCGGTCAGCAGTTCGACGACCGGCAGGTGTAGATCCGTGCCGTCGGCCGTTTTACCTACAAGCACCTCGCGTTGCTCACTCACCGCCATCCCACCCCGACTGCGCGCGACTTGATCATTATCAGTACAGTCCGAACACGTGACCTTGAATATTGGCCTCGACGGAATACCACCATTTGTTATCGATTACGAGTCAAATCCTGAGGATTGGTTGAGAAACGCATCCGTCATCGTGGCCGATATTCTCGTAACAACTGGAACTGTGTCCACACTGACTTTATCATATTCTTGCGTTCTGGTGTATGTGGGCTTCCAGTGGCCTACTGTAGTTCATTGGACAACCCAACAATCCCAATGAGTAAGCCGACGAGGATAATGACCGGAGAAAACTCTCTACCGGGCCCACCGCTGATTTCGAGCACACCTGCGAATAGGAGGACGGTCATCGAAAATCGCTGTAATGCTGCACCGTTCATACTGCATGATATTCATTCAACAAGATAAGTTCTCGGAGTGTCAATACCGATCATACAGGGACACACTTGTCTATCTACACACAGAGTTGTCGTTGTAATCTATTAACACACCTGAGAAAGGATTATGTCACTGCCGCTCAACGTATCGATCGTTCCGATGATCCCGACCACGCCACCGTGCACTCGCCATCCGGCAGCCATCGCTGTCGGCAAGGGAGTGCTTGCGTCCATCTCCAGTGTCTATCTCACTGGAAATGGACTGCTTGGTGGTGGTGGACGGGACCGCTGACGGCACCGCGCCGTCGATTCGACCCCGTCCGCACCGCGCACGTGTTCGCCGGTCGGGGTCGCCGCGACTTTTCTCAGCCTCTCCGTCTCCCCTCGGAGGCTGTCTGTCTCTGCGATGCCGGCCAGCGACACCTGCGCGGGCACACCGCTCCCGCAGCATACTGGACTGGCACCGATCGCCGCAAGAACTCGGCAGCGACGATCCGACTCGAGTTCGACTCTCGACGGGAGCCTCATGAACAGTACCCAGACTGCAGTCGTTGCAACGCTCACCGTTCGCGTACCGATCAACGCGGCCGGTAGCCTCGCCGATGGTGCGACCACCGTCGTCGAGCGAATCGACGCCGTCGATCGGCTTGAGGAGGCGACCGTTCGAGGACTCAACCCGGCACTGAACGAGACGACGGTCGACCTCCGCGTTCGGCTCGTGCTCACAGCAACTCCTGTCGACGAGCGTCCCGACGCCACAACCGTGCGAACCGAACTCGAAGATGGCGTTGGTATCAAAGCAGTCGAAGACGTGCGGACGGACACCGTCGAGACGGCAGACGCGGATAGACCGCCGACACAGACCGCTTCGGTGGTTGATTAGCCGTCAGTGGCGGTGTCCGAGCCGCCAGCGGTATCGCCATCGACAGTAGCATCTGACTCACCACTGCCATCGTCCGCAGAACGATCCCCACCGCCAGTATCGACATCCCGCTCGATAGTCTCCTCACGCACCGTCATCCCCTTTCGGCCGAGATGCTGCAACTGCCGCCGGGCGAAGTCCTCCTCGCGCGTCCCACGCGTCGCGAGCACGTAGACGAGCGCGCCACCTGCCGGCCGCATCGTCCGCCCCGCGCGCTGGGTCCCCTGCCGGCGCGAGCCACCGAGTCCGGAGGCAACGATCGCCAGATCCGCTGTCGGAAGGTCGATTCCCTCGTCACCCACGCGCGAAACGATCAGCAGGTCGCGCTCGTCGCGACGGAACTCCTCGAGTAGCCGCCGGCGCTCGTGGTGGGGGGTCTCCCCGCTGAGGAAGGGGACGTCGAGCGCGTCGGCGAGGTCACGCCCCTGGTCGAGGTAGTCGACGAAGACGAGTGCCTTCGAGTCGGCATGGGCGGAGAGCAGGTACCGCACGTCGTCGACCTTCCCACGATTTCGGGCGGCGATCCGGTACTTCTCGCGGCCGTCGGCGGAGGCGTAGGCGTTCGACTGCTCGTCGTCGCCCCACGGCACGTAGCGAATCTCGAGTTCCGGTTCGGCGACGAAGCCAGCCTCGAACAGGGCCTGCCAGTCGGTGCCGATCGGCGGCCCGACGAGTGTGAATATCTCGGTCTGGCGGTCGTCCTCCCGAATCGGACTGGCTGAGAGGCCGAGCCGGTGCCGGGACTGCAGGTGCGTACTCCGTCGGTAGACGTCTGAGGGCACGTGCTGGCACTCGTCGAACACGACGAGCCCCCACTCGCGGTCGTCGAACAGCGACCGGTGGCGATCCATCCCGGCGATCTGGTAGGTCGCGATCGTCACGGGCCGGACGTTCTTCTGCCCGCCGTGGTACTGACCGATCTGATGCGGTTCGAGCGAGGTGTACTCCTCGATGGCCTCGGCCCACTGGCGCGCAAGATCTCGGCTCGGAACCAACACCAGCGTTTCGCCGCCGACGTGGGCCATCGCGCCCATCGCGGCGACGGTCTTTCCACTTCCCGGCGGGCCGACGAAGACACCCTCGCCGGCCTCGGCGAAGCGGTCAACCCACGTCTGCTGGTAGTCGCGCAGCGAGACACCGAGTTCGATGTCCAGTTGCTCGCCGGCCTCCAGCTCGCGGTGGTCCTGCACCGGATAGCCCGCCTCGTAGAGAATCCGTTTGATCGCCGCCTCCGCACCCTCTCGGACCCACTCTTCGGTTTCGGAGATGGGTGCATGGACGTGCTCCTCGTCGAGTTTCTGGCGGGCGACGTTGCCCATCACTTCGGGGCTCTTTGCCTCCAGCACGGTGTAGCCCTCCTCGTGCGTCGCGAGCCGGAACTGGTGGGCTCGATCCCACTGGCTCTCGACCCAGTCCTCGAGTTGGTCCGAGCGCTGGCCGAGTGCCTGGCGCATGGTTCGTTCGAGTTCGTCGAAGGAGTCGTGGGGGGCCTGCCAGACGTCCTCCGGTCTGACGACGTAGCGGTAGCTCTCTTCGCCGTTGCCGTCCGCGAGGTGAGCGAACTGTGCGAGCTGGGCGCGGGTGAACTGGGACGGTCGGTCGACGATGATCTCCCGGCGCTTCGGGAAGACGACCACGCGCTCGCGATCGGTCAGGTCCTCGAGTTCGCTCGGATACCAGACGACGGGATCGGTCGAGACGGAGAGGCGCTCGAGTGTCCCCTGTTCCGTGAGCGTGTCGAGTTCCTCGCTGATCGCCTCGTGGGGCCGGTCGAGCGCGCGGGCGACGGCCCCGGCGGTGAGGACGGGGCGGCCGGCCTGCTGACAGGCGTCGTGGAAGGATTCGAGTGAGAGAGAGTGGCTGGTCGCCCCATTGGCCGGGGTCGACTCGCCGGTGTCCCCATCGTTGGAGGGAGTGTCAGACGGAGTGTCGGAGGAAGCATCTGAGGGATGCTCGCCGCTTCGTGTCGCTGACGAACGTTCGTCGGTCACTGCAGGGCCGTAACGGTGGTGAGAGTAAACCGATTTCGCCTCGCCTCGATTCGGCTACTGGAGCAGTCGCTGGTAGCAATCCGTGACAGTGCAACACTATATGGACCGCGGCGTCGTATTTTCTCGCATGTTCCGTGCGATCCTCCCCGAGGGACAGATCATGTGCGAGGACTACGACCGAACAGACGACGGGCTCAGGTTGTATGACGAGTCGGGTAATTTCATCGCGTTCGTGCCGTATGCAAACCTACACGCATTGCTCAACGAGGATGTCTACAACGAAAGTGAGCGGTCGATCATGTAGCTGGCGACTGATCGATCGCATCGAGCTGTTCCCGGTAACGGTTTCTGACGGTTACCACGGTCGTCTGCGCTGTATCAGCGACCGCGCGCTGCGGGATGGTTTCATCACAGAGCAAGCCGGCAGCGTAGATCGCTGCCGCGGCGAAGCCGGTCGGTGACTTGCCGGAGTGGAGCCCCTTGTCGGTCGTCTGGTTGATAATCTCGACCGCTCTGGTTTCGACCTCCTTGCTCACGTCGAGTTCCGAACAGAACCGCGGCACGAACTGTCGTGGGTTCGTCGGCTCGAGATTGATATCGAGTTCGTCCGCGATGTAGCGGTAGGTGCGGCCGATCTCGCGTTGATCGACCCGCGAAACGGAGGTGACCTCCTCGAGACTGCGCGGAATGCCCTCCTTTCGGCAGGCGGTGTAGAGCGCACTGGTTGCGACGCCCTCAATGGAGCGGCCGCGAATGAGGTCCTGCTCGAGTGCCCGTCGGTAGATCACGCTGGCGGTCTCCTTGACCGGTTTTGGGACACCGAGGGCGCTGACCATGCGATCGATCTCGGAGAGTGCGTACTTGAGATTGCGTTCGCCCGCGTTCTTCGTGCGAATGCGTTCTTGCCAGACGCGCAACCGGTGGAGTTGGCCGTGCTTATCGGCCGACATCGAGTGGCCGTTTGCGTCCTTGTTGCGCCAGTCGATCGTCGTCGTCAGCCCCCGGTCGTGCATGGATTGCGTAAGGGGTGCGCCGACGCGGGAGAGTTCGTCGTGTTCCTGAGCGTTGAACGCGCGCCACTCCGGTCCGTAGTCAATCGGGTCCTCAGTCAGAACGAGCCCGCATTCATCACAGACGCGCTCGCCGCGATCCGGATCGTGGACGATGGTATCCGTTTCGCAGTCTGGACATAATCCAGGCTCTGACTCCTGGACCTCGCTTCTGGTGTGGTCGATGATGGACTGCGTCATCAGTAGTGGACGGAAGCCGTGCAGTCACTGTAAGGGGTTCACATGGTTTCGAGAGAAACCCCGACTTACTGTGGCGTGCATTTTGCCCCGGCGACGGCAGGGACGAAGATAAAGCTGTTCCGTGCATGCACCGGCGACGGTCGGGTCATGGTTGCGAAAACGAGGCGCTGCCTCGGAAAAGCGAGCAACTGAACAGGCGGAGTAACTTGTTGCCGGCCCGATACGAGAACGGCCACGTACACGGACCGACGGGTCGACGTGCGTGTTCTATTCGAGAGTGCTCCCCCACTTGCACCCCATTACGAGCACAAGTAACGCTATTGTTCTCCGCGTAAAGCTCGCTTTCGAGACCAAACCGTCAGGAGATTTTATGTCGCTCGAGTCGAACGTTTCGTAGCAGTGCTGTGTCGCCGATCCGGACTCCAACATCGTCTCGCGCATCGCCAGCGACAACGTAGCAACGGCCGTACGCTGTCGGTACACAAACCCAATCGCTCGATACTACGGGGACCAACACGCGCTGTTGCTCGCCGAAACGCCAAACAACAGCGACGCGAGGGTCGCCATCCGGGAAGTTGGTCCGTACCCACTTTGCAGCCGGTGCGAAACGTGACCGTGCTTAAGAGTATCTCTGTTGGTGTACCACTTGGTGTGTCAATCGTGACTGCGAATCGCCGTTTGAGCGTACAGGGGTCGCTGTCGGTTCGACAGCCCGGTGGTGGTTTCACCACCCGAAGCTGGCTCCCCACAATCGGGACTGTTCGACCCGGTCGAACAGCCGGAGGGGCACGATAATGTCTTCCGTCGATACCTCGCTTCCGGACGAACTCTCTTCTTCCGTAAGCGATGCCGAGACCGATGACCAGCTGTCGAAAGACGTTATCTTTGAACTCCTGAAGAATCGCCGTCGCCGCGAGGTACTCACGTACTTACTCGAGGCCGACGAGACTGTCACCCTCGGCGAACTCGCCGAGCAAATCGCCGCCTGGGAGAACGATACCAGCGTCAACGCGCTGAGCTCTGATCAGCGAAAGCGCGTCTACGTCGCACTCTACCAGACCCATCTCCCGAAGATGGATGATGCCGGAATCGTCGAGTACGACCAGGATCGTGGGCTGATCTCACTGTCGGACAACGCCGACCTGCTGATGATGTATCTTGATACGGACGCACATCGACAGGATCGGTGGGACCGGTGGTATGCTGGTCTGAGTATCGGCGGCGGCGTACTCATTGCTGCGGCATTGCTCGGTGTACCCGGCCTCACTGCCCTCCCGACGCTCGCGCTCGCGGGCGGCGTCGTGCTCGCGTTCTTCGCCCTCTCGCTGGCTCACGCCGCGACGAACCGCGAGCACGAGCGGACCGTCGATGGAAAACTCTCACGCATCGAGTAGCGACTGTTGCGCTCGATCCGAACAGTGAGTAGCGGTTCCCAGACCGTTACAACTACTGATCTGTTTCGTCAACGGGTGTTCTCAGATTCGAACAGGATCAAGAAGGACTTTTATTCATCCCGTTCGTAGTAAGCAATGGCTCCCGGCGACCGTCATCCAGTACCGGGACAGTTCGCGTGCCAGCTTGCTGTTCCACGCGCGGGAGCCACCTTCTCACTACGTCGATATGTTGACACTGCCGACTCCTCACCGAGACAGAGAGACCCGTCGGTTGGATGCGTCGACTGATCGTACTCGAGAGCGGCGAGTCAGAGACGCCGCGGTTGTCATCGTCTAAAAGCGCAACACGCAAACCGCAATCGGCGCTACTGGAACGACTGCCTACTGGTTCCGTGCGTTGTACTGCACGTCGACTGCCGCCGGTCCACACAGTGTGAAGTCGTCGATTGTCCCCTCGAACCAGTATGCGTCGAGTTCGTTGTCGACAACACCACGGACGTAGCGGTCGTCGATGATATCCTCGTCGTCGATCGTTGCCGAGCGATAGTCCGACTTGACGACCGTTCCGTCGATACGGAACGAGTACGTACTCGGCTCGTCACTGTCACCCCCGTCGATGACGAGCGCGTGGGGAAGCAGTTCGGTTTCCCCGTACTCGGATGGATCGATCTCCTCGCCGTCGAGGAAAACCGCCGCCTCGCCGTCGATAAACGTGACATCGGCGAGTGCACCCGAGAAGCGGAACGTCTGCGTGGCGTTCGTCACCGAGCTCTGGACCGTCGAGCCGGAAACCGTCGTCACTTCATCATCCGGATTCTCGTCTGCGTCGAGTTCAATCGTGCCGTCGACCGTGATCTCGTAACTTGTTGGTGCGCCACGGCCCTCGATCTCGAGTACGTGTGGGAGGTCCTCACCGTAGTCAGACGGATCGACTTCCTCACCGTTGACGAAGACCGTTCCCGGTCCGTCGACGGTCAGCGTGAGCAGGTCGCCGTCGAACCGGAAAGCGTCCTTCCAATCGGCGACGACGCCGTATGCCACGCCGTCGTCGATACCCGCAGCCGCGTCGATCGTCGCACCCTCTGCCGTCGATGGCTCGACATCGCCCTCGGCTTCGAACTCGTAACGAGTCACGTCCGACTCATCACCCTCGACGAGCAGGAGGTTCTCGAGTGCGGGTCCGTCGTCGTCCTCGTCTGCGTCGTTGCCGTTCACACTATCTCCCGTCTCGTTCGTCTCGCCCGACGCGGCTTCGATGGCCGACGTTGGGGTTCCTTCGGGGACCGAGAGCTCGGGGGAACTCGAGACGTTCGATCGATTGAGGCCACCGCCCTGAACGCTACCGCTGATTGCGCCGCCGGTCATCTGGGCAGTTGCGTTACCACGCAGGATGATCGCGTGTGGGTAGCCCCCGCTTGCGAAGTGTGAATCCTCGATCGAGACGGTGCTGCCGGGCCAGACCCAGACTGGCCGGCCGCTATCTTCAGTGTAGCCGCCCCAGCCGGGACCGTAGTCGGTGTTGTCGTTGTACGCGACCGAGTCGACGATGGCGTCGTTGCCGCCGGCAACGCGGTAGGTGCTGACGCCGTTGTTCTTGCCGTAACAGTGTTCGAATCGCGCGGAGCCGCCCGAAGCGGTGTTTGAACAGTAGAAGCCGTTGTTCGGCCACCCCTGAACGTTGCAGTGACGGAATGTGACGTCACAGGAGGCGTCGCGGTGGTAGAACACCGCGCCGGGTCCGTGGACGAAACTCTCGCCTTCCTTGGTCGATCCGTCGCCGAGGTAGACGTTCTCGATCAGGACATCCCCACTCGGTGCCGTGATCGAGATCATGAACCCGTCCCCACGGTGGAGTCCCTCGAATCCGACGTTCCGGATCACGGAGTTGCCACCCTCGACGAGGAGGACGACGCTGTTGCCGTTGGTCAGGTCGATTAGTTTGTTCTCGAAGGTTTCACCCTGCCCGATGCGGATGACCTGTCCGTTGGCGGTGATCGTCTCGTAGTCGTCACTGTTTGCCGCGCCGGCGGTTGCGCCGAACGCGGTCGCTGCAGTCGTTGCCCCGGCCAGTTTCATGTACGAACGACGGTCGAGTAATCCACTATTACTCTCTGTCGTCGCGTCGTTCCCGGATGAACCGTCACCCGGTACCGAACGTTCACGTGCCATGTACTACGGGTAATACAGAACTACCGCAATAAACTTTCCCTTTCACCGAACCTAAAATTTACAGACAGTAGCTATGGTCAGATAGTTCGTTCACAAAACTATCTATGTTTTTAACCGGAAGGAGCTCATATACAGCCATCTCTGGCAGGTAATAGCTTATTACCCAAAATCACCGTAAATACCGCAGCAAAAATTGACGGGTAAAACAAAATTACCCTCAAATTCTAACACGTTCTGCATAGCCAACTATGCGTCTGGTCGCGGGACCGACACACCCCATTCAGACAGTAGACGAGATCGAAGAAGCAATCATCGTATAAGATTGATGTGATCGGTTGGCGTTCGATACCGCAGCGATAGGCCCCGCACGTGCGAAGGACGGTATCCAGTCCCCAGTATCGGTCAGGTCCAGGTCCAGGACCGGGGCCGGGCCCAAGTCCAAAATCGCGGGAAACGAACCAGTCGCTCGTCCAGTCGTGTGAAAATGGAACGCAAAATTGGACCGCAGCGGCGGGAGGGCCGTCGGTCAGCGGAGCGTCTCGGTCGACGGTCGACACCGGATAGCTATCGACGGACGACAGCCCGGAGCGACCGCCCGTGGAGGGCCGTCGTCAGCGGGTTCCAAACGGAACATCACAGTGAACCGCTCACCCCATCCCATAGCGGGTGTGCAGTTCACCGTTCGGAATCGGCAGAACGGCGGAACCGGCCTCGCCGCCACATCCCCTTGGCAGCGGTGGCCGACTTCCTGTCGCGCGTTGCGCGTTGTGCGTTGTGCGTTGTGTGTCTCTCGTCAGTTCGCGTCGCCGGCAGCCGCTTCCTCGGCACTCGTCGGCGTTCCATCCGGAATGAAGGCGGACGGATCGGTGCCAACGTCGTCGCCAAGCTGGACCGTCGAACCAGCGTTTTCACCGACGCCAGCCTGCTCGTCGTAGTCAGTGTCGGTGACGACGACATCAGTTGGGTTGCCGTTCGCACCGGCGTCGATCGCGACGTTCTGCCCGTTCATCTCGAGCTGGCAGTTGTCGACCTCGACGGTGCCGGGTGCCCAGGCCCAGATTCCACGGCCCTGGTATCCCTCCTCGTTGATGTAGACACTCGAGTTGGTGACTTTGCTTCCCGCCGTCGCGAGACGGAAGTGGGAGACATAACAGTTCGCAGCGAAACAGCGGTCGATGTGGACCGTGCCACCGCCGGCGTTGCCGGGTGCGGAGGCGTAGATCGCGTTGTCCGCGAAGCCCTGAATGTTGACGTTCTGGAAGTCAATGTGACCGGCGTGGTCGGGATCGACCCAGAAGGCAGTCTGGCCGTGACCGCTGGAGCTGCCGTTGCGCTCGTCGGAGCCATCACCGAGGTAGACGTTCTCGATGGTACTCGAGCCACCGGAGTCGGAGATACCGAACGTCGCGGAGCCGGAGCCGGAGGTGTTCTCACCGGTGAAGCCGACGTTCCGGACGGTCCAGTCCTCACCGTGTGCGGTGATGATGATGTCCTGACCGGTGGTCATGTCGATAAGCTTGTTCTCCCAGGTCTCACCGGAACCGATCGTAATCGTCTGGTTGTCGGCTTCGATGAGTTCGTAGTCCGTCTGGCCCGTTGCCGTACCGGCTACGCCAAGGGTCGTCGCTGCGGTTGCGACCGCTGCGATCGATTGGACGTAATTGCGGCGTGTTAAGCTTGAATTACGGCCGGTAGTCGGAGTATTCTCCGTATCGGACGGACGGGAATTCTGCGCCATACACAACCGTAACATCACCTTATACGCATAAACCTTTCTTTGTCCAATTGGGTTAAATTAATAGATAGTATTGTGAACAGTACAGAAGAGATCACAATGAAAGACGATTCGGTCACGAACATACGAACGAAAAACCGTCTAAACGGCTCTCATAATACCCTGTTTCCGAGTAAATAGTTTTTTAATCGACCTCTGACGGCCACTATCGGCTGTTTTGCTGGCTGCTGTCGACTATCGTTCGAACCGGAGTGTGCAATTGTTTATCGTCGAAACGATCGGTCCAGTTGCTGGTTACCCACAACACTCCGGACCGATATCCAGTTCCCTCACGCGAGAAGCGAGTGAAAACTGGACACTGACGGTACTGAACAGAAGGCGAGAAGGTCAGTCGTTCCGACTCGTGTCTACGCTGGCGCGTCACTCCCGTCCGATGAACTGACGGCGTACATTTCGAACTCACTGTTCGAGATCACCTTGTTCACGCCCGGCTGCTGTGAGGTGTGCTCGAGTGCGGCCTCGCTGTAATGGAGTTCCTGATAGACATCGATCTCTCGAGTGACGTCATACTCTGTGACGATGAAATAGTAATCGAGGTCGTTGTAGGCACTAGTGTAGTTTCCAGCCTCCCATAACTCGGGATCGACCTCACCGCTCGCCGTTCCCGCACCCGATAGTGGTGCATCACGGTTTTCGAGACCATACAGACCGTGGTCGTACCGGAACGGATCGTAGCCGAGGCCAACGTGTGGTCGGTCCTCTGCGCCGTGGTCGAAGGCGGTTTCGTAACCGCTGAATTTCTCGTCGGTGATGTGCTGCGTTGGACTGTAGATGAGTGGCGACGCGTAGATCGTCATGAGACCCAGGACGAGACAGGCACCGAGCGCCACCGCAGCGACCGCGCTCGCACCCGGTGTCGTGATGTATCGCGAGAGACCTCCAATCGCGTGTGCGATGGCAATCCCGCCAAGGATAGTCAACAGGACATAGATGAAGCCGACCTGCCGGAACGCCATCGTCGGTGTTCCGACGAAGTAAACGAGGAAAACCCCGCCAAGTGGGACGAGCGAGAGCGCGAGGTAGGTGACGAGTGTCGACGTTTCGCGGTCGGTCGCCGTCCAGCCGAGCCACATAACAAGCACGAAGAGACCGGCAACGAGGCCGATCACGGCAGCATCAAGAAAGAGAATAACGAACATTTCACCAAGGCTGCCGCCGATCTCGGTGAGTGAGCCACCGCGCTGATCGACCGTCTCACCGCCGCCGATATCGGCGGAGAACATTCCGTAAATGAGTCCAGAGACGGCGCTCCGGAACCGGTCGTTCGACACCGCCCAGACGGTGAAGATGAGGCCGAGTACGACCGCGTGCGTGTACGTCGTCGGATGGTCAACCACAGGGTGATCCTCGTACCGCCAGCGAGCGAGGTACTGCAGGCCCGCTATCGTCCCGACGAGGATGACGACGTTGATCATCTGTTGTGGGTGGACGAGCAGGAGCGTGATCCCCGTAACGTAGATGAGCAAACTGAACGGCGAGAGTCCGAACGGCAACCGTTCGATCGTCGACCGGCGGTGCAGGTAGGCGACGAACGCGAAGATGACGACCGGAACCAGAAACAGTGCGTTTGAATTCGTGTGTATCCCCATATGGGTCGCGATATTGTTGATCGGCAACACCATCCAGGAGATCACCGCGGCGACACCGACCGCGAGTCCGTTGCCAGTCAGATCCCGAACGACGAGCGGAACGAACACCAGGAACGGGATGAACAGGATAACGACGCTGAGTAACAGCGCCCGCTCGATTGGAACGCCTGCGAGGAAGTGAATCACGGTCGCAATCGAGTGCACCCCCGGGTAGAACAGTTCGTGGGGTTGTAAGCCACCGTCGACGATGTCCCGCGTCCAGCCGAGGTGCGTGAGCGCGTCGCCCATGCCGGAGAACCGATAGTCGCGGATCAACGGCAGGCTCACGATGGCCGTTACCGTCGTCGCACCAAGTGCGATCGCAATAGCCTGCTGTCGGCCGCGACAGGCAAGCGCCAACACGACCGCGATCGCGAGCGCAACCGCAAACCCGACCCAGGTCGCAGTCGGCGTTCCCGCAAAGATCGACGGCTCGTAGCCAGTCGCCGGATTCGCACGTGCAATGATGAGTCCGACGGCGAGGGCGAAAAATCCACCCGCGAACACGGCGTTGAGCGCCGATCGGTTCATCGTTTCACACCCAGAACAGGTTGGTGCCGCGTATCGATACGCATCTCTTGGCGTCACCACACTGAATCTGCGGTTTGTTATACGGAACTTATCAACAACGGTGTGAAAGTGCAGTTTCGGATCCGCTCGCAGAGGACCGCTGGGTGTTGTGAACGAACGAGCGCCAACTTCTTGACCTCGGGTACGACGGTCATACAGAACCGGAGCGACGGATACCACTACAAAACCGAACGGTGAGAGCGCCACCGCACGAATACGACTGCTGACCGAGTTGACACTGTACGACCTCGTTGTCACAAACTGGAGGGTCGACTATGCATCGATTTCACAGTTGGCGACCGATCAACGGTTCTGATGGTTTTTGTAGCCGCTCGTGGTTCGTCCAGGCGATACAACCCCCATGTCATCGATCACTGTCGACCCACCAACCGTCTCCGGCTCGACACTCGAGTGCGACATCAGCACGTCCTCAGATCTGTGCCGTTTCTTTACCGACGAACCGTTCCGGGTGAGTTACGACCGACCGCTCGAGGGCGTACCGGAAGGCATTCTCGTGATCCCCGTCCTCGCGCAAGTTTGTCCGGTCGCGTGGGCCAACGGCGCAGACGTCTACGTCGAGGAAGTGGACGCAGCGTTCGCGCACGCACTTGAAGACGTGCAGGCGTCACTGTGTGCAATGCACGGCTTCCTCGAGGGCGGGGAGCTGTACGCGAAGCAAGTAACGGAACAGGAGCCTGCGGCAGACGAAACCAATGGTACGGACGCCGACAGCGCCCTTCTTTTCACCGGCGGCGTCGATTCCACCTGCTCGTACGTCCGCCACCGCAAGGAGACCCCGACGCTCGTCAGCATCCGCGGCTGGACCATCACCATGGACCCCACAGACGACCAGGACTGGACCCACCTCCGCGATCGCGTCACCGATTTCGCTGCCGAGCGCGATCTCGACACCGCCTTCATCGAAACCAACGCCCTCTCCGCGCTCGACCACGCCATGCTGCTCGCCCACTACAAGCGCTACGTCGACGGTGCCTGGTACAGCTCCGTCGGCCACGGACTGGGCCTCCTCGGTCTCTGTGCGCCTATGGCGTACACTCGAAACATCGACGACCTCTACGTCGCCGCCACTCACTGGGACGGCATCGAACTCGAGTGGGGCTCGCGCCCAGATATCGACGACAACGTGCGCTGGACGGGGACGCAGTGTCACCACGACGCCTACGAGCTGACCCGACAGGAACGCCTCGACGCGATTGCAGAGTACGTCGCAAGCGACGCGCCCGAACTGGAACTGCAGACCTGCAACACGCGGATGGATGGCAACTGCGGGCGCTGTGAGAAGTGTTATCGGACCGCCGTCGGCCTGCGCCTGTCGGGACTCGAACCGACGGCGCATGGCTACCCGTTCGACGAGTCGGACTACCGTGAGCTACGGACCGCACTCGAGCGTGGGCGGTGGGTTCTCGGCCAGGACGAACGGTACATGTGGGAGGATATCCGCGAGCGGGTTCGCGAGACCGACCGCGAGCCAGAGTCGGCCGCCGAGCATGAGTTTTTCGAGTGGCTGGAGACGGCGGATTTGAACGCGCTCGTCTCAGAGTCGGGGCCGCCGCTCTCCCATCGAGTGCTACGCGCGGGCGCGAGGAACGCACCGACGCCGGTCTATAATGCGGCGTATCCAGCCTGGAAGGCGATGAAAACGGGATTGCATCGAGTTCGGATAGGGCGATAGGGAGAGAGTATCGGTGACGCGCAGAATTATGTCCCGGACGGTCGTAGCACACCTATGGAGTCTGCGCCTGGGAACTCGGCAGGGTCGACTCGGAACGAGATGCTCGATCTCGTGTTGTTGGCCGTCTTCTGGTTGTTCTTCGCGCTGCTTACAGCGACCGTTGCCGTCGTCGTTCTCTCGATAGCCGGCGTGGACGGGGATGCCTATTTCACGGAAGTGTACGTCGGGGTGATGCTTCTCGGGCTGGGCTGGTACGTTTTCGCCGGCAGATCGCTCCGCGCGTGAGGGTAATACACATGGATTCTGTCGATCCCAAACCGGAGACACAGGAGTTGTTACCCGTCCAGTTCCTCGTCAGGATCATCGTCCCGGTTGACCTCACCGGGCGTGATTTCGATGGGGTGAACATCGCCTTCGCCCCCACCTTCACCGGCCCGGCCGCGCTCGCCGCGGCCACCCTCTTTCTCCCCGCCGACCGGAATTTTTGTTCGGAGCGAGGAGGCGAACGACTGCACCTGATCCGCAACCGTCTGGACCTCTGACTGGAACTCCTCGACGGAGCGTTCGACGTAGTGAACGCGACGGGAGGGAATCCGGCGAACGATGTCGTTTCCCTCATCGTCCTCGTCCGTCTTGATGATCCAGTGGTCCTGGAAGTACGCAATGTGCTCGTTCGGGACCGTCTTGCTGACTGCGTCTTCGTTCGGTTCGTCATAGACGATCGTTGCCTCACCGAGGTCGCGCTCGAGTTCGAGGTCCTCGTCGACCATAGTGAATAAACGAACGCGAGTGGCGTAGCCGCTGTGCTTGCAAGGCGCTGTCCCTAGTGAATCCGGACAGTTGCGTCGTGTGGGGAGAACGAAGAATGGAGAGAAGAAAACGATGAAAAACAGCGACCTTACTCCGCTTTCTCCCGTTCTGCAGAACACTCAAAGCTTCGCCAGATGCTGAGTGTCGATCCAAGGTCCATCCGCGGGTCGCCGATTAGCACCCGCATCTCGACACAGTCATACTCGTACTCGCGCAGGTCTACCGTCCGACCCTCATCTCGAGACTGGGTGTCTAACCAGGTACGGATCCTGTACGCACCAGCCTCGGTTGGGTAGCCTTCGAACGCGCCGTCGGACCAGTTGTCGTTCCCCCACTCGGTCGTGTCTTCATCGGCTGACGGAACTTCGACTGAGTCGCGATACACACGCTCATCATCGTCGGTGATTTCCACGGAGACTGTCTGGGATTCCTGAACGTAGTTCACAACCTGAAGCTGTTCCAGTCGCATCTCGTTCGGTGAGCTCTCACCAGTTAGACAGCCAGCAAGTACCAGCGATGAACAGACACCAACTGCCCGAAGTGCCTGCCGTCTGGTGTGTGGGGACATACAGGAAAAATAACTGATCCGCGGTATAACTTTTTTCGTCCCAAGATATTTAGTGGGCAACGAGACCGACGGGAAGCAGTGATCGAGAGTTGAGTGTGCTACTCCATGTACCCAAGTCCCTTCAACCGATCCTCAACGTCGGTAAAGTCATCGTCGACCGAATCGGCTGTCTGGGGTTGGTCGACCGACGTTCGCTCGACTTTCGTCTTCGACGGAGTCGCCGATGTCTCGAAGGCGTCGAACAGCACCCGCCCGTCGACGTTCTGTGGAACCGGCTCGCCGATCCCATGTAAGAGCGTCGGCGCAACGTCGACTACGCGCGCGCCGCGGAGCGTAGCCCCGGGTTCGATCGACGGTCCGCGACAGAGGATGATCCCTTCGTTTCGGTGGCTCGCAGCGTAGGTTCCGGTGTCGCCGAACGGCTGGTCCGTAATCGCATTTCGGCAATCGTAACCATGGACACCGTTGACGACAAGATCTGGCGAGTCCGGATCGGTCGGGAACAGCTCGTCACCGTCGTCGATTCTGAGCACTGGCTCGTCGTCCTCGTCGGTGACCGACTCGAAGAGGTCCACCAGTTCCGCCTTGACCCGCGGTACCTCAGACGGCGAGACGG
This sequence comes from Natrialba chahannaoensis JCM 10990, assembly GCF_000337135.1. Classification (GTDB taxonomy): domain Archaea; phylum Halobacteriota; class Halobacteria; order Halobacteriales; family Natrialbaceae; genus Natrialba; species Natrialba chahannaoensis. The sequence continues at coordinate 46,658 of NZ_AOIN01000091.1, forward strand.
TGCCGTCCGCAAAGCGCTCGCTGTCGTTGATGTAACAGTTTCCTGCCCCGTGGACGAACGCCGTCGTCTCCTCGTAATTCACGTCGTAAAGCGCGTGGTCTCCCGGAATCTGCTCGGCTACCGAGTCGACCAGCTTCCGCGGCAGCGTCGAGACCAGCAACTCCTCGGAGATGCCGATTTTTCCGAGGAAATCGGTAATTCGATCCCGAGAAATCCCCAGGCTTGCGAGCGCACCCCGCGTTCCCTCGTCCTCGCGTCGCACCAGGTAGCCCTCTCGCTCCAGAATGTGATTGATGTAGACGAGTTCGTGAATCGGCCCGAAGCCGTGATCCGAGACGACGTAGAGGTCCGCCTCGTGTCGGTCGGTGTACTCGAGTACCTCGCCGAGGATGTCGTCGAGCTTTCGGTAGTGGGCGAGGATTCGGTCCATGTCCCAGATAAGGTGCTGGAACCGGTCGGGAGCGGTGTAGACGAAGAAGAACAGTCGCCAGTCGTCGCCGGCGCGGTCCATCTGGAGTTGCATGAGTTCACGCCGCGTCGCGAGCATGTCGTCGACGGCGACCTCGAAGTCGTCGAGGCGGTCGGCGTACTCGGGGTAGTCGAGACTGATCTCGTAGTCGGGAATCTGGGCCTCGATCTCGGACTGGAGGTCGGCAGGGACGGCGAACTGCTGGTCGGTCGAGGGAGTCATCATGCCGGTAACCATGCTCCCGCCATCCTCGGGATCGTGTGCGGGATAGGTCATTGGCACGTTACCGACATGGGCGGGCGGGAGGAGCTCCCAGAGTGTAGGTTGGGTGATGTCGTGACTCGTGTACATTTCGTGTGAGTACTCACTCGAGAGGTTCTGGAAGCCGTAGACACCGTGCTTGTCGGCCCAGACGCCGGTCGCGATAGAGGGCCAGGCGAGTGGTGTCGTTGGCGGGCGGGTGCTCTCGAGTGTGCCGCTCGCGCCTTCCTCGCGGAGTCTGGCGAAGTTGGGTAGTTCCCCCTCGTCGCTCCATCGTTCGATCAATCGCCACGGTACGCCGTCGAGTCCGAGCACGAATGCTTGCCCGGAGGGGTGAGTAGATCCGCTCATGATTGTCGAGAAACCTGCTGTCGTGGAGGTGGCCCGATGAGCGCTTTGTTATAGGGAACGTTCACGGACCATTCAGACGAAAATAACGTTGTTCGGTGACGTTACCGAAAGTGGGTTCGATTCTGACCGCAGCGACGGCAGCGCAAGGAGTCAGCGGCGGCTGATCTTCGAGCGTCGTGTTCGCTCACCATACCAGCCGTAGTCCGCCGACTGCAGGACAAAAGCAATCAATAACAAAACCGGCAGGTCGAATCCGTCCAGCGTATGATACGACCGCGTGGTGACCAAGATGGGTAGCGTCGTCTGCTCGTTGGATGCGGAACTTGGGTGGGGGTTTCACGACCTAGAGCCGCTTCCAGCAGAGCGCGTCGAAGCCGGACGGCGCGGCTGGTCGACGATGCTCGAGCTGTGCGAAGAGTTCGAGATTCCGGCGACCTGGGCCGTCGTCGGCCACCTCATGCTCGAAAGCTGTGACGGGATTCACGAGGATCACCCCGCACCCGAGGGCTGGTTCGAGCGCGAACGAACCGACTGGTGGGACCGTCCCGACCTCCGCTTCGGCCGCGATCTCGTCGACGACCTCCTTCAGTCCAGTGTCGACCACGAGTTTGCCAGCCACTCCTTCTCGCACGTGCTCTTCGGTGCACCCTCAACCGACCGCGAGCTCGCCGTCGCCGAACTCGAGCGCAGCCTCGAACTCGCCAACCAGTGGGGCCAACACGTCGACTCGTTTATTTACCCCCGAAACGACATCGGCCACCGGGACGTGCTCGCCGAGTTCGGTCTCAGCGCCTACCGCGGCACGTCACCGACATACGACGGCGTTCGTGGCCTGTTCGACTCGACCGTCCGCGACCAACCCATGCTCGTCGAGCCGACCGTCGATAAATACGATCTGGTGAACGTCCCCGCCTCGATGTTCCTCTTCGGCTTCGAAGGCCCCGCACGAACCGTCGCCGAATCCATCTGGCAGGACCCGATGGTGCTCCAGGCCAAGCGCGGCATCGACGAGGCCGTCCGAAACGACGGCCTCTTCCACATGTGGTTGCACCCGAACAACCTCACCCACCCCCGCGACAACCGGCGAATGCGCGCCATACTCGAGTACCTGTCCCGGCGACGAGCGGAGACGGATCTCACGGTGGAAACGATGGCCGACGTTGCCCGGCGAGTGCGTGTTCCACGCGGCGTCGACGGTGGAACGGTTGCCGCAGACGGTGGGACGATGGGCGACGATTGATGGAACCAGTTTGACGGTGCGTTCGCACTCTCAGCCGTCTGGTATCCAGTGCGTGCGGAGAGTACGGCGGCGATAACAAAGCCCGCATACGGCCGGGTATTGGCTACGATGCTCTCGTCAACGATTGGCCGACTAACCGGGACCGGTTCCGACGACCTCGCGCTCGGGGTACTCGGCGTCGGAAACATCGGCATGGTTCATCTGAAGTCTGCGCGCTCGATGCCTGGCGTCGAGGTTTGCGCGGTCGCCGACGCACTCCCCGAGAACCGCGCCCGAGCAGAGCGCGTCGGCGTTCCCCAGACGTACGACGACTATACGACCCTGCTCGAGCGCGAGGAGCTCGACGCCGCCGTGATCGCGCTGCCGCCGTTTCTCCACGCCGACGCGGTCGAACGGGCCGCAGCTGCGGGCGTCGACGTCTTCGTCGAAAAGCCCCTCGCGCGCTCGACCGAGGAGGCAGATCGCATGCTGGACACCGCACGCGAGGCCGGCATCGCCGTCGGCGTCGATCACACGCTGCGCTACCAGCCCGACATGATCGGCGTCAAGTCAGAGTTCGAGGACGGCACCGTCGGCCACGTCCCGTACGCATCGATTACCCGGCTCAACGACGGTCCCCTGGGTCGCCCACCCGTCGAGAATGCACCTCCTTCGTGGCCGCTTGATCCCGACGCTGCCGGCGGCGGCTCGCTACTCGAACTCGGCATCCATTGTTTCGACGTCCTCGAGTGGCTCTTCGGCGAGCTCGAGGTGCAGGATGCGTCGACCGATTCGACGCTCGATATTCCGGTTGAGGACGCGGCGACGGTGCTCCTGCGGGCACCAGAAACGGAGACATCGATCACGCTGCACTGTGGCTCCTACCAGTGGGAACAGCTCCCCGAAGTGAACACCAGACTCCGACTCGAGGGGATCACCGGGACGATCAGCAATCAGGACCACCTGCCGCAGAACTTCTATGCTGGTGCGGCGAAATCGGCGCTGACCAACGTCCTGGGCCGGTTCACAGGCGACGAGCCCGACGTTTTCGGACCCACGTTCTATCTGCAGGCTCACTACGAGGCGCTCTCGGCGTTCTGTGAGGCGATTCGCGACGGTGAACGGCCACCAATCGACGGCGAGGACGGCCGGCGAAGCCTCGCACTCGCCGAAACTGCCGCCGAGCTAGCCGCGGAGAAGAACACCGCAGAACTCGAGCCACTGGAGGTGACCCGGTAATGGGCCAGTCGAACACTGTTCGTGGCGCACTCGGTACCGACGCTGATGGTTCTGCCGGCTCCGATCGTTCCACCCACCCAACTCCCCACGGAAGCTGGACCCCCTCCCTCGACGAACGCCTGTCCGCACTCGAGTCCCCCGTCGGTGAGGCACTCGGTCCGGTACTCGAGTCCATCGCGGACGAGCCCGACCGGATCACCGTCGTTCCTGACGCGCACTACCCGTTCCATCCCTCGACGGGTATGGTAACAGATCCCGCCGTGGTCGGCGCGGTGCTCGATCACCTGTCCTGGCGAACCGACGCCGATCTCGCCGTCGCCGGCGTGAGCACCGAGTGCATGCCGTTCGAGCGAACAGCGGAGTATCTCGGCTATCCCGATCTCTGCGAGCGAACCGGCGCGGAACTCGTCGACCTCGCGCCGGACAGCCCCGACGGAGACTTCACGCGACAGGTTTTTCCGGTCGATGACCGCTCGGTTGCGGTTTCGGTCCCGGAACAACTCCACGAGGATACTGTCCTGGTTGTGCCGTCGCTGCGGCCGACCGACGAGGGGAACGTTGCCGGCGGGATGCGAACGCTTGGCGGGTTCGCAGACGCGGTCGCCGAGTCAGCACCGACCGCCGTCGCCGCAACGCGTGCGATCGAACCGGCCTGTTGTCTGTTCGACGCGATGACGGCCTACGGTGACGAGCCCTACGCAGCCAACGCGCTGTTCGCGGGGCCAACACCCGTCGTCGACGCGCTCGCCGCGTCGCTGTTCGGCGCGGGATTCGACGACCGCGTAATCGAACTCGCCCCCGATGCGACCGAGTCGGCGACCGGCGTAGAACCCAGATCAGGCTCGTCGCCCCAGATTCGCGTCGAAGCTGTCGGCCGCACGGCAACCGATCCCGCGGTGGATTTCGGGGCTCAACTCGACACCCTCGAAACGCGCCTGAAAGGAGGGACGCTGCCGCCATCGGACGAGACACATCCTGCCGTCTCGATCGCCTACCGACTGTACGCTGCCGTGGGCGGCGACGCGGTCCCGCCCCAACTCGAGTTGCGGGGTGGCAGCTAATGGCGACGGAGACCCCACCCGGAACGGACGCTGGTCCCGAAACGGGACAGGCGAGCACGGCGAGTGCGACGAGCGCCGAGGACAGCGAGCGTGTCGCAGCCGTCACCGGCGCGACTGGCTTCCTCGGCTCCGCGCTCTGCGAGCGCCTGCTCGCCGAGGGCTGGACCGTTCGCGGTCTCTCCCGCCCGACATCGGACCGCGGCGACCTCGACGACGTCGAGTGGTACGTCGGCGACCTCTTCGAGCCGGAAACGCTGCGCTCGCTGGTCGACGGAGCCGACGCGGTCTTTCACCTCGCGGGGATCGGCCTCTGGAGCGCCGACGCCGACACTGTCGAACGGGTCAACCGCGAGGGCACCGGGTACGTGCTCGACGCCTGCCGTGCCGGTGACGTGGGCCGACTGGTCTTCACCAGCACGGCCGGCACGCGGCGAGCTGTCGGGGACGACGAGTTCGCGACCGAAGCGGACATCGCTGAGCCGATTGGGGCCTACCAGCGCTCGAAGGCGACCGCCGAGCGCTTCGTCGACCGGTACGCCGCCGGCGACGGCGACGCCGTGACCGTCCACCCAACCTCGATCTTCGGCCCGGGCGACACCGCTTTCACGGCCCAGTTGCTCTCGATGGGGCTCGAACCAACCATGCCGGCGTACCTCCCCGGCGGACTGAGCATCGTCGGCCTTGAGGACGTGATCGACGGCATCCTCGCCGCCTACGAACACGGCGGAAACGGCGAGCACTACATCCTCGGCGGCGAAAACCTCACCTACGACCGCGCCGTCGATCGTATCGCCACGTTCGCCGGCGGCTCACCCGCTCGCCTGCCCGTTCCGGCGGCTGCCATCCACGCTGCAGGCCCGGTGGCCGAAGTCGTCGGCACCGTGACTGATCGGCAAGTGTTCCCCTTCGACCGCCAGATGGCCCGACTCGCGACCGACCGGATGTTCTACAGTTCCCGCAAAGCCCACGAGGAACTGGGCTACGAGTACCAGCCGCTGGAGGCGCATCTGCCCCCTGCACTCGAGTGGTATCGAACTGCGTGTCAGTGACGGTCTGATGGTCAAAACAGCGCGTGCGAAGACTGGAAAGAGAGACGACGACGGGAGTGTTGGCAGGCTGTTCGTCAGCTCTTCCCTACTATCTATAGTAACAACTGCAACTAGTTACACACTGATCGCACGTTCGCGGTTCTCACTCAGTTCACTCGCTCCGAACCGCGCTGCCGTCGTGCGATCAGGTGTGCAGTGACTTGCAGTGGCTACTATAGCGCACGACAATCGTCGTGTCGTACTCGAGTAGCCGCCGGCCCGCGATTCGGGACGGATGAAAGAGACGAGACTGATGGACCGGACCAGCACAGCGAGACTGGTCGGGCATGTGGGAATGAGTGACGACGCCGAAGGTGAACGTGGGGGTGAGGGAGAAGGTGAAGGTGAAGGTGAAGGCACGTTCGAGAACAAACCCAACTCGGACGGCAACCGCCTGGATCCAGAATTCGAACTCGATCCCGAGGACACACCACTTCCCAACTGCCTGCGTTGTAACCGTCCTGTCGCACGGACCACGATGATCGATCCCACCGATGCGGTCGCCGGCCCCTGCAGCTGTCGAGTCGCACCCGGGTTCAGCACCCGGAGCCAGTCTGACACCCGCGACGAGTAGCGCCCCACACCCCAACTGCAGAGTGAATACGACCGGCCGCAGCTGCTTGTGCCGGTCGCAACCGCTCGCCATCGACGACATCCGACAGCAACGGACTGGAATCCGAACTCGAGTTACAGCGAGACGCTGGGCAGTGCCTGTGGCCTTGGGTGGGTGTGATTGCTGCGTGTTGGGTCTGTGGTCACCACCACCATCAACACTATCAACACTATCAACACCATCAACACCACCACCACCATCAACACCATCAACACCACCACCACCATCAACACCATCAACACCACCACCACCATCAACACCGTCACGAAACCACCGAAACGCAGACCCAACCCCAGATCAATCGCTCGTCCGCCCGCTGCACTTCCACGGATCGTCTCCGCAACTCGAGTACCGGTTTCGTGCAGTACGACACGCCGGTCAGGTTGCGAGCGAGTAGCTACAGAAGCCGCCGAGTACTGCGAGCAAGACCGAGTACACGAGAATCAGAACGATCCAGTAGAGCGCATTCCCCTCGGCTCCAAGCAGCGTGATCGTCGTCCAACTCGCGAGCAGCGGGCTGATCTGGAACAGGTTGACCAGCGCGAAGACGAGGACTGCCGGTGCGACGAACCACTTCAGCACCGTCACCGTGTCGTCATGTTCGAGCATGTAGACTGAATGAGGTGTGGTGACGAAAACGCTACTGGTTGTGATTGGACTGGGGCAGTGACCAACTGGACAGCAACGGATACCCGAAACGACGACCACGGTATCCATCTTTTCAGAAAGCCACTCTAGCAAAGTGGCAATCTCAGTTGCCAAAGCGGCGTCCTACAGGTGGACCAGTACCCTTTTCCTTGGGTCTCACAAGCGTCTACTATACGATGGTCGTGCGCGAGTATTTCGAGTCCGACATCCGGTTCTACTACGCGGTGGGTGCCTTCATCATCCTCGTCTACTGTCTCGCAATCGCCGGCGCGGCGCTGTTGGACCTCGCGATTGTCGACCGGCGACTGCTGCCGCTCACCGTCGGCTTCTTCATGTTCATGTTCGTCTACTTCATCTCGATCAGCATCCAGTTGCTCGAGCCAGAGGACGCGTAGTCGAGAACAGTCGGTTCACCCAGTATTCCTCCTCAACTCACGCAACCCGCTCGTACACCTCGAGCAATCGGTCCGCCGTCTGCTCCACGCTAATCTCTCGCGCTACGTCCCGGCCATCCGAACGCTCACCGGACTCGAGTACCACCCGAAGCCCGTCGATCAGCGCTTCGTCACTGTCCGCGACGACGGAGTTCGAGACACCGGTGAGGCGCTCGCGAACATCGCCTACGTCGACCGCGACGACGGGGAGGTTGCACGCGAGGGCTTCCTTGACCGAGTTCGGCGACCCCTCGCTGTGCGAGGTCAACAGCAGGGCGTCGGCGGCGTTCATGTAGTCCGGCACCGTTTCGTGGGGCACGTCATAGACCGTGTGCAGGTACACTGGATCGTCGAGCAGGCCGTTGACCGCGTTGACGACCCGCCGCGCTCGCGGGTAGTTCTTCACCTCGCGCTCGGGCGTGTAGGGAAAGAGCACATGGTCGGCGTCGGGGTCCCAGCCAATCGCCTCCTGGGCCGTCTCCTGGGGCGCTGGCTGGAACTTCTCGAGGTCGATCCCGTCCGGAATAACGGCACAGTCTCGCCCGAGGTGGGTTCGCATCGCTTCGGACATGACGACCAGCTCGTCACAGAGCGGCGCACAGGCCCGACTCACGGGTTCAATCGGGCCGTACACGTCAGACCCCCAAAGAGAGAGCACAACGGGTGTGCGCCGCTGTGCGACCGCCATCGGCCCCGTCAGACCGTAGTGGGCGTGGATTAGGTCGTAACCGTTGGCCGACTCCTTCAGTACCGAGGGAAAAAACTTGAGGTACTCGAGTGGACTCCGTGACGTCCCACCGTCGACCTCGCCAGCAACCGAGAGCGTCGAGAAGGTAACGCCACGACGTTCGAGCGCGCGCATCTGCTCAGTCATGAACGGCGCGTCGGCGTTCGTCGTCAGCGTGAGGACGTGCATCTCGGGTCTACACCAAGCCGCCGTCAGCGTTTTGTTATCCGCAACTTTTTCTGAACGGTCGTCCTGAGTGAAATGTGTCGAAATCAGCAACGACAGACGTCCTACTGTACTTGTATGATTACAAAGCAGCACAAGCGTCTACCCCTGTGCGATGCGAATTCTCGTCTTTGCGAACACCCCTGCGCACGTGCACCTGTACCGTCACGCCGTCGATCGGCTCGACGCGGCCGGCCACGACGTGCTCGTGTTGACCCGGGAGTACGCCTGTACGACCGACCTACTCGAGTTCTTCGGGCTTCCCTATCGCCGCTACGGTACCCACGAGACACACGCGCCGTCGAAGCCGGAACTGGCCCGCGAACTGGGTGAGCAGTTCGGTCGGATCGGCTGGGAGTCACGGCGGTTCGATCCCGATGTCGTCTTCGGTCGCGGCCCCTACGCCGCGCTGGCGGGGACCGTCACCCGCACACCGACCGTCCTCGTCCTGGACGACGAGCCAGGCGATTTCAACCACACTGTCTCGCGGCCGTTTGCCGACTGCATACTCTCACCGGATGTCACGCGCCGCGACCTCGGCGACGACCACTACACCTTCGAGGGGTTCAAGGAGTGCGCCTACCTCCACCCCGACGTTTTCGAGGCGGATCGGGCGATTCACGAGTACCTCGCGATCGACCCCGACGGGCCATACGTGCTGGTTCGGTTCAACGCGATGGACGCGCTCCACGACGCCGGCATCGAGGGCTTCTCGCAGGCCCAGCGACGGGATCTTCTCGAGCACCTGAGCGAGCACGCGACCGTCTTCGTCTCGGACGAGAGCGGGACGATGGACTTCAACGACCTCCCTGCTCGGCCGTACGACCTCCATCCCGCACTGATCCACGACGCGATGGCGGGTGCGGACCTGCTTGTGGCCGACACGGGAACGATGGTCAACGAAGCCGGGCTGCTCGGGACACCCGCGCTGCGCTTCCAGGGTACCGACGACCACGAGTACGGTGAGTTCGCCGAACTCGAGCGCGCGGGCCTCGCGGAACAGTTCGACGACTACACGGCTGTCCGTGATCGGGCGGTTGACCTGCTGACGACAGACGCAGCCGCCGGCAAGCGCTGGCAGCAACGGCGAGCGAAGTACGTCGGCGACCTCGTCAACCTGACCGATCTCATTGTCGCCGTCGCAGAAGCCGGCGGCGAGTTGGAGGGACTCGAGTCCGACGTGCGCGAGGCGTTGCAGCCGCGCACGCCGGTACAGTAGCCCGGGTAGGGGTGTGGTGTGGATAGGGGGTGAACGGTGGCTGGCCACTGGTTGGCCACGAGCAATGATGGGGGCAACTGGCGAACAGCGAACGGAGAGAAAACGCGTTACTCGAACGAACGTGCCGGACTCGGTTCGGCAGGCTGTTCGAGGTCGGCTTCGGGTTCTGATTCGGAGCTGCTGTCGATGTCGCGTTCGGGAGTATCGACAGCGTCAGTGTCTGTCTCTGTTGTCTCTGTCTCATCTGCAACATCGTCGCCACCAGCCACGGCCACCGACTCGGACCCAGACCCGGACCCTGACTCAGTCGTCTCCGATTGCGCCGGCTGCGCGGCCGCCTCCGAACGAGTCTGCTCCCGACCAGCACTGTCCTCGTACCAGGTACACTGCAGCGCTTCGTTCTCCTCGGCGTCCATCGCGATCGCGATGCCGATCGAAACGAGCCCCACGAGGACCGTTAGGATCGACGCGAGCGCGCCGGTAAAGCCACCGCGACCACGGGCGGCCTGCGCGATCGAGCCTGCGAGACCGCTGCTCCCGATGGCGATCCCGGCCGTTCCAGTACCGTAGAACAACGCGGCCGGATGGAACCGTTCGATCACGTACTGGCGCTTGAGTCGCCAGTAGAAGCTCCCAAGCAAGAGTAACGAGACGTACCGAATGAACGGCACGTACCGGATACTGCTCTCCTCGTCGCCGTAGATTGCAGACATCGAGACGTCTGCAACCCGGCAGTCGTTGACGTTGAGGTGCGTGAGGATGTGATTGAGAAAGCCGTACTGGTCGGTGATCGCGTCCAGGTCGAGTTCCTCGATCGTCTCGCGCGAAATTGCGGTGTAGCCATTTTGCGGGTCACTGATTGTCCAGTAGCCCGAGGAGAACTTCGAGAGCCCCGAGAGGATCGCGTTGCCAACGAAACGGAACGTGGACATCCCCTCCCGGTCGTCACGATAGAGCAGCCGATTCCCCTTCGCATAGTCCGCCTCGCCCGCAACGACGGGATCGATGATCCGGTCGAGAATCGTGGGGTCCATCTGGCCGTCGCCGTTCATCACGGCGACCACGTCGATCCCGTCGGCTGCGGCGCGCTCGTAGCCGGTCTTGACCGCACCGCCGTAGCCGCAATTCTCCTCGTGGCGGATCGGGACGACGCGGCGGTTGTCGCCGCCGTCGGCGACCGCGTGGGTTGGTTCTGATTCCGACTCCGATTGTGACCCGGACTCCGTGTCCGGCTCTGGCCCCGATTTCGATCCGGACCCGGACTCTCCGTCAGATTCCGTCTCAGTATCTCGTTCGGCGTGAGCGTTCAGGCGCTCCGCAACCCGTTGAATCTCCGCCCAGCTTCCGTCAGGCGAGGCGTCATCAACCGCATAGATTCGATCCACGTACGACGGCACCGTCTCGATGACTTCGCCGACGAACGGCTCCTCGTTGTAGGACGTGACGACGACGCCAATCGAATGCCCGTTATACATCGGTCCCACCGTCGGTTCGATTCGTCGCAGTGTCGATCACGTGCTCATCCTCGCTTTTCTCCTGCCCGTCCCCCTGGGTCGCCTCGATACCGGCTCCCGTAGGGCTGTCACCCTTCTCACTACTCGCATTGTGGCTGCCGGTGTCATTCGTCGTGACCGCATCGACACCAGACCCTGGAGGCCGACCGTCCGCTGACCCGGCAAGCGTGTAGACGCGATGACCGGCCGTCTCGAGTACACCCCGATCTAGCGCGTCCCGACCGTCGATTACGACCGTCGGGTCAAGCGCGTCCCAATCAATCGCGTCGAACTCCTCGTGTGGCGTAACGACGACTGCGGCGTCAACCGACGCGGATTCGAACGCGTCGATCGAGCACGGTTGTGCGCCGTACTCGGACGGGTCGACGAGCGGATCGATGCCCGAAATGTCGACACCGCGGTCGCGAAGCTGCTCGATAACGCCGATCGCGGGCGACGCGCGCGTCTCCTCGACGCCAGGTCGGTATGTAATCCCGAGGACTGCGACCGACGCGTCGGCCAGGTCGGTCCCAGTCGCAGCCAGTTCGGACTCGAGTCGATCGACGACGACCGAGGGCATGTCCTGGTTGACTCGCCGGGCAGTTCGGGTAAGGTCCATCGACTCGTCCATCCGCGAGAGCAGGAAGTGCGGGTAGTAGGGGATACAATGACCGCCGACGCCGGGGCCGGGATCGTGTAGCTGGCACATCGGCAGGTCGTTCGCGGTCTCGATGGCTTCGCGGGCGGAAATGTCGAGATCGTCCGCCAGGCGGCCGAGTTCGTTCGCCAACCCGATGTTGACGTCGCGGTAGATCCCCTCGAAGACTTTGACGGCCTCCGCGGTCGTCGCGTCGACGACGGGGTGGACCTCGTTCTCGGAGAGTTCGTCGTAGAGTACCGTCGCGGCGCGGGTGCTCTCGTCGTCGACGCCGCCGACGACCTTGGGATACGCCCCGCGGATGTCCTGGAGCGCACGCCCGCTCGAGGTCCGCTCCGGGCAGAACGCGAGCCCGAACTGGTCGGTGTCGAGACCGCTCTCGGCGGCCAGGAAGGGCTGGATCACGTCCCGGCAGGTACCCGGCGGGAGCGTCGACTCGGCGATTACCAGGTCGCCCGGCGAGAGGCCGGCTGCGATATCCGAAGCGACGGACTCGACGGTCGTCAGGTCCGGTTCGTTGTCGTCGTCGAGCAGCGTCGGGACGATGATGACGTGAATCCGCGCCTGCGCGGCGGCAGCGCTGCCGTCAGTGGTCGCCTCGAAACGGCTCCGTTCGACCTGTTCGGCGACCAGATCGGCGAGTCCGGGTTCACCGACGACGTGGCTCTCGCCAGCGTTGATCGTCTCGACGACATCCGGGTCGACGTCGACACCGGTCACGTTCCCGGTCGTCTCGGCGTAGACGGCCGCGAGCGGCAGCCCCATCTTGCCGAGGCCGTAGACGGCAACTGGGACATCGCCGCCGGTCAGCGCCGCTCGCTGGTCCGCTTCGTCGGCCTCTGTGCCGTACAGCGCGGTCGTTCGATCCGCCGGTGGCGTGTTGTCGGCACGCATCAGGCTTCCACCTCCCGTTCACGCTCTGGACGCGGCGTTTCGCCGGCAACGAGTGCGTCGATATCCTGTACTGTCTGCAGCGCTCTAACGCCGTCTTCTGCCGTGACAGCCGGTTCGACGCCGGTCTGAACCGTCTTGACGAACGACTCGAGTTCGTGGCGCAGCGGCTCGCCGTTGTCGACGCGCGCATTTTCGACGACGCTCTCGTGACGATACCGGTTCGGGCCGTCGTCCGTGAGATACTCGGGGTAGGAGTCGCGGTAGATCAGTACCGACTGCTCTAGATAATCGACCTCGACGAGACACTCCCGGGCCGTAACGGTGAGTTTGCGCACCTTCTTCTGTGTGACGCGACTCGCCGTTAGCGAGGCGACCACGTCGTCGTACTGCATCGTCGCGGTCGCATACTGACCGTCGTCCGTGCCGATTGCGTTGATCGTCGATGGCCGCCCGTCGAGAATCGAGCTGACAATGTCGACATCGTGGACCATCAGATCGAAGATAACGTCGTCACGCGCGGTTCGGTCGACCGGCGGCCCAAGGCGCTCAGCCTCAAGGCTGATCACGTCCAGATCGTCGATCAATTCCATCACCGTCTGTACCGCCGGATTGAACCGTTCGATGTGGCCAACCTGCAGAACGAGGCCGGCCTCCCGGGCCTGTTCGGCCAGCGCACGGCCCTCCTCGACGGTCTGGGCAATCGGTTTCTCGACCAGCACGTGGACGCCGGCGTCGAGACAGGTCGAGACAGTCTCGTAGTGGGCGTGGGTCGGCACGGCGACCGTGACAACATCACACTCACTGAGCAGCGCGTCGAACTCGAGTGCGGCCGTGCCGTACTCGGTAGCGACCTGTTGGGCGACGCTCGCGTCGTGGTCGGTGACGCCGACGAGGTCGACGCCGGAGAGTTCGTTGTAGACGCGCGCGTGATTCTGTCCCATCGAGCCGACGCCGATGACGCCGGCGCGAACCGGCGTTGGTGAGGTGGCTGCGGTCGTGTGTCGTGTTCGTTCCGTACTCATAGATTGTAGTGGTCGTGGACGGCTTCGACGACAGTGCGGCGCTCCTGGGTCGAGAGAGAGGGATGAACGGGCAGCGAGAGCACCGTCTCGGCGGCGTGCTCAGCGTCGGGGAACGAGGCAGCCGCGGTGCTCACCGACTCGTAGGCCGGCTGGCGGTGGATCGGCGGATCGTAGTAGACAGACGAATCCACGTTTCGCGCCGCGAGCGACTCTGCGAGTGCGTCACGCTCGTCGGGGCTCTCGGTCCGAACTGTGTACTGGTGGTAGACGTGACCGTATCCGTCCGGCACTGTGGGGGTCTCGAGTGGCACCGCCTCAAGGTGCTCGTCGTAGTATGCCGCGTTCGCCTGGCGCGCGTCGTTGAACTCGAGGAGACGCTGGAGTTGGACGCGGCCGATGGCGGCGGCGAGGCTGGTCAGCCGGTAGTTGTGTCCGAGTTCGGTGTGGTCGTAGCCGCCCTCGCCGGGGTCGCGACCGTGGTTGACGTAGCGTCTGACGCCGTCGGCGATGTCGTCGCGGTCAGTCGTGACGACGCCGCCCTCGCCGGTCGTCATGTTCTTCGTCGGGTAGAACGAGAAGCAGGCGGCGTCGCCGAGGCCGCCGACGCGTTTGCCGTCGACGGTCGCGCCGTGGGCCTGACAGGCGTCCTCGAGGACGAACAGGTCGTGTTCGTTGGCGATGGCACAGAGTTCCGGCATCTGCGCTGGCAGGCCGTAGAGGTGGACTGGCAGCAAACCGACGATGTCGTCGCGGTCGTCGAGGACGCGCTCCACGTCGGCTGGGTCGAGCGTGTACGTTTCGGGGTCGATATCCGCGAAGACAGGCGTCGCGCCCGCAAGGCGGATCGCGTTCGCGCTCGCGACGAACGAGAACGGGGAGGTGACGACGGCATCGCCCTCCTCGACGCCGAAGGACTCGAGTGCGGCGTGCAGCGCCGTCGTTCCGTTGGAAGTGGCGACCGCGTGTTGGGTGCGACAGAAGCCAGAGAACTCTCCCTCGAAGGCCCTGACTTCTGGCCCGTCGGCAAGCATACCGTCCTCGAGGACAGCTTCCACGCGCTCGAGTACTGTGTCGCTCAGCGAGGGGTCAGCGATGGGGACGTGCTCGACTGGTTCGGCGGCCTGCTGGCCGTTGCTCGTTTCGGTTCTGGTGGGAGCACTGGCGTCAGCTTCGGTTTCGGCACCGGTGTCAGTCTCAGGGTCAGTTCCGATTCCGCCGTCGGTTGCCCGTTCCGTCGGCCGCGTCTGCTCTCGTTCACGCTCGCGTCCGCAATTGTGGTTGCGGTCGCGGTCATCGTTCGCGCCACGATTGGAGTTGCGATCCAGTTCGCGCGCTGCGTCTCGATCCGTGTGATCTGTCGAGTCCGTGGAGTGCGGGGGTGTTCGGTCTGTCATTCGAGCTGGTTCGGGCCCTCGAGTGGGGCAGGAAGCGGCCTGATCGTCGCCGGTGCACCGAGTGCGAGACTGTTCGCCGGCACGTCGTCCGTGACGAGCGCGCCGGCCGCGACGAAGGCGTTCTCACCGACCGTGACGCCGGGCAGCAGCGTCGCGTTCGCGCCGACCGAGGCACCGTCTTCGATCGTCGGGCCCTCGAGTCCGGCGTCGGTACGGACTGGATACTCGTCGTTGGTCATCACTGCGGCCGGGCCGACGAACACGTTCGAGCCGATTTGGGTGTCGGTCGGCACGTAGACGTTCGTCTGGAGGCTAACGTTCGAGCCGATGGTCGTCTGGCCGTCGATGACGGTCTTCGTGCCGACGAGCACGTCGTCGCCGATGTCGGTTGATTCGCGGACAAGAATATCGTGACCCGTGGTGAAGCCGTCGCCGACGGTCACGTCGCCGTAGACGATCGAACCGGCCCTGATCGTTGCGTCGTTGCCGAGCAGCGTCGGCTCGTCGAAATCCCCGTAGCCAACCGTCGCCTCGGGGTCGATGGTACAGTTTTCGCCGCATTCGTAGGCCGTCATCGGCAGCTCCCCTCGGTTGGTTGTGGTTGTGGTTGCGGTTGCGGTCGCGGTTGCAATCGCTGTCGAGAACGATCGTCGTACTGCCGTCGCTCGGTCCGCATCTGGCGTGGCCGGGACGCCACGGGAGTAGCGCGCTCGCAGCCGAGAAGTCCCGTCGTACACGGCCACACCCCGGACCGTCGTCGGTTCTGTCGTGTCATTGGTTACTCGATACCCGCGTGGGAATCGTCCAGATACAGCCGGTAACGAGGTTTTGTTATCCCCGTCTTGACGGGTCCGTAGCCACGAACTACAGCAACGAGAACCGATCAGTCTCTCCGTACACCAGACCAATTTCGCCCCACCGCGCTCGCTCGGCGAGCCAACAGCGACGCCTCGAATCGTTGGATTTGCCGTCTTTCACGAGCACTAACCGGTACAATTGGCTTTCGACAGGGTAGCCGTGCGATAGTAAAGGGCGAGTCCGTGTGACTCCATGCTGTGAGGTATTCGAACATCCCCGATCGCCAGCCGATTCGGGAACGTGAGGGCACCCATGTCCATGTCTGAGGACGATTTCACTCAGGCCGAGCTGTTCGACGTGTTCAGCAACGCCAGACGACGACGTACAGTGCAGTTTCTCAAACGACAGGGGAGTTCCTGCGACCTCGCTCCACTCGTCGAACAGGTCGCCGCCTGGGAGAACGATACCGATCCCGACGATGTCACGCGCACCCAGCGCCGGCGCGTCTACATTTCGCTGTACCAGACACACCTGCCGATGCTCGAAGACCACGGCATCGTCGACTGGGATCCGGACAGCCACACCATCACACTCTTGCCAAACGACGACCTGTTCGAACCGTACCTCGACCGCCAACTCGGCTCACAGCGCCCGTGGCACCGGTTCTACGCCGCTGTCGCCACCGTCGGTGCCGCCGCGTTCGCACTCGCGGCACTCGCCGTCGGTCCGGTGACAACTGCCGCAGCCCCTATCGTCGCACTCGCCGTCTGTGTCGCTATCCTCGCGATCTCGATCGCCCAGCACGTCTCGCGCCGCCCCGAACTCGAGTTCCCGTTCGGGTTGGCGAGCATGTAGGTGGTCATGGCGACGATCGCACCTGTGACGACGGTCGTGGCTGCAGCATCCCGCGTGTGGATTGCGGGCGTTCGCGAGCCGGCGAACCGACGATGCCAGAGGAGTGAGCACCGCGAAGCAAACGACCACCAGGACGCCCGAGACGGGACAGTCCACCCCGAAGCGCCCTCGACACTGTTCGACGTTCGAACACCGATTTTTGAGTCGCGATCACAGAACGAGCCCAGCTATGCGGGAGTGACACCGCTGTGCAAACACGCGACCAGGGTCACGATTACGATCATGCTCCTGATCACTGCCACAGTCAGAACCGCCAGAACACCACCAACAGCCCGGTGTCTCCTCGGGAGTGCACTGTCTCTCAGGAGTTCGGTTCAGTCTCCGTCAGTTGTTTTCGACTCGAGTCGGCGAGTCGGCCGACACAACGTCGCCCTCTGTAGTTGATTCTATCCCGGGGGTATCGCTACTGCCAGTCCCGGCATCGACACTCGACGTATCGTCGCTTACAGCATCGTCATTTGCAACCTCGTCACTCGCAACCTCGTCAGTACTCGAGAGCGACCGCCGTTTCGAAATGTAGGCGGGGACGACGAGGATCCCACCCATCGGAACGAGAATGCCGAGTTCGTACATCTCCGGGTTGTCGAATCCCTGACGGCGAGCGTCGAACCGGACGAGCAAGGCGATCGGGATCTGGATGAGAAGAGCGGCCGTCAAGAGGACGACGACGAGAGATTCCATGGTTCAGTGTCGTGTTCGGCGGACTCACAAAAGAAGATTCGTCATTTGACGGATGGGTTTCGACTCACGCTGTGGCAATGTGTCCTGTGGTGATGCCGTGGGTGATCACTTCAATTCTGACGCTGGCACGGATACCGACGCCGACGCCGATACCCGCACCGACGCCAATACCTGTACCCGCACCCACACCGAAACCAATTCACGAGCGCGATTACGGAGCGCCGTCCGCCAGAGTCAGTTGTCCTCCTCCGCAGCCGGCTCAGTCACCGTCACCCAGAAGTTCGTATCCGCAACCGCATCCTCGGCCGTCGGCACTCCCGACGGTTCCTCGTCGTACAGCAACACCGCAATCCGGACCGTCTCACCCGGCTCCGCTGCCGGCACCACATCGAACTCCTCGAGTTCCTGCTCGCCATCCGCCACCGACACCGCCCGCGTTTCGAGTGCCGCCCGCTCCGTGACGGCACCGTTCTCGAGTACTTGCTGCTGGACGACGACGGTGTAGGTCTCGTCCGACCCTTCCTGGTTATCGATCTCAATTGTCGGCGAGACCGGTTCGCCGGGTTCGAGTTCGTCCTCGAGTTCGCCGGCAACGAGTTCGCCGCCGTCGCCCTGAGAGTAGAGAGCGAGTTGCGTGAAGCCGCCGGCTGAGAGTGGAGCGATAAGCCCGACGAGCAGCGCCCCGATAGCAGCGACGATGGCAACGGCCAGGATGGCCGAGGTCACCGTCCCAGCGGCAGTCTCGTCCCTGCGAAAGCGAGAGAGCGCTGCGAGGGGGGCAACAGAGAACCGCTTGGCTTCGGGGATCCGAAGCCGACGGATTGCACCGAGTTGTGCGAGTCCAATGGTAAGCACTGCGAAGGTGGCAGCGATCGGATCGGT
This sequence comes from Natrialba chahannaoensis JCM 10990, assembly GCF_000337135.1. GTDB lineage: Archaea > Halobacteriota > Halobacteria > Halobacteriales > Natrialbaceae > Natrialba > Natrialba chahannaoensis. Next base: position 64,949 of record NZ_AOIN01000091.1, read on the forward strand.
CGCCAGTCCCCACTCGGTGACGGCTAACACGAGCGCGACGACGGGGGCGATACCGATCGACAGCGCAAACGACAGTCCAAGACGCTCTGCGAGGTCGATTCCGCGGGGGTACGTCTCGATGTCGGGTGCGGTCACCGTCGTCTCCTGAGCGGTACGTTCGTGCGCCGGGAACAGGGTGGAGACGAGTGCGTAGCCTGGGAGAAACAGAACGAGCGGGAGTGTCGCGAGCAGGCGGAGTACACTGCCCTCGGCGACGCTCGTTACAACGAGGTAGGTGATAACGGCCAGCACCGAAATCGTCGCGAGATCGCTGGGATACTGCCGGACGGTACCCAGTCGAGTCTGTGTGTCCGTTCGCAAACTCATCGGGACGACACCACCGATTGGATACAATACCCGTCAGTCGACGGTGTTCTCAGAACCATTTGGGCGGATAAACCGGCCGTGTCCGCTTTGTTATGTCCGCGATATTCACGGAGGATGACCTGCTGTGAGTGAGTATGGCTCCGTGACGGCTCAATGTGGGCAAATCGAACAAAACGATCAGCACGCGGGCGACTGTATGCACCGATGAACGCTGACCGACTCACACATCGACAGCTAGGGTGTGCGACGGCCCTGTGGGTGAAACTCGGCCTTGATGAAGCGTAGCGTCATGTTCTGTGGGCAGGCCGTCAGTACGTTGCTCCCGTCTTTCCGGTTCTTTCGGTCTTCTCCATCCTCACCACCCCTGTCTTTTTCGTCCTTTCGGTCTTCTCCATCCCGTCTCTTCTTTCCCGTCCCCTCCGTTCTCTGCTCTCTGCCCTCACCAGAGACATGCACGAATATACCATCTCTGACCATACTACAGCAACCACCCGGAACGCAATACAGCCGTAGTACAGGTCAATCAAAACTACGCGATGTCTCGCTGTTCTCACTGAACTCATAGCTGTCAGCATCTACAGCCGTCGCCGCACATGGTCTCCACTACCTCTATCAGCACACTCATCCGTCAACGAACACCCTCACGAACTCCCGTGTGTATCCGTCAAAAACTCAGAACTCCACGTACTGGCCTTCCCACTCGCGACGCTTGTCGATCTGCTGACGCCCATCCTCCGTGATCGCATAATAGTTCGTTCGTCTGTCCAGTTGTCCTTTCTCGACGAGCTCTTTGTTGACGAGCGTGTCCAGATTCGGATACAACCGCCCGTGGTTTATCTCTGAACTGTAGTACTTTTCCACCTCATCCTTAACCGTTTGTCCAGATGGCTGGTCAGCTCCTGCGATCACGTACAACAAATCTCGCTGAAAGCCGGTCAGATCGTGCATTGCTCAATCACAGTGACCGTACCATTGAGTAGATATTTGTTATCCGTATCATACAGGGCTGTTAGTACTGCTTTCAATATGTTTCAGACTGTCTAAATCGATTGTTCTCGTGACAACGGTTTGGTCGTGACTGTTCACCCTACCGTACAGTCAACCGCAGCGGTCGACGGCATCGAATACGAGTGAGTTTCTATCAGCCACCCGCCAGGAACGTCAACCCCTCACTCGTCCATCGCCGAGAGCGCTACGTCAATGCCGTCGGCGTCGATCTGGACTTCCACGTGCTCGACGGTTGCCTCATAGGCGGTCGTGTGGGAGCCGTCGCTTTCGAATCGAACACACTCGGCGAGCAGATTGCTCTCGAGTAGGTTGTTGATTCGGCGGTAGACGGTTGCCGAGGAACTGTCGGTTCGGTCGGTCAGCTCCTTGGCTGTTTTTGGTCCTGCGCTCGTTGCGACGAGGATCGTTCGCGCACACTCGTCGCCGAGGACATCGAGCTGAATTGTTGGATCGGTCGTCGGGGTCGTCTGAGAGTTGGTCGCTTTCGTTGACATTGGTCTCACCTGTCTGCGGAGGCTAGTCTGGTTCGCTCTCGGTGTCGAGAGGTGGCGGTCGGGAACGATCGAATCGGTGTTGCCGCGCCGTCGCGGCGACCGGGAGTACGTTCCAACAATACAACCGGTAAGCGAGAGTGGTATTTTATAACGATGTGCCTTCTCGCTGGAAAGTCACGCATTCCGCTGCGAAATATTGTATTTCGGTCGCGAAATATCGTGTTTCGGTCGCTCGAACAGAGTGTTTCGCTCGCCGATGAGATGCGAACGGCGAGCAATCGAACCAAATTCTGCTTGACAATCGGAGAGCGTATCGTCGACCTGCACCCTCGAAATGACTTCTGGGACGGGTGTAACCGCTGGAAATTCGGCATTTCCAGTACTGTCCGGCAACCAGTACAGTGAACGGACGCCGTCCTTTATTCGGATCTAACCCCCTCGGTCGTAGTGATGCCGAGTCGCACGCTCTCGTCACCACAGGTCGTCCTCAGTCGGTACAGACCAAGCAATCGGTCTGGTGGTCGAACTGACCGCCACGGTGTCGCCGACTGTGAGAGCTGGGGCCGCCGCTGGCAGACTGATTGCGGTGCGCACTCGGATACACTAGCATTCATCCCTGGTTGGCTGGCGAACTGTGAGTTGCACCGTGGTCGTGATCGTGCTCATAGTCGTCCCCGGACACACACCGGGCGACGTACGATCGCCCACGGCCGCGCTCTCTCGATTGCACCGACTGGCGACCATACTGACCGCCAGTCCGGTTCAGCGACCGCAGCGATAGTTGCAGTGTCTCCCTACAACAACGTCATGACACTGCTGTCGACCGATGACGGCGACCGCCACCACCCACGAGCATCGACCGACGACCGTACTCGAGACACCACTTGTCCGCACCGACAGCCACAATCCACAATCACAACACGATCACTATGAAACCATCACAACAGAACTGGCGTCCGATGGAATCGTCGACAGCAGGCGCTCGCTGTCGAAACTGTGACACCCACGTTACCCAGCAGTTTGCCCGCGTCTTCGGTGACAACGGCGACGTCGTCCACGGCTGTCCAGCCTGTACGACGTATCGAGAGATGCAATCCGGTGGCCACCTGCCGGGCGAAGAACGAGAGTGAGTAGCGCTCTCTTCGCTCGGAACCGCTGTTTCACTCGAGAGACTGACTCGTGAAGTGGTACTACAGTGACACAGGCGAAACAGTAGCGACATCGACTATCCAGTACCGAACACAGCCAGCGAATCCGAACTCTCCTCGCGTCGAACCAGTCGCCGTTCATACCGTAGCCAGCTAGTTTCTACACCATTATGCAAGGACAAAATACCGCAGGTTAAAGTCAGTGGTTCGCAAATTGGATGACGTGTATGAGGGCCGACGACGAACTGCTCGCCGAGACGCGACCACTGACGTCACACTAAGCAATGTCTGTGCAGAGGACTAGATCTGAGACGCTCGCGGAAAGCGAGGTGTTTCACATCCTCGGTAACGACAGGCGGCGTGCAATCGTCCAGTTGCTCGCACGCCAGTCCGGACACGTCGACGTCTCGGACGTCGCAACGGAGATCGCTGCAACCGAATCCGACACGACGCCCGTTCCGAACAACCTCTACAAGAGCGTCTACGTCTCCCTGCAACAGACACATCTCCCGCAACTCGAGGAGGATGCCGTCATCGAGTACGACTCTGACGCGAAAACCATCCAATCCGGTCCGAACTTCGAGACCGTCGTCGGCTACATCGACGGCCACGACGGCGACCGCTCGACTGTCTTGCAGTTCCACCTTGCCGCCTGTTTTCTCGGCCTCGGACTGATCGCGCTAGCCGGCCTCGATCTGCCAGTGTTCTCGAGTGTAGATCCAGTCTTCTGGAGCGTCCTCATTCTGCTTGCCGTCGCGGTGAGCAGCCTCTATCGACTGTTTTACTGATCGAGTCTCGGACTCCGTCCCGGGCCCGTATCCGGACCCGGTATCGTGGTTCAATGAGTGGGCAGAAGCCGACCAGTCTCGAGTAGTAGCGCACGCTAATCGGCCTGATTGTGGTCAGAAGAACAGTTGGATGCACTGCAACAGTGATCAGTGGGGAACAGGTGTGCCGAAGGAGGTCTATCGACTGGAAGAAGTGCGTGACCGTGTGGTAGCGGTGTTCGTTGACGTGTGGTTCGTCGAATGTCGTCGGAATCCGTCGGGAATTTGTCGAGATTCTTCGCGGGAAATGAGGAGACGCGAATAAACGTGTGACGCGCTTAGGCGAGCGCGGCGGTCACGTCGTCAGTAGTCTCGTTCTCGGTCGGTGATGGACAGTCGCCGTTGGTGGCGATTTCGTCCTCGTCATCGTTGACGTACTCGGCTTCGTCACCGTTCTCATCGACGCCATTCTCCGGCTCTTCGATCACGTCTCCGATCATGTCGTGGTCCGCAATGATGACTATGATCGTTGCCTGTTCGACGGTTACGTCGAATGCACCGGTGGCTGACTCGTCGTCAGCGTCAATGGGATCGTCCCTGTCGTCGGTGCCAGCGTCGTCGGGTCCGGGACAGTCGGTTCCGATTTCGGTATCGGTGTCTGCGTCAGTGTCAGTGTCAGTGTCAGTGTCTGCGTCAGTTTCTGTTTCGGTGTCGGTTTCAGCATCGGTCTCGGTCTCCGCAATACCGTCCATCGCACTGTGATCGTCGAACACGACGAAGACGGTCGCCTGTTCGATCGTCACGTCGAACGAGTCGTCTTCGTCAGTATCGTCGGCGCGGTCGTCATCGGTTTCGTCGCACTCGTTAATTTCGTCGTCAACATCGTACTCATCGTCAGTGTCCGCTGGCTCATCGTGGTCGTCAGCCGAGCCACAGCAGACACCGTCATCAGTTTCTGTGGCCTCATCGTCGTTGACCGCCTCATCAGTGTCTGTCTCTGTCTCAGTATCTGTCTCGTCGTGATCAACATCGTCAGCTTCGTCCAGCGAATCGCCATCGTCGACGCCGTGGGTAACCACGACGATCGTCGCGGACTCGAGTGTGAGCTCGTCCTGACCCTCGGTCATGGCCGCCTCGTCTATGAGGTCATCCTCGATGATGACGAGAATCGATGCGCTGTCGATATCGTGTTCTCCGGCGGTTTCGTCGCCGGCTTCGGCGAGACCGGTGATCGTTGGCTCTTCAATGGTGACCTCGAGCTGGTGGTCGGCCATGGCACCGTTGTAGTTGTTCTGCTGGTCGTTGTGGTTGTGTTCCTCGTGTTCGTGGTTATCGTGACCGTGTTCGTAGTCTCCGTACTGGCCGTACAGACCGTGCACAACGAGGAGTGCACGGTCGATAGTAACAGTTAGTTCGCCGTCGGTCGGCCTCTCAACTGGCTCCTCATCATCGACGGGTGGTTCGGGGACGTCGACAGGTTCATCGTCGGTTTCGTCGGGTTTGTCGTAGTCGTCTGGTTTCTCGTTTTCCTTGTTGTCCGTGTCGTCTACCGCGTCCTCGTCGTCTTTTTCATCCTTCGGCCGTGTTTAATCGCATGATGGGAGCGGAATTTCCTGTTTTGCAGCCTTCTTAATGTTGTAAACCGCACACATCAGCGCGATCTCACGAAATTCTCGATACCAGGTTCGCGCTCGCAGGGCGACGCCCAGCGAGCGCTTGACAGAAGAGAAAACGGTTTCTGACATTGCTCGTTGGTCGTAGAGCTTGTCATCAATCCGCGCGTTGTGCGGGTGCATGGACGCAGTGCTTGATCAACGGTCGAATGTCGAATTCTCGGAGGTTTTCTCGAAGCTAGTTACAGTCATAGCCCTTGTCCGCCGTGAGGACGCGCAACTCGCCCGCGTGCTTGCGGGCGAGTTGATCACAGATCTCTGCATCATTCCCTTCCCACGTCGTAGTACAGTGCAAATCAAGAATCGCTTGCGTATCTGTATCGACGAGTTTCGTCACTTTCGTCGTTTGAACGCAGTAGTTTGTCCGTCGGCAGTAGTGGCGACTTGCACGGGAGCGGTCGAAGTACGTTGCGTCGATCGCCCCGATCTCACCGGCTCGTGCAGCTCCGCTGAATAGCGCAGCAGCACTCGGCACACACGCATTTCGAGCCTATCGAACGCTAGATATAACGTGCATGGATGAGGGAGATCGGCCGGTTCAAGGCCGATCTCCCGAGTTATTCGTGGTATCTCCGTCAGGATGTCGATGGTCATCCGATAGGACGTCCCAAGGTAAATCCGTAAGCAGTGAAGCGGAGTCATCGCATAATCGGCGAATCCGCCGCCCCGGTAGGTGGCGGCGGATTCGTTCGTATCGTCGAGGGTGTCATAGAACTCTTGTCACACCGTGATGATTGTGCTTCCCGGATTGTCTCCGCGTTCATAGTTGGTGATTGCAATAACAAGGCGAAGGCACAGCGCGAGGAACACCTGTGCACGTGCGTGGACGCGGCCTCGGGCGAACGCACGCCCGAGGCCGCAGTCCTTGACTGATTCGTTGGTTCGTTCGACGCCTATTCAGCGGTTATACGTCTCGTCTAGTGTCGGTTGCTTCAGCTGAACGTCCTCGCTGTGTTCCTCGATACGGTCTTCGACCCTGTACTCGATGTCCTTCGGGTTATCAGTGTTGCGTGGGTTATAGGGGGTGACTGGCACGACCCCTGCGGCCAGCAGGTGGTCGTGCCAGTCAAGTGTATCGTACGCGCTGTCACCAAGCATCCACATCGGTTTAGCGACGGCGAGCGCGTCACCCGTGACGCGCATCTGGTGCTTGTTTGCTCTCGGTGAACTCCGCTGCAATCGGAATCTTCGACCCGGTCGAAACGATCGTGCAACCGTAGCCGTAGTAGTACTCTTCAGCCGTTGGATCGTAGCATTTTGATGCGTCAGGATCGGCAGGCATTGCTCTCACGTCTGTCGAATCAATCGAGTAGGTCAAGTTGAGCAGGCCCCGCAAGGCGGCCTGCTCGACGAGATGGTCGAAAATCACGTCGATGACGTGTTCGAGATCGGTGAGGAAGCGATCGACCGCGTCTCTCGACGGCGGTCGATCGAAGCCACAGCTGAGCCAGACGACTGTGTTGTTCAGTTCTCGTGCAACCGGACGGATGCCGTAGATGTCCTTGTAGTAGCAGTGCAGAAACCCACGCATCATCTCGGGTGGTTCGTGATCTCGTGTTCGCCCCGTCTCCGCCGGGGCGAACACGTCGAACTCTTCGAGAAACTCGAAGGAGAGNCGTCTCTACCGTAGGATTCTCTTGCAGGGTCGCTGGGCTCATACCACCTCAGCGTTCACCCTGCTCTCTGGTATGAGAACTGTTCTATGACACTCTCATCGTCAGCAACTCTTTTAGCAATCCAGACACAGCGTTCGGTGAAGCGGAAGATTTGGGTTGGCACAATTTCCGGTCTTCCGCTTCAACACCGTGATTCTAACGACTTAACTCGACGCTGTCTAGCGATTAAACAGAGCCCAGTGAAGACGATCTCTTTCTCTCGGCCCGTCATTGCCCTCCCAACTCAGAGTACACCTAAATCTTCTGTGACTCACTAGGGCGACGGCATCACAAAAGCTGAGTGAAGTAGCGAGTTCGGTACTCTAAAGCGAAATATCCTCTTGATAGATGCGCTGCCCGTCGAATCCGATGAGATCTTCGAGAGGACGGAAGTAGGTTGGACCATCGCCAGAAGCAGCGGTATCTTTGACGTGGTGAAGGGTAAATTCGTGTTCTCCTGCGGTTGTCACAGCGGTTCGTGTGGAGGTTCCAGCGCGCTGGAAACGGCGGTCACCGTTTCCGCGCGCGTGTTTCTCCCCGCAATACGCCTCGACGAGGCGCTCGTCGAGGCTTCTGACGGTCTCCTCGAGGATAGTGGCCTCAAGCTGCATCTCGGTAAGCGATTCAGCGAGCGTGGCGAGCGGTAGCGTTTTGTCTTGGGCGATGCTAACTGCGAACCGCACGTTGATTTCGGCGTGCATGGGTCACTTCGGTGTAGGTACCAGAGGTGACCCTGCTTCCACAGGAGTCAGTTACGACTCTAGACGAGTTTGAGACACGACCGACGTTTTGCGCCCGGAAGGGACAGGTCAATACCCAATTTAGCCTAACAGACGATGAGATCCTATTCCCGTCAGAGCGCTGGGCAGCGACCTTCCGATCGTACGCCAGCTCCTCCTTCACGAACTCGGAGAATATCTGATAGAGTTCACTTAGAATGGGGGAAATTAAACTCAATTATATGGAGTGTTAACCCATTATATGTGTTTTAGAACCCACAAATCAGACTCTAATGTTTGTTTTTATATCATTAACATATATTATCTGAGGGAAAAATATTTAGTTATACGATTATTATTTTCGTCTGCAATGTCTGATAATAACAGAAGAAATAGCGGAGAAGAACAGAAAGATTTATCCGGAAAGCAGCCAAATCGTCGGTCCTTCCTCAGCACAGCCACCATGGCGGTAGTTGCTGGAACTGGGACATTTCTGACGTCCGGTGCGGCAGCAGAAGTCGGCGATAAGCCAAGTACACTCGGAGAAGTGAGTTCAGTCAAGGCTGAGGATAACCTCGGTTGTCACGGCATCCTAGTGCAAGGGCTAGAGTCGTCAAGTGAATACACAGTGCAGTTGAGCGATTACATGTTCGATATCGATGTGGAAGCGATCCCGCTTGGATACTCAGGTTACGACATAGATAATGAGAACGGGGTCATTTCTGGAACCATCGGCGAAAATGATATCCACGGCTTTGCTTCACGTTTCAGTCCCATCATCGAGTCGATAGAAGTACATGAGGGTAGTGTGGCGGTCGAGTTACAGTACAACCCGTTAGATCGCGAGGAATGTAACGTTGTCGGGGCTCCTCCGGACAATGTCGAACAGGTTGAAATCTACCTGGAAGGAGACGGCGACTATGGCTTCGGGTTTTGGGAGGCACACGGACCACTTTCAGCGGTGGACACAGGAAGTAGTGAACTTGAGGTTTGCCTGCCGGCCGGAGATTCTATCATCTGTCATTGGTCCCATTCAGGAGGAGTACAAACCGAGGAACTCGACATAGGGAACGGCGAACAAAAATACGACTTCGCTGCAGGTTCGCTTGACGACGAGCAGCATGTGTACGCCGTGGAGAAAGGCTTGTTGGACACCACCGACACGCCTGGACACTTCTATCTCACAGGTTCCACGACCGTCACTATCGATATCGGTTCACTCTTGTAAAGGACATTGTTGGTGAGTCAGGGAACAGTTTGAACGATTTTTTCAGGGCTTTCCGCCGGGTTTGCGTAGGATTTTCCGTCGAAGATCAAAGAGTCTGAGATACGCTGTGAGTTTGTCCTTCGAGATACCTCGATGGGGCGAGAGCCATCGTCGCGCCAGCGACCATCGCTGCGCCCGATGTCACGAGCAACGCCGTGACAAGGAGTACGACTAACTGATTGCGTGCGATCATAATCTGCTGTGAAGGCAGTGACCCATCGCCAGTTCTGTGCTTAAACCAGCACAACCATTTCGGGAGAAACTGCTCACTTCGAACGCGAGGTGTGGGCAGCGATCAGTGCTGTTCGACGAAAGCGGACATGGTGTCAGGAGGCGATAACGAGGCGTTTCGCAGGGTGTACGGACAATAAGTCGCGCTCGTTCCGGCCGACTCCGCCAGTGCGCTACTCGTTCGACTGCTCAGGCGATTTCGACGCCGTCGGCTCGTGGCCCGGCAAACAGACCAGATTCTCCCGTCCCAATCGAAGCTTCGTAATCTGCCCGTCCTCCTCGAGTTCAGCCAGCAGTCGGCTGACCTTAGCTTTCGACCAATCGACGGAGTCGACGATTCGTGACTGTTTCATTCGACCGCCGTTCTCGCTGATGAGCTGATGGACCCGTTCCTGATCCGTCATGAACTCCTCGCGCTGGGATTCGTACTCGTGCCCGAGCGAGCTGCGGTCGTCGAGTCGGTCACGAATCGCGAGCAAGGAACCAAGGAGTGCAAGAACGATCATGCCGAGCAGGGCAGCGATGTGTGCGAGTCCGCTCGCCTGAAGGGGGAAAAGAGAGGGGGAAAAGAGGGAGAACTCGAGTACGAGTGTCGGTGCAGCCAGTAGTGTCGAAAGGAGAGTGAAAAGTCCGAGTCCGAACCCGAGCAGCGAGACTGTCGCAATCTCAACCTCACTCGAACCGCAGGCGTTACAGACGCGACAGAGGGCACCCCCACAGGGAACGGCGGTGTTAGTGAACGCTGTAGCCGCTGCTCCCAGTCCGGACCGGATGGTCGGGCCGAGCTGTGCGAACAGCGACCCGCTGTCGAGAGTCGCGACCGACGTGGAAACGGGGTGAGATTCGTGCATGCTCGTGCGGAAGGTCGAGGTCATGGTGACGGCGAACAGCGGTTCACTCGTTTCTGTACCGTCGTGACCGCCCCTCAAAGTATTTTTTATGGGTCATGTATTGTTATTGGTTTATCTGTATGTCTCGATTGAGTGTCTCTCCGAGACGCCGACGTAACGGCGATAGCGGACACCCGTGGTTCTGGCGACTTCGGAAACAGCGCCCAGCAGTCACCGGTGAGACTGAACGACCGGACTCGATTCTGCGACAGTCCGTGCCAGACTGACGGGTCGTCGCCGTGTCGCTTCGCGACCGATACTCCAGTCGCTCGACACCACGCCGAATAAACGCGTACGGACGTTCGGCGCGCCTAGCCCGGATTTGGATCGGGTTTGCGCGATAATCGTCAGTTACGTCAAACTGACGACCCCCGTCTGAAGATTCCGGACTCATTGGCCAACACTTGTCTTGCCGCTCGCGTCGGCGCTTACGTTCCCGGGACACCGGCTGCCTCGAATCCAGTGACGCCCAGGAACGCAAGGACGTACAACACGACCAGGACCGAGACCCACGCGACGATCGTGATCGCGACCGCATCCACCCAGCCGCCAGGGTAGCGGGCGTTGATCACGCCCAGGTAAGCGATGAACACCAGCAGTGGACCGAGCAGCGGGATCCAACCGAGGAAGAATCCCACGAGTGCCCAGACAACCGCGCCGATCAGTGCCGTGATGAACGCGTACGTGTAGTCCTCTGTATCGACGATGAGCCTGGCACCAACGAAGATGCCGAGGCCACCAATGAGCAGGCTAACCGCGAACACGATGAGGCTCTCGATCATAGCTATCGACGAGGCCGTGCATACCGATAGTTATCACTCACCTACACAAACCAGAGCCCACCGTTAATCCGTTATCTGCCGGCGACACAGCCGAGCGTTCTCACCCGTCTGCGTGGGAAATTACGACGTACCTCCGTAACGAAGACCGACCGTTATCGGTGAGAACTTGTCGATTCCCAACCGGACCAAAACAGGCCATCGCGGTCGGAAGATGGCGTTATCTGCCGCATCCGAGAGCATCTATCTAATCCTGTGACTGTCGTTCCGGTCTGGCGACCAATGGCTGTTGTTGTGTTTCCTGTTGCTGCTGTTCCTGCCCCTGTCCCTGTTCTGCCCCCTGCTGAGTCGACGGACTCGAGTACCCCTGCTCACCAGCAGCCCCAGTCACGAGCGAGCGGATTCCGGACTCGAGACCGACTCGGGCCTCGAAGCCGAGTTCGTGACGCACCTTCGAGACGTCGGCGCGGCTGTGTCGAATGTCCCCGGAGCGAGGGTCGCGGTGGACGATCGGTGAGGATGAGCCGACGGCGTCACGGACCAGTTCGGCGAGGTCACGGATCGAGGTCCGCTCCCCAGTGCCGACATTGTAGGCCTCGCCGACGGCGTCAGTGGTCGCTGCGAGGAGGTTTGCGCGCACGATGTCGGAAACGTGGACGAAGTCCCGTGTCTGCTCGCCGTCACCCTCGATCGTGATCGGCTCGTCGGCGCGGGCCTGCTCAAGAAACGTCGAGATGACGCCGCTGTAGGGGCCCTGCTGGCGTGGCCCGTAGGCGTTGAAGTACCGCAGTGCGACGGTCGGAAGGTCGTACAGTTCGTGGTAGCTGCGAGCGTACTGGTCGAGTGCGAGCTTCTGGATGCCGTAGGGCGAGGTCGGCTCCGTCGTCGCTGTTTCGGAGATGGGCAGTTCGTCGGGGTGGCCGTAGACGGCCGCACTCGAGGCGAGGACGACGCGGGCGTCCTCCTGACGGGCCTGGTCGAGGACGAGCAGGCTGGCATCCAGGTTGGTCTCGTTGCTCCGGCGCGGCGCGTCGACGCTCTCGGTGACGCTGACGAGGGCAGCCTGGTGGAAGATGAGGTCGACGCCCCGGGCGGCGCGCTGGAGCGCCATCGGGTCGGAAATGTCCCCGTCGACGATGGTGAGGGAGCCGTCGGGGTCGAGGTCGGGGTCGGGATCAGCGTCCTCGCCCGTGCCCTCGGCTCTCCCGTCATCGTTCTCGGTGTCGTCGATCCCACCGTCCGCGCTTGCTGGTGTGTCGTTGGCCCACAGGGAACCGGTTTCCGATGTGGACGAGACCGAGAGGTTGTCCCGCGAACCGGTCGAGAAGTTATCCAGCACTCGAACGTCGTTGTACGGTGCCAGCGCCTCGACGAGGTGGCTCCCGATGAAACCGCCACCGCCGGTGACGAGTACTGTCCTGTCGCGAATCGCCGGCGAGGTCATGGCTCACTCGAGCATCCCGCATCGGTTTAGTATAGCACGCGTACCTGAACTGTACACCGAACCTACCGGTCAGCCAGCGGACTGGCGCGATCCCGTTATGCACAACACTACCAGAACCGGCACTAGTATCAGTACTCGTATCAGCACCAGTACCACTATCAGTACCAGCACAACACCAGCGGCCGATGCGGTCCTGCCAACCCAACAGAAGCTATATGCGCCCACCTCGGCAACGCTACGCCAACGCCAATGAATGCCAGTGAGAGTGAGAACGAGACTGAAAGCGAGAGCGACACCGTCGACCTCGTCGTGCGAAACTGCACGGTCGTCACCCCCGCCGGCCGCACCCCTGACGCCGGCGTCGCCGTCGAGGACGGAACCATCGCCGCTGTCGGCCGCAGCGACCGCCTCCCCGACGCCGACCGCGTCGTCGACGCCGACGGACAGGTCCTCGTCCCCGGCATTGTCGATGGCCACATCCACAATCGCGAGCCCGGACTCGAGTACAAAGAAGACTGGGAGTCTGCAACTCGCGCGGCCGCGGCGGGCGGCGTCACGACCGTTGTCGGAATGCCGAACACGGACCCGGTGATCGACCGCCCCGAGCATCTCGAACTGAAGTTCGAGCGCGGCGAGGCATCGGCCCACGTCGACTTCCAGAGTTACGTGGTTGTCACGAGCGAGAATCTCGATCAGATTCCGGCGCTAGACGAAGCCGGTGCGCTGGGGTACAAGATTTTCCTCGGCTCGACGGTCGGCGACGTACCGCCACCGAACGACGGCGAAATCATCGAGGCCATGGCAAAGATCAGAGAGACGGGCAAACGCCTCGGCTTCCACGAAGAGAACGGCGAGATCATCGACCACTACACGCAAAAATTCAAAGAAGACGGGAAGAACGAGCCGATCGACCACTCCCACTCTCGACCGGTCATCGCCGAGAAAGAGGCCGTCGAGCGGATGATCACGTTCGCCGAGGAGACCGACGTGAAAATCCACATGTTCCACGTCTCCTCGGGCTCGGCCGCCGAGGCCGTCGCCCGCGGGAAAGAGCGCGGCGTCGACATCACCGCCGAAACGACGCCGCATTACCTCTGGTTCACCGAGGAGGTCATGCGCGAGGTCGGCAACCCGGCACGCATTCAGCCGCCGATCCGCGACGCCGATGAGCGCGACCTGCTCTGGGAAGTCGGCATCGACGACGGCGCGATCGACTGCATCGCGACGGACCACGCGCCCCACACACCCGAGGAGAAGAAGGTCGACGACCCGTTCGGCAACACCTGGGACGCCATCTCAGGCTTCGTCGGCCTCGAAACCGAAGTGCCGACGATGCTCACCTTCGTCGATCAGGGACGACTCACACTCGAGGAGTGGGTCCGTCGCCACTCGACCCGCCCAGCACAGGTCTGGGGGATGTACCCCCAGAAGGGCTCGCTCCAGGTCGGAACGGACGCGGACTTCACGATTGTCGACCCCGAACGCGAGTGGACACTCGAGCACAGCGACGAACTGCACTCAAAGAACTGCGTCACGCCGTTCGTCGGCGAGACGTTCACCGGGAAGGCCACCACGACGGTCGTCCGCGGTAAAGTCGTCTACGAGGACGGTTCGGTCGTCGGCGAGTCAGGATACGGTACGCGGGTTGACGTCGACGCGGACGACTAACTGGTAGTTTCGCTCTTTCTTTCTCTCTCCGTCCGTCTGTCCGGTACTTGAGCAGCGACAGCAGTGGTTTCGGTAGTGATTGCACCAGTCCAACAGATCCCAACTACCGGGAGAAACACAAACGTATTTCACTACCTGACCATTCAGTCAGGGTGCAACCCATGACCGAGACACAGTCAGAAACGACGGACGAAACTAACCCAACAGACACTGACGCCGAACAACACGCCGAAACTGGCCGTTCAGCGGGTGACACCGCGGACGCAAACGTAGCCGGAAAGGAAACCGGCGAGTCTACCGCAACCGACCACCTCACCGAAGTTTACCTCTCGATCACCGATGGCGAAGCCGAATCCGTCGTCGAAACCCAGCGTTCTGATCCAGCCGACCGGGAACTCGAGTTCGACCGTGCCGAGGAGGCACTCGGCCCGGCAGCGCTGCACGGACTGGATGACGCGATTGGAGACCCGGACAGTTCGATTTCGTAGGTCAGTTGTCGGTGTGTTCGTTCGGTGTTCGTTGGCATTCGTTGGTATTCGTTGGCATTCGTTGGCATTCGGCAGCGCCACCAGTGCGAGGTTCTGAACCGAAACCCGAAACCAACATTACCGAACCGACCACATCACTCGACAGTGACCCGCGTTTGTCTCATCGGGGCCGACGACTGCACTCTCCAGTACGAGCTGCTCTCGCGCGAGACGGCTCGCGAGGCACTCTCGACGTACGATCTGCGCCGGCCGTTCGAGAACACGATCGCTTTGCGAACCGTCAGCGTCGGCGCGGCCATCTCGCTGTTGAACGATCTCGACTGGTATCTCACCCGTTTCGTCGACGAGGCGCTCGTCCAGGAGCCAAGCGTGAGCGACGAAGAGTGGCTCTCGCGCGAACTCGCGACACAGCTTCGAAATAGCGCGGTCGATCCCGACGAAACGGGCGAATTCTGCAAGATTTACGGCGTGGAACGTGCCGATCCCGCGTCTGCTCCCGGCGCTCCTGCTGTATCAGCCGCCGGAGCGAACACCGAAAGCGAATACGGTTCCGAGGGAGAGCACGGGAGCGGGAGCGACGAGAGGCAGGACGCGAAGACACAAACAGCGGGAGGGCAAGCACGGACCGAGACACAACAAACTGAAACGGAAACGGCGACAGCGACCGCACGCCGTCACCTCGTCGAACCGCTGTACGTCCGTCGGACAGGTGGCGACCTCCCCGAGTACGACCTCAGGGATGTCGACTCGACGCTCGTCGTTCGAATTACTGAAGCAGAGCACTCGCCTTGAGAAGCGCCAGGGGGACCAGCCCGTCGATACTGTTTTTTAGGCGTCCGCCTCAGCCGAATCGGACGCAGAATCGCTCGCACTGTCGCTCGCCGTAGCCATTCCGTGTTCTTTCCCGTCGCGGTCGGTGAGCGACACCGACACGTCCGTCACCGGGTCGTCGTCGAACGTCGCGCGAACCACTGCGCCGACGGTCACTTCCTGCTCAGCACAGGCCGTTTCCGGCGTCGACTCGTCTACCACCGCGGCCTCGACGACGAACGTGTCGTCCTCAAGTTCGGCGCGCTCAACGGCCAGTTCGTAACACAGGTTCGGGCCGCCGCCCTCGAGTGCGACGAGCACCGACTCGCCGAAATCGGTTTCGTCCAGGAACTCGGTGAGATCGTCGTCGACGTCACGCTCGGCAAGCCAGTTGTCGGCGTCGTCGGCCGATCGCAGGTGTTCCATGGACGGCTCGTCACTAATCTCGGAGCGCTGGTACTGGTGGTCGTCGATGGAAACGCCGTCGGTCCCAGTTCCGTCGTCATCGTCGTCCTCGTCTCCGTTCTCAGTGCCGTTTTCGTCTCCATTTACGTCGCCGCCGTTCTCTGACTCATCGTCGTCACCGGACCCTGAGCCCGGATCCGGGTCATCGTCATCATCGTCGGCGATACAACCAGCCGTCAGCGCGAGCAGTCCTGCCGTACTCCCGATGAGCGTTCGTCTGGAGGGGTGTGTCATCGTACTTGGACATACACGGGGACGGATAAAGACGATTGCTCTAGGTGAAAGAGGTCTTTTGGCTATCTTCGTTGTCGAAGTCCAGCTTACTTGTCGAACAGTCCAGTCGACATGTAGCGCTCGCCGCTGTCCCAGAAGACGGTGACGACGAGCGGACAGTCTTCGATTCGCTGACCCCCATCAGGCTCCGGCGTGGCGAGTTCCTGGTGCTCGAACGCGTCCGGTACCTCCGGGCAGTCACGCTCCGGTTCGGCGATTTCGTGTGCGATTCTGTTCGCAACCAGACTCGTCGCACCGCTCGACTGGCCGACCAGAATTCCCTCCTCGCGGGCGAGACGACGACACTCGTCCTCAGCGTTCTCGAGTGCAACCGTCTCGACGCGGTCAATCAGGTCCCGATCAAGGTTGTCGCTGACGAAGCCCGGTCCCATTCCCTGGAACTCGTCCTCGCCGGGTTCGCCCGTCGAGAGGACAGCGTTTCGTTCGGGTTCGACGGCGATAATGTCCATCTCGGGAAATTCCTCGCGGAGGTGACGGCCGGTTCCCGAGAGGGTGCCGCCGGTGCCGACACCGGCGACGAAGGCGTCGATCTCGCGGTCGCCGACCTGTTCGATGATCTCCGCGCCGGTCGTCTTGTAGTGGGCCTCTGGGTTGGCCGGGTTCTCGAACTGGCCGAGCTGGACCGCGCCCTCGGACTCGAGTTCATCTGCGCGCTCGCGGGCGTCTTCCATCTCGCCGTCGACGAGTTCGAGGGCTGCGCCGTAGGCGGCCATGACGCGGCGGCGTTCCTCGGACTTCGAGGCTGGCATGACGATGGTGAGGTCGTAGCCGCGGGCGGCGGCGACGAGCGCGAGCCCGATGCCGGTGTTGCCGCTGGTTGGTTCGACAAGCCAGTCGCCGGGTTCGATCGCGCCCTCGCGTTCGGCGGTACGGATCATCTCGAGGGCTGGCCGGTCCTTGGCCGACCCGCCAGGATTGAAGGATTCGACCTTCGCGGCGACGGTCGCCCCCTCCGGTGAGTCGACCTGGACGAGCGGTGAACCGATAGTGTCCAGGATGCTTCCCTTCATTGACCCAGGCTATGGAGTCGAGACGTAAACCCGTGCTGGACACAGGCAGGACGTGCCGGTGGTGGCGATGGCGGAAAACGAGTGTGAGAACAGGAGTACAAGAGTACAGGCGTACAGGAATGCTGGAATATTGGGATACAGAACGTGCAGAACGTACAAAACCGATAGAACGGACAAATTGGCTAGTTCGACGGCAGCGCCGGCGTCACCGTGTCGGATTCGTCGATTCGTTCCTGTGCGTACGCTTCGGCAGCGTCGACCACCGTGCTGTCGTTGGCTTCGGCACGCTCGATCATCTCGGTCAGTCTGTCGCCAATCTTCTCGGACTCCTCGTAGGCCTCCTCGTACGTTCCGCCGAAGTACTCCTTGCCGACGGTGACGAGGCCGCCCGCGTTAATCACGTAGTCCGGCGCGTAGAGGATGTCGCGCTCGGCGAGTGCGTCCGCGTGTCGTCGCTCCTTGAGGACGTTGTTCGCCGAGCCGGCGACGATGTCACACTGCAACTGGTCGATCGTCTCGTCGTTGACGACGCCGCCGATCGCACACGGCGCGAAGACATCACACGGTTCCTCGTAGACCGCATCCGGCGCGACGACGTCGACATCGTGGGCCGCGCTGAACTCGTCGACTGCCTCCTGGTTCACGTCCGAAATCGTCACGGACGCGCCGTGCTCGAGTAGCTCCTCGGCGAGCAGTCGGCCGACCTTTCCGAGTCCCTGGACGACGACATCGAGGTCGCTGACAGTGTCGGTGCCGTAGGTGTGTTCCGCGCAGGCGCGAATGCCCGAGAAGACACCGTGTGCCGTGACTTCAGACGGGTTCCCCAGCCCGTCCGTCCCGCCGACGACGTGGTCCGTCTCGCGCGCGACGATGTCCATCTCTTCTGCGCCCGAGTTGATGTCGACCGAGGTAATGTACCGGCCCGCGAGACAATCAACCGCGCGGCCGTAGGCCTCGAGTGCGTCTTCGGTTTTGACCTCCTCTGGGTCGCCGATGATGACCGCTTTGCCGCCACCAAGCGGGAGATCGGTTGCGGCCGCCTTGTATGTCATCGCCTCCGAAAGGCGCAGCACGTCCGTCAGTGCGGCCTCTTCGGACTCGTAGTCACGGATGCGTGTCCCGCCGAGACTCGGACCGAGGCTCGTGTCGTGAATCGCGACGATAGCCGTCAGTCCCGTCTCCGGGTCAGAGAAGTACGAGATCTGTTCGTGCCCTGGCTCAGCGATCGAGTCGAATACCATGCTGATAACTCTTGGGTTTGGTGTAAAAATGCTACCGACTCGCGGCCAGTAGCACTGGAAAGACAATCCAAATGATCGACACCTGCAACGACTGTCAAGAACACGCCCGTTAAGCCCCTCGACTCACAACCACCGCGTATGAGTCTCGAAACCATGCAGCCGAACCCCGCGTGGGACGCTGCCTCCTACGAGGACGCCGTCGACACGCTCGAAGCACACAACAATGAGGTCGTCTACAAGGTCTGGGGTGGCGACTGGTGCAAGGACTGCCGAAAGCTCCTCCCCGATTTTGGCGCTGCACTCGACGCCGCTTCCGTCCCCGACGACCGCATCGAGGAGATAGCCGTCGACCAGGACAAGCAAGGCTCTGGGGTCGACGAGTACGGTATCGAGTACATTCCGACGATTGTGGTCGAGCGCGCGCCCGCCGGCGCGGACGGAGACGAGGGTGAGGAAGTCACCCGTTTCGTCGAGGAAGAGGCCGTCCCACCAGCCATCTGGCTCGCCGACCAACTCGAGAGCAAGCTGTAACGTGTAACTGCGTCGAACGATTCTTTAGCTCTAGTGTCCAAGACGACTTGTATGGAGAGCCGTCTCGAACGGTTCGTCGCGAGGACCTCTGGCTCCTGGTCGCGATCGTAACCTTCGGCATCATCAGCATCCTGAGTCTCATCGAACTCGAGTTCGTCGTCGACGTGCTCGCGGTGATCGGCTGGTTCGTCCTGACACCGGTCTTTCTGTTCTGGGGCGAGGACATCGCCGCGCTCATGGCCGAACGGAGGCAGCCGACTGGTTCAACATGGCCCGAATCGTCCGCAGGCGACACCAGCGACCAGACCGATGCGTTCGCACAACTCAAACACCGGTACGCGAGCGGCGAACTCAGCGAAGAAGAGTTCGAACACCGACGCGACCGCCTGCTAGAAGCCGATGAGGCGTTCGACCGCGAGGCTGCAAACCGACCGATGGCAGAGCGCGGTGGACGAGCGCAGTCAGCGAACGGTCGGGGGGACCGCGGGCGCGAACTCGAGTGACGCCGGCAGCAATCACATCTACCAGTCTAGAACGGACTCTCAGTCTGCTCCGCACCTGCGAGCCACTCGAGTGCATCCTCAACATCGTGCGTCGGCGGCGAGCACGTCCGGTCGCGACAGACATATAGCGTTGGTTTGCCGTCTCTTGCTTCGCGCCCGGCCCAGACCGGCGGCGCATCTGTGAGGTCGAGTTCAGTGAGCCAGTCGCCGAATTCGTCGTCCGTCGCCGGTCGGCGCGCGAACAGCCGGTCCGGCAGGTACCGCGAGGCGAACGCCTCGCGCCACTCGTCGGGCAGGTCGTCCGCGGCGACCGTGATCTCGAGTGCCNGAACAGCCGGTCCGGCAGGTACCGCGAGGCGAACGCCTCGCGCCACTCGTCGGGCAGGTCGTCCGCGGCGACCGTGATCTCGAGTGCCCCGGACGCGAGTCGGTCTGCGGCGAGACAGAGCGTCGCGTGCTCGAGCGAGTTCGTCTCGATGCGGTTGGCGTGGGTTTCGAGCACGGTCGTGGCGATTTCCTCGAACTCGTCGCCTTGATCCGCGAAGCCCTCGAGCGCGAGCAGCGTCTCTACAGCGACGCCCGCCGCCGAGGGCGTCGACTGATCGCCCAGTTCCTGCGGGCGAGTGACGAGCGATTCCCCACTCTCGGGCGTGAAGTACAGCGTTCCCCGGTCTGCGTCCCAGAACTCGTCCTCGATGACGCGTGCGAGGTCGAGGGCGAACGCGAGGTGGTCGACCTCGCCGGTAGCCTCGTAGCAGCCCAGTGCAGCGCGCGCGAGGAACGCGTAATCTTCGAGGTAGCCGTCGATGGCCACGTCCCCGTCTTTGTACCGCCGCGAGAGTCGCTGTTCGTCTTCGTCCCAGAGCCGATCGCGAACGAACTCGAGTGCGTCGACGGCCATAGTGGCGTACTCGTCACCATCCTCACCCCCGCCGAGAACCAGAGCGGCCTCGGCACAGGTCGCGATCATGAGACCGTTCCAGCCGGCGAGCACCTTCTCGTCGCGGTTGGGTCGCGGGCGTTGTTCGCGAGCCGCGAACAACTCTTCGCGGGCGGACTCGAGTCGGTCCTGCACGTCGGGTGCTTCGAGATCGTACTCGGCCGCGAGATCTGACACCGAGCGCACGCGGTTCGGCTGATTCGAGCCCTCGAAGTTGCCTGACTCCGTGATGTCGTACCGGTCACAGAACAGGTCAGCTGTCGTCTCGTTCTCGAGTACGTCGTGAATCTCGTCGGGCGTCCAGACGTAGAACGTACCTTCCTCACGCTCGCCGGTGTCGGGGTCCTCGCTCTGGGCGTCGAGCGTGCTGAAGAAACCGCCCTCCTCGTGGGTCAGTTCACGCTCGACGAACGCCAGGGTCTCGGCAACGACCTCGGCGTAGCGCTCGTCGCCGGTCTGCTGGTAGCCGATGAGGAACGCGCGCGGAATCGCGGCGTTGTCGTACAGCATCTTCTCGAAGTGGGGCACCGTCCAGTCGCGGTCGACGCAGTAGCGGTGGAAGCCGCCGCCGACGTGGTCGTAGAGGCCGCCAGCAGCCATCGCGTCGAGCGTTTCGACGAGCACGTCCTGAAAGTCCTCGCGTTCGGTTCGGTCTGCGGCGCGGGCGAGCACCCGGAGCCGCGATGGCTGGGGGAACTTCGGGCCGTCGGAGCCGAAGCCGCCGAACTGGCGGTCCGCACTCCGAAACGAGGCGTTCGCGGCCGCGTCGAGTACGTCACTCGACGGCGGCTGTGAAGCGCTCACGGTATCCGGAGTCTCTTCGAGTCGATCTTTTGCCGCGTTGGTCCACTGTTCGGCGCGGTTCTCGACCTCGTCGCGGTCTCTTTCCCACGAGTTCGTCACGTTCTCGAGGATGTCGAGGAAGCCAGGCTGGCCGCGCTTGGCGTTCTTGGGGAAGTAGGTCCCAACGTAGAACGGCTTCCCCTCGGGGGTGAGCCACGCCGAGAGAGGCCAGCCGCCGCGGCCGGTGACGAGTTGGCAAACGGTCATATAGATGCTGTCGACGTCCGGCCGCTCCTCGCGGTCGACCTTGATCGGAACGAAATTCTCGTTCAGGGCCTCGGCGACCTGCTCGTCCGCGAAGCTCTCGTCTTCCATGACGTGACACCAGTGACACGCCGAGTAGCCGATCGAGAGGAAGATCGGCACGTCGTGCTCGCGGGCCGTCTCAAGGGCTTGCTCGTCCCAGGGCTGCCAGTTGACGGGGTTGTCCGCGTGCTGGCGCAGGTACGGGCTCTCCTCCTCGTCGAGCCGATTGCGATCGGTCGGCGTGGATGTCGTCATACCCACGCCTACGGCTGGCGGTTGTAAAAGGCCGACGAGTGTGTGTCGGTACAGCAAACAACACACTACGTGAGACCGAGCAACGAGAGGCCGAATACGGACGCAGCCGTTAGGATCACCGTCCAGATCGCGATGCCGACCGTCATCCATCCCGCGACGAGCCGATCCCGGCTCCCCGCGAACAGCGCGACGATCGCGGCGATATGAACCCCGGTGAGGATCGGTCCGCCAAAGGAGATTCCGGGCAGGCCGTACCTGTCCCAGAGGGTTCGTGCTCGCGCGTAACGATCGGTGGGTTCAGACTCCTCGCCATCATCGTTCCCACGCCAGCCCGCCCACCAGTCCGAGAGCCGCCCGTGAAACAGAATCAGGGCGTACACGGAGAGAACGTTGCCCGCGAAGGCGATGACTCCCGTCAGAACCGGATCGAGTCCGAGTCCGATCGCAATCGGAATCACGACGAGAATCTCAAACACCGGAATCGCAGCGAAGATGAACACCAGCAGGTACTGGACGAAGCCAGTAGCGTCCTCGAGTGTCGTTCCGATATCGACGAGTAGTGGCGTGAGTGACATGCGATTGTGCGGAGAGGCGGACTGTGGTTGTGCGGACGTGAGTGACAGCAGGTGGGTAGTGACAGCAGGCGGGGGAGTGGGGAGGTCAGCGCGAGCAGAGCGTTGCCGACCGCCGCGTGATGGGCGCTGTCGGAGCGCGCTTGGTTAGTGCAGTTCCTCGGTGAGCAGTCGTCGCAGCACGAGGTGGAGCACACCGCCGTTCTCGACGTACTCGACAGCCATCGGGGTGTCGACCTGCGCCGTCACGTCGAACTCGACGGTTTCGCCGTCGTCTTTTTCTGCGGTGACAGTCAGTTCGGCGTTTGGCTCGAGGCCGTCTTCCAGGCCGTCGATCTCGAAGTACTCGTCGCCCTCGAGACCGAGTTCTTCCCAGCCCTCGCCCTCGGCGAACTGCAGCGGCAGGACACCCATGCCGATGAGGTTGTCACGATAGATGCGCTCGTAGCTCTTGCCGATCGTCGCGCGGATACCGAGCAGGTCGGTCCCCTTCGCGGCCCAGTCACGGCTCGAACCGGTACCGAGTTCCTCGCCAGCCATGACGATGAGCGGGGTGTCGTCCTCGCGGTAACGCTCGGAGGCTTCGAAGACAGTGGTCTCCTCGTCGGTTGGGTGGTGAATCGTGTAGCCGCCTTCCTTCCCATCGAGCAGTTCGTTCGTGATGCGGACGTTCGCGAAGGTGCCGCGCATCATGACCTCGTGGTTCCCGCGGCGGGAACCGTAGGTGTTGAATTCGTGAACCGGTACGTCGCGCTCTGTCAGCCACTGACCGGCCGGCAGGTCCTCGCCGAACAGGCCGGCGGGACTAATGTGATCAGTCGTGACCGTGTCACCGAGGGTGAGCAGCGCACGCGCGTCCTCGACGTTGCCCACGCCGGGCTTCTCGAGTGGGAAGTCCTGGAAGAACGGCGGCTCGCGAATGTAGGTCGACTCGTCGTCCCAGTCGTAGACCTCTCCCGTGGGTGCGTCGAGGGACTCCCAGCGCTCGTCGCCCTCGTAGACGCTTGCGTACTTCTCCTCGAACATCTCGGGGGAGATGCTGTCGTGGATCGTCTCGCGGATCTCCTCGGTGTCCGGCCAGATGTCCTCAAGGAAGACCTCCTCGCCGTCGTCGTTCGTGCCGATCGGCTCGTTCTCGAGGTCGATATCCATCTTGCCAGCGAGACCGTAGGCGACGACCAGTGGCGGGCTGGCGAGGTAGTTCGCCTTGATTTTCGGGTGGATGCGTGCCTCGAAGTTGCGGTTACCCGAGAGGACGCTCGTCGTCCAGAGGTCGTGCTCGTCGATCGCGTTCTCGATCGGCTCTGGCAGGGGTCCGGAGTTGCCGATACAGGTCGTACAGCCGTAGCCGACGACGTGGTAGCCCAGTTCCTCGAGATCATCGAGCAGCTCCGCGCGTTCGAGGTACTCGGTGACGACGCGGCTGCCGGGTGCAAGACTCGTCTTGACGTAGTCAGGGATCTCGAGGCCCTGCTCGGCGGCGTTACGGGCGAGCAGCCCAGCGCCGACCATCACGGACGGATTCGACGTGTTCGTACAGGACGTGATCGCGCTGACGAGGACATCACCGTGGCCGATCTCGACCTCAGTTCCGTCCTCGAGTTCGACGGGAACCTTCTCGTCGAGCGGAAGGCCCGGTCCGGCGTCGGTCGCGTCGGCTGCGGCTGCACCGCTGCCGTCGCCGATTGCGGGCTCGCCACCCGCGCCGATGACGCCCTGCTCCTCGAGGAGGGTCGGGAAGTGCTCGTCGAGATTCCCCATCGGGATACGCTCGTGGGGCTTCTTGTGGCCTGCGAGGCTGGGCTCGACCTCGTCGAGGTCGAACTCGACGGTTTCCGTGTACTCGGGTTCCTGCTCGCCGAAGAGACCCTGGGCTTCGAGGTACTCGCGGACGAGTTCGATGTGATCCTCGTCGCGACCCGTGAGTTCGAGGTACTCGAGTGTCTTCTCGTCGACGGGGAACATGCTGATGGTCGAACCCTGTTCGGGAGCCATGTTCGAGATAGTCGCGCGGTCCGCGACCGAGAGTTGGGAGACGCCGGGGCCGTAGAACTCGACGAACTTGTCGACAACGCCGACCTGACGGAGCTTTTCGGTGATGTGGAGTACGAGGTCCGTCGCGGTGGCACCTTCGGGAAGGTCACCGGAGAGGCGAACACCGACAACTTCCGGCAGGGACATGTTGATCGGCTGGCCGAGCAGTGCGGCTTCGGCCTCAATACCGCCGACACCCCAGCCGACGACGCCGATACCGCCGATCATCGGCGTGTGGCTATCGGTGCCGACGAGCGTGTCGGGAACGAGCCACTGGTCGCCATCCACTTCGCGCTCGTGGACGACGCGGCCGAGGTGCTCTAAATTGACCTGGTGGACGATTCCCGTCCCCGGCGGCACGACGTTGAACTCGTCGAACGCCTGCTGGGCCCACTTGATCGAACGATATCGCTCCTCGTTGCGCTCGTACTCGATTTCGACGTTCTTCTCGTAGGCGTCGTCGGTGCCGAAGTGGTCGACCTGCACGCTGTGGTCGATCACGAGGTCACACGGGACTTCGGGCTCGACGACCGTCGGGTCGACGCCCTTGCGGTCTGCGGCCGAGCGAAGCGCCGCAAGGTCAACCACTGCGGGAACGCCGGTCAGGTCCTGCAGGACGACCCGCGACACCGTAAAGGGGACCTCGGCGTCCGGCACGTCGGGCTCCCAGGAGGCCGCTGCACGAATCGAGTCCGCATCGATCTGGTCACCGTCAGCGTTTCGGAGGACGGACTCGAGTAGAATACGGATACTGACTGGCAGTTTGTCGAGATCACAGAGGCCCTGCTCCTCGAGTACAGTAAGATCTGCCATCTTGTACGTCTCGCCGTCGTGTTCGAATTCCCGGATTGCGTCCGAGAACGCATCAGTTGCCATGGAGCGACTTTAGGATTAAATACATTTGAACCTCTCGAGAAGATTGTATGCAGTGCCTTATACACATCATATACACTATATACATTATATCACAGCGACTGTCTCCAGCACCTACATGATTCCGACCGCACACGAGTAGGCAGTCGCACACGAGTAGAACACGCATCACACCCCAAACGTGGGACACAAGATGCCACAGAGAGCTGTCTTTCAGTAGCCGAGTTGGGCAAGAGTCGCCTCGAGTTGGCCAACGTACCGCTCGCCGAAGAGATGCGTATGAACAAGCAGCGGGTAGAGTCGATAAACGTACCGTCGCCGGTCGAAAAAGCCCGATTCGATTGCCCGGTAGTCACGGTACCGATCGAAGAACGCGTCACCAAAGGTCTCAGTCCAGTCGACGTACGCGAGTTCGATCTCGGGATGGGCGTAGTACGTTGCTGGATCGAGAAACGCCACGACATCTCCGTCACGTGAGAGGACATTCGTGGTCCAGACATCGCCATGGATCAGCGCAGGTGCGTCCGGTTCGACAAGCAGTGACTCGAGGTCATCGGCCACCGCGTCGAGACGGTCCGCGAGTGCCGCCGGGAGCGTCCCGCCCTGGAGCGCGAGACTCGCAACGTACTCGAGTCGATGATCGCGATAGAACGTGATCCAGGAATCGGTCCACGGGTTTGGCTGGCGGACGGGTCCCGTGAGCGTCTCACGCTCAAGGCCGAAGGCGTCCGCACTGGTATCGTGGAGTGCGGCGAGGTGGGCCGCGGCGTCGCGAGCGACTGCGGAGTCGTGGTCGGTCGATCCCGGAACGTACTCGAGCACCAGCAGATCATCGTCAGCGTATCGAACATCAGGAACCGGTAACTCGCTTTCGCGCGCGAGCGTACGGAGCATGAACGCCTCGGTCGAAAGCGACGAGTCGCCGGTCTTCGCGACGAGACATGAGCCGTCTGCGCAGTCGACACGATAGACGGAGCCGATCTGACCGCCTTGCAGTTCGGTGACAGCGGTCGGTCGGACCGCGAGTGCGTGTGCGACCGCGTCGATGATCTGGTCCGTATCAGTCACGGTGACGATTGGTCCCGAACGTACTCGACGAACGAGAACCCGTCACGGTCGTCTCGAAACTCCTCGGACCACGCCTTTCGGTCCCAGTCTGGGAACAGTGTATCGCCTTCGGGTTCCCGATGAACTTCGGTGACGATCAGGCGATCGAGCGCGGGCAAGAACTGCTCGTAGACGGTTGCACCCCCTGCAACGAAGATTTGATCGGTGTCGTCGTGACGGTCACGTGCGGCCTCGTCGGCCGCTTTGAGTGCCACCTCGAGATCTTTCGCGAGCACGGCGTTTTCGGGCGTCTCGAGAGTTTGACTCGTCAGCACGACCGTCGTCCGACCGGGGAGCGGTTCGCCGAGCGTCTCGAGGATACCCTCGTAGGTCACTCGACCCATAATGATGGGGTGGTCCATCGTCGTCTCCTTGAAATGTTGCAGGTCTGCGGGGATGTGCCAGGGCATGTCGCCGTCTTTGCCGATAACGCCATTGTCTGCCACGGCGACGATGCCAACGAGTTCGCGCTTGACCGCAGGGAGTGAGGGAGAGTCCCCGCTCATTCGGCAACTCCAAACGTGAGTCCGTCGTGGCACTCGTAGTCGTGCAGCGTGACATCCTCGTAGGACAGGTCGTCGATCGTCGCTGCGTCCACCTCGAGCGTCGGCCGATCAAGCGGCTCGCGCGAGAGTTGTTCGAGCAGTCCCGGGACGTGGTCGAGGCGCTCGTCACCCTCGTTCTCGGCGGGCGCTTCGGACTCGAGCCACTCGCGAATCTCGCGGTACTCGTTGCGTGCCTCGACATCGGCGAGTCGAGTCTGCAGCTCTTCAAGATTGTCCGCGTACCACTTCCCGCGGTCGCCGCGGCCGCAGTAGATGTGTGCGTCGACGACAGTATGGGCGAACGTGCCGGGTTCGAAGCCGGTCTGCTGGGCGACGACTTTCGTCAGGAGCGCGTAGGCCGCGATGTTGAACGGAATCCCGAGCGCGATGTCGCCCGAGCGTTGCGTGAGGTGACAGTTCAGCCGGTCGCCCTGGACGTTGAAGACGAACGAGTAGTGACACGGCGGCAGCGTCGAGACGGCCGCGTTCGCTGGGTGCCAGGCGTTGACGACGAGCCGGCGTGAGTTCGGCGAGTCCGAGAGCGTGTCGATTACGTACTGCAGTTGGTCGAACGTCCGTCGCGTCTCGCCGTCTGCGGTCTCCTCTGCGGTGACCCACTGCTGGCTCTCATCGGGCCAGGACTCGCCCGGCAGCTGTGCGGGTTCCTCGGGAACCGGAAAGCGTCGCCAGAAGCGCCCGTAGGCGGTATCGAGGTGGCCGTCCTCGTCGGCCCAGGCGTCCCAGATTTTAGTTTCCTCGCGGAGGTCGCGGATGTGCTCCTCGCCCGAAAGATACCAACAGACCTCGTGGAGCATCGAACTCCAGCGGTAGCCATCCATCTGCTTGGTCGTCAGCAGGGGGTAGCCCTCCTGGAGGTCCACCTCGTAGTGCTCGCTGAACGAGGAAATCGTGTCGACGCCGGTGCGGTTGGGCTTGTACGCCCCCTCGCTGAGTGCCGCGTCGACGAGGTCCTGGTACTGTTGCATTGTCAGCCCCTTCTGTGTGCTCTGCCTTTTCCCCACCGATTTTCGGCCAGATACCACAGTTGCCGTGCCCAGTCGTCACACCTGGCCGTCAGTACGACTCGATATCGAGGCCGTCGATCCGCTCGAAGTGGTCGACGTTTCTCGTAAGCACCGGCTCTTCGTGGATGAGCGCCGTTGCACCGATGATCGTGTCGCCGATTCCAATCGCCCGTCCGTCCGCAGCGAGCCGCCCGTCGATCCGGCCGGCCTTCTTCATTACCGCACTGTCTGCGGGATACACTGTTTTCGTTTCGAGCACGTTCTCGATCTGTCGACGACGTGTACTGGCGTCTGTCACCCGCTCGATGCTGTGATAGAGTTCGAACTGAGACACCGCCGAAACCCGAAGTGGAACCTGCTGGCTCTCGAGTGCACCGACCGTTTGGATGGCCCGATCGGCTCCCTGCATGACATCGATGAGGATGTCGGTATCGACAATCACGAGTCCAGCCGGTCGGTGCGTCGGTCGAGTTCCGCCCGCGACCGATCGGTCTGCTCACGAATGGCATCGCGCATCGTCTCGGCCTCCGCGTCGGTGAGCACTCCCGCGAGATCGAGCAACGACCGCTCGCCTGCGATCCGGTCGATCGTATCCGAGAAGGATTCTCCTTCCCGCTTCCGCGCTCTGAGCCGCTGATACGCGTCCTTGGTAAGACGGACGTTCCGGTACTCGGTGTCGCCCATGTACACATATGTGTGCAGAATCGGCTTAACCGTTGTGCTGCCTGACGCCAGGCACACTTTCACTCCGCTGTCCAAACCGTCTTTAGCCCCGCGTCCCTGCCACCGACTACGACGACACCATGGCAGGTCCCACCGGTACTCGAGTACTCGCCCTCCCGCCGACCACGGTACTCGAGCGATCGGTTGCGACGCTCGAGGATATCGCCGCGACGATCAAGCCGGATGCGGTCTGGCTGTTCGGATACGCTCGCGAGCCGACGGCGGCAGCCCGCGCTCGCCACATCATGGACGTGCCGGTGATTCACCCGCCGCTCGAGACGGCCGACGGTGGGACGCTTCCCCGGCACAGGATTGGTGACGAACTCGAGTTCGTTGTGGCGCAGCATTCGCGGGCGCTTGGTGCGGTTGCTGGTGCTGATTCTGGTGCTAGTGCTAATGTTGGTGCTAATTCTGGTGCTGATACTGCTGCTGGTGTTGGGAACAGTGCTGCTGACGGCGACAGCGACAGGGACGGTAACGGGAATGATGACGGGAGCAAAACTGAACCACCGAGTGCCGACGCCCTCATCTGCGACCAGATCACGACCACGACGCGGCCCACCGCACTCGAGACGACCCTCGATCACGCGGGCGAACTCGCGGCGGCGCTCCCGGCGGGCCAGGAGACGACCGTGCTAACCGGCGGGCTGCCCGCCGGCTACGACGAACGGTGGCACCTCGACGCCGGGACGGGAGCCGTTCGAACCGTCGCGCACGATCCGCTGCGTTCCGCCGAGCCAGTCGCTGACGACGCCGTTGCGGTCCGCGTCCGGGGAGCCGGTCCCGTCGACGGCTACGGCGGCGCGGAATCCGTGGTGGCGCTCGAGTACAGCGCCGACGGTGCCGTCTCGACTGCAGCCTACGCACCGGGCGATTTCGGACTCGAAGCGATCACCGGAGTCGGCCAGAAGACAGCGAACCGCCTCGAATCGCAGGGAGTGACGACTCGGGCGGGGCTACTCGACCTGTCCGTTGCGGCGCTCGCGGATATCGAGGGCATCGGGGCAAAGAGCGCGCGCAGAATGCACGACCACGCGCGGGTACTCGAGTCGGGCGAGCCGCGCCGACTCACGGACGAGCCACTCCCCGGCGAAGCGTGGGGGCGGCCGCCGCTGTGTCTCGACATCGAAACCGACGGGCTCTCGCCGACGATCATCTGGCAGATCGGGGTCTACGATCCCGAATCGGACACTCACCGAGCGTTCGTCGAGCGCGATGACCCCACCGACCGGGAATCGGTCGTTCGGGAGTTCTGCGACTGGCTGCTCGGCGTTCACCTGAATCGGGCGCTACTCACCTGGAACGGCTGGGGATTCGACTACCGGCATCTGGGTGCGTTCGTCGCCCGCCACTGCCCCGAGTATACCGACGACTGGGAGTCGGTTCCGAAGTTCGACCTCTACCGCTGGGCGA
Organism: Natrialba chahannaoensis JCM 10990; assembly: GCF_000337135.1. GTDB lineage: Archaea > Halobacteriota > Halobacteria > Halobacteriales > Natrialbaceae > Natrialba > Natrialba chahannaoensis. The sequence goes on from NZ_AOIN01000091.1 coordinate 94,976, forward strand.
CCGACCGTGAGGGCACCGGCAACGCGCTCCTCCCCGGCCGGACGAACGAACTCGACGTCGTCGCCGCCGAACTCGGCTACGAGGGCCTGGGAACCGGCCTCGACGGCGCGCGAACGGCGGCGGCGTACCAGCGATTCATGCGGACGGGCGAATCGGATGTACTCGAGTGGGACCGCCACGAGGCCTACTGCGAGGACGACTGTCGGGCGCTGTGGCACGTGTACGAGCGGCTTCGGGATGCACCGCGAGCGTCGGGTGTGGTGGGGTCGGCTGGCTCAGCGAGAGCAACGGAGTCGACGGGGTCGTCTCCAAATGGAGGCGGCTCACGCGCCGACAGCAAGGGTGGATCGACCAGCGAGCAGACCGGACTTGGTGATTTCTGAATGGCAACGAACGAGGGCGGAGATGTGGGAGATGAGGACGGCCAGGGCGACCAGGGCAACCAGGACGACCAGCAAGCGATCCCGATCACTGGTGAGGAGTTGCGAGAGACGTTCCCGCGCGCAGGCGCTCGCGACTCTGGTGACATCTCCGTCCTCGAACTCCCCGGCCGAGAGGCAGCGACCGTTCCGAACTCGAACGTCCTCCGCCCGGAGCTCGCCGAGCAGTTGGAACACGACCTCTATGCTCATCAGGCCGAAGCGCTCGAGGCACTCGAGTGTGGGAAGAACATCTGCGTCGCGACGAGCACCGCCTCGGGGAAGACGCGAATCTATGCGCTCCAGATTGCGAGACACTATCTGGACGCACGCGAGCGGGCCGCAGAGACCGGCGCGGGAAAGGGGAGACAGAACGGAGGCGAGAAGACGGGTGCAGTGTCAGGACCCACACCGACCGCCTACATCTGCTACCCCACGAAAGCCCTCTCGCGCGACCAGGAGCGCGAACTGAACGACTTCTACGACGACCTCGGCCTCGACATCACCGTCCGCGTCTACGACGGCGACACCGAACGCGGCGAGACGCGCCGCCAGATCCGCGAGGAAGCAGACATCATCATCACCAACTTTGCCGGCGTGAATACCTACCTGCACGACCACGACCGCTGGGCACGCTTCTTCTCTGCCTGCGACCTCGTGGTGATCGACGAATCCCACACCTACACCGGCGTCCACGGCATGCACGTCGCCTGGATTATCCGCCGACTGAAGCGCGTGCTCGCCTCCTACGACGCCGACCCGCAGTTCATCCTCACCAGCGCAACGATCGGAAATCCGGGCGCGCACTCGAGTACCCTGATCGACGACCAGGTAACGGTGATCGACGAGGACGGCTCTCCAACGGGGCCGCGGGAACTGGTGCTGTGGAATCCGCCGCCGCAGTCGAGTGAGAAAGACGGGGACAGAGCCGGTGCCGAAGACGCCGTCACCGACCGCGTCCCCGCCACCGTCGAAGCACCGCGGCTCCTCTCGCACCTGACCTACCACGACGCCCAGACGCTGCTGTTTACGCCCTCCCGAAAGCTCGCCGAACTCTCGGTCAAGCGCGCGGCAAAACATCGCCGCGACCGGTCACGATACTACACGAATCCGGACCGTGGCAGCGCCATCGAGCCCTACCACGCGGGCCACTCAAGGCGAAATCGCCACGGCACGGAACATCAGCTCAAGACCGGCGTGCTAGACGGCGTCGCCTCGACGAACGCACTCGAGTTGGGGATCAACGTCGGCGAGATGGACGCCACCGTCCAGTTGGGCTACCCCGGCCAGCGCCAGTCGTTCTGGCAGCAGATCGGCCGCGCGGGACGAGGGTCGAAGCGTGCGCTCTCGGTGCTCGTCGCCGGTCACCGCACACTGGACCAGTACGTCGTGAACAACTCGGAGTACCTACTCGAGAACGACGTCGAGGACGCCGTCGTCGACACCGAGAACGACGCGGTCTTCGCACAGCACCTGCTCTGTGCGGCGGCCGAACTCGCGCTCGATGAGAGCGACGCCGGCGCGGGCGGACTCGCCGACCGCGAGCGACTCGAGCAGGCGGTCGAGATGTGGCGACGCGCAGGGAAACTCACCGGCCACCTCGAAACCGGCGTCTCCTACACTGGCCCACCCAGACCGCAGCGGTCGATCTCGCTGTACGCCACGACCGGCGAGGAGTACACGGTCGAACTCGCCGACGGCGTCGACGAGCGCCACGACCCCGAGATGGAACCGCTCGCCGAGGAGCGCGTCCTGCGGGACTTCCACGAGGGTGCGGTCAGACTCCACGAGGGCCAGCAGTACGAGGTTTGTGCGGTCGATCACACGACCCCGCGGCCGTCGGTGACGCTGCGCCCGACGGACGTAGCGTACCACACGCGGACGCGCACGGACGTGACTGTCCTCGACGCCGTCTCGGAGGAGTCGCGCGAGATTGGGACCTTTACGCTCCACTTCGGCCGCGGGCGAGTGCTCGTCTACCACGACGCCTACGATGAGGTCGCGATCCACGGCGGCAAAAAGCAAGCACAGCAACTCCCCACCGGAAACCCGCCGCTCTCGATGGAGACGCAACTGTGCTGGCTCGAGGTCCCAGAGCGCGTCGAGTCCACACTGGTCGAGCGGTACCGCGACTTTTCCGTGCCGGAACTGGACAGCGACCTCGCAGATACCGCCCACCTCGGCTACGCGGGTGGCCTCCACGCCGCCGAGCACGCGACGATTGGCGTCGCCCCACTCGAGTTGATGGTCGACAAGCGCGACCTCGGCGGACTAGCGACGCTGTCGATCGACTCGCATCTGGCCAGCGCCACAGCAGACGAGAACGGTGACGACGAGACGAGCGTCGGCGAGGACCCTGCCCCCCAGAACATCGCCGCTGCTGAGGCGACCGTCAGAGAACTCGCGATGGGACTCGAGCGCAAACCCGCGAGCGGCTGGTTCATCTACGACGGGATCGACGGCGGCCTCGGTTTCTCGCGGGCGATCTACGAGAACTTCGAGGCCGTCGCCAGGCGTGCGCGCGATCTGATCGAAAACTGTGACTGCGGCCGCATCGATGGTTGTCCTGCGTGCGTGATGGACGACCAGTGCGGGAACGACAACCAGCCACTACACCGCGGCGCTGCTGTCGACGTGCTGGATCACCTCCTGGCGAGTGCGAGTGGGGATGGAAGTGTTCTCGGGTCCGATCTACCGATAGATGATGGTGAGGACGGAGACAGAGACGGTAACGAAGGCGGAAACGGAGCGGGAGACGAAGACGAACACGAAACTGGTGAAGTCGACGACAGACGGCCGCCGCTATTCTACGCCTGATGTTCTACGCTTGTGGGTGAGATGATTCGGCGGCAACTGAGACACCAAGCTGGTCGAAGACGAACGACCAGACATCGAGTTGCTCCTCGACGACCATCCAGGTCGGCTTGCCAGTTCCGTGGCCGGTATCCCGGTAGGTCTTACAGAAGAACGGGCCACCCGCGGCGATAGACTGCATGCGCGCGGCCATCTTCCAGGCGTGCACCGGATGCACGCGCGTGTCGTCTTCGGCCGTTTTGAAGAGGACAGCCGGATACTCGGGACCGGAGCCGTCCGTCCCGTCAGCGACGTTGTGGTACGGCGAGTACGCCTTGATCCACTCGTAGGCCTCCGGGTCGTCCGGCGACCCGTACTCACTCGTCCAGGACGCACCGAGCAGGAAGGTGTGGAATCGGAGCATGTCGAGCAGCGGAACGTGACAGCAGACCGCTGCGAACAGGTCCGGCCGCTGTGTCAGTGCGGCACCGACGGTCAGCCCACCGTTCGAGCCACCCGAAATCGCCAGGCGCTCGCTTGACGTGTACTCCTCGCCGATCAGGTACTCCGCGGCGGCGATCATGTCGTCGAACGTGCGCTGTTTATCCTCGTGGCGGGCCGCCTCGTGCCACTCCTTACCGAACTCGCCGCCACCGCGGAGGTTTGCGTGTGCGTACACGCCACCCTCGCGAAGGAATTCGAGCCTGTATTTCCGGAAAGTCGGCGTCAGGCTGTTTTCGAACCCGCCGTAGCCGTACAGCAGCGTCGGATTGTCGCCGTCGCGCTCGATGTCAGCGCGGTGGACGACGAACATCGGAATCTCGGTCCCGTCGGCGGACTCGTACCGAACCTGCTCGACGGTCAGGTCGAACTCGAGTGCAACGTCAGGCTGGTCGAGTTCCGTGACGGTGTCTGCCTCAAGGTCGTAGCGACAGACGGCTGGCGGGTAATCGAACGACTGGTAGCTGAAGAACACCTCGGACGCGTCAGGAGTGCCATCGAGGCCGGCCACCGTTCCCGTCCCCGTCTCCGTCTCGGCTCCGGGGAGACCAATCGACCGCACGTGCTCGCCCGCGAGGTCGAACAACTCGAGTTCGGAGACGGCCGCGCGTTCGTACTGTACCAGCAGGTGGTTGTCGACGACAGCCGCGTCTGTGACGATGCCGTCGCGTTCGGGGATCAGTTCCGGGAGTTCGCTGGGATCGACTGCGTCGACGGAACCGGAGAGGTCGAGTTCAAGGAAGCGATAGTACGGTGCGTCGAGGTCCGTCTGCAGGTACGCAACGTCCTCGTGGAGCAGTGGCAAGTAGACGTGGTCGGCGTCAGTGATGACCTGTATCAGGTCGGTGTCGCCAACCGGGGCGTACAGCAGATCGCTGCGGTCCCAGTCGGCGACTAGCGCGACAAGCAGATGGTCGCCATCTCGATCCGTCGCGAGCAGCGGCCACGTCGACGCCTCGTCGATCTCGTAGACGAGGTCGTCCTCGTTGCCATCGGGGTCGGCACCGTGTTCGTGGTAGTGGATGGTCTTCTCGAGTTGGGCCTCGCCAGCCAGCCCAGTACGGCTGTAGTAAAACCCGTCGGGCGTCCACGCGAGTGACCGGGGAGTGGCGCGGCCAACGTCCGACAGTTCCTCGATCACGGTTCTCGAGGGCACCTCGATGACGACGATGTCGTACAGTTCGTTGCCGCCCTCGTCGACGCCGTACGCGAGGCGCTCGCCGTCCGGCGAGACGGTCCACCACCCCATCGCCTTCGTTCCGTCCTCGCTGAACTCGTTCGGATCGACGAGCACCTCGCGCTCGGACTCGAGTGACTCCCGAACGTACAGCACTGCCTGGTCGTCCTCGTCTGTCTCGACTTCCTGAAAATACCCCGTTGGTGCTGCTGTCACCGTCCCGTAGTCGGTCGTCCGAGCGAGCGACTCGAACTGCGGACGTAGTTGCTCGCGAGCCTCCCGGGACTCGAGATAGTCGTCGGCGTACTCGTTCTGTCGGTCGACCCAGTCGTCGACGGCCTCGTCGTCCGATTCGAGCCAGCGGAACGGGTCGTCAACCATGTCGCCGTGGCGTTCGTAGCTCGTGTTCTCGCGTTTTGAGTGTGGGGGACCGGAAACCATGCTGATGGGGTACAAACGCTAGATACTTGAATACATAGTTTTAGCTACAGTTTGTCCGGAACAGGAACTGTCGTTGCCCAGTTCCACACGTTTGCATCCAAAAGAGTCAATGAGTCTACCTGTGACGGACGAGTATGACCAATTCGACGGATGCAGAACTATTCGGTGCCATCGCCGATCGGATGGCCAGTGAACTGGCGCTCGACGCCAGCGGGCACGACATTCATCACGCCTGGCGTGTGTTCTCGCTCGGACGACGACTCGCCGACAAAGAGGGAGCCGACGGCCTCGTCGTCGGAGCGGCGGCGCTCACTCATGATCTCCACCGCGTCGTCGGTGGCGACGAGTTCGTCCATCCCCGAGACACGCTGCCGACGGTCCGCGACATTCTCGAGAATGTCGACTTCCCGACCGAGCGAATCGAGGCCGTCTGCCACTGCGTCGCCGTTCACGAAGAGTACGACTTTGACTACGGCCACGGCGACGAACGAGGTGCCGACACCATCGAGGCCGCCATCATTCAAGACGCGGACAACCTCGACGCGATCGGTGCCGTTGGAATCGCACGTGCGTTCGCTTACGGTGGTGCACACGACAACCCGATGTGGACCGCCGATCCGTCGCCCGACTGGGTCGCGTGGTCGAAGGCCGAAACTGGCGGCTCAACACTCGAGCACCTTGAGGAGAAACTCGTCCACCTCCAGGAGAACATGAACACCGACACCGGCCGCCGACTGGCCGCCGAGCGCCACGCGTTCCTCCTCGAATTTCGCGAGCGATTCGAACGCGAGTGGGTCGGTGAGGCGTAGTGCTCCGAAACGACAGCCCTGCGCGAAAAGGCAAAGACCCACTGCGAAGCTCACGTGGCGGTAAATAGATGTCCGCCCTCCGAACCGCGCTTCTCGAGTGGGACGCGGATCGCATCGTCACTGTCGTCACGGCTGGGGTGGCGGTATACAGCTCGATGCAGCTGACGGACGGCTTGGTCACCGGGCTCGCACTGGCCGTCTGTCTCGCGGCTGTACTCGGCGGTTCGTGGTGGGGTGTGACGCGACTCGTCGAACACGTCTGGCGTCAGCAATAGCCCTGCATTCAGTGCCGGTACACTGGCTGGAGTCGCGGCCAATACACACGAATGTGTGTACTTCTTGCTCGTGGAAAGAGCAACACTTACAAGTTCGTGCGTTTCGATATCGACCATGTCAGAGACCGTGCTCCTGATCGGCGGCGGCGGTCGCGAACACGCCATCGCCCGCGAGCTCGAGACTAGTGAGGCCGACCTCTACGCCTGCGCCGGCAACCGAAACCCCGGCATCGCCCGCATCGCAGACGGCTTCGAGACACTCGAGACGACCAACCCGAAGGCCGTCCTCGAATTCGCCGAGGATGTCGACGCGACAATCGCCGTCGTCGGCCCCGAAGCACCCCTCCAGGCCGGCGTCGCAGACGAACTCGAGTCCGCCGGCATCTACGCCTTCGGCCCGAAGGAGGCTGAAGCCCGCATCGAGACGGACAAAGCCTTCCAGCGCCGGTTCATGGCCGAACACGACATTCCGGGCTGCCCGGACTTCGAGACGTTCGACGACATGGACGCCGCATGTGATTTTGTCGACGAGTACGACGGCGACCTGGCGATCAAGCCCGCGGGACTCACCGGCGGCAAGGGCGTCAAAGTCATCGGCGACCAGGTCACCGCCGAGGAGGGCAAAGAGTACATTCGCGAGTCCGACTACGACCGCATCGTCCTCGAAGAACGCCTCATCGGCGAGGAGTTCACGGTGCAGGCGTTCGTCGCCAACGGCGACGTACGAACGGCACCCGCCGTGCAGGACCACAAGCGCGCCTACGAGGGCGACGAGGGACCGAACACCGGCGGAATGGGGAGCTACTCCGACGCGACCACTGCGCTGCCGTTCATGACCGACGCGGACTACGACGACGCCGTCTCGATCATCGAGGCAACTGTGGAGGCACTCGAGGACTACCGTGGAATTCTGTACGGCCAGTTCATGCTCACCAGCGAGGGGCCGAAGGTCATCGAGTTCAACGCCCGCTTTGGCGACCCCGAGGCGATGAACACACTTCCAGTCCTCGAGACGGACTTCCTCGACATTCTGACGGCTGCACGGGACGGCGACTCGCTCCCGGCACTCGAGTTCGCGCCGCAGGCGACGGTCTGTAAGTACGCGGTTCCGGAGGGGTACCCGACGGATCCTGAGGCAGGTGCGAAAGTGCAGGTTGACGAAGAGAGTGCCGGCGATGCACTCCTCTACTACGCGAGCGTGGACGAACGCGACGACGGCATCTATACCACGACGTCGCGCTCGTTCGCCGTGGTCGGGCGTGCGGATTCGATTACTGAGGCCGAGACAATTGCCGAGGATGCCCTCGAAGTCGCCGGCGAAGAGGGGCTGCACATGCGCCACGATATCGGGAAGCCGGAGTTAGTGCAGCAGCGAATCGATCACGTCGAGGAACTGCGCGGCGAGTAATCGGCACTCGCGACGACTGCTGTGGCAGTAGCAGCGTTTTCGGTGCTGTAAGCAGTGTCAGCAGTATTAGCGATCACAGCGATACGTGCGGTGTCAACGGCAGTAGCGGCGACAACAGTGTTACTGAGGTGCGTCCAATCCGTCGTCGAACTCAATCGATCCTGTCACAGTCCCTCAGATCACGTCGCCAACACTCTCTAGATTGACCGCCTCCCCGAGCGTGCCAGGGTCGGCGACCGCGCCGACGCCCTGTTCGTCGACGGCCGACTGAATGGTTTCGACGGTGACGCAGTCGTGACGCGCTCGGAGTCTGCGGCTCTGTCGAGCGCCCGGCGCAGAAGGACGTAGCCGACGACGGTGAGGAGCCCCATCGCCAACGCACCCCGGACGCCGTAGCGACGGTACCCGACAGTCATCGCCTTCTTCCCGACGGTAAGCAATCCGATCATGGTGACCGTCGTAGGACAAGTACAGGCAAGAGCCTGCGCCCTTCGTGTGGAGGCCGCCAGCAACGCACCAACGCACTGCTGTCGCAGCACACTTACACAACCACGACGAGCACTGCCGCCGCACCACCAAGCAACAGGAGCGCACTGTACGCAGCAACCTGATTCCGGAAGCGCTTGTTCGTCGACGTCGCCGCCAGCATCGCCTTCACGACGATACTCGAGACGGTCGCGAGCAAGATCGCGATCGTTGCCTCCGGCGCGCTAAGCTGGCCGCCCCGATAAAGCACCACGGCGGAGGTGGTCGCGCCCGCACTCGAGATGAAGCCGCTCGCGACGGCGGTCGCGTAGAAGCCGAGGGTGCCGAACCAGGTTTCGGCGAGTGACCCGAAGACGAGGACGACGAGGAAGACGGCACCGAACGCGAGCGCGTTCTTCATCGAGAAGGGGCTCTCGAGTTCCATCGAACCGGACTCGCGCCAGTCAGCGGTGAGGCCGGCGACGGCAAACGCGATCACGATGACAGCACCGAGGGGAAGGATGGCCTCGACGAGGATGCCGGTGTTTGCACCTGCGTCGGTGTCGGTGCCGGCACTGGTGCCAGCACCCATCGTGAAACCAACCGCAATCGCCAGATTGCGGGCGGCCATGGCAGCGTTCGCGAGCAAGATAGCGGCAACGGCGTACGAGGCGGCTTCTGGTCGCTGGCGGACGTGGTCGAGCATCGTTCCGACGACGGCCGTCGAGGAAGCGAGACCACCGAAAAAGCCCGTGACGGCGATACCGCGTCCGCCGTAGGTGGAGACGATCGCGTAGTTGACGATTCCGATACCGGCGACGGCCACGACCATGAGCCAGATTATCTGTGGCTCGAGTGGGATCGTCACGGCACCGAGGTCGAGTGCGGCTTCAGCCGGCAAGAGAGGATAGATGACGAACGCGAGGATGGCGAACTCGGTCGTCGAGCGCATCTCCTCGCGGGTGAGTCCCCACGCGAACTCGTGGAGTTCGCGTTTGAGGACGAGCAAGAGTGATGAGAGGACGGCGACAGTAACACCCTCGATGATGAAGCCGGCTGCGACGAGCGAGCCGACACCGTAGGCGACGAGCATCGACACCGACGTCGTTAGGGAGAGGCCGGTATCCTCGTCGCCGAGCAGTCCCTGCACTGCGAGTAAGACACCCTGAACGATGACGAGCAGTCCGCCGAGGATGAGCAGACCCTCCCCAATGTCTGTCTGGAGGACGAGAATCGTGAAGACCGCAGCGAGCAGGCTAATCAGCGAGAACGTCCGAATGCCCGCGGACTTCTGTGACCATTCGCGCTCGAGTCCGAGGAACAGGCCGAGTGCGCCGGCAAGCGCGATCCGGACGACCGTCTCGTCAAGTGGGGCATCGCCGATTTGCAACGCGACCTCGTTCACTGCTGGCTGTTCTCCACGACTGCATATAAGCGCCGTGGCGACTGTAGCATGGGGAGATCAGATAGAGGAAGCAGAGAAAGGAGCAGAGCAGTGGTGTGAGGAGGAATAGTCGAATGACAGTAACAGCCCGGTGTTTGGAACAGTCTGGCAATCCGATCGATCACAGCCAGTGCGAGGCAGTACAGACGGAGGACAGCGAGCGTTATAGTTCGACGTACTGTCCTTCCCAGTCCCGGCGTGCCTCGAGTTCACGACGGCCACGGCGGGTGAGCGTGTAGAAGTTCGTCCGCCGGTCGCGGTGTCCCTTCTCGACGAGGCCCTTGTCGACGAGCGTGTCCAGATTCGGGTAGAGGCGGCCGTGGTGAATCTCTTTTTCGTAGTACTGCTCGAGTTCCTCCTTGATTGCCAGTCCGTGGGGTTCCTCCTCGCCAGCGATGACGTACAGCAGATCTCGCTGGAATCCTGTCAGGTCGTACATTGGGAAAGTACCACCTACACTTACTGTCGAATTTTAATAAGGCTATCGGGTTGTTTCGAACGAAACCGGGGTATTACCAGCGAATATAGTCGTTTCATTGAGTTTCGAATGATAACACCCATGACCGATTCAGCATGGCAATACACATAATGTTCTGTTCATGTTTACGGTTCGTCGTTTATAGAACCGAATATTTGGCACCCTTCGGTATGGTCGTCACTGGAATCGGTGGAAACGAGTCACTCACACTGTGGCTCGCCCGCGACACCCAGCGCAGTCGCTCAGAACTGTAGTAAACAGGAAAGCAAATCGCGTGACGGGAAAAACGTCACGCGATCGCTTGCCGCCCTGAATTGGTCCCCGCTGACGCTTCGGCCCTCCAAGCGAAGCGTCACCAGAAAGATTCTGCTGGGACTACTTAAATGTGACGACACACTGCGAATTTGTGACGTATTCTAGCCGGGGGCGGAAGCAGTATCCAACTGTCTCCCAACGACCGGCACCCGTCGGTTCCTGTGCTTCGAGAAGCGTCTTGAGAGCCGTGAAAGCAGATGTTTTGCTTCCTACACAAACCGATGGCGACCGACTGACGCAGTCCGAGGCAGATTACATGTGCTCTTCCTCCAGTACCCAGCCGATCGCGCGCTTGTAGTAGGTGAACATCTGCTCGACGCCGTCGTGATTCATCTCCTCGCTTTCAAGGTGTTCCGTCAGGAACTCATACTGCTCGCGGATTTCTTCTTCGTCGCGCATGTCTCAGTGTTCCACCGACAGACAAAAAAGACCGCCGGGATCAGCAGGTGTCTTGGCTGGGGACTCTCGGTCCGGATTCTATTGAATCCCGAACCCGAACCTGATCAAGTCACGATCATGATTCCGATCTCAGGCACGCAGCTGAGAAGCCGTGTCCTTGTTCAATCACTTCGATATTCGAGGTGTGTGGACTCACGTAACATGTTATTGGAGCGGCGGTCTAGTAGGGCAATTTGCGTGTAGGCGTCGTTTCACGAAGTAGTCACTCGTTTGGTGACACAACAGTCACCAAACCCGACCGGATATGAAACGGGACGAGAAAGAGTGTGGGCTCTCACAACGCCACTGTTTCCTCCGTTCGTCGTTGCCCGCCATCACCACTCGGTGATGAACGTTGGGTGGAACTATTCGCAACTTAATTGTAGACTCAATGCAATGTTCGTATGTGAACCGTCGGATCGCCCTTGGTTTCGTCCTCGCCCTCCTCCTCCTGGGCGTCCTGATCCGCATCGTCGGCGGCCGTGCCGTCGCCGGAGAGTTTTCGAGTGCCGACTATCGGTTTCTCGGACTCGCTTTCGGATCGGGACTACTCGCACTGACCTTTCGAGCACTCGTCTGGGAACAGTTCCTCTCGCTGGTTGACGACACGCTGCCCCGGATACGAATCCTCGCGCTCTTTCTGAGCGCGATGTTCATCAAGTACGTCACACCCTACGGCCAGCTTGCCACCGAGCCGTTCGTGGCCTATCTCGTGTCACAACGCGGTGAGATGGCCTTTGAAGACGGACTCGCTGGCATACTCTCCGCAGATCTGCTGAACTACGTGCTCTACTACACCTACGGGTTCGTCGCGCTTGGCGTGATCGTCGTCACCGGCGCGCTCGGAACGGACCTCTCCCTGCAGTTGCTCGCATTTACCGGCCTGTTTTCGGTCGTCGTCGGCGTCGTCTTCGTCACGGTCCGCCGCCCATCGGTCGTCTACACGCTGGTCCTGTGGGTGACGACGGGAGTTCGGAGACTCCTCTGTCGGTTCTCAGGCCGATTCGAGGATCGGTTTACGAAACAGACCGTTCGATCGCGCCTTGACGGGTTCTACGAGACGATCGACACGATTTCAGCAGACCGAATGGCGCTCGTCGCCGCCATCGTCTTCGCACACCTGGGAATGCTCTTTCTCATGCTACCGGTCTATCTCGGCGCGCTCGCACTCGGGTACCGGCTGGCACTCCCTGTTGTCGCACTCGCCGTCGCGTTCGGAAAACTCGGCGCGGTCGTCCCCGCTCCCGGCGGTACCGGCGGCGTCGAAACGATGGTGACCGGGGTCCTCGCGACGCTCGGCGGCCTCGAACTCGCCACCGCGCTCACGATCGCACTTATCTACCGACTCAGCACCTACTGGCTCACCGTCGGCGTCGGCGGACTCTCCGCTGCCGCAGTGTTCCTCCGCGGCCCACACCCGGAAGCAAACGACTCCCGTTCGTAGCATTGCAACAGGTGTGCAGTCCCACCACTCACTGTCAACTGTCGACAGGAACCCCGACTCCGTGAGGACTTTTTGTATCCTCTCCGTAGACCTCCCCATGAAGATTCGGGGCGAGCGCAAGTGTACGGAGTGTGGGACCCGGTGGTCGTACTACGAAACCGGCAGCATCGACTGTCCGGGCTGTGGCAGCCTCCGCAGCGTCGGCACCGACAATCGAACCGAACACACCGACCTGCAGGTCCCGTTCGATCTCACCCCCATCCGCTCCGACATCGACGACACGTCGACAGGTGAGCTCGCCGACCGCGCCCGCGACCGCTGTCGCGAGTATATCCGTCAGCGCGGCTTCATCAACGCTGGTGACCTCCGTGACCTCGACGACACCTACCTCGCCGCCATCGAACTCAGACACGTCGCCGACATCGTCGCTCGGGAACTCGAGTACGATGCCTCGCTCGACGACCGGGACGAACTGTACTTCCTCTCCTTGCTCCGCGACGCCGACAGCGGTGAGCGTCCGTCGGCCGACGAGGTCCCACCCGGGCTGCAGGCAGCGCGCGGGCTCGCCGTCGCAAACGCCATTCGAGAGTATCGTCGCGACGTTCGCACCTGGCTCGAGGAGGGAGAGGCAGGACGAACACAGGAGGAGTTGGCGAAATCGGAACGGCAGGTACTCGAGTCCCTCGGCGAGCACGTCAAGCGAATTCGACTGTTAGACGGTAACATCGAGCCGACAGCCGCGGATCGGCTGGTCGAAGCGACCCGTGACCTGGCAGACGGGCTTCGCGGTGACGAGGTGGCGCTTGGGCAAGCGCAGGATCGGTTGGAGCGACTCGAGACGGACGTATAAAAGCAGACGACGGACTCAGGGCAGCGAAACGTCGATCCCTTCCTGCAGACTCGCAGCTTTGACCGTATTGTACAGCAACATCGCGCGTGTCATCGGACCGACACCGCCCGGCACCGGCGTAATCGCACTCGCCTGTTTTTTCGCGCTTTCGAACTCGACGTCACCGACGAGTTCGTACCCCTTCTCGGTATCTGCATCCACACGATTAACACCAACGTCGATGACGACCGCATCATCACCGACCATCGAGCCATCGATCAGTTCCGGTACGCCGACCGCTGCGACGACGATATCCGCGCTACGGGTCTTTTCGGCCAGGTCGTTCGTTCGGGAGTGACAGACCGTCACCGTCGCGTTGCCGTCGTCGGCCTTCTGGATCAACAGATTTGCGAGCGGTTTGCCCACGATATCCGAGCGGCCGACAATTGTCACGTCTTTGCCCTCGATCTCGACGCCAGCGGACTCGAGTAGCTTCTGGACGCCGTGGGGAGTGCAGGGACGGAAGCGGGCGTCACCGGCGACGAGGCGGCCGACGTTCTCGGGGTGGAAACCGTCAACGTCCTTGGCGGGGTCGACGCGACGGATGACCTCGCGGTAGTCGACGTGGTCCGGGACGGGGGCCTGGACGATGTAGCCGTGGACATCGTCGTTTTCGTTGAGCGCGGCGATTTCGTCGTACAGCGTTTCCGGGGATGCATCGCCGCCGACGTCGACGTGGTAGCTCTCGATGCCGACCTCCTCGCAGTCGCGCTGTTTCATATTCACGTAGGTTTCGCTGGCTGGGTCGTCGCCCATCAGCACCGTCGCCAGCCCGGGACGCGCGCCCGCGTCGGCGAGCGTCTCGATGGCGTCGGTCAGGTCCTCGCGAATCTCGCTCGCGACGGCGTTGCCGTCGATGATCTCGGTCATTACTCGAGTTGCCGGCTGGGATGCTCATTAATGCTCGGGTTTGTGCCCAACACTACACCCGACCCGGCCAAATATATACAAGTATGTGGTCAGATTCTGTGGTGGGAATCCCAAAGACGGACACCAGTACGCAGAGCCGGCAACCGGCCCACGTCGCCCCATCTGTTTTGGCATCCGGGAAAATACGTCCAGACGAATATGGAGTACACGACACTCGGGAACACCGGCACGACCGTCTCGAAGCTCTGTTATGGCACCTGGCGCTTCGGCAAGAAACACGGTGACACCGTCGAAACTGGCCGCGAGGAGGCCCACGAACTGCTCGATGCAGCCTGGGAGAACGGCATCAACTTCATCGACACGGCAAACGTCTACGGTGATCCCGACGGCACCAGCGAGGCGTGGATTGGCGAGTGGCTCACAGACCACGACCGCGAGGACTTCGTCATCGCCTCGAAGGTCTACTTCTCGTTCGACGGCTGGGGCGAACCCGGTCCGAACGACTCCGGACTCGGGCGCAAACACATCCACGCTCAGATTGAGGGCACTCTCGACCGGCTCGGCACTGACTACCTCGACCTCTACTACATCCACCGCTGGGACGAGAACACGCCGATTCGAGAGACGATGTCCGTCCTCACCGAACTCGTCCGCGAGGGGAAAGTCCACTACCTTGGTGCCTCAACGATGGCCGCCTGGCAACTCACCAAGGCGCTCTGGACCAGCGACGTGGAGGGGTTCGAACACTTCGACGTCACCCAGCCGATGGTCAACGCCGCCCACTACGACGCCGTCGGCGACTACCTCGATGTCTGTGCCGATCAAGATCTGGCGGTCTGTCCGTACTCGCCGCTCGCCGGCGGCTTCCTTACCGGCAAGTACGAACGCACCGACGACGGCGGTGTCGAGGCACCCGACGGCTCGCGAGGGAATCTCGACGACCTATTCGAGGATCGCTACGCGACCGACCGAGCGTGGGAGGTTCTCGACGCCGTCGAATCCGTCGCGAACGAGGTCGAGGCTACTCCGGCGCAGGTCTCGCTGCGCTGGCTCATCGAACAGGATCGGTTCACGTGCATCCCCATCGTTGGCGCGCGCTCGCCGGACCAACTCGAGGAGAACGCCGGCGCGGTCGAGATAGACCTCACGGACGAACAGTTCGAGCGGATCGACGAGGCTCGTGGTGGGGTACAGTAGCCGGCTCAAGGGCTGAAACGGAAACCTAGAACAGCGGCGTCGTCACCACGAGCGCGTCGACGAGAATCGCGACGAGCACAGCGCCGAGGAAGGCGTTCGAGGCGTGGAACGCGCGAAACGCCGCGGCCTCGGTCTGCTCGAAGTGGAGGACGATAGAGGCCCAGAGGAAGACACCACCGAAGAGGACGACCGTCCCGGCGTAGAGCGCGCCGAGGTCGGTGATCCAGGCGAGCGCGACCGTGCTGACGAGCGTCGCCGCGAGGTAGTAGATGATGTGTTTTCGCGTCTCCGTCTCGCCGCGGACGACGGGCATCATCGGGAAGCCACCGCGGGCGTAGTCGTCCTTGTACGCCAGCGCGAGGTTGTAGAAGTGCGCCGGCGTCCAGAGGAAGATCACGCCCGCGAGCGCGAGCCCCGGAAGCCCGATTTCGTTCGTCACGGCGGCCCAGCCGATCAGCGCCGGAAGCGCGCCCGCCGCACCGCCGATGACCGTGTTCTGGACCGTATTCGGCTTGAGCAACAGCGTGTAGACGACGCTGTAGAACAGGATTGCAGCGAGTCCGAGCGCTGCCGCGAGCATGTTGATCGTCAGGAAGACCGACAGCGACGCTGCTGTCAGAAACAGTCCGAACAGCATGGCGTTGCGGACCGGAATCAGTTCAGTCGCAAGTGGCCGGTCCGCGGTCCGGGACATGCGCTTGTCCACGTCGCGCTCGAGGACGTGATTGAACGTCCCCGACGCGCCGATCGCAAGCACACCGCCGCCGAGCGTGGCGAGAATGACATCGGGTGTAAGCGCGGGGCCTGCCGCGAGCGCCATCCCCGCCGCCGCGACGAGACACAGCAACCACATCAGCCGTGGCTTCATCATCTTGAAGTACGCAAATGCGGTGAGCCGAACGCGAGCGAGGCGACTGTCGGGCAGGGAGAGCCCAGTCGTCGCGTCATCGGCGGCCGGTGCTGGCTCCGGTTCTGGATTCGCTGGCCCGCCTGTTGGCGTGCCGAACTCGAGTCCATCGTCATCTGCAGAACCGGTCGCGAGTTCGAGATCCCAGGCGAGTGCGAGGACGATGGCAGTGAAGATCACGAGACCGAGTCCGAGGTGGAGCCCCGGCATGACCGCAGCAGGACCGAGCACTGCCGTCGCAGCACCGACGCCGATCTGGACGGCGTATAACACCGTTCCGGCGAAGATAGCCACCTGAACGCGGCGGGAAACGTCGCCGAACAAGGCCGCGATAGCCGTTGCCGCGACGAGCAGGCCAACGAGGACGGCTACCAGACGATGGCCCCAGGCGACGACGAGCTGGGTCTGGTTCAGCGGATCGGCTGGCGCGTGGCAGGTCGGCCAGGTCGAACAGGCCGCGGCAGCGTCCGTCAGCGAAGTCGTTGCGCCGACGATCAACAGGAGGTAGACGCCGAGCGCGGTCGCTGCGAGCAGTCCTGAAAAGCGCCGACGCGTCCGGATCGGACGGGGAAATGATTCGAATTCGGTTGCCACGGCTACTCTCGTTTAGAGCGTTCGACTCCGCGTATTTATGGCTCCCGTTTTTCGCGGCTGTCCCGTCGGTTTCTCGCAGTGTCGAGGGCGAACGTGTTCGAGCAAGCGGCTATATTTTCGAGGGGCAGATTACATTCCCATGTCTTCAGCCGCCTCGGGAATCGGCAGGTCGTGTTGGGAGACACCGAGCAGTTCCGCCGCGTGGTCGAGCGCCATATCGAAGCCGTAGTAGCGCTCGAGCTCGTCGCCATCTGCAGTTGGTCGAACCTTGAGCATGGCGTAGCCCTCGATGTTCTGAGCGATAGCCGCGGTGCCGGCCGCACGCAGTGTTGTCTCGTCCGTCCTGTCGTCCTCACTGCCGGCGACGAACTCGAGTCGGCGCTCGGTCTCGGTTTCGTCGTAGGTGGCACGGATGCCGTTGGCGGTGGCGGTGGCGGTTGTCGTCGTTTCCGTCGTGGCATCGTCCGTCTCAGCGTCCTGGGTCATACTCCTACTCGCAGGCCAGCCACCGGGAAAGTATCGGTTCGTCGTGGCAGGTGACGCGAACCGGAACCGATATTCCTTTTTTGCCTCCGGCGGACAGTTTGCGCGTGACACGAGCCGAATCACAGTCGGCTTCCTCGCCCTCCCAGCCCGTCGCCAAGTTCCGACTGACACGGGTCGTCGCCCTGCAGTGGCTCGTCGTCTCGGTCGTCGGTTTCTTCGCGCTCGGCTACTATGGTGTCCACCTGCACGCGCGCTTCCGCGGAGAACACCTCGCCCAGGTCGCCATCCCCGTGCTTCCGTCCGGAACACTGCTGTTCTGGCTTGCGCTTGCAGCGCTCGTCCTCGGTGTGGTCGTCGTGCTCCACGAGGCCTGTCACGGCCTCTTTATGGCACACTATGGTAGCGAGCCGTCCTTCGGAGTCGGGCTCTCCTACGCGCTTTTTCCATACGCCTACGCAGCCGTCGGCGGCGAACGGTTCACCCGTAACCAATTGCTCATCAGTCTCGTCTCTCCGTTTATCCTGCTCACCGCGGGCGGACTCCTGCTCATGGCAGCCATGCCGGAACACCTGCTCGCCGTACTCCTCGTGTTCGCGCTCGCGGTGAACGGTGCTGGTTCAGTCGGCGACCTCTGGATGGCTGCCGTCTTGCTCCAGTATCCAAGCCGCGTCCGGGTTGATGCGCTGCCGAACGACGACGTACAGGGGTTCGCGGTCTACGACCCCGAGTCAAACCCCAGCACCGGCGACGGGACGCCACAATTCGCCGGACTGCAGGCGCTCTCGCTGGTCGTCACCGGTGCTGTCGCAACGCTCGCTCTCTTTGGAACCACCGTCATCGCCCTCGTCCTCGCCTCCCTCGCCGCCGGCACCGGCACCGTCGAACTGGCTACCGACCGCCTACTTCTCTTCCGACACGAAGTGGACTCGAGTGGCGTCGCGCGATTCGAGGTGGGTGAGGTTGCGGTGGGTGCACTGAGTCTGGCGGGTGGACTGTGCTGGGCAGCGCTTGGCTGGGTTTCGGAGTGGGTAGCACGGAAATCATAACTCGGAGTCGAGCCCCACCGAACCCAAACAGAACTCGAACAGAATGAGAACAGAATTCGAACCGTAACGCTCGTGCGCCGGACGAACCGAAACTGCGTATGACCAAGTGGCTCCAGAGCGGGCGACGACGGGACATCTGTGTGTTGCTGGCGGCAGCCAGCGGTTCGGATACTGCAGATCGTGAGGCCGACGCAGAGAGCCAGACCGCCCACCGCGGCGAACTCCGCGGCCAGCAGCTCAAGTCCCAACTCGAGTCCCACTACGACGACCGGATCGAACCGAAGTCGTTCTACGGCACGCTGTCGGCACTCGTGGACACGGGATTCGTCGAGAAACGAACAGAGGGGCTGCACGACGTGTACGCGCTCACCGAGGCGGGCGAGCAGCGGTTGTACGACCAGTACGAGTGGATGGGGGCGTGTCTCGACGCTGATCGTTGAACGGTGATAAATCGCTGGCTACGAGCGTCGGTCCTGACCGATCAGGAAACCGAGCGCCCCACCCGGCAGCGTGAACGGCCACGTGACCGCCAGCAACGCGAGGACCGAGAGGAGTTCACCCGTCCCGCCGACACCGGATCGCCACCGCTCGCGCCGGAAGCCGACGCCGAGAACGAGCCCGACTGCAGGCAGGACCCAAACAGCTGTTCCGAGGAGTTCACCAGCGACTGTGGAAAGTTCTATCCCAACGAGCGGAAGTTCGTGGACCGTCGTGAGGGAAACACCCGCGAAACTCCCGTCGTAGGCGGCTGTTGCCAGGAGAACGACCGACCAGACGCCGACGACGGCCCATGCGACACGGGTCGTCAGTTGTACCGTCCCGCGAGTGGCCAGGAACCCACCGAACGCGAGCGCCAGCGCGCCGGCGAAACCAACCGGGATTCGGAACTGCTCGGGAAGAACGGGCGGCGAGCGCTCGACCGCAACGGTCGTCAGCAGATACTCCGTCTCCTCGACTGTGACAGTCGGTGGACCGGTTTCAGACAGTCCCGTCATCGGGACTGCCGCCTCGCTCTCGTATCGCGGCCAGTCGTGGCCACCGCCCTGGTCGCTGTGGTACCAGCCGACCGGCAGGTCATCGGCCGACTCGAGTGTCACGACTGCAGACTCCACAGCCGTTCTCGTCTCCGGCGGCAGGTCGTCCACCGGAACAGCCGTCGCACTATCCGCCGTAATCGTCGTCTCACTCGCACGCAGTTCGTGTGCGTCGCCAGTGTGGTGGGGCCAGAGATAGAACGGATTGCATAACAGCCCGATTCCGAGGAGGAGCAGGAGGGCAACTCGAGTACGCATGGACATCGCTCGTTTTCTTCACGACAGTCGTGTTAGATATGTGTATCGAACGGCGATGCTGTGGCGGCGGTGATGGATCCGAATACGGAGCCGGAAAAGCGGGCAGTGAAAGGCAAAACCGCGAGAAAGACGGTCGACTGAAGCGGCTCAGTTATCGAGTACCTGATCGCCAATCGTGTTCCGTAGCACTTCGCTCGTGCCCTCGTAGATCTCGTTTAGCTTGGCGTCGCGGTAGAAGCGCTCTGCAGGGAAGTCCTTCGTGTAGCCGTAGCCACCGTGGATCTGGATGCCTTCGTTTGCGACCTCGCGGGAGATTTCGCTGGCGTAGAGCTTCGCCTGCGCGGCGTCCTTGATGAAGTTCTCGCCGCGGATCTTTTTGTCTGCGGCTTTGTGCATCAGCATCCGGGCCGCCTGGATCTTCGTGTCCATGTCCGCGAGCTTGTGTTTGATCGACTGGAACTCGCCAATCGGCTGGCCGAACTGTTCGCGTTCGCCGGCGTAGTCCCGGGCCTCCTCGAACGCTGCGCGAGCGATGCCGATACTCCGGGCGGCGATGGTGATCCGGCCGCCGTTCAGCGTCTTCAGTGCCTGCACGAAGCCGTCGCCCTCGGCACCGAGGAGGCGATTCTCGGGAATCCGGAGGTCGTCGAATCGGAGTTCAGCCGTTGGACAGCCCTTGTCGCCGAGCTTCTCTTCCGTGTTCTCGACGATGAAGCCGTCGTCCTCCTCGGGACGGACGATGAACGAGGAGATACCCTTGTTGCCGGCGTCGGGGTCAGTCTTCGCGAAGACCGTAACGGTGTCCGAGACGGAGCCGTTCGAGATCCAGAGCTTGCCGCCGTTGATCACGTACTCGTCGCCGTCCTTCTCCGCGGTGGTCTCCATCGCCGGCACGTCACTGCCCGCGCCTGCCTCGGAGAGCGCGAACGCACCGACATCGTCGCCTGCTGCAAGTGGCGTCAGAAACTCCTCCAGTTGCGCGTCGTCGCCGAACTCGTAGAGCATGTTCCCCGCGAGCGAGGTGTGAGCGGCGACGACGGTCCCGAGGCCGCCGGAGCCACGCGAGATTTCCTCGAGTCCGATCGCGTAAGAGTGGTAGTCGAGGCCGGCTCCGCCGTACTCCTCAGGGAACGGCATTCCCATCAGACCGAGATCAGCCATCTCGTCGACAAGGTCCTGCGGGAACTCGTCCTCGTGGTCGATCTCGTCCGCGACAGGAACGATTTCCTCGTCGACGAACTCCGAAACCATGTCCCGAATCTGTTGCTGCTCCGCCGAGAGCGCAAAGTCCATACCTGCGCTATGGCGGGTCGATTCTTTATTGTTACCTCTCGGATTTCGGTTCACGGGTGGCCGATTGTTTCGCGTTTATTCGGAGTCGTCCACGAATGCCCGTCGGATTTGGTGAGCCGATGTGACCAGTCAGGCAGCGTCCGTCCCTGCACCAGCCAGTGACTCAAGTGCCTCATCGACCGGATCGTCACTCGAGAGTAACCTCTCGCGTGCAGCGAACTGCTCCGTTACGTGCTGGCCAGAGAGTCATAGAACAGTACGCATACCTTCTCTGTGACTACCCGACGAACGATACGTACAGGTCAAGAAGTACCGAAGCAGCAATCAAGGACGCACGTTTCGAGGTCGCTACAGGCGATAAAGACTCTGACTGCACAGCCAGCCGACCTGCCGACGATCGTGACGCCATATTCTGTCATGGATGAGTCTCCAGTGTGTTCTCTTCTCGATGATCGGTTGCGTCGTCGAACGCCGTTGCGGTGACGGCCGCTTCAGCGAAGTGACATCGGGACTCAACCCCGTAGATATCATCGAGTGGTGGTTCGCGTTCCCGACACTCTGACTCGGCCATCGGACACCGCGGGTGGAAAACGCAGCCGCTTGGCGGGTCCCTTGGGTTGGGCACCTCATCGCCCTCGACGCCTGCGAGCCCCTCGTCGTCGACGGTCGGAACCGCGCCGAGCAGCGCCTGTGTGTACGGATGGGTCGGCTGCGTGAACAGCCGCTCGGTCGGCCCCCGCTCCATGATTCGGCCGAGGTACATCACAGCCGTCCTGTCAGCGACATGCCTGACGACCGAGAGGTCGTGTGAAATGAGGAGGTACGTTAGACCGAGCCGGCGCTGGAGCTCCGTCAGGAGGTTCAGTACCTTCGCCTGGACGGAGATGTCCAGCCCGTTGGTCGGCTCGTCGAGGACGAGGGCTTGCGGCTCCGGCGCGATGGCACGTGCGATGGCGACTCGCTGGAGCTGACCACCCGAGAGCTGGTGTGGCCGCCGATCGGCCAGGTCCGGACCCAGGTCAACGAGTTCGAGCACCTCCTCGATGCGCTCTTCATGGTCTCCCGACCAATCCAGCTCGACCAGCGGTTCCCGGATGAATGCTCCCACCGTGTGGCGTGGGTTGATGCTAGCCTGTGGGTTCTGGAAGACATACCCGAGGTCGGCGATCTGCTCATGGGTTCGCTCGGAGACAGTGCCAACGGGTTCGCCGTCGAGACGGATAGTCCCGTCTGTGGGAGCGTAGATACCGGCCAGCAACCCCGCGAGCGTGGACTTTCCGCTACCACTCTCGCCGACAATGCCCAGCGTCTCACCGCGCGCAACCGCGATGTCGATGTCGTCGACGGCCCGAACCGGCGGCGTCTCACCCGTGAGACGGTCGAATAGCGAGTTTCTGGTGCCGAAGAACTTGGAGACACCGTCAAGTTCAAACAGCGTGTCCCCCTTCTCGGGGGCGTTCCCAGCGGTTTCGTCGGTCGTGCCCGATCCGGGCTCCCCGGTCGGGACGTGCTCGAGTTCTCCGCAGTGGGTCGTGTGTTCCTCCCCGACATCAACCGCGGGGATGGAATACTGGTGGCAGCAGTCGCGGGCGTGGGAACATCGCGGCGCGAACGAACACCCCTCGACTGCCGAGGTCTGTTCCGGGACCCGTCCCTCAAGCGTCTGGAGCGCCTCGCCCGGCTTCACGCGCTGTGGCAGGCATGCGAGGAGCCCACGAGTGTACGGGTGGCGGGGCTCCGCGAGAACCCGCTTGGTTGGTCCACTCTCCATTACCTGCCCGCCGTACATCACGACCACGCGGTCGCAGACGTCCGTGACGACTCCGAGGTCGTGCGTGATCAGCAGCGTCCCCATGTCGCGGTCGGCGGTCAGCCGCTCCAGACGGTCGAGAATCGCGGCCTGCGTCGTCGTGTCGAGCGCCGTCGTCGGCTCGTCGGCAATCAGTAGATCCGGGTTGCAGGCCAGAGCGATGGCGAGCATCGCGCGCTGGCGCATCCCACCCGAGAACTCGTGGGGGTAGTCATCCGCGAGTGAACCCGGATCGGCGAGGCCCACGTCCTCCATCAACTCGATCGCTCGCTCACGACAGTCCCGCCACTGTTCGGTTCGATTGAACAACGGTGTGTGCAGGTGATCGAGCAGCGACTGTCGCTCTGGCGACTCGTGCACTTTGAGCGCCTCGGCGATGAGTTCGCCGACAGGAAAAACAGGATTGAGCGTGCTGTGTGGGTCCTGGAACACGATAGAGAGTTGCGTCCCTCGAAGCCGGCGAAGTTCGGACTTCGGACACTCCGTGAGGTCGGTACCGTCGAACCGAACGCTGCCGTCGGTGATGTCAGCCGGCGACTCCAGCCCCACGATGGAGCGTGCAGTGACCGACTTTCCCGACCCGCTCTCGCCGACGAGGCCAACAATCTCACCACGGTCGACCTTGAAGGAGACACCGTTGACCGCATGGACGGTTCGCTCGTGTGTGTCGAATTGTGCGTGTAGGTTCTCAACATCAAGTAGTGCGTTGCTCATCTCAAATTTCCTCCAAGCGGCCCTGTTGTTTCGGATCGAGGAAGTCTCGAATCCCGTCGCCGAGCAGGTTGAACCCCATGACCGTGAACATGATTGCGACGCCAGGTGCCGTGACGAGCCACCACGCGTCCAGGATGTAGTTGCTTCCCGAGTCGATCATCGTTCCCCACTCGGGCGTCGGCGGCTGCGCACCGAGCCCGATGAACGACAGCCCGGCTGTTGCCAGCACGACGGTCCCCAGGTTGAGCGTCGCGAGTACCATGACTGGGTGGATAACGCTCGGTAGCAGGTGACGAATTGCAATTCGCCGCCTTGACATTGCGACAAGCTGCGCCGCGGTCACGTAGTCTCGCTCTTTCACCGACAGAACACTTCCCCTGACGACGCGTGCGTACGTTGACCAGCCGACAACTGCCAGCGCGATCATCAGGTTCCGCAGGCTCGGGCCGAGAATCCCGGCGATAACGAGCGCGAGAATCAGTCCTGGGAAGGCAAGTTGAATGTCGACGAGCCGCATCAACAGTTCGTCGACGATCCCGCCGACGTACCCGGCGACGAGTCCGACGACGGTTCCGAGGACGACCCGAATCGCGGTGACGAGGATTGCGATGCCGAGTGAAACCCGTGCTCCGTAGACCAGTCGGGCGAGAACGTCTCGTCCCAGTTCGTCCGTCCCGAGGGGATGTTCGAGCGATGGTCCCTGGAGTCGGTTGGCATGCGCGTGTTCCATCGGGTCATGGGGCACGATGGTGGGGCCGAAGACAACCACGAGGCCGAGGACCCCGACCATCCCGGCACCGATAGCAGCAAGCCTGTTACGGCGAAATTCCAGGCGGATTCTCTCCCCAATGCCGGTCGACGACTGTGGTCTGGTCGTGCTCATTGTGCCTGTTCCCCCAGCGTTACGCGCGGATCCAGTCGTTTGTACAGTAGGTCCACACAGAAGTTCGAAACCACGAAGACAACCGCTGTAAGGAGGACGACCCCCTGGACGACGGGATAATCCCGTGCGAAGATCGCCTCCACGAGCAACGCTCCAAGTCCGGGACGGTCAAAGACGATCTCGATGACGACGGTACCGTTCAGGACGCGCCCGAACTGAAGGCCGACAACCGTCACGACGGGAATCAGGGCGTTGCGGAGTGTGTGCTTCCAGATGACGATCCGCTCGGAGAGGCCCGCCGATCTGGCGGTGTCGATGTACTCCGCCTCCATAACCTCGAGCATCGACGTGCGAACGAGCCGCGTGACGACTGCCGCCATGCCGGTGCCGAGCGCGATAGCCGGTAAGATGAGATGGTCGAGTCCGCCGACCCCCGAGACTGGTAGAACACCCAGGTAAATAGAGAAGACGAGGATCAGCATGAACCCGAGCCAGAAGTTCGGGACGGAGACGCCGAGCAACGCCACGATCTGAGAGATGCGGTCGATTCGCGTGTTCTGGTAGACCGCACTCAGGACGCCCGCAGGCAAGGCGATAGCCAGTGAGACGAGCATCCCCGCGACCGCGAGTTCGACGGTCGCTGGAAGCGCCTCTATCATCAGCGCACTCACAGACCGGTCGTTGTAGTACGACACCCCGAGGTCACCCTGGAGGACGTCCCCGAGCCAGTGGACGTACTGGATATACACCGGCTCGTCAAGCCCCTGCTCGGCCCTGAACTCCTCGACCTGCTGGGGCGTCGGCGGTTGCTCGAGCTGCTGAGTGAGGATCGTCTCGGCCGGGTCCCCTGGAGTCAAATGAATCAACCCGTAGGTGATTACCGAGACGGCAAACAGAACGCCGATCACCGACGCCACGCGAGAAACAAGATATCGAGCGAACATTCAGTGCCGTCTCACTCAGTGGGAGCGACGTTCCCCCAGTGGGCCTGGTTCGAGACGGGCGCGATTTCCACGCCGGTGACGTCCTCGTGCATGGCGACGAAGATGCGATCGTGGAACAGCGGGACGCCGATGGTCATCTCGCGAACTCGGTGCTGTGCCTCGCGCAGTGCATCAGTGTCGTCGTCGTGGATCCCAGCGTCGATCAGCGCGTCGACCGCTTCACCGGGATTGTGCATCCCTGTTCCCTCACTGCGGTAGAGGTCCAGATTGAGTAGTCCCTCACTGTGGTACTGTCGCTTCAGCAGCCCCTTGACGTTCGCATCGAGAATCGACGCGCCGCCGAGCTCCAGCTGATTCTCGGGACTCCCGGTAAAATCGAGATATGCCGACCATTCCATCATCCGCACTTCCGTATCGACGCCGACGTCTGCAAGACGGTCGCGGAAGACCTCGGCGAAGGTATCACCGTTTATCGTTCGGTTTGCGACCGCGATAGTCACCGTCTCGCCGTCGTAACTCGACTGTTCGACGAGTTCGCGCGCCCGATCCATGTCGTGCTCGTACTCTGGGAGGTCCTCGGCGGCCCAGCTCACGTACGGTGGAATGGTTCCCCTCGCGGGCAGGTACCTGTCTTCGAGCAACTCCTCGACGAAGGTCTCCTGGTCAATGAGGTGCTGTAGCGCGAGCCGGAAATCGGGATCGTCCGTCGGGGAATTGTAGATGTTCGTCCACAGCGCGAATGTCCGCATCTGCTCGAACGACTCGACCCTGAGTTCCGGGTCATCCTCGATAGCGGATACGTGGTCGGGACTGACCTCCACAGCCACGTCAACGTTACCGGCCTCGAGTTCGAACCGGCGAGTTCGATCGTCCTGGATGTCGCGCAACTCGAGTCGCTCGAATCCTGGCTGGTCCCCCCAGTACTCGTCGAACCTGACGGCTTCGAAATCGCTTCCGATTTCGTGCTCTTCGATCTGGTACGGTCCCGTCGCGATAACCTCCTCCTCTGTACTATCGGGATGGAGTACCGACATCCAGTGTCTGGCCGTCTCTTCAGGGAACTTCGGGTTCGGTTCCGCCAGCTCGAACTGGAGAACCATGTCGTCGACCGCCTGCACTCCTCTGTCGACGACCTCCAGTCCCCGTTCGGCCTCGTAGGCGAGGAAGTACTCCTCGAGCAACTCCGCTGTCAGTTCGTCGCCGTTGTGAAACTGGACACCCTCCCTGAGCGTAAATTCCCACGTCCGTGCGTCGGACGACTCCCAGTCCGTGGCCAGCCACGGTTCAGCCTGCACCTCGTTGTCGACGTATACCAGTGTTTCAGCGACAGGTGAGTGGGGCAAGATCACTCCGTCGAAGAACTGGTACTCGTTGTTCAGCGGATCCGCTTTCGCGATTCGGAGAGTCGATCCGTCCGCTGTGTCGCTTGTCAAGCAGCCGGCTACGCCCGCGATGCTCGCGCTGACGATTCCGCCGAGCAACCGGCGTCTGGAGACGGTTCCATCGCGCTCGAGCCTATGGAGATTGGTGCCCATCAACTATATTTTCATTAGATAAAATATACTTGATAAACATTCCGGTCGCATTCCCACTTGCGCCGCGGCCCGTGCGACTCAAGTTCGGTTCAACGACTGGTGCAGTTCGAACCGAGTCGTTGAACTGAGAGTCGGCTGTGAGTGTTCACAGGTGATGGTTTTCCAGGCATTCGCGCCGATGTTCAGCACAGTGCTGTCAACATCTATATTTCCCGACGGAGGCAGCTGCGTTAGATTCGCAAAACGACTTATCGGCCAATTCACCGAATGAGTTGATATAATCACCACCGTGGGAAGGGTTCTATGACGCCTCGTTGGCCAACTTGGCCGTGTGAGCAAGGACGAGGGCGGTCCTGGTCGCGGTCACATCATCAGTATCGGATACGTACGTGGTCGTGAGGGAGGGGGAGGGCGACGTGCCGGAACGCTGGTCTGACAGGTTAGCAGCATCGAATTCCGTTCTACAGCCCCCAACAGAATAGAATGTTACGACCGCGGCGTTTTTCCGGGATGGGGTTGAAAGAGAAGCCAGTAGATGACCACGGCCCAGCACGAACTCACAACCGACGCCGACCTGGAGTGGTGTTACGACGCGGTACATGGCGTTTCGCGGACGTTCTCGATCACAATCGACCGGCTCGAGGAGCCGATGTCGAAACACATCTGTCTGGGATACCTCCTCTGTCGAATTGCAGACACAATCGAGGACGCGGGCCACATTCCGCCTGCCGAACAGACCGAGTTACTCACCGAGTACGACCGACTTCTCGATCCCGAGACGGACCAGTCCGTCGAGGCGTTCATGGCCAATGTCGAACCCTGGCTTCCCGAGCCAGCGGATCGATCCAACGACTGGAACGTCGTGGCTGAAACGCCGCGCGTGTTGCAGACGTTCGAATCGCTCAACGAGGAACCACGCGAGATCATGCGCGAACCCGTCCGCGAACTGGTCGACGGGATGGCCATGTTCACCGACCGGTACGCCGACGAAGGAGGCCTCCGACTCCAGACACTCGAGGAACTCGAGGAGTACTGCTGGTATGCCGCCGGCACCGTCGGAACGCTGATCACCGGCCTCGTCGCCCGCGGCGCGTCGAAAGACCGCGCCGAGGAGATGCGTGACAACGCCCGCTCATTTGCGTTGCTCTTGCAGCTCGTCAACATCGCCAAGGACGTCGAGTCGGACTATCACGAGGAAAACAACGTCTACCTGCCCGCAGAGTGGCTCGCCGAAGAGGATGTCGATCTCGACGCCGTCACCGACGAGGAGAACCACAACGGCGTGACGAACGTGGTCGAACGTGTCACCGGGCGTGCGGAAACCTACCTCGACGACGCCCAGCGCTACCTCGAGGTCGTGCCGGAACAACACGGCAACCGCCTCTCGGCGTGGGCGATTCCGTACCTCCTCGCCGTTGGGACGATGCGCGAACTGCGCGAGCGACCCGAAGATGTCGTCGAAGAGGGCGACGTGAAGGTCCCACGCGCAGAAGTGTATGCGCTGCTCCAGCAGTTCGAAGAAGACATGTCCCGTTCTCGACTCGACGAACTGCGGGCCACGATGGCAGAACAGCCGCTTCACCAGTAGAGCCGTTATCCACTCCCGAACGAGACGGGACGATAGCTCGTGCCGTTCAGGGTCAACCGTTGGTGCTGGTCTGTCTCTGCTGTTTTTCTCTCTGCTTTCTATTTCCGTCCAGTGCAATCTCCCGACCGACCAGCGACAGCGCGTATCCGAGCACAGCCGCCCCACCGGCAGCTGGAAGGAACACGAACAGACTGAGAACGAAGATCGTGCCAGCGCTGGGAAACGGCGCTAGCGCAGCGACGGCACCAAGCGGTGCCAGTAGACAGGCCACCCCATACAGCCACGCACTCCGCTCTCCCCGTGCGAGTGCGTGTCCGAACGGCAAGAACAGTACGACCGACAGGCCGAACGTACCGACGAGGAGCGCCTCGAACAGGAACCCGAGCAGCCAACTCGCTCCGGCGAGCACCCCAACGACGGCCAGCCCGAGCAGCGTCAGCGTTCGACGGGAGTGATGTACACCGAGGCGGCGACAGAGCGCGACACAACCGGTTCGTCCGACAGCACCAACCCGACGACTGCGGCCAGTCAGTTCTTGTGATCGACCAGCACCGACAGTACTGGTCGAAACTGCGGCAAACCCTACCATTACCACCGGGACGACACCAGCAAGCACGGTGTGCTCGAGTACTACCGGTCCGAACGTGACCGCCGCCGCGATCCAGGAGGCAGCTGTGTTCGTGAGCCCCGACTGGGCGTAAGTGACGTAGGTTCGACTGTGGAAGTCGTCACCTGCTGCATTTTCGTCATCGGCAGATTCACCGCTCACCCACGTCAGCGTCCCATCCTCGATACTCCCCGCTGCCGGTCTGTTCGTCACCGCGTACCCATCCGGCAGATGAATCGACACTCGCTCGGCGACGAGTTCGTACCGCACCGGGCTGTCGCCAGCATAGAAGTACTCGAGTACCCATCCATCCCTAACCTGAGTTGCGACGTTGGGGACGGTGTACTCGACGTGGACGGTCTGGTCCTCGATAGTTGCCGTGACGTTTTGCGCGTCGTCGCCGACAGCGTGGTATCGATTCCGGCTGTCATTGACGGTGGTCGCGAGCGCGCGCTCGTCGTTCTGGTAGTGGGCAGCAGCCGTTTCATTGACCGGGACCTGCGCGACCCACTGGGAGTCACCGCTCTCGTCAACGTGGATGTCGAGCGTTCCTGGCTCGGTTGCACCGTTGATCGTGTCGGTGCCACAGACCTCACAGATGGGTGACGGTGGTGGCGCGCCAGCGGCGAGTGCGACGACTGCGAGACAGAGAACAGAGAGGGCGACGACGACTGTAGCGACGCGGGGAAGTGAACGCATACGAGACAGTCACCACCAGTCACAATAGTAGTTCCGTCGACAAGATGTGCATCAATACGAGGACAAGTTTCAAGACTCGACAGTGAGAGCTACGGACGAGCGGTGACTCGCGTGAGTAACGAACAGTTCGTAGCCGAATCGAACGAGGCAGGTTCGGCGAACGAGTGGGACGGGGAGACAGGTGGGCAAACAGATTGCGATCACGAAGAGCGCCCGCCAGCGGTGCGGAAGGCAATCGAAGAGCGGGCTGGGGAGAGCGACAGCGACAGCGACTTCGGTGACGCGGTCGACGAGACTGTCGAGGCTGACGAGATCAGCGAGCCCAGCGAGAGTGCCGAAGACGACACGTCGGAAACGATCAGTCTCGGCATCGGACTCGGTATCGAACTCCCCGTCATCGACGAACCCAACGAGGTCTTCGTGGTCGACTCGACCAACCGGTCGTCCATCGACCGCGAGTCCAACTCTCGGCTCGACGATGACCAGCGCGAGCAGCTAGCAGCGGCCGATATAGACCCCGATGCAGTCACGAACAAGGAATATTCCTACCAGCAACTGCTCGACACTGAGATCGACGAGGCGTTCGCAGACGAACTCCGCAGACGACTCTCCCTGCCGTGGTCGTTCCAGACCGACAGTGATCTGGGCCTCGACCGGCGCTCTGACGAAGTTCGCGGCCTCGGGGCAGCCGAACGCGCGTGGATCGCAGCCAGCGGCACCGAGGACTGGCAACGCTTCGAGTCACAGGAACCGGCTGGGCGAGCGGGGAACTCGAGTACAGACGCGAAATCGGACCCAGACACGGACACCGCAGACGGGAACGATATCGGCGGTGGCAACGCTGGCGACGAACGCCCGTATCCACGGCCAACTCCAGTGACCGACGTAACGGGTGTCGGGCCGGACGACGCGGCGGTGCTCGCTGAGGCAGGCGTTACCTCTGCAGAGCGCCTGGCGACGGTTCGGGCGGTGACGGTCGCCCGCCTGCTAGAACTGGACGTGCTCCACGTTCGGTCGTGGCGACACAACGCTCGTGAGTTGCTCTCGTCCTGACGCTCGTCACACAGGTTTCAACGCTTATTTCACGTGGTCCGCACACGTTCGTCGGATCGTCCTGGTATATAATTACTACTCGAATAAGTAATTTCGATAATGCGGACCATCAGAGATTTATAGCGGCCTGTTGGACCATCTAACAGATGATTCCGATCGACGATTCCCCAATCGTTCGTGACGGTAAGACACTGATCCTCGCGATGGACCACGGCCTCGAACACGGCCCGGTCGACTTCGAAGATGTCCCGGAAAAACTCGACCCGTCGACGGTCTTCGAGACGGCGACCCACGACGCCGTCACCGCAATGGCCGTTCAGAAGGGGATTGCAGAGGGCTACTACCCAAGCTATGAGGACGATGTCAACCTCCTGTTGAAGGTAAACGGCACCTCGAACCTCTGGATGGGCGAGTACGACTCGGCGATCAACTGCTCGGTTGACTACGCGGCTGAAATCGGTGCCGACGCCGTCGGCTTCACCCTTTACGGCGGCTCGAACCACGAAGTCGAGATGGCCGAAGAGTTCCGTGATGTCCAGGAAGACGCCCGCAAACACGACCTCCCGGTCGTCATGTGGTCGTACCCCCGCGGTCAGGGACTCAAGAACGACACCAAGCCGAGCACCATCTCCTATGCGACCCGCCTGGGACTCGAGCTCGGTGCCGACATCGCGAAGGTCAAGTACCCCGGCAGCCCCGATGCGATGGCACACGCCTGCAAGGCCGCCGGCGACATGAGCGTCGTCATGAGCGGCGGGTCGAAAACCTCCGACTACGACTTCCTCTCGACCGTCGAGGACGCTATCAACGCTGGCTGTACCGGCCTCGCTGTCGGCCGCAACGTCTGGCAGCGCGAGAACCCGACGCGCATTCTCGACGCACTCGAGAGAGTCATCTACGAGGAGGAGACGGCAGAGGCTGCACTCGAGGCAACCGAATAGGATGACGGTATCCGATCCGGTTGTCGAGGCCGTCGTCGCGACGGTGAGTCGCTCCGCGACGGAGATTCGACAGGGGCTGGTCGGTCGTCGCGGTGCCGTCGGTGAGGAGAATCCCAGCGGCGAGACCCAGGTCGAAGCCGACATCTGGGCGGACGAGTTGCTCGCCGATCGGCTCTCGGCGATCGACGGGGTCAGCCAGTATGCGAGCGAGGAGCGCGAAGCGGTCATCGACTGTGCCGGCAGCGATGGCGGTGGTGCTAGTGCTGGTAATGACGGCGACAACGGCGACGAAAGCGCGGCCCCAAGAGATGGCTACGCAGTCGCCGTCGACCCTCTCGACGGCTCCTCGAACCTCACGTCCAACAACGCGATGGGAACTATCGTCGGCGTCTACGATGCCCCACTGCCAGCCCGCGGTGAGGACCTCGTCGCAGCGGCATACGTACTCTACGGCCCGATCACAACGATGCTCCTCGCAACCGAGGACACCGTCTCGGAGTACGAGTTGACTGGCGGCGAGCGTCGTCTCATCCGCGAGGACGTCACGCTCCCCGAGGAGCCAGTCGTCTACGGCTTCGGTGGTCGCGTCCCCGACTGGACGGACGCGTTCTCCGAGTACGCTCGCGAGATCGAAACCGAGCTCAAACTGCGCTACGGTGGCGCGATGATCGGTGACGTCAACCAGGTCCTCACCTACGGCGGCGTCTTCGGCTATCCGGGACTCAAGTCCCGTTCCGAGGGCAAGCTTCGCCTGCAGTTCGAGGGCAACCCGGTTGGCTACATCGTCGAGCAGGCGGGCGGCCGCTCCTCGAACGGCGAGCAGTCACTGCTCACGGTCGAGCCGACCGACGACATCCACGAACGGACACCGGTGTTCGTCGGCAACGAGTCGCTGATCGACCGACTCGAGACGCACCTGTCCTGAACAGGGATTGGTACTGAACTCGGAACCGGAGCCAGACTCGAACTGACACCCAATTTGGAGCCTCGTCACCGACTGACGACGTGTCACACTCGGCTCTATTACCACGGTCGCGTAATCGACACGTAGACTGCGACGCCGAGGAACAGCGCCGCGTAGAACGCCCAACGTGGCCAGCCGGTCTGTAAAAACAGCAGCGTCAGCAACAAGACGAACGCGGCGACGATAATCGCGTCAGCGATAATCCGGCCGATCCCGCCACGGATCGTGCGGCCGCTTGGAGTCGACCCCGTACTCGAGTGTGACGAGCTGTCGCTCACTGTTGCCTCCTCGTGGTCAGTGGTGTGTCAATCAATGCAGTCGGTCGCCGTCGGCGGCGCTCAGAAGTGATAGCCATGTAATTCTGTCAATCTGTACGCACCGACACCCCAGACGTAGCTCTGGCCGGGCCACCAGGTGCGAGCGTTGTTGAAGCCAGCGATGAGGACGTCCTCGTCGTCACCCGCTGGATCAGCGTGAAAGCTCACCGATCCGCTGTCACCGTCGGTTAAATCCATCTGCCCGCCCCACCGGATCTGACCGTACCGGCAGAAGTCGTCCGTAAAGCAGGTCACCGCGTCGATTCCCTGTATCGCACCCGTCGTGTGGCCAGTCATCGCGCCGACCTTCTCGAGTCGTTCGCCGCGAGCCATCAGGTCGGCGAGACCGAGCTTGGTGTACTGTCCGCGAACTCGCAGCGGCGACTGCGTGTCGATCAGGCTGACTGGCTCGATGTCGCCGGTCGGTTCGATAGTGGCGAAGTCTTCGACCGGGTGGGCGCTTGCAACGGTACCGAGCGAGACGTGGTCTGAATCGCGGACGGGGAGCGAGACAGGCTCTCCGACCGGGTCGGGATTTCCTTCGAATGCGTGTTCTGCAGTGACGAAGAACGCCTGCTCCGTGTCGGGGCTGTACAGTGCTGGTCCAAGTGTTGCCAAACTCGTCGGCGTCTCACACGCGACGCCGCTCGGAACGTATCCCTCGTGGACGTCTTCGACGAGACGTGGCTCGAACGAGTCGCGGCCGCCATCGATTCCATCGACGCTCTCGAGATCGTCCGCATCTTCGATGTCGCCGACGTCTTCCAGATCGTCGATTCCGCCATCGTCGAAGATCGCCTCGATATCGACTGGAATGCCGGTTGCAAGCTGATTGAGGAGGTCACGAACGGAACCCCAGTCACGCGAGATACCGACCGAGACTGTTGCCGTCTCGCTCTGGTAGGAGCCTGGAACGACCGCACTGCCGAGATAGCCAGTGAACGCAAGCTGTGCCAGCCGCTCGTTTAGCTCAATTGCAGACTCGACCGCCGCGTACCAGCCCGCGGGGACGTATCGAGTCCGCTCTGTCAACGACCAGGGATCGTCCGGGTCCTCCCTGACGAGTGCGGTCACGATCGGTACGTCGCCGTTGTCGGCGCTCAGGAAATCCTCGACACCGAGGAACTGTGCCATGCCAACGGCGTAGCCACCAGTCACGAGCGTCCGGACGAACTCGCGACGGTCCATCCCCGTGTCAAGTCGGTCCCGAATCGTCGCGAGCCGTCGGGTAGAACGTTCTCTCGTCTCACCTGACATATATCTGAGAGTCGATACCGTCTTCGGTTTCACTTCGTCACGTCAAAGCTAATATTCACGTACACGGGTTATTGAAAGCGTGTATCTGCAAGGTAGACAGAATTATGGATAGGCGTTGTGCCTGCAGTTGTCACCAGTAGACACCACTGTTCAATAGCATGCTGACAGGAGCAAGAATACGAATGTACTCACCCCGAACACTCAGTTGGGATATAATAACTGGACGACTGAACGCAAACGTTCGTCACGCCATCGGCAATACGTTGAGTCGTCTCCGTGCTGGTGACCGCGGAGACAACCGCCGAACCGACACACCTCCAACCGGTTCGTGACACCCACGTCGCACATTCCTCCCAACTCGCCCGCTCGTGGCGTATGCCGCCCTGCCGCGTCGCTGGGTGTTCGATACCGGTGTTCCTCTCACTCTCCGTTTCCCGGCTAGTGATCTCAGACGCTGTCGAGAGACACGACATGTCGCTGTCAAGGCGTTTGGCAGTCGTTACTGACAGGTAACCACTCGTAGGACGAGGATACGGCTCGCATAACAATATCCACAATTGGGATAGCACCGGCTGAAATCCGGTTGCTCCCGGTGGGCGACGGCGAACGGTCGGTACTGCATTGTGGATCCCGATGACAGGTCCGACATCCGACCCGCTCGCTGCTCTTGGCCACAGATTGGCTCCCCGGTTCGATTCCGGGTGGGAGTGTATGCAATCCGACGCCGTCTATTCCGTACCACGGCTAACAGTTACTGTCACGACGAGCGACCTCGATCGACTTCTCTGGGTGCTCGTCGCCGTCTCGCTTGTCGGGGATGTCGTGACGACGTTCCTCGGCTTGCACCTCGGACTCACCGAGTCAAATCCGATCGCTCGAAGCGCTATCGATGGCTACGGACTCGTCGGGATGCTCGTTCTGAAAGCCGCGGCTGTCAGCGTTGGACTCTGCTGTCGACCGCTTCTACCCAGAGTGTATCAGCCGATCGTTCCTGCTGGACTGGCGCTCCCGTGGCTCATCGCAAGCGGGATCAACGTCTACATGATTTCGACGGTACTCTGAGATCGGGAGCGTGCCAAAAGCCACCGTTTCGGCCGACGTCATAAATGGTGGGAAAAGCATCTATTCGCCCCCAGTTCGGCGATCACTCGTCGTCGACGAACTCGCGTTTCAGCGAGAGTGCAGTCCGATCGAACTCACACACCAGTTCGTCGTCCTGATTGAACACTTCAACGTGCATCGTGACGACGCCGCGGTCGCCGTCGCTGGTCTCGCGCTTGTCGGTGACAGTCGACTGGACGCGGAGGGTATCGCCGTGGAACACGGGGTGGGGGTGTTCGACGTTGTCGTAGGAGAGATTCGCGACGATAGTTCCGTCGGTCGTCTCAGGAATCGAGATGCCGACAGCGAGACTCATCGTGTAGAGGCCGTTGACTAGCCGCTCGCCGAAGTCGGTGTCAGCTGCGAACTCGTCGTCTAAGTGCAGCGGCTGCTGGTTCATCGTCATATCACAGAATCGCTGATTGTCGCTCTCGGAGACCGTTCGCCGTCGTTCGTGTTCGATCGTTTCGCCGACCGTGAACTCCTCGTAGTACAAACCGGTCATACGTGCGACGTGGCGGGGTCACCTCAAAAAGATAGTGCAGTGGTGGCGCTCAACTGCGGTGTTGTGCCGTCACCATGGCCGGCGTACTGGCCGGAGTGAAAGCGTCTACTAGTACTACTACAACGACTACTACGACTACAGAGTGCCTTCTACAGCGCCCACTCACTCCACCAGTTCCGTCTCCTCACCAGCGTCCTGTTGTACCCAGATCGCCTTCGTGTTCACGAACTCCCGGATACCGTCACGTGCGAGTTCGCGACCGTAGCCCGAGTCCTTGACGCCGCCGAAGGGCAGCCGCGGATCGGACTTGACGAGTTCGTTGACGAACGCGAGCCCCGAGTCGAACTCCCGGGCGACGCGCTCGCCGCGTTCCAGGTCGTCGGTCCAGACACTCGCACCGAGCCCGAATCGGGTGTCGTTGGCCTTCTCGATCGCAGCCTCCTCGTCGGGAACCCGGAACACCGTTGCAACGGGACCGAACAGTTCCTCCTGGTCTGCTGGTGCGTTCTCAGGAACGGCAGTCAACACCGTCGGCGGATAAAACGTACCCTCACGATCCATCCGCTCGCTGCCGAGCCGGATCTCGCCACCCTGCTCGACGGTCTCCTGTACCTGTTCGTGCAGCTGGTCGAGCAAATCTGGCCGCGCCTGCGGACCGATATCCGTCTCCTCGTCGAGCGGATCGCCGACAGTCTGCTCGTCCATCTCCGCGACGAAGCGGTCGACAAACTCCTCGTAGACATCCTCGACGACGATGAATCGCTTCGCCGCAATACAGGACTGCCCAGAGTTCAGGAGTCTGGCCTGGACTGCCGTCTCGACCGTCTCGTCCATCGGGGCGTCCTCGAGTACCACGAACGGATCGCTGCCGCCGAGTTCGAGGACAGTCTTTTTGAGTTTGCTACCGGCGGTTTCGGCGACCGCACGGCCTGCGCCGTCGCTTCCGGTGAGCGTCACGCCCTGAATGCGGTCGTCCTCGATCACCGCCTCGATTTCGCTGGAGTCGATTAACAGCGTCGTGAAGACATCCTCGGGGAAGCCAGTCTCGCGGAAAATAGCTTCTATCGCGCGTGCGCAACCGGGGACGTTCGAGGCGTGTTTCAACAGGCCGACGTTCCCCGCAGCGAGGTTTGGTGCGGCGAATCGAAACACCTGCCAGAAGGGGAAGTTCCACGGCATGATCGCGAGGATCGGTCCGAGCGGCTGGTGTGCGACGACCGTTCGGGCGTTCGGATCGCCTGCAACCACCTCATCCTGGAGGAACTCGGCCGCGTGTTCGCCGTAGTAGTCACAGACCCATGCACACTTTTCGACCTCGGCACGCGCCTGCTCGATCGGCTTGCCCATCTCTCGTGTCATCAGTTCGGCGTACTTCTCGGTGTTCTCCCGAAGAACGTCGCTCGCATCCACGAGCAACCGCTGGCGCGTCTCGATTGGCACATCACGCCACTCCTCGAATGCAGCCTGTGCGCGCTCGAGTCGCTCGTCGCGTTCGCTCGCATCCGTTTCATCGTACGTCTCGATTACGTCGCCGGTCGCCGGATTCGTACTCTCGATGGACACAGAGAAGCAACCACAAGCAACGGCTTCAAAGGAACGGGGTGTCAACCGCGAGGACCGGTTCGTTATTTCCGTCCGCACTAGTGGATGGAGATCGGCAGTAGTTACTCGCTGGAGCAAGTATTGCACGAATAGCGGGAGAGTAACAAGGGTTATGACGGTGGGTCGGAAACGCACACACCTACACCCGCCGGCGGTTTCAGTACGCGTACATGGCGTGGCTCACTCACGTCCGGCCAAGATGCTGTCTGATCGTCGTCTTCCGCGGGTACAGCCACTCTCACTATGACCGCAGCCGAACCGACAACGGAACCCGACGAAGAGGAAAGCGCAGTCGAAACAGCCCGTCGCCAACTCGAGCGTGCGGCCGCACACCTGGATGTCGACGAAGGGATCGTCGAGCGGCTTCGTCACCCGACCAGCGTCTACCGGGTCACGATCCCACTCGAGCGCGACGACGGCACGCGTG
Organism: Natrialba chahannaoensis JCM 10990; assembly: GCF_000337135.1. Taxonomy (GTDB): domain Archaea; phylum Halobacteriota; class Halobacteria; order Halobacteriales; family Natrialbaceae; genus Natrialba; species Natrialba chahannaoensis. The sequence goes on from NZ_AOIN01000091.1 coordinate 132,904, forward strand.
AGATGTTTACCGGTTACCGCGCCCATCACGACAGTGTTCGTGGCCCCTACAAGGGCGGACTGCGCTATCACCCTGCCGTCAACGAGGAGGAGTGTGTCGGTCTCTCGATGTGGATGACCTGGAAGTGTGCCGTGATGGACCTGCCCTTTGGCGGCGCGAAGGGCGGTGTCGTCGTCAACCCCAAAGACCTCAGCACGGACGAGAAAGAGCGACTCACCCGCCGATTCGCCGAGGAGCTTCGACCCGTTATCGGCCCGATGAAAGACATCCCAGCACCGGACATGGGAACCGACCCCGAGACGATGGCCTGGTTCATGGACGCCTATTCGATGCAGGAAGGCGAAACCACGCCGGGCGTCGTCACCGGCAAACCGCCAGTCATCGGCGGCTCCTACGGCCGTGAGAAATCGCCTGGCCGCAGTGTTGGCATCATCACTGCCGAGGCCGTCGACTACTACGGCTGGGACCTCGACGAGACGACTGTTGCCGTGCAAGGGTTCGGTAGCGTTGGCGCGAACGCTGCCCGCTATCTGGACGACCTCGGCGCATCGATCGTCGCCGTCTCCGACATCGACGGCGCGATCTACGACCCCGACGGTCTCGACACGAACGACGTCGAAGACCACGACGAAACTCCTGGGATGGTCTCGGGCTACAATGCCCCGCAATCGCTCACCAACGCGGAACTGCTCGAACTCGATGTCGATGTTCTCATCCCCGCTGCAATTGGGAACGTGCTCACCGGGGATAACTCACGCAACGTCAACGCCGACATGATCGTCGAGGGCGCAAACGGTCCAACGACCTCGACGGCCGACCAGATCTTCGAAAAGCGCGATATTGCAGTCATTCCGGACATTCTCGCGAACGCCGGTGGCGTCACCGTCTCCTACTTCGAATGGCTTCAGGACATCAATCGCCGTGCGTGGAGTTTAGAGCGCGTCCACGAGGAACTCGAGACGGAGATGCTCCGCGCCTGGGGCGCGGTCTGTGAGGAGTACGAACGCAACGAGGTGACCTGGCGCGATGCGGCGTACATCGTCGCACTACAGCGCATCGCCGAGGCACACGAGGCACGCGGCCTCTGGCCGTAATCGCGGTCAGACTGCGAACACGAACCGAACCGTGAACGGGCGACCGGAGTCAGTTGTGGTTCCCCTCCACCCAGACCCCTTGTTCAGACTGAAAGTACCATCACACCACCGTCGTTCGGTATCTCCATCCTCACCCTGTCGTTCGCCGCCGCTCATCTCCATTCCATCCCGTCTTCGGTATCTCCATTCTCACCTCACCCCTATCGGTCGCCATCGTTCATCCTCACCTCACCCCCGTCGTTCAGACTGTACTCAAGTACGGACCCAAACCCAGACACAACAGACTCACACCCAAACCAGAACCAGAATTCAACCAACAAGAGACGAGTACTCCCACCAGGACGGGCACAACACAGATCACTCGTACAATCGATCACAGACGGAGGACAGCCAACTCAAGTACACTTTTCATGACAGTGCGGAAACGACAACACACAGGCGAGCCAGAGTTACCGCCGGAGCGGACTAGGAGAACGAAGACAGATCTGTCTCGACATCACGCTCACGCGATGAATCACCGTTCGCGAGTTGGTCGTAGGACGGCAAGTCCTCGAGTGAGGAATCTCGTTTGACTGCCTTGACGATGTGCTTTGGGTCTGTCACGAGTCGATGGAGCAGGTAACTGCCCTGTGAGCGTCCGCCACCGGTCTTTTCGGACTCGATCACGCCGAGAAACGCCTGTTCCTTGAGCTGTCGGTACAGTCCGTTCTCCGTGATCGGGTCGTTCGCGACCAGCTCACAGATACCAACGTAGCGCTGGTAGATTTCTCGGGTCTTGTACGTCTCGCGGTCGCCAGTGATGATGCGACTCGCGAGCGAGTAGAGGGCGAGTTTGGCGTGGACCGTCGCGCCACTGGTCAACTCCTCGATGCGGTTGATCTCGGCGACTTCCTGGGCCTGCTGGATGTGGTCCTCCGAGACCGCCTCCGAACCGGTGCGGCGAGCTAACTCGCCTGCTTCCTTCAGAATCTCGATCGCCTTGCGTGCGTCCCCGTGCTTCTTCGCCGCGAGTGCTGCACAGAGTTCGATCGTCCCGTCCTCGAGAACGTCCGGCTGGAAGGCATCCTCGCGATTGCGCATGATCTCACGAAGCTGGGAAGCGTCGTAGGGGTGGAAGAACAGCTCGCGGTGGCCGAAGCTGCTGTCGATGCGTTCATCCAGAGTTTCGCGGTACTGAACCTTGTTGCTGATGCCGATCACGCCGATGTAGGCGTCCGTCTTGCGCGCTTCGCGAGCGCGAGAGAGTTGCATCAAAATGTTGCTGTTGTCGAGTTTGTCGATCTCGTCTAAAATGACGATGACAGCGTCGAAGAAGGACTCCAGAATACGCCAGATGTGCTGGTAGTACTCCATGGTTCCGACGCCGCGAAGCGGGATGTGGTCCTGGTAACCAGTCTGTTCCTTGAGGCTCAGGGCGAGTTGGCGGGTCGCACGCGTCTCCGTGTTCGCTTCGGAGCAGTCGACGTAGAGGACGCCACAGTCGATCTCGTTGCTCCGGGCGGCATCCTGGGCTCGCGTGGCGACGTGGCGAGAGATGAGGCTCTTTCCGGTCCCCGTTTTGCCGTAGATCATCACGTTGTTCGGTGGATCGCCGCGCGTGATCGCGCCGACTTCAGCGGCAACTGACTGGATCTCGTTGTCCCGACCGACGATCCGGTCTTCGTCGGGCACGTGACCAACGTGCAGAAGCTCCTTCCGATTGAAGATCGGATCGTGAGATTGAAAGAGCGGGTCCCCACCGGCCGTATCAGCCATGCTTCCATTCTGGAAGACAGGTATTATAAAACCACGGGAAAGAATGCAGACTGATAACGAGAACGGGAACGGCCCAATTCGGTCACAATGCCGCTATAGAGGGCCTTGTTCTACGTTATCGGCGATTGAACAGTCATCGAACAGACCCACCCCTGGTTCAGAGTGAAACGTGTGATAACAAGGAGGGGGTAGAGGTGTGGACATTGGATGGGTGAGTATTGCTCAGTCGGTTGTAAAAGGAGGGACTCTCGCCCTGAGTGCACACAGTGTCACACACTGTGGCTTCTCTCAGAAATTGCATAAACAGCCTCTCATACTTCTTGTCTTACTCTTTCTCCCTATCTAGTCTAGAACCGTTTCTAGTTATAACTTGTATTTTACGGTACTGGTGACTATATCCTGTAGAAGGTCATTTTTATATGATTTCCTGAGAGAAGCCACATTCACACATCACAGACCAATCAGATGAGACGAGAGCACATGTGATGTTGCAGTTCTTCACCCATCTTACGAACATAACTGACCAGTCGATTCCACCTGTCTGTTCCAGCTCTTTTTACTCTACTTCACACCCTTTTCATGCATACCGTACTCTTCTCATCCGTCTCATCCCTCTCTCACCTTCCTCCCCCTCCCCCACCACCAATCGAATACACTCTGAACAAGGGGTGTCCCTGGGTCAATTTCTTCTCAGAGATACACTACTCACCGCTATTGCCCGCTCTCCCGGTGCTTACTGGGAATTACGAGAGTCGACTCGTTGGCTTGAATCGCTACTCCTGTCGGTCCCTTCTGTCACCCCCCAATTCAGAGTGAAAATGTTCACGGTTTATTTCACTCCCTCCGGACCGCCGCTTTCACTTTGAACAAGGGGTGTCCCACTCTGTGACCAGTCCCACGCGACTCACCTCCCGTCTCATCACTCCCCGTATCAGGTCCCATACTTTGACAGTAGTGGTACGCGCACAGTCGGCTATGGTACGACGCAGTATCCTCTTCACACCCGGCGATCAGCCGGATATGCTCCGCAAGGCACCCAGCGCAGGGGCTGACGCAATCGTATTCGACCTCGAAGATGCGGTCGCACCCGCCGAGAAAGAGTCGGCACGAAACACGGTTCGCGAGGTCCTTACAGATCCAGCGTTCGACCCCGATTGTGAGGTTTGCGTCCGGGTGAACGCTTCCGTCGACGATCTGACGGCAGACCTCACAGTCATCGCTGGTCGCACTGACACCGCCGGTTCGCCGACCGATCTCCGCCTCGATAGTGTCATGCTTCCCAAAGTTGGTTCCGCTGATGACGTCCACACGCTTGTCGGGGAACTCGAGTCCCACGGACTCGACATCCCTATCCTGGCGCTTATCGAAAACGCCCAAGGGGTGCTCGCTGCACCGGCAATCGCAGCTGTGCCCGAAACCGATGCACTCCTGTTCGGTGCTGAGGACCTCTCGGCGGATCTGGGCGCGACACGGACCGATGAAGGAACGGAAGTACTCTACGCACGCGAGCGCGTCGTCGTCGCAGCCACCGCACACGACTGCCAGGCGATCGATACGGTCTTCACCGATTTTGGAGACCAAACGGGACTCGCCGAGGAAACCGAGTTCGCGATTCAACTCGGCTACGACGGCAAGCTGGCGATCCACCCCGCACAGGTTGAGCCGATCAACGAGGCGTTCACGCCGACGACAGAGGAACTCGAGTGGGCGACGGCTGTACTCGAGGCCAAACGGGAAGCGGATGCGGAGGGGCGAGGTGTCTTCGAGGTGGATGGAGAGATGATCGACGCGCCGTTGATCGCACAGGCAGAACGGATTCGTGAGCGGGCGGCTGCAGCTGAGTTGTGAGGTGCTATCACCAGTAGTAGAATCGTTTTAACCTCCGTCTCAGAGTCGACGTAACACCTGGCACAGAGCCAAGGCTACACCGATTGCAGGATCAGCACCAATACCCGTATCGGATATATACACGACTATAATCCTTATATTGTGTTTTACTTACTATGGATGATGTTCGCCACGTTTATTTTCGGTTCTGCTGAATAACGGTCTATGGCAGCAGAGACAAACCCGTTCGAGAGTCTGCAGTCGCAGATCGACGATGCGGCAGCACATCTCGAAATCGGTGACGACGTGATCGAGCGGCTCAAGCACCCTGAGCGCGTGCTGGAGACGAATCTCACGGTCGAACTCGACAACGGCGATCTCGAACGGTTCAAAGCCTTCCGCTCGCAGTTCAACGGCGACCGCGGGCCGTACAAGGGCGGCATCCGCTACCATCCGGGTGTTTCCCGTGACGAAGTCAAGGCACTCTCGGGCTGGATGGTCTACAAGTGTGCAACTGTCGGAATCCCCTACGGAGGCGGCAAAGGTGGGATCATTGTCGATCCAGCAGAGTACTCCGAGACCGAACTCGAGCGCCTCACTCGCGCGTTCGCAACCGAACTGCGTCCTCTAATCGGCGTCGACCGCGACATTCCCGCGCCCGACGTAAACACCGGCCAGCGGGAGATGAACTGGATCAAAGACACCTACGAGACGCTCGAGAACACCACCGAACCCGGTGTCATCACGGGCAAAAATATCGCCAGCGGCGGCAGCAAGGGTCGCGTCGAGGCAACCGGCCGATCGACCGTGCTCGCCGCTCGCGAAGCGTTCGACTACCTCGGCAAGGATCTCGACGGCGCAACCGTCGCCGTCCAGGGATACGGGAACGCCGGCTGGATCGCCGCCAAACTGATCGACGAGATGGGTGCCACCGTCGTCGCCGCGAGCGACTCGAGTGGCGGCATCTACAACCCGGACGGCTTCGACCCGGTCGCCGCGAAGGAACACAAGAACGAGACCGGAAGCATCGTCGGCTACGAGGAGAGCGAGGAGGAGATCACCAACGAGGACGTGCTCACGCTGGATGTCGACCTGCTCATCCCGGCCGCACTGGAGAACGCGATCGATGGTGACCTGGCCGAAGACGTCTCCGCCGACGTGATCTCGGAGGCCGCGAACGGGCCGCTGACGCCCGAAGCCGACACGGTGATGGAAGACAAGGATGTCTTCGTCATCCCAGACATTCTCGCGAACGCCGGCGGCGTCACCGTTTCGTACTTCGAGTGGGTCCAGAATCGCCAGCGCTTTTCGTGGTCCGAAGAGCGCGTGAACGACGAACTCGAGACGATCATCGTCGAGGCGTTCGATGCACTCGTCGAAACCTACGAAGAGCACGATCTAAATAATCCGCGGACCGCCGCATACGTCGTTGCGTTGCAACGCGTCGCCGACGCGTACGACGAAGCAGGCTCGTTCCCGTAACGAGCGTCGACGCTACTGATACCGTCCACATCGGCTGTCGTTCGTGAGGGTGGGCAGTGTCCGAAACAGCGTGTGGATCTGACGGAGAGCCGATCTCTTTCCCTGACTCTCGGTACCTTTTTGCACGTTGGGTCGAACGAGGGAGACGGACAGATATACGTGAGTCTCCGGGTTCGCTTGGGCCGCTATCGTGCCACTGCTCGCACAAAGCTTCGACAGGCGTTCGAAGAAGAGCACACGCCACACCAGGTCGCCGCCAGTTTCGCACTCGGCATCTTCGTGACGGCGCTGCCGACTGGCGGACTGGGACTCGGGCTCTTCGTCGTCTTTGGACGGCTCTGGTTGTGGGTTTCGACACCGGCACTGTTCGCCTCCGCGGCGGTTCTCAACCCGTTCGTCAAACCGGCAGTGTATGTTTCGAGTATCACACTCGGTGGGATTCTCCTCGGAACAGATCCAGTCGTCTCTTACGAAACGGCAGCCGAGTCGGCCAGCGTAGCCATTCGGCAGTTATTGGTCGGAAACCTGCTCATTGCAGTGGCCCTCGCTGCAGTGAGTTACGTCGTCGTCCGCCGGTTGACACTTGCTCGTCGCGCACGTCAGGCCCTGTCTCTTATACACATCTCTGAGCG
>NZ_AOIN01000092.1:0-137560 GCF_000337135.1 Natrialba chahannaoensis JCM 10990
CGCCATCAGAGATGTGTATAAGAGACAGCAATAAACACTTATGAACCAACGTGAGATTTCCCCTATGGACCTGAATCGTCGAACCATGCTGGGTGGGATCGGTACCGCCAGCCTTGCCGGACTCGCTGGGTGTCTCAATCTCGTTGGACTTGCGACTCACGAGGCAGCACCAGCGGGTGTCGACGAATCCGTCCGGTCAGAGACGGGATACGAACAGACGCAGATCGACGACCTCGTCGTCCGCGAAGAGGTTGGTGCCAGCATCGCGACCGAAGAGGTTGTGGTGACGAACTACATGACTGAACACGAGAAGGCAGTCGATATGGGCCCACTCGGGCGTCAACGCGGTGCCGTCTTCATCGTGCTCTCGACACCGCAGGTTTCCGTTCTGGGCCAGCAAGTCAATCCAGTCTCAGACATGTCTACGGACGAACTCGTCGAACTGGTTGCGAGCAACTACGACGATATCAACAACGTCGAACTCGAGGAGGAGTCCTCAGCAACTGTCGTCGATCAGACAACCACACAGTCTCGCTTCTCGGCGGAGGCATCCTTCGATGGAACCGACATCGATGTCGCACTCCATCTCACCGAGGCAGTCGAGGCGGGTGAAGACCTGCTTGTGACTATCGGCGTCTATCCACGAGATCTAGACTGGCAAGAGGAGGAGAACATCTTCGCGCTCATGGACGGCGTCGTTCCTGGGATCGACGAGGAGACGGACGAAGATGGGGAGAACGGTGATGGGGGCGATGATACGGCTGATGACGGTGACGACGACAGTGACGGCGACGACGGTGACGCAAACGACGGTGACAGCCAGGACGATACAGCTGGCGACAACGACGACGAGACAGGTGACGGTGAAGACGATACTGAGGATGATGACGATGACGGCATCCTCTCTACGATCAACTAACAGCGCTCCTCAGACGACGCCACTCGCATAAACGACGAGCACCACACCGACGACCAGAAACCCTACGCTCGTCCCCTTCGTCACACGAATCCGATCCGTCTCCTCGAGTTGTTCGTCCTCGACCGGTGTCATCCCTTCTCTCGCTTGCGCACGAACGATCGCCGGCGCGTATCGAACGCCGACGACACCGAGCAGGATCAGACAACATCCAACGATGAACACGCCCCCTCGGAATCCGTCACTGCTCCCGGCCAGTCCGCCCCCGCTGAATACACTACTCCCACGACTCCCACCAAATCCGCTCCCCGATCCGATTTTGAGGACGGACTCAACGCTGGGCGTGGGCCAGTCGGTACTCGAGTCCAGTCCGGGCAACGCGACCTCGAGTGTCGGTGGTCCCATCGGTTCTCGGGATACGTCACCGACTGATGAGATAAACGGGATGGCGGGGTTGCAGTAGATGAGAGGGGTGTGTGGTGCTCACCAGCCGCGACTGTCGTCGCTGTCTGCGTCAGCATCGGTATCGTTGCCGGTTTCGCTATCCGCCCTGTTGTCGTCTCTCTCGGTACTGTCCTCACTGCGCTCCGTATCCGTTTGATCGGGCTCACTCCGGTCTGTGATATCCCAGTTGCTGGTGGGTTCGCTGTCACCCCAGAAGCCAGCATCGTCGACGGATCTTCCCTGGTTACTGTCGGAAGTGGTGTTTGGATCCTGAACACCGCTTGTCTCTGTTTTCGTTCCAGTAGTTGTATCCGTACTTGTAGTCGTATCCAAATCCGAATTCGAACCCGTACCCGCTGGCTCTGCGTTTGCACCATCGGTGTCGGTCGACGGTCCAGTCAGCTCCCAGCCATCGGTTGGGGAAACGGTCTCACCCGCACCAGTGACACCGTTCTCACCCGTTCGTGCAACGCGGCGCTGGTCTGGGATGAGATCAAGCTCGGGGTTGGTGTCGCCAAGAACGAGCAGCGCGTAGTACTGGAAGTAGGTCCGGATGGGCATCTGGATGAGCGCGAACACTGCGATCACTCCCAGGAGTCCGACGAAACCAATCGCGACAGCGAGGTAGACACCGACACCGCCCATAACGTACGCGAGCACAGCCAGAACGACGAACGGGATCGCGACGATAAGCGCGCTGATCACGAGGACGAAACCGACGACGATGTTGAGAACGAACTGCAGGACCCACACTAACACCAGATAGACGGTGTAGTTTCCCCAGTTCGAGGTGACGGTCGGCCAAAACCGCCGCCAGCCGCTCAATACACCCCGGTGCTCGAGAAGCATGACAGGCGCGACGAACTCAGATGTAAAACGCATCACAACCGCGTAGATGAGATACAGCGGAATCGAGAGGATGCCAGCAAGTGCGAGTGAACTCGCGTCTGGAACACCGCCGGACACGGCCAGTACAACGACTCCGAAAACACCAGTCAGCAGGAGTAATGCGCCCGCTCTGAAGGCAAACAGCCGTAATCCTCGTCCGATGTGTTCTCGCGTGTAACGCCTGACGTGGACCGCATTCGACCGAAGCGACTCGATGAAGACGAACTCCATAACCGCGCCGATAATCGCATACACAATCCAGAGAAGAAAGCCAGCCACGACCAACAGCCCGAGAACGGCAATCACCTCGTCCGGAACGGTGTCGACATCCGTCTCAACTGCCGGCGTCGGCTGATCGAGCAGGGGTTCGATGTCTCCGGCCGGCACGCCACCGCTCATACCCAGACCGCCGCCGACGAAGAGGACGACGAGCGCCAGCTTGAGCCAGCGACCGACTCGAACCGGCACCAGCAACTCCCGCGTCACGTCGATCGCATCACCAAGGTCATCCACAGCGTCCATGCTAGCTCTATGTCGTACTCCTAGAGCAACGATGAAAACAGTACTGCTTAGGTGCGCCCGCACGTGCTGCATGCACCAATCCAGTCGCCCACACTTCTGTTCCCGTGACGATCGAACGGGCGGACAAGTGTTGTGGGAGACACGTCTCGGTGGAGACACTTCGAGACGCATTTAACTCCGAGCCCATACCATCTCTAGTAATGGATCTCCGCCAGCTCGCACGCGGCACGGTCGAGTGGGGACGCATCGAGCGCGTCATCCGCACGCTGGCGGAACGACACGATCGTGACGCCGTCCGCGTCGAGTTCCTCGAAGCCGACAACTGGCTTTCGACCCCCTGTGTCATCGACGAGGAGTGGTTCGTCAAGATCGTCACCCGCCAGAACGCGCTCGTCCACGCGCTTCTGACGACCGGCCGCAACGTCGGTGCTGTTTCCTCCGGTACCGAAGGCTTCTTCGACCGCTTCGATACGCCCCGCGAAATGGTCGAACACGAGTACGAAGCCACCCAGCGCATGCGCGCCATCGGCATCAACGCCCCCCGACCCATCGAAGCATTCGAAGTCAACGGCCTCGGCGTGCTGGTACTCGAGTACCTCCCCGAGTTCGAATCGCTGCACACGGTTTCGGACCGGGAGGTTGCCGCCCGCGCGCCGGAACTGTTCGAGATGCTCGCGACGCTGCACGACCACGGACTCGCTCACGGTGACCTCCGCGACGAGAATATCTTGCTGTGTGACGGCGACCTGTACTTTATCGATGCGACCAGCGTCCACGAGGATCGTGTTGTGGAGACGACCGCCTACGACCTCGCCTGTGCCCTCGCAATCTTGGAGCCCCGAATCGGCGCTCGCAAGGCCGTCCTCGCCGCCTCGTCGGTCTATGGACCGTCGGAACTGCTCTCGGCGCGTCGCTTCCTCGACTTCGTTCGGCTCCGTCCGGATCACGAGTTCGACTCGACCTTACTCCGGAGTGAACTCGAGAAGGCAGCGGATCTGAGTGGTCAGTAGGGACGCCTCGAACGCGTCACGATCCACAGCCACCATCTCGTCGAGAGTCTTTCACGTTCACCACTCGAAACGCGGCCAATGGACAACGGGACGGCAGCCGCCCTCCTCGCACTCGTTCTTGGATTCCCGCTGGTCGTCGTGGCTGCATTCACTGCAGGAATTCCAAGCTCACTCGCTGTGTTCGGCCTCCCTGATTCCCTCGCTCTCGCGTTCGTCGTCGCCGGGGAGTTTGCTGACGACAACACACAGCCGGCGGCCGCGTCAACTGTTGCCGATACGCTCGACACCACTGCCAGCGAGGCAACCGATGCGTCGAGCGACACCGAACTCGAGTCCTTGCGCGAACAGTATGCCCGTGGCGGGCTCACCGAGCGTGAACTGGACCGCGAACTCGAGCGCGTGTTCGACGCCGACTCCTCCGAGGCTGCTGGTTCCAGTGTGAGCAACAGTGCTGACTCTGGCGAGTCAGACCGACAATCAACTACGCCACAGTCTCGCCACAACGACGACGCGGTGAGAGAACTCGATCAGAACTGAGTGGCGTCAGAATCGGAACTCGATCTCGGACGCTTGAACGCAGACTGGAACCCGAAGTCGAAGCCGATGCCGATGCCGATGCCGATGCAAACCGGGGAACCCACCAGCTTCGAGATGCTGCCACCAGCAGCGTTTTCACGTCGCTCGTTGTCCACTCGAGTATGAGCCAGCAAGCAACAGAGCAGGTGAACCAGCACTACATCGGCGGCGAGTGGACCGATGGCAGCGGCTCGGAAACGTTCGAAAGCGAGAATCCGGCGACGGGGGAGGCGCTGGCAGCATTCCAGCGCGGCACTGAAGATGACGTCGACGCCGCCCTCGCTGCAGCGAACGACGCGTTCGAGGAGTGGCGAGAGCTCTCCCACATCGACCGTGCGGAATACCTCTGGGACATCTACCACGAACTGCGCGAGCGCCACGACGAGTTGGGTGAGATAATCTCCAAGGAGTGTGGCAAGGAGATCTCCGAAGGGAAAGCAGATGTCGCCGAGGCCTGGCACATGGTCGAGTGGGCAGCGGGTAACGCGCGACACCCGCACGGGGACGTGGTACCGAGCGAAGTCGGCTCGAAAGATGTGTACATGCGCCGGAAGCCTCGTGGCGTCATCGGCTGCATCACGCCATGGAACTTCCCGGTTGCAATCCCGTTCTGGCACATGGCCATCGCCCTCGTCGAGGGGAACACGGTCGTCTGGAAGCCAGCAGAGCAGACGNGTTCTGGCACATGGCCATCGCCCTCGTCGAGGGGAACACGGTCGTCTGGAAGCCAGCAGAGCAGACGCCGTGGTGCGGTCAGATCATCGCCGAGATGTTCGAGGACGCCGGTATTCCGGATGGCGTCTTCAACATGGTCCAAGGCTTCGGTGACGCCGGCGCGGCCATTACGGACGACGAGCGCGTCAACACCGTTCTCTTCACGGGATCAGCCGAAGTCGGCCAGGAGATAGCCAGCAAGGTTGGCGGCGAACCCGGCAAACTCGCGGCCTGCGAGATGGGCGGCAAGAACGGTATTATCGTTACCGAGGAAGCCGACCTCGACATCGCCGTTCACTCGGCGATCATGTCGAGCTTCAAGACGACCGGGCAGCGCTGTGTCTCGAGCGAGCGCCTGATTGTGCACACGGACATCTACGACGAGTTCAAGGAACGCTACGTCGACATTGCCGAAGACGTCGCCGTCGGCGACCCCCTGCAGGAGGACACCTTCATGGGCCCGGCAATCGAGCCCGAACACGTCGAGAAGATCAAGAAGCACAACGAGTTGGCAGAGCAGGAAGGCGCAGCTGTCCTCGTCGACCGCTTCGAACTCGAGGACGACGAGATTCCCGAGGGTCACGACGAGGGCAACTGGGTCGGCCCGTTCGTCTACGAAATCGAGTACGACAGCGATCTGCGTTGTCTGAAAGAGGAATGTTTCGGCCCGCACGTTGCCCTTCTGGAGTACGACGGCGACATCGAGGACGCAGTTGAGATCCACAACGACACGCCATACGGCCTCGCCGGAGCCATTATCTCCGAGGACTATCGTCAGATCAACTACTTCCGCGACCGCGCGGAGATCGGTCTGGCGTACGCGAACCTGCCGTGTATCGGCGCAGAGGTCCAGCTCCCGTTCGGCGGCGTGAAGAAGTCCGGCAATGGTTACCCATCCGCGCGTGAGGCTATCGAAGCCGTCACTGAGCGTACCGCCTGGACGATGAACAACTCCAAGGAGATCGAGATGGCACAGGGGCTTTCCGCTGACATCGTCACCCGAGACGACTAACCCAATCTGCGTCGAGCAGCCCGCAGCCGCAGTTGCTTCTATTTTGTTGTGAGGAACAGTGTCCTCTTCTGGACTGAGTGCAGCCACCGTCAGCAACGAGTGAGCCGCCGCTATCGAACCCGGCAGTCTCGAGGTGTTGCTGTTCGTCGGCACGTAGACGACAACCGGATGAAAGGCGAAGGGGCGAAAGGAAGGATGCGGACGAAGAGACGGGAGTGGGGTGCTCGTCCCGGGAACGAGCAGTGTCGGGCCGGAGACGCGCTTGCCGGCGATGACGTGAAAAGCGCCAATACCGGCACCCATCATTTGGCACGCTAGCACAAAAAGTCAGCGGTCAGCCGACCGGAATGATGTCTGTCTATGACTAACACAGGCGTGTGAGCAGACGAGACGTCTCTGTGTCGTCTGCGCGAGCGGACCCGCGTATCCGAGTCGCTTCATCACTCATCCTGCTATCTGGACTCACTGTGTCGTCTGTAGGTCGCGCTCGAGTTCGTACCGAAGGTTCTCGAGTTCGTCGTCCAGATTGTGTTTGAAGAACTGTTCAACGCCGGGGAGTTTACCGTCGACGACGAAGTGATTCTCGAGACGAGAGCCAGTTTCGGTTTCAACGATTTCGTGCTCGCCGGTGACGTGCAGGACGGAAGAATCGCCGACGAATTTGACGTACTCTGGTGGTTTTCGAGTGACGTCTTCGGTTTCGACACTGACGGTACGACGGACGAGCGGAATGGGGAGTTCGACGTGCCAGGTGACGTGTCGCCCGGCGTTGTCGGTGACCGTGTACTCGTCGACGACACTGATCGACCGCGCGCGGTTCGCGGGGTCGGCGATGAAGTCCCAGACGCGTTCGGGGGGTGCCGAAAGTTCGAACGACCGATCGACCCGTACAGTCATGGCACTACCTGTGTGCGTTGTGGGTAAAAAGACCGTGGACAGGCGCTAGCGGTAGCGTGTCCAACGGTAACACAATCGAGCACGGTTCGGGATGTGTGTCGTGGCGTCTTGCCAACGGCTACGACACACTGTGGACTGTGTTCGGGTCACCAACGGATAGTTGAGGTGGCGGCCCGAATCAGGCTGTCGAGGAGCGAACCGTTACTTTCCACGTGGTCGACCGAGCCCGCCCCCACTTCTCGATATCGACATCTTCAGATTTCTCCGCAAGGTGGGGAAGGCGTGCGCCGACCTGTTTCGACGAAAGTCCGATCGCATCAGCGATATTTTTCGCCCGGAAGTACCGTTCGCCACGGGCAGCGCTCTCGCGTAGATACGAGATGATCCGCTGTTCTTCGTCGGAGTAATCGGTCATCGTCCGTACACTCTCTAGGCGGTCGGCGCTCTTAACTCTTGACGGCCGTCCCAGTGAGAGAGTCCGCTCCTGTCCTAAAAACAGCACTATCGATCAGGACGGATTGATAGGGCAATTCGTCTCGATGGCGGTCGATCACTCCCAGTAGAGGTGGATCGCAACGACTGCGAGCGCGCTAAAGAGGACTGCGCCGGCAAAGCCCCAGGCTGCTTCGATGTCCGTGACCATCAACAGTGCGCCAAGTACCGCGACCGCGCTGAGTGCGAGCGCCAGTCCAACGCCCTTGTCTGTCGTCGACTCCGTGTGCGTAGCCATGCTCGACAGGTTGTCGATGGGGTCTCTTAATTGCACTTATTCCGGCCAGCGAGAACGGGTGACACGGCCCGGAGACACACCCGCTCGGCGCTTCCCGTTCGGTGGGTTCAGTTAATCGTCGTGTGCTCGGACTCCTCGTTCAGTGCGAGGTTCGCTGCAATCTCGGCGTTACGCATCGCGTACTGGGCCGTCTGCTGGAGGCTGACGAGTACCTCGCGGACGCGTAGCAGTTCCTCGTTCGACATCTCCGGCAATTCGTCGAGAATCTCGCGTTCTCGGTCTGCGATCTCGTGGAACAGCGCTCGAACCTCGTTTGACTTGTCGTAATCACGTTCAACCGCCGACTCGACAGCAAGCGAGGTAATCTCGTCGACCAGTTCGTTCAGTTCGCGGATATCTCGAATCACCGAACCCTCGACGTCGAGCGTGTGACCGTTCGTCTCGATGACAATCTCCGCGATGTCCTCGCCGTTGTCCGCTGTCAGTTCGAGGTTCTTCGCGATCGAGCGGTAACCGATCAACGGGAAGCCGCTGTTGAGGCCGACTGCACGCGCGAGGTTTGGGTTCTGGTAGGCCGTAAAGATGAGCCGCAAGAGGAGGACGAAGATCTTATTCGCCTGTCGCTCTCGGTTGAGTGCCCGCTGAGCGAGATCTGTGTTGCCGTGAGCCAACGCCTTAATCCCCTCACCGCGCATCGTCTGTCCGGTCCGCTCGAGTCGCTCCAGCAGATTGTCGAGCGTGAAGTCCTCCGGGTCCACCGAACACCGAATCGAGATACTCTCCGGCGTCTCCTCGATCACACCCAGCCCCATGAGCTGGGTTTCGGCCTGATAGACCGCGTTGATGTGAGCCGACTCGAGTGCACCCTCCTCGCGCTCGATGCGGATCACGCGCCGACCGAGGACGTACTGGGCGACGATGGCGCGCTCGACAGCCCCGGCATCGAGGTTGTCCGCGTGGATGATCGCCTCTGTCTCTTCGGAGCTTGCGGACTCGGACATCACCGTCAGCGTGCCCTTTCCGCTGGTTCGCAGCGACACCTCGTCGCCCTTTTCGACGCCGTGTTCGGACGCCCACTCGGCGGGGAGGGTCATCGCCAGCGTGGATGGCCCAAGCCGTTGAACTTTCCGCGTTTCCATGCGCAGTCCGTAGGACCGAGCCGACCTTAATATTGACTATACACCCATTATGTGTGACTGCCGTCGTTATATGAGTCTGTTCCTGACCCCGCTTTGCCACCACTCCTTAAACAGGTTCCTTCTCAAACAACCTTCACGAGCCGGGTAGTAAACCGCCCCGTCCGGACGCGCTGCCAGCCTCGAAGCTCCTCGTTGATTGTCTCGTCGTCCGTATCGACACGAAGTGCGGGAATCTCGGCTAGTTTCTCCGCGTCGGCGACGACGGCGATCTCGTCGGCCTGCTCGAGTACGGCCGGCGAAATCTGGTGGTTGCCGCGGCCGAAGATGACCCCCTGGCCGCCGATCGGCGAGACGACGACAGTGACAGGTGACTCGAGTACGTCGAGGATGTCGGCTTCGGCGGCGTCGCTTGCGAGGAGTTGTTCGTCACCGTCGACCTCGCTGTCCGCACTCCCAGCCCGCCAGACGTCCACCCCCAGCGGCGACGGTTCGATTCCGAGTTCGGACTCGATTGTCCCGACCGTGCCACCCGGCCCGAAGACGTACGTCCGCTCCGGCTCCACCTCGCGCGCGAATCCTGCTGCTAGTGCGTCGACGGAGCCACTCGAGAGTTGCTTGCTCGATTGGACGTCCGGCGCGACGGGGACCGGGACGACGGCCTTCAGCTCCGAGCGAACCTCGCCCTCGCGGTAGGCCGCCTCGTCGATGTCGTTGACCTCGCGGGACTCGACGCGCTCGAACTCGGCTGCGATCCGGCCGGCATCCCGTGGTGTGACCGCGAAGACGGAGGAGTAGATCTTGACGCCGGCGGGCACACCGAGTATCGGTGTCTGGTCCTCAGCTTCAGTCCCGAGTACCTCCGCCACATCGACAGCCGTTCCATCTCCGCCGACGAACAGCACGAGATCCACACCGGACTCGAGTAGCGCGCGGACGGCGCGTCGCGTATCGGTCGCGGTAGTCTCGGCGTCGGCGGGGTCGACGGTCGGGTCGGGTGGCGTGCCGGCCGACTCCCCCACGCGTTCGGACTCGTCGCTGGGATCATAGACGACCTGTGGCTCGAAACCAGCATCGCGCGTGGCGAACTCGCCCATGATGCCGGCGGCGGTGTAGATCGGAACGTCCGGTGCGTGCCGAGAGAAGGTGGTAAGTGCTTCTTGCGCCCGCTCGGGAGCGCGTGGCTCGGCACCGCGCTCGCGAGCCTCGGTGAGTTTGCCGTCGGTTCCCTTGAGTCCGACCCGTCCACCCATTCCCGCGATGGGGTTGACGACGACGCCGAGTGCGTCCATACGTGGGCTACGGCGGGTTGTTCAAAAAGCCGTCCGATCGGTTCCCCGTGCGCAGTTGTCGGTCTCCCTCACGGATGCGGTGACACCCATCGTAGCAACCGGCAAAACCGGCGTCGCTGCGTCGTTTCTCAAAAATTAAGAGGGATCGGGATAGAACGCCGTCTATGAACGAACTGACCTACGTCCTCGACGCCGAACCAGCGATGCCGATGAGCGGTTGGGTGGCCCTGATCCTGAGCCTCCTGATCACCGTCGGCTGGGTCGTCTACTTTTACAGATAAGTAGTCTCAGCCACGCAGGCCCGGCTGCGCCCATCCGCTCCAGTACTCTCTCAAGCGTCCGGGAGTTACGCGGCCTACGCTCGACTTTCAACCCGCTCGCGGAGCCACGCCGCCGCCTCCCGGACAACTGCCTCGTCGGTGCTCTCGATCGCAACCCGAACCGACTCGCCCGGATAACTTCCCACAGACACGTCGAAGGCCGACCGAAGCTCCTCGATTCGCTCGAGGAGCGCACTCTCCGGTTCATCCGCCACGACAACCTCGCGATACGTCGGTGTACCCGCAAACTCGTCGGCCACCGTCTCGAACATCGCCTTCATCTCTGCGGGCACCCCGGGGAGGACGTAGACGGACTCGAGTACTGCGCCGGGTGCGACGCCGATCTCGTTGTGCAGGGCTCGCGCGCCAGCGGGGAGGTCGGTGGTCCCATCGGTGAGGTCATCGCGGGAGTAGCCCTCGTTCGCGAGCCAGGTGTGTGCCTGTTCGTGATCGGCGAGGTCGCGCCCGAGTGCGGCGGCGACGCCGGCCATCGTCACGTCGTCGTGTGTTGGGCCGAGGCCGCCGGTGACGATTACCGCGTCGTAGGCCGCGCGATACTCGTTGACAACGTGGGCAATATCCGAGATGCGATCGGGGAGCGTCGTGACGCGCTCGACGGTGACACCGCGCTCGGCGAGTCGTTTGCAGAGCCAGGTAGCGTTCGAGTTTACTGTTCGTCCGGCAAGCAATTCGTCACCGACTGTGACGACCGCGACGTTCATACAGAAGGGTTCGCGTCGGTGACCCAAATGTACCTCGAAGATGTCGCGGAATAATCAACCAAGAGTACTGACCAATCAATTTCTGTGTCACTCTGGATAACCACAAGATTCAATTCTGATAATTAGCAATGGATGGACAATGTCTCGTCGGACGAAACGAACGGAAGTCAATTCGACTGCGGTTCTTTCGGCACTCGGGAGTAAGTACAGTGCCGAAATTCTCTGCGCGGCGGGGACCCCAAAGTCGGCACAGGCATTGAGCGAAGATATCGAAATCCCGATTGCAACCTGCTATCGGCGCATTGAGGAACTCGTTGATGCGGGACTCCTCACGTGTGAGGGTCGCCAACTCTCGGAGGAGGGGCGGCGAACGAACATCTATCGGCGAACGGTCGACGAGCTCGAAGTCGACTTCTGCGACGAGCAGCCGTCGTTCTCCCAGAAGCGACGCACCGAGGCAAAAAACAGGTTACAGGACAAACTCGAGAACTGACGAGTTTGGGGTTCTCAACTGCTCTCAGCATCGTCGTGGGAGTTGCGACGCTGGTTTTCGTAGTGACTACGGATACCGACCACAGCATTCCCGGCCAACGGTCCGTTCGACCAGACTTAAGTATTCTCTCGGGAATACCAGGATATGACTAAACGCGCATCGAACCACGACCGAGACGGATCTGCTACCGGTGCACACGACATCGTCGGCCGCACGCGCACGCTCCACGTCGGTCAGGACCGCCCGATCAGAATCAGTACAGGCCATCGCATCCTCCATCACGACGGCAAGTGCGCGCGACCTCACGGCCACAACTACGAAGTGTCGGTGACCGTCAAGGGGACCCTCACCGAGGAGGGCTGGGTCGCGGACAAGGGAGATATTACTGCAGTAATAGACGAGTGGGATCACAAGTTCCTGCTGCAGGCTGATGACCCCCTTGTCGAGGCCTTCGAAACCGCCGGTGACGAGGATGGGATAGTCGTCCTCGAACACCCGCCGACCGCCGAGGTGATGAGCGTCCTTCTTGAGGAGAAACTGCTCGCCGAACTCGGTGAGAACGTCACCGATGTCGCCGTCCGGGTGAACGAAACACACGAACTCTGTGGCGGGAGCCACCTCTGATCGACGATGCCGGTTTCCAACTCGACCGATCGAGAGATGTCCGCTGAACCGGACACCGAGTCGACGGGCGAGGGCCTGCCCATCAACGAACTGTTCTACTCGCTGCAGGGTGAGGGAACCCTCGCGGGCGTCCCGTCGATCTTCATCCGTACCAGCGGGTGTAACCTTCGCTGCTGGTTCTGTGATTCCTATCACACCTCCTGGGAACCAACACACGCCTGGATGGATCTCGACGCGATTCTCGACGAAATCGAGTCCCACGATGCCGACCACATCGTCCTCACTGGCGGGGAACCGCTGCTGCACGACGCTAGCGTTGCGCTTCTCGAGGAACTCGACGAACGTGGCTACCACACGACAGTCGAGACGAACGGGACAATTCACCGCGACGCGCCGATCGATCTCGCCTCGATCAGCCCGAAACTCGCGAGCAGTACGCCGACGCCGGAGCGCGATCCGCGAAGCGAGGTTCCAGCGGAATCTCGGAACGGTGAGCCCCAATCGCAAGGTGCCGCGAACCAAGGTGATGGCGAGTGGGAGCAGCGCCACGAGGCAAACCGCATCGACATGGCTGCACTTGCCGCACTCGTCGAGGACTATACGTTCCAGTTGAAGTTCGTCGTCACCGACGCCGACGACATGCCCGAAATCCTCGACCTGCTCGCAGACCTGCGAGAGGCAGCCGACGTGCCGATTCGCGACGACGACGTGCTCCTGATGCCGGAGGGGGCGACCCGCGACCGCCTCGCCGAAACTCGAACGCGTGTCGCCGACCTCGCGATGGAGCACGGCTTCCGGTACACGCCGCGACTGCACGTCGACCTCTGGAACGACGCCCCCGAAACCTGATCTCGACCAATGGCTCACGAAATGACAGCGACCGACGCAAGCGACACCGAATCGACAGCAGACACGAACCCCACTTCCACCCCCAAACGCGCCGTCGTCCTCCTCTCCGGCGGCATGGACAGCGCCACCGCCGCCGCCGAGGCTCGCGATCAGGGCTACGACATCTACGCCCTCCACACATCTTACGGCCAGCGAACCGAAACGCGAGAACTCGAGTGCGCCCGCCAGTTGGCCGACGAGTTCGAGGCGAACGACTTCCTTCAGATTGAGACGGGTCACCTTTCGGCGATCGGGGCCTCGAGTCTGACCGACGACGAGATGGCCGTCGCAGATGCGGATATGGAGAGCGACGAGATTCCGTCCTCGTACGTTCCCTTCCGGAACGCGAACCTGCTCGCGATGGCGGTCTCCTACGCGGAGGCGAACGACTGCGAGGCGGTTTTCATCGGTGCGCACAGTGAGGACTTCTCGGGGTATCCGGACTGTCGGCCCGAGTTCTTCGAGGCGTTCGAGCGGGTCGCCGACGTGGGGACGAAACCGGAGACCGAGATTTCGATCGAAGCGCCGTTCGTCGAGTGGTCGAAGACGGATATCGCGGCCCATGGCACTGAACTCGAAGTCCCCTACGAACACACCTGGAGCTGTTACCGGGACGATCAGCCAGCCTGTGGGACCTGCGACGCCTGTGCGTACCGGCTGCAGGCGTTCCAGCGAACCGGCGTTCGCGATCCGATCGAGTACGCCGAGCGGCCGTCGTACGTCGAGGAGGGCTGACCGCTCGCTGTCAGAATACAAACCCTTTCTCCGATCGACCGTATCCTCGTTTCACTGTATGACTTCGGCCCTCCCGGTCATCGAATCGTTTCGCGACGACATCGATGGTAACGGGGACAGCGACGACAGGGACGGCGACGGCGACGACGACGACGGCTGGACACTTCCCGAGGGTGCCGCCGCGAGTTCGTCGGTCTCGCAATCGGACTCCCGGTGTTCGCCTGGCTCGTCTCGAGTGACACCGGCTCGCTCGCGGTGACGGCACACTGGCTCCCCGCGCTGATCGGCGTCAGCTGTGGCTTTCTCTACGCAGCCCACTCCGGGATGCGGTGATCGACGTTTCTTCGTCGGCAGCCCGATTCTGCGACTCGTCTGCAGCACTCAGACAGCCAAGAGGACTCCTGCAGCGCCGACTGCACCGAGGACACGCCGTCGCTTCAGCAATCTTTGTTTCTCAAGAATGTATGAGTAACAATCAGCGATCCAGATAGTTGACGGGTGCGCTTACCACGCCGACTCGAGTACCGCCACGAGTTCAGCAGCCGAGGGATCGAGTCCCGGCGGCGCGTTCGCCATGAAGCGGTCCGCGAGAACCACCTCCGCAACGGCCTCGAACTCGTCGGCTTCGGGACCGTCCACGTCCCGCAAGCGGGTGGGAAGCGAGAGCGCGTCCCGAACCTCGCGCACCTGCTCGACCACCGCCGCACCCGGATCGGCGGCGTCGCCAACCCCGAGCGCGTCCGCCAACTGCCGAGCCCGCGCGTCGACGCCGTCCTGTTCGAACAGGTACTCGAGTACGTGCGGGACGACGACGGCGTGGGCCGCTCCCTGCTGGACGGGGGAAGTGTGCGTTAGTCCGTGCCCGAAGGCGTGAACGATCGAGAGCGTCGTTCCCTCCGGCCGCGAGATGCCGTACTGCACCAGCAGGATGCCCTCGAGAATCTGCTCGAACGTCTCGGTGTCGCGCTCGCCGTGGCCGTACGCGCGCAGGCCGGACTCGAGTACGCCGAGGCCGCTGGCGGCCGTCGCGTCGGTGACCGGCGTTGCGTTGGCGGCGTAAATCGTTTCCAGTCCCTTGTCGAAGCCGTTCATGGCAGAGCCGGCGAGCACGGACTCGGGCGTGGTTGCGACGATATCGGGGTCGTAGACTGCCGTCGCGGGCATCAGTTCGGGCGCGGAGATGCCGCCGCCGATTTCTTCGTCGACGCGTCCGGTATCGTCGGTGTCCGGCGCTGCGGTTACGCCAGCGACCTGCGAGAGCTCCGCTCCGGCGAGCGTCGTCGGAATCGTGACGACCGGGACCAGCCCCGACTCGGGGACGGTGACCGTACCCGATTCGGCGAACTCGCTGGCAATCTCCCCACGCGAGCGGTTGTCCGCCGCGAGCGCCCCAATGACCGTTCCAATGTCGAGGCTGCTGCCGCCGCCCAGCGCGACGATTGCGTCAGCCTCCGTCTCACGCACGCGCTTGAGTCCGTCGAACACCGTCGAGAGTCGCTTCTCCGGCGTCGTCTCGTCGAAGACACCCGCGAGTCGCTCTCCGAGGCCGTCCCGGACCGGGTCGATCACCTCGGATGTGCTCCCGACCGTCGAGCCGCAGACGACCAGCGCCCGCTCACAGCCGAGAGACTCGAGTTCGCTCGCCAGTTCACCCACACTCCTCTGGCCAAAGCGGATGGTCGGCGGGGAGTACTCGAAGCGGAACGGAGCGGGTGCTGGTGCGTGTCCTGTGTTTGAACCGCCAGTCTCCGAGCCGTCGCCAGACGACGAGCCCTCACTCATCGGCTGATGTCACCTCCGGTTCGTCGAACGGCGGTAGTTGCGATTCGATCTGGTCGCGCTCCTCCTCGAGTTGCGAAGGAAGTACGAGGTCGGAGCCGAGTGATTCGTACGCTTCGTCGACTGTGAAGCCCGGACCGGTGGTTGCCATCTCGAAGAGGATGCCGCCAAGTTCGCGGGTATAGATTGACTGGAAGTACTTCCGGTCGATGACCCGGCTCGGCCTGAGACCCTGGTCAGCGTAGGCCTCGCGCCACTGCTCCTGTTCGTCGAGATCGGCTGCCTCGAACGCGACGTGGTGAACCGTGCCGACACCCATCCGGCCGCGACCGGCGTCGGTCTCGACCAGATCGACGATCGAGCCGGGGCCGCCGGCTGCGCTGTGGTATCGTCGTCGCCCGTTCGTACTCGTGCCTGACGTATTGGACGCCGAGCCGGTGACAGTATTAGCGTCGGCTTCGGCTTCGGCTTCGGTTTCGGCTTCCAGTTCGTAGCCGAGCACGTCGGTCAGAATCGTCTCTGTCGGTCCGAACTCGCTTACGGCGAGCGTGACGCTGTGGAAGCCGCGAAGCTGGTGGTCTGTCGGTACAGGTCCGTCTTCCCACGGTGTCGCGTCGCTCTCGGCGATCACGTCGCCGCCGGGTGCGACGAGTTCGAGTCGGATACCGTCGGGGTCCGAAACACCGAGCACCGGGTCGTCGAATCGCTCCGTTCGGTCGACATCGAGGCCCGCGCTCTCGAGTCGATCCTGCCAGTAGTCGACCGAGTCGGTGGGGATGAGGTACGCCGTCGCCTGCGTCTGCCCGGCACCGAACTCTCCCTGTCGTCCGCGGTCGGTCCAAGGGAAGAAGGTAATGTTCGTTCCGGGCGTGCCGCCCTCGTCGCCGAAGTAGAAGTGGTATGTGCCCGTATCGTCGTGGTTGATCGTCCGCTTGACGAACCGAAGGCCGAGCGTGTCGACGTAGAAGTCGGCGTTTTCCTGCGGATCGCCAGCGATTGCGGTCACGTGATGGAGGCCGGGTGTCGTCGGTGACATACTGCCCGTAGAATCTCAGCCCTTGAGACGTTTGTCCACGGTTGTGTCACCTGGTTACGCCAGTGTTACCGCCGTTGGCGTCCGTCTCGTCACTGCGCTGAATATGGTGTGGGTTGGTAACATTGGACATTTAAAACAGCGTAGCATGACCTGTCCGTTTCTGGAGTATCGAAGTGAAACGAGCGACCGCCAGTTCGACGAATCACGCGCCTACTGCGAGGCCGCAAAGCAGTTTATCCAGCCAATGCGAGCCGATATCTGCAACGACCGCTACGAGCTGGCACACGATCAACACTGCGAAATATATCTCGAGCACGCGGACGAGGTTCCGGCTGGGTACGGGAACACAGGGCAGCCCGCCAGTGACTTGCAGTGGCTACTATACCTCGCCGGTGACCCCGTCATCATCACCGCCGCGCTGACCGGTGGCGTGCAGGGCAAGGAAGCGACGCCACACCTCCCCGAGACGCCCGAAGAGATTGGGAAGGCAGCAGCCGAGGCCGAGGAAGCCGATGCCTCCGTCGTCCACGTCCACGCGCAAAAAGACAACGGCGAGCGCACGTTTGCGACCGGGTGCTTCCAGGAAATCGACGACGAAATCCGCCAGCAGGCGGACGACGTGATCAGCCAACACTCGACGCCGTCACAGGCACGTGCTAACCTAAACCTGTAGGGATTCACGCCCACCGTCACCACCCAACACTACAAACGCTTCGCCACCGCCTCCAACTTCGCTTGCGTGTTCACGTTTTCAAACGACTCGAGTACCGTCCGCTCGCGAACCTCGTGCTCGTCGAGGACGACCGACTCGAGTTCGGCAAGTGCATCCTGCACACGAGAGTCGCCACGGGCAAGAGCGCGTTCGCAGGCGTCAATCATCGGTTGGGTTCGGTAGACGGCCTGAGTGGGCTGCAGGTGTCGGAATTCGAGTTGAGGAACGATCGCCTCCGGATCTACGGTGTCGTCGGCATTCGACAGTTGCGCGAACAGCGACGAGACGAAGTCCGGATCGACGAACGGCATATCACACGCGACAACGGCAACTACGTCGGTGTGGGTCGCCCGGAGCCCGGTCAGGATACCAGACATCGGTCCGCGGCCCGGGACGGGATCGACGGCGAACATCGGGTCGACACCGTCTGCGAGCGCCTCACGGATCGCTGGCCGCTGTTCCGCTCGGCAGTTGACGACCACCGTCTCGACGACGGGGGCCAGCCGGTCGGCAACGTGCCGAATCATCGGCGTGCCTGCGAGTTCGGCGACGGCCTTGTCCGCGTCGCCGAAGCGACGCGAGTAGCCGCCTGCGAGGATCACGGCGGTTCGGCCGGTTGGACTGGACGCCCACTCACACTCCGACTTGGATTCGGATTCGGATTCGGATTCGGACTCGGACCCGAACTGGCCCTCACCCCTGTCGGCGACCATAGGTGCCGGTTGGACGACTGCCGCCAAAAGCACCGACGCGCAATCCAGCCGAGTGAGAACTGGATCGCGGCTCCCCGTCGCGGCGACACTTATGCGCCAGAGAACCCAAGAGACGACAACACCGATGAATGTAGCACTACTCGACACCGAACTCGAGTTCGACGAGTCGGTCGTCACCCAGTCGCCCGCGGAGATCCGCGATCAGGTTCGGGAGTACGAACGCGGCGACCGCCGCACATTCGACTTGGACGTGACGTATCTCGACGGCCTTACCGGCGACGTGATGGCCGCGATGGCGGCTATTCCCTACGGCGAGACGCGGACGTACGGCGACCTCGCAGCCGACCTCGACACGAGTCCTGTCGCCGTTGGCCAGGCCTGTGGCCGCAACCCCGCCCCGATTGTCGTGCCCTGTCACCGCGTCGTCGGCAGCGACGGCGCGCTCACCGGCTACTCGGCGGCCGACGGCGTCACGACGAAACAGCAGCTACTCGAGTTCGAGGCACGCGAGAGCGGGCAGGCGGTGCAGACTGAACTGCCGACGGAGTGATGGTAACTGCTATTCGACGTCGTCGTGCGTGAGCAGCGGCCGCTCGCGCTCGCCCGCTGGCGACTCGTAGGTAATCACCTCGAGTAAGTTCCCGTCCGGATCGAGAAAGTAGAACCCCTCGAACTCGTCCCAGTCGTAGGGTCCTTGCTTCGGGAACTGTTCGTCGAGGGCGGCCAGCAGCCGCTCGTACTCCTCGCGGTCGGTCTCGAAGGCAATGTGTGCCTTGTCGAGGGGGTGGTCCAGTCTGCGCTCGTCCCAGCCGTCGGCGCGACCGGTTTCGGCCAGCGTGACGACGGTGTCGCCGACCTGGAACATGGCGTGTTCACCTTTGAAGTCCGAGGGCGGACGGCGAACCTCGAGTCCGAGTTCGTCGCGGTAGAACTCATAGCAGGGAGTGAGATTGTCGACGTCGATGTTGATGTGGTCGACTGCGTCCATAGGAATCAGTCTCAGGTCCGTGGCTCCGTCTCCGCTGGCTTGCCAACGCGTTCTGCGTAGCTTCCGATTACCTCGTCGTCCGTGTCGATGAAGTCGTTCGTCCAGACCGCGTCGGGATCGATCTCACCCTCGAGGAGGTCCGTCTCCGCGAGCGTCTGCCCAAGCGTCCGCCAGCGCTCGCCGTCGTGGAGTCCCCAGCCCTGTTCTCGAGTGCGGTCGGTGAACTGGAGCTCGGTCGCCGCCGTTTCGAACTTTCGCTGTTCGACCGGGCGACTCCGCTCGAGTGTCGCGTTTCGTTCGACCAGCACGTCGATCGCCGCGTCGGGATCCGTCGTCGCAGCCGCCCAGCCGCAGGCCGTCGCTCGCAGGAACGAGCGGACCGTCTCGGGCTCCTCGCTGGCGAATTCGGGACTCGTGACGAGCATCATGCCGTAAACGCCGAGGTGATCTCCAATCGGGAGTTCGTCGGCCTGTCGGTCATGCTCGGCCTCGAGCTCGTAGCCGTTCGTCACGACACCGACAGCGGCGTCGACGCGCCCGTCGAGTAGTTTGTGCTGGACTCGGTGGTGGGTGTGGTCGTCGACGCCGAGCAGATCGACCTCGTCGCTGATGCCCTCGTCCTCGAGTAGCTGCGCCGTCAGAATCCTCGTCTTGGTCGCAGACGGCGCGATGGTGCAGCCTCGCAGTTGGTCGGGGTCGGTCAGCGGCTCGCCGAACTCGTCCCGGAAGGTGTAGATCGCGGCCGGCGTCTTCCCGGTGACGGCGGCGACGGCGAGCGGGTCGAGGCCGCGGCTCTGAATCGAAAGGACGGCGCTCGCGCCAGCGAGGGCGAACTCGGCGCGTCCCTTCGCGGCCTGCTCGGCGGCGAAGGGCGAGCCGTGGCCTTCGACGAACCGCACGTCGAGTCCTTCGTCTTCGTAGAAGCCGCGGTCACGTGCGAGGAAGTAGGGAGCCTGGAAGCCGTTCGGTTCCCAGTTGAGCTGGAAGTCGACGGTGGTTGTGTTCGTCTCTGTGTCTGTGTCGGTGTCTGTATCCGTCATCGCGAGGACACCTCCAGTCGGAACAGGTCGTCCGGAATATGATCGACGCCGAGCGCCTCGGGGCCGGCGACGTCAAGCAGGTGGTCGAACAGCCGCTCCATCGCGTCGACTGTTTCCGCGTCCCAGTCGGTGACAACCATCTCCCGCCAGTGATCGCGAATGCCGTGGACGACAGTCGGTTCGTTCTCGTACATCAACTGCTCGCCGAGTTCGTCCCAGAGCTTGTCGTCCGTCTGTAACCGCTCGACGGCATCCGCGTAGGCGCGCTTGAACCCGCTGATGGCGTCGGGATTTTCGGCGAGGTAGTCTTCGCTCGTGAGGAACGTCGAGATCGGCAGCGTCTGCTCGACACCCGACAGCTGCTGGACGAGATCGGCCATCGGTACTGCCTCGCGGTAGGGGCCGGTCTCGACGATTTCGGGGATGATCTGCCAGAACTGAAGTGCCGCGTCGACGTCGCCGTCGTGCAGCATTTGGGTCAGCCCGACTTTCGAGCCCGCCTCGACCGACGTAGCCTCGTCCTCGGGGTCGAAGCCGTGGAACTCGCGGCAGGCAGCCCGCGTGAGAATCCAGTTCTTGTCGAGCCGGCGGACAACGCCAACCCGATGGCCGGGGAGGTCCGAAATGTCCTCGATCGGCGACTCCTCGGGGACGACGAGCCCGCCGACGGTCCGCCCATAGGGGTGAAACGCGACGATCGGCGCGCCGTTCGCCCGCTCGCGTGCCGTCGAGATGTAGTCGATGTCGATCAGGTCTGCATCCCCGCCGTGGAGTTTGGCCTCGACGGTTTCCAAGCCGTCCTTGAGTTCGTCCGAGACGAGTTCGACGTCGAGGTGGAAGTCGCGGTCGTGGTCGAAGCCGAACCGCTTGATGGTGTAGAGCATGTAGCGGGGGCTTCCGTTGTGCTCGAAGCGGGCGCGGAGGACAGGACGGTTGCCGTCACGGTCACCGTCGGTGTTGGCGCGGTCCGTGCGCTCCGGACTACCGTGCAACTCGTCTAGTGCCGCTTGCTGGGTCTCGATGTCCATTGCTGTGCCAGAGCCGGTATCAGTCTCGGTGTCGGTATCGGTACTCATTGTTTCGACGGTGCCACGATCGTCCCAATCTCCGCCTCGCTGTCGATCAACTCCCGATCCTTCATCCACTCGAGTTCCCCGTCCAGTTCGGACGGCCCTGCGAACTCGGGTACCTCGTACTCGGGTACCCGAACTGACTCCCGGATCGCTTCGAGGTCGACGTCCACAAAGAGATCCGGCGCAACCTCAGCGTCGGACTCGAGCATCGCGAGATACTCGTCGCGGAACGCCTGCGGATCGTCGTTGATCGCATCTACAGCGCGCTCGTAGGCGCGCATGAACGCGTCGAGGTCGTCTTCGGCAAGGCTATCACTCGCTACGATGCCGATGTGATTCTCGAACTCGAGTACCCGCTGGAAGCCGAGGTGCTCGGCGAGGGTACTGTGGGGGTCGAGTAGCGTCACGGCGTCGACTTCGCCGTCCCGAAGCGCCTGCAGGCGGTTGGTCGGCATCCCGTGGTGGGCGAGTTCGATCTCGTCCGGATCGAGGTGCTCCTCGAGTGCTTTGACGGCGGTGTACTCTTGGCCGGTGCGGCGGTTGACGCCAACGGGGACGCCGGCGAGGTCGGCCGGCGACTCAATGTCGGTTTCTGGTCGCGTATAGAGCGTATAAGGGAGGTCGGCGAACGCCCCGTGGGCAACGATGGTCCCGTCGTCGAGCGACCAGGTTCGGCGCAGGCTCTCCCACTTACAGACCGGGTAGAGGTCCACGTCGTCGTCGCCGGTCAGCGTCCAGTCTGCCGGCACGTACTTCCAGTCGACCTGTCGCCGGTCTCGTTCGAAGAGGTCGACCGTGATCCCTTCCGCCTCGAAGTAGCCCTGTTCGGCTGCCACCCGTTGTGGCAGCATGAACGAAAAGGGCAGGTGAAAGACTCGGACCCCGCCGCTCGTGTCACTCTGTGCCATGCAGTACACTGCACGATAACGGTCGGCATAAAACGTTTCTAGGAATCCTTTATACGCCCGTTGGCGGCGGATACAGTCATCAAATCCTGAAACAAGATTCACGTATCGGACCGGTGGAGAAACGGTACTGGTGACTGGTGGCATGGACCACAGACAGACGGGCGATGTCGTCACCGAGGAGGTCGCAGACGGCGTGTTCCTCGGGACGCTCTCGATGGGCGAGCGCGCGAGCATGAAGTACTGGCGGATCGATCCGGGCGCGTCACTGCCGACACACGAACACGAGCACGAACAGATCGGCTACGTCCTCTCGGGAACCCTGACAGCAATCCTCGAGGACGAGGAAGTCCTGCTCGAGGAAGGCGACGCCTACAGGTTCTCGAGCAACGAGTATCACGGGGCTGAAAATCGAAGTGACGAACCAGCGGTGGGGCTGGGGGTGCTCGCACCGCCGCGGAATCGGCCGGAGTGGCGAGACCGGTAGGAACGGGCGGGCGCTGAGGTATGCCAGCTCAGTCCGACTCCGGCCGTCGCCGTCGTTCGCGTTCGATCGTCGTCACGTAGATCCCTGCGAGCACGATTAGACCGCCGAGAACCGTAATTGTGTCCGGCACCTCCGCTAGCAGCCCCAGCGCCAGCAGCGTCGCCCCGACGGGTTCGCCGAGCCAGGCCACGCTGACGACGACCGACTCGAGGTGCTTGAGTACCCAGTTGACGATCGTGTGTCCGAAGATGCCGGGGCCGATCGCCATTCCGAGGAAGAGCAGCCACTCTCGCGGCGGGTAGGCGACGATATCGTGGCCCTGTACGCCGACGAGGAGCAAGAGCGTCACCGCACAGGCGGTATAGACGACGGTGACGTAGGGAAACAGCGAGACACGCTGGCGGATCGACCGACCAGCGAGCACGTATCCCGCGACGGTGATCGCACCCAGGATGGCAAGCGCGTTGCCGTACATCGTCGCATCGGAAATCGGTGCCTCGCCCGCATCGCCGAGCGACATCGCGGCCGCACCGACCATCGCGATGACGATCCCGATCACCGTCTCTCGATTGACCCGTTCGCCGAGGACGAGCGCCGCGCCGATGGCCACGAAGATCGGCTGGGTCTGGACGAGCGTCACGCTCGCAGCGACACTCGTGTGATTCAGGCTTTCAAACCAGGTTGCGAAATGGACCGCGAGCGCGATCCCGGCGACGACTGCGAAGCCGAGGTCGTTCCGTGAGAGCCGGCCGAACTCGTCACGGTACCAGTAGACGGCGATGGGTGCGACGATTACGGTGGTAAAAAGCACGCGGTAGAAGGCCGCGACCGAACTCGGGGCGTGACTCCAGCGAACCAGAATGGCGCTGGTACTCGCGGCGAAGATAGCGAACGCGAGCGCGGCGTACGGTGTCACCTCGAGATCTGCCCTGTACACGTCGTCCACTCATCCGCACGAGGGCACTAAACCAGTTGTGAAAGCTGAACCGACTGCCGGTTGGGTCTCCTCACTTCGCGCTGTGCGACGTCAGGACTCACCGGCGTCTTCGTCCGGAACAGTTCGGTAGATATCTGCGACAGTTCGGTCGATGTCGCCGAACCCGATGATGTCGTCTTGGGTGAGTTCCTCACCGTCCCACTCGTCTAGGTAGTCGACCGCATCTTCGCGGTCCGCGAACGGCCGCGGATTGAGCCCCATCGTCTCGCCGCTCACCGCGTCCTCGTTGGTGACGACGACGAAGTAAGCCTCGGTCGCGTCGATCAGGTCACCGGTTTCGAAATCCGTCGTCCAGGCACCCTCCACAGGTGCGTCGACCGGCGGTGCGGCGACGTACGCGGCCATACAGCCGGGCGTGTCGAACACCGCGCCGTCGCCGTTCTCGTGAGCTAGCTGGCTCTGCCAGGCCGGGTAATCCGCCGGTGTCATGTTACATACCGCGCAGTTCTGGTCGTCCGTGAACTCGATCGGTTCACCGCCGTCGTGCTCGATTACCCGTGCCTCGTAGGGATGGCGGTCGTTGCCGTTTTCGTCCGGTTCATCGCTATCACCGAAGCCGCCAAGACAGCCGGCGAGCCCAACGACCGTGCCCGCACCCACCGATCCGAGCACTGTCCGCCGAGCGACCGACTCGTCTGCACGGTCCGCGCGATCAGTCATACGTGGCCGTACTCGTTGGGTGTTCAAAACGGCCGTGGTTCAACTCTCGATTTCTGCCACCCTCATACGACTCACATACCGCTACACCGGGCTCAGACTCGCGTCCGTCCCCGCGTTTCGTTTTCTTGTTCGGCCTCGAGTATCCGCCTCGTTTCACGATGTCGCTGGCGAAACATCCCTTCGAAGCCGATCACCGAAAACGGTGTTGCGAACGTGCTAAGCGGGCCGAACGGGAGTCGGTAGTCTACTCGGTCGATAATCGTCGTTTGCTCGTCGTCACCAGCGAACGTGTGACTGTGCTCCCAGTGCTCGAACGGACCGTTGACCATCGTATCTCGGAATCGAGCGATATCGCCCCCGCGGGTTCGTTCGATAATCCGCGACGTCCAGTACTGGCGCGGTCCGTGGCCAAACGGTTGGAGTGACAGCGAAATCTCGGTGCCGGCCTCGAGGGTCACTGACTGTGGATCTCCCCGCCGCTCGCCGTCGGGACCGATCACTGCCGCAACGCGCAGTCCGAGCCAGTCCGGTGTCAGCGCTTCGAGTCCTGCGACGGTGCTGTGAAAGTTCCAGACGGACTCGAGTGGTGCCCGGACGGTCGTTCGTCGTTCGTAGGTGGCCATGGCAGTCGGTACGTCGTCCAGCACGAAATCGGTGTGCCACGGACCACAAACGACAGACCACGAACCACAAACGCACTCCAGACCTACACACCCGACGGCCGCGGTGCCGCCTTCTGCAACGCCGTTTCTGCAATATTTCCGCCGTAGTCCGCACTCCGCGAGAGCGAATCCAAAATCAACCCTAGCGACTGGGCCTGCACCGGCTCAAGTTCTCGCAACATATCGTCGATCTGGCGCGTATGCTCGTCGATCGCCAGCACCGACTCGAGTGCATCGTGGCCGAGTTCGGTCGCCGTCTCACTCTCGTCAACAAACAGCGCGTCCAACGCCTGCTCGAGAATCGTCGCTACATCCTCGTGAAGCGCACAGAGTCCATCCGCCACGTCCGCCGGAATCTCCTCGAGCTTGCGCGCGAGCTGGGCAATCTTCACCGCGTGGTCGGCCACCCGCTCGAGCTGACGGGCACTCGAGTGAAAGTCGAAGCAGTCCTCGCGGGAGACGCCGAGTCCCTCGGCGGCACGAGGAGAGCGAAGTGTGGCGCGGAAGATACGCGCGACGACGAGAAAGAGTCGGTCGATGTCGTCGTCACGTTCGATCACGTCGGTGGCCATGTCGTCGTCGTTCTCGACGAGGGCAGTGACTGCATCCGCGAGCATGGTGGTGGCGATGAGACGCATGCGCGAGATTGCACTGCTGATCGATAGCTCTGCGGAGTCGAGCAGATCCTGGACGACGACGCAGCCGGTTTCCTCTTCGACAACTTCAACGCCGACAAGACCCTGTACGGCACTGCGGATCGCTCGCCGCTGGTCGGTCGTGATGCGGTTCGCCTCGAGATGAATAATATCGAACCCTCTGACGTACATCGTGAAGACCGCTCGGACGAGCTCTGTGCCCTCAAGGGTCGCCACTTCCAGCGTGCCTTCTTGGTGGTCGACGTCGGTTTGAGGCGTCACAAGGAGTGTCTCGTTGTCAGCGTACAGTTCGACTGTATCGCCGCTGCTGACATCGTTTTCGGTTGCCCACGTCTTCGGAAGCGAGACGGTGTACGTCGAGCCGCCAGTCACCTGGACTTTTCGCGTCTCCATGGTACGAGTTGTCGATAGGTAGACCATAAATCTGTCTTTGTCTATATAGGTAGTCAACATCTGGCTTTAGAGGGCCCAATTATGAAATATAGTGGAGCATATCGCAATCAATTACTCCGGGGTCCTATCGAATCATATTGTGGATTCTA
This sequence comes from Natrialba chahannaoensis JCM 10990, assembly GCF_000337135.1. Classification (GTDB taxonomy): domain Archaea; phylum Halobacteriota; class Halobacteria; order Halobacteriales; family Natrialbaceae; genus Natrialba; species Natrialba chahannaoensis. The sequence goes on from NZ_AOIN01000092.1 coordinate 26,170, forward strand.
TATCTCTATATATGGTGGTGAAATAGGAACCGTTTTACTCAGTCGACCGGATGCTGACGTATGGCCGACGTGTCTTCGACCGGGCCGATGCGGCTACGAATGTCGGGTGTCGGAGTTGTCGGCGGCGGTGTTCTCCTGGCTGGGGCGGCCACAATCGTCCCGTTCTGGTTCGCTGCATCCATCGTAGTCGTCGCTGGCGTCATCTGGATGACGTTCGGCGATGGAATCGATGCGTTCCAGGGCTCGGTCGGTATTCTCGCCGTCGGCGGTATCGGGCTCTTGGAGGCGCTTCCCGGGACCGGTCTGGGGCTTGACCCTGTGGCTCTCTCGGGACTCGCAATCGCTTTCGGGTGTTTCGACGTGGTTGCGGGACTAGTGCTCGGTCGCTTCTCGAGTGCTAACGATCCCTCGTGAGCCGTCCCGTGCAGGCGACTTCCGACGAGTCTCGGGATGCCGGCGGGGTTCTCCACGCTCGATGGCCGTTGTACTCTTGGTCTACGTTCGGCTATTGAGCCGTTCATATCGATCTAAACGACCTGTGAGACGACTATATACCCAAATACTCAGATATATAGTTATTAGCATGCTTTTTATATTCATCGTTGGAAGCATCGGTCGATGGCACCAAGCCAGAACTTGCGTGGACGCGGACTGAGTCGACGATCGGCAATCGCGACGATCGGAAGTATCGGCGCACTGGCGCTAGCTGGCTGTCTCGGTGGCGACGAGGACGGACTCTCCGGGACGATTCAGGCGTCCGGCTCCAACACGGTGGCACCGATCACGCAGATTGCCGCTGAGGACTTCGAGGCAGCGTTCTCCGGCGTCGGTGTCAACGTCGAACCAGAGGGGACCGGGGCTGGATTCCAGGAGTTCTGCCGAGCGAACTCTGCATTCCAGAGCGCGAGCCGAGAGATCACCGAGGAGGAGATCGATCTCTGTAGCGAGAACGACGTCGAGTACACTCACTACACCGTCGGCCAGGATACGCTCGCAGTCGGTGTCAACGAGGACAACGACTGGTGCGAACAGATCACGCTCGACGAACTCAACCAGATCTGGGAGTTCGAATCAGATGTCCAGCAGTGGAGCGACGTTCGCGACGAGTGGCCGGACGAAGACATTGCATTGCACGCACGAGACTCCGCATCGGGGACGTTCGACTACTTCACCGAGAATATCAACGGCGAGATGGGGAATATCCGCGACGACTACTCCGCGACGAGCCAGACTGACGAGATCTGGAACGCTGTCGCCGACAATGAGTACGCCCTCGGCTGGGGTGGCGTCGGCCACCTTCGGAGCCTCCAGGAACAGGACGGTACCCTGAAAACCGTCGCGGTAGAGAGCGAGCTGGATGGGGACTTCTACCCACCCGAAGAGCAGTACATCGAAGGCGGGGAATACTCACCGCTCGCCCGTCCGCTCTTCTTCTACTTCAACCACGCCGAACTCGAGGAGAATCCCGACCTGATCGCCTCGTTTGCGCGGTTCTACATCAACAACCAGCACGAGTTCGCGACGACAGTCGACTTTTACCGAGCGACCGACCAGGATATCGTCGACAACCACGATCAGCTCGATTCGGTGCTCGAATCGATCGGCGAAGATCCCGACGAGATCACGGTCGAACGCCAGGACCCCTGAACTGACTGATTGACGATCGCCTTTTCACTGCACTCATGAGTACAGAGACACAATCCGGATCGGGAATTTCGGGCGACGATAGCCTCGAGGCCGCCCACGAGAAGAACAGGCGCGTTCGGCGAGTGCTGTTCGGCTGTGCGGCGGTCACCGTCGTGACCACGGTCGCCATATTCCTGGTCCTGTTCGACAACGCGGCCAGTTACTTCTTCGGCGCACGAATCAGCGAGGTGTTATTCGATGGCGACTCGATCGCCCGAACGGTCACGTTCACCGAGTTCTTTACCGGAACCCGGTGGGCACCCGATCACGCGACGCCCGCACACGGCGTCTTGCCCATCGTCTGGGGAACCCTCGCGATTACGATCGGCGCTGGGCTGGTCTCGATTCCGATCGGGACGGCGACGGCGCTGTACCTCTCGGAGTACGCCTCGAGTGACACTCGAAATAGACTGAAACCCATCCTCGAGATACTCGCTGGGATTCCGACGATCGTCTACGGGTACTTCGCGGTCTCGTTTCTCACGCCGGTGCTCGTCGACGGCATCGCGACCTTCCTCGTCAATCCCGCAGGACGAGGACTCGACTCGGTGAGCCACCATGCGCCGGGTCTCCTTGAGCCGCTCGCGTCTGGCATGATGGGTGCCAGTGTCGGTCGATACAGCATGCTCGCCGGGATCCTGGTCGTCGGCACGATGACGATCCCGATGGTCTCCTCCATCAGTGAGGACGCTATGCAGGCGGTTCCTGACGACCTCAGAAACGGTGCGTACGCGCTCGGGGCGACGAAGTACCAGGTCTCGACGCGGATCGTCCTCCCTGCGGCGGTATCGGGTATCTTCGCCTCGTACATCCTCGCGCTCTCGCGGGCGATCGGCGAGACGATGGCCGTCACCATGGCCGCGGGATTCAACGCGAACCTGACCGTGAACCCCTTCGACGAAATCATGACGATGACTGCCTATCTGGTCTCGATGGCTCGTGGCACGTCTGCGGTCGGCACCGTCCAGTACCAGAGTCTGTTCGCAGTCGGCCTGCTGTTGTTCCTGATGACGCTTACGATGAACCTGCTCAACGATCGACTGAAACAGCGATTCCAGGAGGAGTACCGATGAGTACGAAACGAGAAACTGACTTCCTCGCAGATGTCGACCTCGGTCGGGAGAAGCTACTTAACCGTCTCTTCTACGGCACGCTTGTCGTCGCGTCGTTGTTCGGACTCGCCATGTTGGTCCTGCTACTCACCGACGTGCTCTGGGAAGCCAGTCAGGCGCTGACGAACTTCGACATCGACATCGGCAACTTCCTTACGGCCACGTCTTCTTCGCGTGCCGAACAGGCTGGTTTCGGGGCGTCGATCATCGCCTCGGTCTGGCTGATGGTGTTGACAGCCGTTCTGGCCTTCTTTATCGCGGTTGGCTGTGCGATCTACCTGGTCGAATACGCCCCAGAGAACCGCGTCACCCGTCTGATCGAGGCGAACCTCGCAAACCTCGCAGGCGTCCCCTCGATCGTCTACGGGCTGCTCGTTCTGGCGCTGATCGTCAACGACGCCGGACTCGGATCGGTTATCCTGGCAGGTGCTATCGCCCTGGCGTTACTTATCGTGCCGATCATCATCGTCGCCTCGATCGAGTCGATCCGGGCGGTGCCGAGCAGCGTCCGCGACGGCTCATACGCTATGGGCGCGACGAAGTGGCAGACGATCCGCCAGGTGGTGCTTCCGCAAGCGATGCCCGGCATCCTCACTGGAACCATTCTGGCACTCGCCCGCGCCGTCGGCGAGACGGCCCCGCTGATCATGGTCGGCACGATGTTGCACGCGACGCGATACCCCGATGGCCCATTTGCATCGTTCAGCGCGATGCCGACGCAAATCTACAACTGGACGTACCAGGCCGACCGGATGTTCAACGGGCTGGCGGCAGTCGGTATCGTCGTCTTGCTGTTGTTCTTGGTCGCGATGTACGCCCTCGCAGGCTATCTGCGGAAACGATACGAAACTGACGGCAGCTCGATTAGCAATGTCTAGTAACACGTCAAACGAACAGGTGACTGACGAATCGGTCAACGAAACGGATGGCACATCGGACGGTGCGATCATCGAAACCGACATTAGCGTTGATCGCGGCTCAAGTCACACCACCGGACACACCGAGACGATCGTCCGTGCAGAGGGATTGGACGTCTACTACGGTGACGACCAGGCGCTCGACAACGTCACAATCGAAATTCCAGAGCACCGCGTGACGGCCATGATCGGTCCCTCTGGCTGTGGCAAATCGACGTTCCTGCGGTCGATCAACCGGATGAACGATCGAATACCGGCCGCACGCGTCGATGGCGGCCTCCACTTCCGCGGGAAGAACGTCTACGACGACGATGTCGACCCTGTCGCCCTGCGCCGAACGATCGGCCAGGTGTTCCAGTCGCCGAACCCGTTCCCGAAGTCGATCTACGACAACGTCGCCTACGGCCTGCGCGTCCAGGGAAAAGCCGACGGGATGGACCTCGATGCGGCAGTCGAACGCGCACTTCGTGGGGCCGCGCTGTGGGACGAAGTCAAGGACCAACTCAACGAGTCGGGCCTCGACCTCTCAGGCGGCCAGCAACAACGGCTCTGCATCGCCCGGGCGATCGCAACCGATCCCGAGGTCATCCTGATGGACGAGCCAACGTCGGCGCTCGACCCTGTCGCTGCCTCGAAGATTGAGGACCTCATCAACGAACTCGTCGACGAGTACACAGTCATCATCGTCACCCACAACATGCAGCAGGCGGCACGTATCTCCGACAAGACGGCCGTCTTCCTCACCGGCGGTGAACTCGTCGAGTTCGACGACACTGCGACGATTTTCGAGGATCCCGACGACGACCGTGTCGAGAATTACATTACCGGTAAGTTCGGATAACTATGTCACGAGACGCCTACCAACAGCAACTGTACGAACTGCGTGAGAACATTCTCGAGATGAGTGACGTCGTCTGTCAACGGGTTCGGCGCGCGCTCGAGGCTTACGAGACAGGTGACGACGCGCTCGCCGAGCGAGTGATCGAGGCCGACCACGAGATCAATCAGTTGTATCTCGACCTCGAGAGTGACTGCGTCGAATTGCTCGCCCTCCAGCAGCCGGTCGCGGGCGACCTGCGCTTCATCGCCTCGTCGTTCAAGATTATCACCGACCTTGAACGAGTCGGCGACCTTGCAGTGAACTTAGCGGAGTACGCGACCCAGTCAACCCACGAGCGCTACCCGGACGTCGACGTCAGCCATATCGGCACCGAGACGGTCCTGTTGCTCGAGGATGCGATACAGGCGTATGCGACAGACGATTCGGCAGCGACTCACGAGATCGCTGCGACAGATGACGAGATCGATGCGCTTTGCGAACGAGCCAGCCGGACCGTTGTTCAGGAGTTACTGACAGCTGAACCGTCGGACGAGCAGATTCTCGAAGACGTCTCGCGGATACTGCTTACGATCCGCGATCTGGAACGAATTGGCGATCACGCCGTCAACGTTGCCGCGCGAACGCTGTACATGGTCGACAACGACGAGACGCTACTCTACTGATGAGACACGAAGAGCTGACACTCGATTTGGCCGATCCCGTCGAACGGAAGATCCAAATGGCCGGTAACTCGACGTTCGTCGTCTCACTGCCGAAGTCGTGGGCAGTCGAACAGGACCTCGAGCCGGGCATGTCGATGTACCTCTATCCACACGAAGATCGACTGGTCGCTGCACCTGAAACCGCCTCTGTTCAGGAACGAACCGTGACGATCAACGCGGGCACCGCCGCTGGTGACATCGCGTTGCGCCGCGTTGCGGTTGCGTACAAGACCGGCTTCGACCGGATCACGGTCACCAATCTCGAGGAGGCTGATTCGCGGGCCCGGCGGATGATCGAACGTGCCACAAGTCGGCTTATTGGCCTCACCATTCAGGAGGATACCGGTGACAGCCTGACGATCACGAACGTGCTCGATGCTAGCGACGTGTCTCTCCCCCAGACGATCACCCAGGCACAGCAACTCGTCACCGAAATGAATACCGACGCGATCACAGCACTCGTCACCGGCGACGAAGACCTCGCTAACCGTGTGATCACCCGTGACGACGATATCGATCGCCTATTTGCGTTCGTCTGCCGGGGGTTTCACCGTGGCCTCGAGGACGTCCACGAGGTAGAACAACTCGGCACCGACCGGGTCGCGGCGTTCCGCGAGTATCGCGTTGCTCGCAGTCTGGAGCGTATCGCTGACCACGCGGAACGTATTGCGGCGGTTGCGACACAGCAAGCAGCACCGCCCGAGGAGTCGTTCGCTGAGCAACTCGAGTTGGTCGCTGCTGACGTCCGTGCTGTTCTCGAGTTGGCGCTCGAGGGAGACACCGAGTCAGCATACGAAACAGCAACCGCTGTTGAACCGAAGCTAGACGACCTTGATCAGTCCCTCTACAGCGGAACGGTCCCAAATGCATATCTGTACGGTGCAGTCATCAGGCGACTCCGGCAAACGACGACGAACGGCCGTTTCATTGCCGACACGATGACTGAATCGACACTACTGGACTGCGGTCTTGCCGAAAGACGATCCCACTCATGAACCCAACGACACTCGGTTTCGTTTGCGTACAGAACGCTGGCCGGAGCCAGATGGCGACTGCGTTCGCTGAACGGGAACAGCGGGAGCGAGGACTCGAAGACCACGTTCGTATCCGTACCGGCGGGACTGATCCCGCTGGCAGCGTTCACGATGTCGTACTGACGGTCATGGACGAGGTCGGAATTGACATGTCCGATCGGCAGCCACGAGAAATCACTCCTGGGGCGATCGAAACCTGCGATATCGTCATCACGATGGGCTGTTCTGCAGACGGGGTCTGTCCTGCCACCTGGCGCGGTGACGCTCGAGACTGGGACCTGACTGACCCGCACGGGCGATCACTCGATGATGTCCGCGAAATACGCGAGGCGATCAGAACTCGCGTTGAAGCGTTGTTCGACGAACTCGAAAGTCAGACACAGGATTGAGTTCCCCGAACGGTGTGATAGAGCGATCTTCTCCACAAAGTACTGTCCAGTATTCGACGTCACAGCGGGCTTGTCATCACTGGATCGCACTCGTTTTAACGGCAGGAATACGCGCCCTATACCCATCAGCTGGGCGCTAACCGCCGTCTCACGTCAGGACCGAAGTATCCCGAGTGCTGATTCGACGCGGTCCGTGAGAGGCCGCGATGCCCAGTACCGATCGCTTCCCCAGACAACGTCGGCATCGGCATCGAATCCCACGTATGGGTCGGTCGTCGCCCGGACGCCGACGTACAGGTAGCCATCGTCACCGTGGAACCCGAGTATCTGTGGAGTCCGGCCACGAACTGGATACGAACCGATATCGTCGGTTGTCCGGCTATCAATTAGGTAGACAGTGGACAACGGCGGTCGTGCGGCGACCGCAACGAGCTCACCCGTCGCCCGGATCGCTGGGTGATCCAACGTCGCGTCGAACTGTCTACTGAGCCGACCGCCATCTGACTCGAGCACGACAAGTGTACTTCCGATTGTCGTCGAACGAGTGTCACAGACAAGTGCTGCCGTTCCGTCGTTTGCGATTGTGCCGTTAACTGGCCGGGAGACACGTTGTTTGGTGACGATTGTTCCGTCGTCGATTACGAACGCATACGAATCCGCGCCATCGATCACTCGTCCGAACACCAGTCGCCACTTTTCGTCCGGTGACTCGACAGCGCGGCAGTGGAACTCCTGGCCACCGATATCACGAATCTCGGTAGTCGGCGATGTTGGTACGGCCGCGGGATCAAAGCCTGGCGGTTCAGTCGACCCGCGGCGAAACAGTCGTCTTCGGAGCATACGCTCAATCGAGCGTGCGGTACGGAGAGTTTCACTATGTTCGTTACGTTCGAGTCGGTATCACAGACGACCACTCGATACCAGGCTAAAGTACTCTATAGTCGTACGTCGGCACACGCCTCCCTCATTGCCAACCAGATAGCTGTGTTCCGGCACGTCCGTTTCCCACTCTATTTATATAAAAAATATAAGGTGTATTTAGGAAGGCATGCGGACTGACTGGTGATGGCGAAACGACAGTCAAACTCCGGTGAACGGTCCTCGAGACGAACATTCGTACTGGCGACCGGCGCGATCTGCACGTCGATTCTCGCGGGTTGTCTTGATGGAGACGACAGTGAAAATCAAGCGGGTGCGGGATTGGGTGGGGGTGGAGGCAGTGAACCCGATGACCCAATGCTCTCTGATTCGTTCGACCCGCAAAACCCCGACTGGGAGAACAACAACTATCTCGGCAGCCAGATAGTCGAACACGACTTCATTCGGGGATCGGAGTTCGATCTCGAGCAGATGGGAGACCGCGGCCGGACCGAGGCAGTGTACGGGCGGGAACCGGTCGAGCATCCTGACGACCCGTCGGAGTGGATCGATCCCGATCCGATCGTGTACGCCGACCTGCCACGAGAAGATAGCGAGCAGGCCTATGCCGATCAGCTTGAACCGATGATCGAAAAACTCGAGGCAGAGACGGGTCGGGACGTCGAATTTCAGACCATCGAGAGTTATGCGGCAGTTGTCGAGGGGATGCGCTCGGAACGGATCCATATCGCGAACTTCGCGACCGGCAACACGCCGTTCGGTGTGAACATGGCCGGCATGGTGCCGCTGGCGATGGGTGTCGCGGGGGACGGCGAGTTCGGATACCGGCTCCTTGCGATCACTCGCGCAGACATGGACGAGATCCAGAGCGTCTCGGACTTTACCGACTTCCGAGCGACACACACCGAAGAATCGTCGAACTCCGGGAATCAGGCACCGTCTGCGCTGTTCGACGAACACTTCGGGCTGACCAGAGGCGAGAACTACGATCCCGAGATGTCCGGAGGACACGAACAGTCCGTCCGGGGAATCGCATACGGGGACTACGACTGCGGCCCGATCTGTAGTACCTGTATGGAGCAAACGGTCGACGCCGTCGACAACATCGACTGGGACGACTTCAAGGTCGTCTGGGCGGCCGATCCGTTCCCGACCGGACCGGTCGGCTACCGGTACAACCTCCACGAAGACATCATCCAGGCCACCCGCGAGACCTTCCTGAACACGGACTGGTCGGGAACCGTGTTCGGCGAAGAGGCAGGTTACCCAACCTACGAGGAGGTTGACTACATGAACCATTGGCACGACGTTATGGTCAATCAGCAGTACAATGGCGTCGAGTACGACGAAGCGAACCTCTAGACTACACGCACCCTGTTATCAATGCTCGAAGTTACGAACTTGCGAAAAGTGTACCCGACCGGTGACGAAGCGTTGACCGGCGTCTCGACCGCGATCGAGGGGAACGAGATCGTCGCAATGATCGGGCCGAGCGGTGCCGGAAAGTCGACGTTCATTCGGTGTGTTAACAAATTGACCGAACCGACCGACGGCGAGGTCTCCCTCAACGGAACCGAACTCACTGCACTCGACAGCCGAGAGATGAAAGCGGCACGCCGGAACATCGGAATGGTGTTCCAGGAGTACAACCTCGTCGAACGGCACACCGTCATGGAGAACGTTCTCTCCGGCCGACTCGGCTACGTTTCGAACTGGGCGGCCTTGCGCCGGAAGTTCCCACAGGAAGACGTCGAACTGGCCTACGACATCCTCGAGACGGTCGGACTCGGCGGGATGGAGAACAAACGGGCAGACGAACTCTCTGGTGGCCAGCGCCAGCGCGTCGGCATCGCCCGCGCCGTCGTCCAGGAGCCGACGATTTTGCTCGCCGACGAACCGACCAGCAGCCTCGACCCGGAAACCTCACACGCCGTGATGGAACTACTCACGGAGATCGCAGCCGAACGGAACATTCCCGTTCTGATCAACATCCACGAGGTCCACCTGGCCGTCGAGTACGCCGATCGAATCCTCGGCTTACACGACGGCACGCTCGTCTTCGATGGCCCGACCACGGATCTCGACGAGAACGCGAAAGACGTCATCTATCGCGGCGAAGCCATCGCAGGCGAGTCCTCGAGCAACTTCGTCGACGAGTCCGACACCGTCACTGACGACGCAGAGCGCACCGAACGATCCGCGATCACGGGGGATTGAGATGGCGACCGGAGACAGACACGCCGACGTCGGTTCGACGGATCGGACATGGCGGCGACCGACTGCGTTCGGCAGTCACCGACTGAAGTGGGCTGTCTACGTCGGAGCGATGCTGTTCGTCCTGTGGTCACTCGTCTCCCTGCTGTCGGGCGTCAGTCTCGGCCGAGTGCTGACTGGCGTGAACAACGGCGTCTTGCTCCTCGAGGCGATGGTACCGCCGAACACCGCGAGCGAAAACGTCGACCGAGTCGTCGGATATATGGGCGAAACGATCGCGATGGCGTTCGTCGCGACGTTTACTGGCGTCCTCATCTCGGTTCCGATCGCGTTTGGGGCGGCAGAGAACATTGCACCCCGGCCGATCTACTACCTGAATCGGGGGATCATCAGCATCACGCGGGCGATCGACGAACTCATCATCGCCATCATCGCCGTGAAAGCCGTCGGTGTCGGGCCGCTGGCAGGTATCATCGCCATCAGCTACCTGACGATTGGCTTCTTCTCGAAGCTGTTCGCTGAGGATATCGAGGACATCGACATGGGGGCAAAAGAGGCCATCGACGCCGCCGGTGCCTCGCGATTCCAGACGCTCGTCTACGCTGTCATCCCGCAGGTCGCACCGCGATTCATCGGGCTCACAGTATACCGCTGGGATATCAACATCCGTTCCTCGACGATCATTGGAATCGTCGGCGCAGGTGGCATCGGGACGTTGCTTCTGCGAGCGTTCGAGCGCTACGAATTCGACTTCGCTGCGTTGATCCTCTTCTCGATCATCGCCGTCGTCCTCGTCGGTGAACTCTTCAGCGCGTACATCCGACGGAGGGTCCAGTAATGGGCGCTGAATCTGGTCGTCACTGGCAACGCTTCGAACCGCGACAGCGCGTTACACGGATCGCCGCGTTTCTCGTCGCGATGGGAACGGTCGTCGGCTCGTGGCTCTACATGGGGCTCGACACCCAGTACATCCGGACAGCACCCGCTGAACTGATGGATCTCGCAGTCCGGATGTTCCCGCCGGAGTGGGCCTACACCCCGGAGATCGTCATGCCGCTGCTCGAGACGGTTCACATCGCCGTCGTTGGGACGATCATCGCCGTCACCGCGTCGCTCCCTGTTGCTTTCCTTGCAGCCGAAAATACGACTCCCAATCGGGTGACGTACGCGGTTGGCAAGCTGATCGTCACCGTTACGCGGTCAGTTCACGTCATTATCTGGGCGATGCTGTTCGTCGTCATGCTCGGCCCCGGCGCGTTCGCCGGGATGGTCGCGATCGCCGTCCGATCGATCGGCTTCGTCGCCAAACTGCTGGGCGAAGAGATCGAGGAGATCGAGATCGACCAGGTCGAGGCGATCCGCGCGACCGGTGCCTCCACGGTTCAGGTCCTGCTCTACAGCGTTCTCCCCCAGATCAAGCCCGCGCTGGTCGGGATCGGCGTCTATCGCTGGGACATCAATGTCCGCAGCGCGACGATCCTCGGCGCGGTCGGTGCCGGCGGGATCGGCGTCCAGCTGTTCAACGCCGTCGACCCCGGTCGTGGCGACGTCGCTCGGTTTGTTGGTGGGCACTGTACCGTCNGCTCAGAGATGTGTATAAGAGACAGGGGCGGTGGTCCGCTAACGATGGCGTCGATCGACCGGCTTCGATCGAGGCGATCGGTGATTGGGGCGATCGGTGCTGCACTCACGCTCGGTGCGGCAGGGTACGGCAGCGCCCGCTCAAGCGATCGCGCTGAGGAACCAGCCACGGAATCTGCTCGAACGGCGACGCCAAACGAGCGAGACGGTACAGTGCCCACCAACAAACCGAGCGACGTCGCCACGACCGGGGTCGACCCCGAGGCAACGAGTGATCTCGACGCGACGAACGAAGCCGCAGAGACAACAGCCGACACCGCTTGCGACTGTCCAGGCTGAAACCACGATTGCGACTACAACAACGGACACAATTTCACAATGACCACACGATCCACACAAAAGACAACGAATGAACCGACGATCGAACCGGATGGAGAACAGGCGCTGCTGTTCGACATGGACGGCGTCATCCTCGAGGGGCACGGAACCGATCCCGAAGTACACACCCGCGCACTCCACGACGCAATCGTCGACCGTGACCTCGACCTTGACCTCGAGGCACCCCTCGAGTCGCTGTCGGCCCTCGAGACGTACGAGTACACTGAGGCGTTCCAGACAACCTGCGAAGACCTCGGTCTTGATCCGGCCGAATTCTACGCACTCCGCGAGAAGTACAGCGCAAAACGGGCGACTGAGCGTATTCGTGACGGCGCTCGCGGCCTCTACACCGACGTCGATGTCCTCGAAGAACTCGAGTGCACGCACTCGGTCGGATTGGTGAGCAACAACTACGATCCGACGGTCTCGTTCGTCGTCGAATATTTCGGCCTCGAGGCGTTCTCGTTCGTCCGCGGTCGGGACCTCGGTGTCGAAGGATTCCGGCGACGGAAACCAGAGCCGTACTATATCGAGACGGCCCTCGAGGCCCTCGGGCTCGACAGCGGGATCTACGTCGGCGACCGCGAAACAGACCTGCTCGCCGCCCAGAACGCGGGACTCGTCCCGGTTCTGATCCGACGACCACACAACAAGGCGCTCGAACCCTCGGTCGACAGCTACCTCGAGATCAACTCGCTCGGGGAGTTACACGACTACATCTAACTACTGACGGTATCGGTTTTCCGACATCTAGGTGGTCGTGGCGTTCAACCAGGCCGGTACTCGCGCTCCGTCACTCGGTCTGGAATCAGTCATAACAGCTACCCAGAGCTGGAACCGATCGAACGCCCACTCGCTCACGGAACAGACGTCGAGTTCGCTCGTGTCGGCACTCGAGTGAGATCTTGCTGCTCCCCTCGAGACGGAAGCAGACTACTCGACACGCTAAAAGACGACCTGGTTTTTGGTCCTGAAGCCGACTCCGTTCGGCTATGTATTCCTGTCTACAGTACATCCAACTGGCTTATCCGGGCCAAACTGGACTCTGCAGTAAGTAACCGGTAACAACCGCTATCTCGTTGGAAGCCGGTTCGGTCCCGTTCGATCACTTACGTCTCGATCTCGCAAACTACGACGTGTACGTAATTAGTGATCTCTACGGCTGTCTTGACGCCCTCGAGGAACTGCTTGAGACACTCAAACTGGGCGACGACTGGGCCTCGAGTGCCTCGAGCAACACGTATAGACGCACGTCGTTCCCAGCAGTCGTTTGCCCCGTTCTCGACCCCTCCCCACTGCTCAATAGTCGCCATGATATCACAATACACCAACTAGAAGCGTCTTTGGGCCGCGCCGACATCCACTGATCTGTCCGCACGGACACGAACCGCGGCACGAGAGACAAGCTATCCATGACAAACAGTCACCGCGAGCGAAACGGCGAGCGCGTTACCGGCACTGACACTGATACCGATACCGATAGCGATACCGATTCTGACACGAAAACAGGTACTGAATCAGCGTCCAAACCAACGACAAGTCCCGAACACGACGACGATACCGACCAGCGCCAACCAAACGCCCGCGTTCTCTCCGGTTCTCCATCACCGGCATCAGCCGCCACTGAACACATGTCTTCAACCGACGATGTACTTGAGTCCGATCCCAAAGCAGTACTTGAACGGATCGTCGTTCAACACGAAGACGAGCCGAACCGATGGACGCTCGTGCCCCAGGAGGGGACGGCAGAGGAACGATTGACGGCGTGGCTCTCTGCGGACGAAGATATCTTCGTCGATCGATCGATGATGCGGTAATCCCTGTTTCACAACTCCAGAACGGTCAGGCGTCTCAACCATCGGCGGTCTGAGAACGGCCGCAGGTCGAGATCGGGGCCGAGGTCAAGGTCAAGGTCAAGGTCAAGGTCAAGGTCAAGTACCCTGCCGTTAGAATCGTCCGTTCGTCGCGTTCGGGTAACCCAGACGTAAGACTTACTTGAGCCGCTCCTGCAAGAACGATGGGTGTGCTGCCGTCACACCGTCGATTTCGAGCATCTCCTCCGAGATGAACTCGCCGAGTTCGTCGCCGTCAGCAGCGCGCACCTCCGCCATCAGCATGTGGTCGCCACTCGAGCTGTACAGCGCTTCGATCTCCGACAGCTCCTTGAGCGTCTTCGTCGCCTCGACGTAGCGTTCGCTCGCCACGTCGAGTCCGACCAGCGCGATGGTCTTACTCGAGAGCTTCTTTGGATCGATGTCGGCCGAGTAGCCGACGATGACGCCGTCGTCCTCGAGTTGGTTGATGTACTTTCTGACCGTTGGTTTCGAGACGTCGGCCCGGTCGGCAATCTCGGCGTAGGACGCCTGGGCGTCCTGCTCGAGAACCTCCAGGATCCGATCTTCCGTCGCCTGGGTACTCATGTGCGATACTTTTGCTCGGATGGGAAAATATCTTTTGTATACGAAAAAGGTCGGATCGACTAGCGGTAGCAGTATCAGAGATGGCGAGTAGACGGTGTATCGTCGGGTTTATTCGGGTGCTTGCCGGACCCTCACGAACGAATGGTCGACCCGAACGTCATCGCTGCCGTGGTCTGGTACGTCTGTGGGGGGTTGATCCTATATCTCGGCTATCTCATCGCGGTCCGCGGCCGTGCCGACCTCCACGCGGAGTACGACGAGTCGGTCGATCCGGCGTACGTGTCCCGCTGGGCTGGCGGCACTGCGCTCGTGATGGGTGGCCTCGTCGTCGCCTACGCGACCCACCAGTTGCTGTACGGCTTCGATCCGTTCCTGCTCGGGGCGCTCATCGTTGCGCTGCTCGTGTTGAGCTACGTCACGAAGCTGTTCGCTCGTGGCTACGGCTACCGCGGTGACTAAGTGTGTGCAGTAATTCATCGGTGCGCTAATAGGTGGCGCGGTTCAACGAGTCTGTATGTCCCTCCCAGCTGACGGTCGAGTACCAACTCGCCACTATCTGGTGGTCATTCTCGTTCCGCTTCTAGTCCTTCTCGCAGGCTGTACGGGACCGCTCGCTGACGACCTCTCCGCGAGCGATATCCAGACCGAGTTCGAGGAGACGGATCAACCTGCCGAGGTGAGTGCAACCGTCGAAATCCGCGAAGAAGTCGACGGAAACGTTCACGAACGCACAGAGGAGATCTGGCTGCGCGACGATGGTGCCGTCCGAATCGATCCGGTCACCGATTCGGACGACGATCCGGGGGTCCTCACCATCAGCAACGGAGAAACTCGGTGGCATCACGACCGCGCTAGTGGCTCGACGACGGCCATCGAGACAGACCACGACGTGTCGGCGCGGCTTGATCGCTTCTACGATCAACAGGAGCGCTATCTCGCGGCGTATGACCTCGTTGACGCGACGGAGACAACTGTTGTGGACCGCGACAGCTACCATCTCACGTTCGAGCCACCGGCGAACGAAACCGTCGACCAGTCTGTTGCTATTCTCGTCGGCGAAACTGCCTACGAACTCCCGCTCTCGACCACTGAGGAGCCATCGGAACTGGGCGTCGACCGCGTCGAGGTCTGGCTCGACCAGGAGACGCTATTCCCGGTCAAACACCAGATCGCAGGCGACGACCTGCTCCTCGAGACGACATACACGGACCTCACGATCGACGGTGAGTTCGACGATGACCTGTTCGAGTTTACGCCGCCCGCTGCAAACGTCGGTGATGGCGAAACCCAGCACGAGGGTGAAACCGAGCCGCCGCATACGGACGACGAGACCGACACCGATTTCCTCCCGCTGCCGACGATTGAGGACCACGAGTCGGTCGCCGATGCCGAGGAAACCGTTCCGTTCGCGGTCGCAGAACCTCGTCCGAGTACACTCCCTGACGACGTCATGTTCGACGGTGTCACGAGCTACGAGTTCGCCGACGAAGACCGCATCCAGGTTTCGGTGTTCTACCGAAGCGGGAGCGACGGCACGGTTTCGGTTACGACGAGTGACGGTCCGCGAGAATTCGCGACGAACGGCCACGATGTGCCCGTCGGAGACGCCACCGGCTCACTCGAACAGACCCCGCAGGGCACGGAACTACAGTGGCCCTGTGGCGAGCAGTACTATTCGGTCTATGTCGACAACCAGTTCGGTGATGACACTGCACTCGAGATCGGTCAGCAACTCGGCTGTCGCTGACTCGCGGCTCGATGTGCTGGTGTCCTGATGTTCCGACGCTCGGTGCATCGATCCGTCCCTCTATCGTCACCCGTCCGTACTATTCGTGAAAACCAGTCGACAACGTGTGGGGCCGGTGTCCGAAAAAGCAGCGCGACGGCTACTCGAGTAGGCGGCCATAAAAAATCGAACTCGAGTACTACTGCTGGCCGAAACTGAAGTTCGACCCGACGGCGGGTTACTTGTGACGGTCGAGCAGGTCGTAGCTGCGTTCCCACTCGGCGTCGTCGTCGAAGTACCGCTCTGCGAGTGGCTGGTCGGGCATCTCGCCGACAGCCTGTTTCTCCTGGGTGTAGGATGGGCGGTCCTCTTCGACGTAGTAGCGGCCGGTGAGGACGGTGCCCTCGTTGAGGACGTCCTCGGTCTCGCGCATCATTTCGGCGGCTTCGGTCCGGTCGTGGACATCGAAGTCGTAGTCGTCGGACTCCTGGACGTCGACGTAGGGCACGTACTGGCGTGCGTCCTTGTTCCAGGTCGGACACTGGGTCAGGAAGTCGATGTGCGCAAAGCCGTCGTGTTCGATGGCCTCCTTGATGATCTCCTTGGCCTGGTTCGGGTTGACCGCGGCCGTGCGAGCGACATAGCTCGCGCCGGCGTTCAGCGACATCGACAGCGGGCGAAGCGGCGTCTTCGCGCTGCCGGATGGCTGGGTCTTCGACTTGTGGCCCTTGGGACTGGTCGGTGAGGTCTGGCCCTTCGTCAGCCCGAAGATTTCGTTGTTGAACACGATGTAGGTCATGTCGTGGTTCTCGCGGGCCGAGTGGATGAAGTGGTTGCCACCGATCCCGTAGCCGTCGCCGTCACCGCCGGCGGCGACGACCTCGAGGTCGGGGTTGGCCAGTTTGGCGGCGCGAGCCACGGGCAGTGAACGACCGTGGATCGTGTGGAAGCCGTACGTGTCGAGGTAGCTGTTCAGCTTGCCGGAACAGCCGATCCCGGTGACGGTTAGCACTTCCTCCGGGGTCTTGCCGACCTCCGGGAGGGCCTGCTTCAGCGCCTTCAGGACGCCGAAGTCGCCACAGCCCGGACACCAGGTCGGCTGCGGTTCGACACCGGGCGTGTACTCGTCCCGGTCGATCTCTCGTTCGTCTCCGATTGCGTTGAAAGCACTCATGGATCTGTGTTAGTCACCTGCAGCGGGTTCGATTCGGACCTGTGCGGTCGGTTCGCGCTCTTCCTCGGCAACGTTGACCTCGTAGCCCTCGACGATCTCGGCGGGCTCGAACGGGTTGCCGTTGTACTTGAGGAGGCTGGTGAGCTTCTCGCCGAAGCGACCCAGTTCCTTCTGCAGCAGGCCGCGGAACTGCGCGCTGGCGTTCATCTCGACAACCATCGCCTCATCGACGCTTTCGAGGAACTCCGTCACTTCCTGCTCCGGGAACGGCATCATGTCCGAGACGCTGAGCCCGCGGACGGAGTGACCGTCTGCGTTCAGGCGAGCGATTGCCTCTTCGACGGCACCCTGACTCGATCCCCACGTGATGATACCGTACTCAGCGTCTTCCTCACCGAAGTAGGTCTGCGTGGAGTCGCGTTCCTCGTCGAGTTCGGTCCGGATCGCCTCGAGCTTCTCGAGACGCCGGTCCATCTGGGCAACGCGGTTGTCGGGGTCCTCGCTAATGTGGCCGACCGGGCTGTGCTCGTTGCCGGTCGCGAGGTAGCGCCCGTTCTTCTGTCCGGGCAGCGAGCGCGGCGCAACGCCGTCCTCGGCGGTCTCGTAGTTGAAGCGCTTGAACTTCCCGGAGTTGTCATGTGCGGCCTCCTTCAGCTCTTCTTCGGTTAGCGTCGAGCCCAGATCCGGCGACGGCTCGCGGTCGAAGAACTCGATGTCGACGTTCTTGTTCTCGCCCGAGAGCTTCTGGTCGTAGATGAGCATGACCGGGATCTGGTAGTCCCACGCGATGTCGAACGCGATGCGGGTCTGCTCGTAGGCTTCCTCGATGTTCCCGGGCGCAAAGACGACGCGCTGGGAGTCTCCCTGACTCGTGTAGAGGACGTGTTCGAGGTCGGCCTGTTCGGGCTTCGTCGGCATCCCGGTCGACGGACCGGCACGCATCGACTCGACGAGCACGAGCGGCGTCTCGGTCATCTCAGCGAGGCCGAGCGGTTCGCTCATCAGCGCGAAGCCACCGCCCGAGGAACCGGACATGGCCTTCACGCCGGCGTGGCTGGCACCGACGGCCAGCGCAGCGGCAGCGATCTCGTCTTCGACCTGCTCGGAGATCCCGCCCATGTCTGGGAAGTTCTGGCTGAGGATGGTGAAGACGTCCGTCCACGGCGTCATCGGATAGCCGGCGATGAACCGACAGCCGGCGTCGATTGCGCCGTAGGCGATCGCGTTCGAACCCGACAACAGTGCCTGCTCGGTCTCGTGTTCGCCCGTTGGCACGCGGAGGTCGTGTTCGAACTCGTACTCCTCGTTGACATCCTCGTAGGCCTCGTGGAGAATATCCAGGTTTGCCTCGAGTACGTCGCCGCCCATGGCGTCCGCCATGAGGTCCTCGATGTGCTCGAGGTCCATGTCGAGCAGCGCGGCGGTCGCGCCGACACCAGCGGTGTTACGCATGACCTCACGGCCGTGTTCCTTGGCGAGGCCGCGCAGATCGAGCGGGAAAACGTGCCAGTCGTTCTCTTCGGCACGCTCCTCCAGGTTGAGTGCCTCGACGTCGTCCTCGCTGACGAGGCCCTCGTCGTAGATGATGACGCCGCCCTCGCGGAGTTCGTCCAGGTTCTCCGAGAGGGGCTTGATCTCCTCGTTGCCGTAGTAGGCCTCTTCCTGCGGGTTGCGGGCGAAGGAGTCACCCAGCGCGAGCAGGAAGTTGTAACCATCCCCACGTGACTGTACCTCGTGTTCTGCGGCTCGGATCTCGACGTACGTGTGGCCGCCCCGGATCCGCGATGGATAGTGGCGGTGTGTAAATACGTTGAGCCCCGAACGCATCAGCGCTTTTGCGAAGTTCTGACTCGTCGAGTCGATCCCGTCACCGGAACCCCCTGCGATTCGCCAGATAAGTTCGTCGTCGCTCATAGTAAATCAGTGGCCAGTAGGCCAACCGTAGCGGAAATTTGCCCCACTTGCCCTAAAGCCTTTGCTATACATTACCAAGGATCTATCGTGAAGAATCTATACTCACCGAGCTAACCCCTACGAACAATCATTACTAAACGGGCGAAACTGTGCAGAGTTGTCCACATTTTCACCCCCGATAAAGTCCGATACGTGACACTATTTGCGTTGTTGAACGAGCACATGTGCACCCATCATTGGAGCAGTCTGTGCACACCGTACCCAAGACCCGCACCAATCACGACTCCAGCAAGCGACCCAAGACGGACGCCACCGTCCTGCCCGACTGTCTGCACGACCAGGACGAGAGTACACGCGTATCCGACCCCCGCAGTCCCGAGTATCAGTCTGAACTGCAGGTCCGTCACGGCGAATCGTTCGAAGAGACCCAGTAGCCTTAGTGTCCTACCACCACCATAGATGGATTGGTACGTTCTTTGATGCGTCTCCTCCTATCTCGCACCGGGTCGTTCATTGGTTGATAGTTCGACACGGTGAACGCATGGACACCGACCACGATACATCTGACCACGCCGCACCGGACCACGCCACACCTGAACACGCCGGCCAGCTCCACCACGTCGAACTCTGCACCACAGACTTCGAGTCGTCGGTCGACTTCTGGAACTGGCTGCTCGGCGCACTCGAGTACGAACCCAAAAACGAGTGGGCGGGTGGCCGCTCCTGGATCAACGGGCCGACATACATCGTCGTCAAAGAGACCGACACGGACGACCCGTTCGACCGACGCGCGCCGGGACTCGACCACCTCGCGTTCCACGCTGCGTCCCGAGCAACGGTCGACGAGCTCACCGCAGGTGTCCGCGAACGGGCTGATTCGTGCGTTCTCTACGACGACCAACATCCGTATGCCGGCGGCTACTACGCACTCTACTGTGAGAGTCCGACGGGGATCACAGTCGAAGTCGTCGGTCCAGAGTGACGGCGGAGCCAGCGAACGGCCTCTTCGTGGTGCTTACGGACGGGAACCTTGCCCCCAGAGTCCCGGCCAAAATCGAGGTTATGACTCGAGTACCGTCGCTGGCGCGACCGGTTCGAGGCCCAACTCGGCGGCGTACTCCTCGAGGAACGTCGCGCGCTCGCCGATTTCTCCGGGACGATGGGAGTCAGACCCAACCGTCACTGGCACGTCGTACTCGCGCAAGGTCGACAGAAACGGCGACGACGGGTGGACGATCTCGGCATCCGTGAGCGCCCGGCCCGCGTTGAGTTCTGGGATGGTACTCGAGTCGGCGAACGCCTGGGCGACCCGGCGGTAGTGGTCCGTGGTTGCGCGGCCGCGAAGCGGCGGGGTGCGTTCGATCAGGTCGACGTGGGCGGCGATATCAAACAGGTCCGATTCGACGAGCGAGACGAGAGTATCGAAGTAGTCGTCGACGACAGCGTTCAGTTCCTCGTCGGTCCGCTCTGCGAACGCCGAGAGTATCTGGACGTTCTCGCCGCCGACGGTGTGGACACTGCCGATGCTGTAGTCGAAGCCGGCATCGTCGAGGAATGTCTCGATTTCGGCCTCGTCACGCGGATTGTAGTCCATTTCGACGGCGTCGTAGACGGGTATCGACGTTTCCTCGCGGACGCACTCGATGCCCTCGCGGCGACGTTCGTAGGTGAGATCGAGGTTGAAGCCGTACAGTGTGCGCATGCCGTTCGCACCGGCGCGGTCGGCGACGTTACAGTGGTCGGCAAAGCCGATGCCCTCGAGCCCGGCGGATTCGGCGGCGCGGACCATGCCCCTGAGAAAGCTCCCGTCCGAGTAGTTCGAGTGGACGTGGAAATCGTGCATACCGGAGACACGGCGAACGGCCGGTTAGGTGTTGTTGTTGCTGTTGTTGTGACTGATGTGGACCGTTGTACTGTTGCGTGGCCGATATATGTGCGCGTGCTGTGTGCCGTGTCGGGGTCCAAAATGCCTAAAAAGACGACAAACGCCCTGGGACTACTCGTTTTGTGGATTACTCGGGTGGTAGTCCGTATCGTACTCGCCGGGCTGGTTGTCGACGCGGTCGGGATTGAGGCGGCCCGAGAGCAGCATGAAGTCGACCAGCGTCAGCGCGAGCATCGCCTCGACGACCGGCACGCCGCGGGGTGGGAGAACGGGGTCGTGGCGGCCGATGACCTTCTCCTCTTTCAGTTCGCCGGTCTCCCAGTCGGCGGTCTGCTGGCTTTTCGGGATCGAGGTCGGCGCGTGGAGTGTCACCTCGCCGTAGATTGGCTCGCCCGAACTAATGCCGCCTTGAATCCCGCCGTGGTCGTTCTCGACGGGTGTCGGATTCCCGTCCGAATCGAACTCCCAGTCGTCGTTTCGCTCCTTGCCGGTCCACTCTGCGGCCTCCGTTCCGAGCCCAAACTCGAACGCTGTCGTCGCCGGCACCGCCATCATCGCCTGCCCGAGTCGCGCCGAGAGCGAGTCAAAGCGCGGTGCACCGAGTCCGACGGGAACGCCCTGGGCCTCGAAGTAGATCGAGCCGCCGATTGAGTCGCCCTCGTCCTGATACTCCTCGATCAGTTCCTGCATTTCATCGGCCGTTTCGGGGTGAGCACAGCGCACGTCGTTCTCCTCGGAGTGCTCTCGCATCTCCTCGAAGCTGACCTCGGGTGCTTCGATATCGCCGATCTGGTTGACGTGTGCCTTGAGTTCGATCCCTTCACGGGCGAGCAACTTCTTCGCGATTGCGCCCGCTGCGACCCAGTTGACCGTCTCCCGGGCCGAGGAGCGGCCGCCGCCGCCCCAGTTTCGCGTCCCGAACTTCGCCGAGTACGTAAAATCTCCGTGAGAGGGCCGCGGCGCGGTGATGAAGGGCTCGTACTTGCCCGAGCGCGCGTCCTTGTTCTGGATCACGAGCCCGATCGGCGTGCCGGTGGTGTAGCCGTCCTGAATCCCGGACTTGATCGAGACATCGTCGGGTTCGCCGCGGCTGGTCGTGATCATGGACTGGCCCGGCTTGCGCCGATCCAGATCGGCCTGAATATCTTCCTCAGAGAGTTCGAGGCCGGCGGGACAGCCGGAAATGGTACACCCCATCGCCTCACCGTGGCTCTCACCGAACGTAGTCACCTGAAAGAGGCGACCGAACCGATTGCCGTTCATTGCCACCCCCTCGGAGACGCGGACACTTAGCCCTGCAGGATCCCTGCGAATTTTCGCCGCTGCTGGCGGTCGGATGGACTCGAGTTGAGAACTACCAGACGGTCTCCACTCACCACCACCCTACCCGCGAAGCGAATCCAGTCGCACCGCCGCGAGCGGAACGAGCATCTCCTCGCGCGCGAGCCCGCCGTGCAGGCCGATCTGGTCCCCAACTGCGCTCTCGTCGGTGCCCGGCAGCGGCCACGACAGCCCGCGATTGCGGTGGATGACGAGCAGGTCGCCACAGCGCGACTGGAACAGCGACGACGGCACCCCGGGGCCGAACAGACCGCAATCCAGTGCCTCCTCACGAGTAACAATCACCGCCTCGTCTCCAAGGTGGCTCTCGAGTCGCTCCCGAACGTCCGTGAGCCGATCCGGCCGCACATGGAAGTGGACGTTTCGCGGACTGCCGGTCGGCAGCCGCGGCTCACCGTGTTCGTCGCGTCGGAACGACTCACGAATGGTCGGCCAGTCGCCCCACGTTGCCATCTCGATGTTCTCCGAGGGTACGGTATCGACGAGTCCGTGATCCGCCGTCACCAGCAGGAGCGTCCGCTCGGCGGCGGAGGACTCGAGTTGCCCGACAAATTCCTGCTGGAGCTGCGTCGTGATCGTGGCGAGTTCGTCCTGGTATCGGTCGGCTGTCGTCCCTTCGGCGTGGGACACCGCGTCGATGGTCGGCTCGTAGGCGTAGATGTACGTCGGCGTCCGCGTCGATGCCGACGTTACGGTTGACGACGACCCCGGTCCAGACGACTCACACACCTCTCGGATGGTCGCCGCGAGGTCTGCCGGGCCGTCGTAGCCGATGCGTTCCGCGCCGGCCGTGCTCGCACGGCTGTACCCCGAGTCCGCGTACGCCTCGGGTTGAATCGCGTAGCTCTCAATACCTTTGTCGGCCGCCCGGGTGTACAGCGTCTCGGCGTCGAACAAATCGTCTGGGTCCGCGTCAGGTGCGACCGACTCGAGTGGCTCGTCGCTCGTCGTTAGGAACGGGAGCGTCGTGATCACCTGATCGGCTGACCCGAGGTACTGGAACCAGCCGAGAAGGCCGTGTTCGACGGGCAGCGCGCCGGTCTGAAGGGTCGTAATCGCTGCGGCGGTCTCGGAGGGGTAGATAGAGGTGAGCGGCGTTACGACACCCTGATCTGTAATCCGGGCGAGCAGGTCGTGGTCGCGATAGTCGCGCTTCCAGTGTTCGTAGCCGAAGCCATCGAGGAGGAACAGGACGACGGTGTCGATGCCGTCGAGGTCCACGCCGTCGAAGACTGACGCTGGGAGCCGGTGGTCGAAGGCGTCCGAACTCGAGTGCGAAAGCAGCGAGAGCGCGGTTTCGGGGACGTTGGCGACGCAGTAGTCGTCGTATGCGGGGAACCAGTACGCTGTAGCGTCGGCGTCTCCTAGCTTTGGGTCGCTCGCGTCTCCGGTAGCGCCGTCGGTAGCCTCGACACTACCTACGTGCTCGCGTTGTGTCGCACGCAGTCGCTGTTCGACGGACTCCTGAAGCATGACCCGTTCTTCGCCACCGTCCCAATAAGTGCTATCGGTGGTTTGACACGGCGAAGCACGACACGAGACGGGTGTGGTCAACGAGTCCAGTCAGGCGCGCCGTATCGCGAGTACTGGACGAGAGACAGGTATGGCTAGTCGGTGTGTCGGTTATCGCCACTCGCCCGCCAATAGCACCGACATAACGAGACTGATGAGGCTGAACGCGACGATCATCGTGAGCACGCTCGGGTTCGAAAAGCTCGCCGTTGCGATCAAGAGCGCGATGGCCGCGTTTCGCGCTGCAGTCGTCGTCGCGAGCACCTCTCGCGTGGTACGCGCCGGGCCGCCGAACGCGTACCCCAGCAGCAGCGAACTTCCCACGACGACGATCGAGACGAACAGTGTCCCGGTTCCGACCAGCCCCAGGAGTTCCTCGCCGTTGACGGCCACCAGCAACACGATCAGGAGGATCAGGGAACCGGTCGAAAGCCGCTGGACCGGCGGATACAGCCGCGTCGCGAGACTTGTCGAGCGCGCGTTGACACCCAGCCCAAGCAGGAGCGGCACGAGCTGGGCCACGACCACTAGCTCCGCGATAGCGACCGGATCGACGGCGACGCCTGCAGGCATGAGCACGCTCACGGAGAACGGAATCGTGACGACCGAGACGATGCCCAGGACAGCCATGAGTCCACTTGCGAAGGCGATATCACTCCGCGAGAGTTCGGCGAGTTTCGGCCCGAACGGCGCACCCGGTGCAATCGCGATCAACACCAGGCCGATCGCGTACTCGGTCCGCATCGGCACCGCGAGAACGAGCCCGAACGCGAGCAGCGGCACGAGTACCAGATTCGCGACGAGCGCCCGCGCGAGCAGCCGCCGCTGATCGAGCGACGCCCGAATTTCCTCGAGCGTCAACTCGAGTCCCATCGACAGCATCGTCGTGAGTACGAAGAAGATCGTCAGGGAATCGATGGCGGCTCCGATCGGAACGGTCTCCATTCGGTCGTCGAGTACTCGGTCGCTCGATGTGAAAGAGCCCTCGATCTACGTCCGGTCGATACTCGCGCCGAGCTCTGCCAGCATGTCGAAGAAACCGGGGAACGAAACGTCGACGTGGTCCGCACCGCGAATCGTCGTCTCGCCCTCCGCAACCAGCCCCGCCAGCGCGAGCGACATGATGATCCGGTGGTCGCCCCGGCCCTCGACGGTCGCGCCCTCGAGTACCGACGCGTCGCCGTGGACCGTCAGCGAGTCCTGTTCTTCGGTCGTCTCGACGCCCAGCTTCCCGAGTTCCTCGGCCATCGCGCTCACGCGATCGGTTTCCTTGTAGCGGACGTGTTCGGCGTTCGTGATGTGCGTGTCTCCGTCGGCGACGGCTCCGAGCGTCGCAATGGTCGGCAGCAGATCCGGCGTGTCCTCCACCGAGACCTCGACGCCCTCGAGTGCATCTGCTTGCACGTCGATCGTCCCGCCCGCTCGGTCCCAGTCGACAGTTGCACCCATTCGGTCGACGATGTCGACGATGGCGGTGTCACCCTGCGCGCTCGGGTGTGCGCCCTCGATGCGAACGCCGTCGTCGCCCGCGATAGCGCCCGCCGCGAGCGGGTAGGAGATCGACGAGAAGTCGCCTGGAACAGCGTACTCGCCGTCGTCCACGTCGTAGGTCTGGCCGCCCTCGACCGCAAATCCGCTGTCCGTTTTGCGCGCCTCGACACCGAACCCCTCCAGCACCTCGAGCGTAATGTCGACGTAGGGCGCGGATTTGAGTGCTGTCTCGAGTTCGATCGCGAGACCCTCCTCGGTTACCGCGCCGGCCAGCAGGAGCGCGGTGATGTACTGTGAGGAGACGTCACCAGGAATCGAGACCGTTCCGCCCGAGAGCGGACCGGTGACGACGAGCGGTGCCTGGCCGTTCCCGCGGGTGCTCAGCGCCTCGCCGCCGAGATCGGCGACGGCCTCGAGCAGCGGTCCCTGTGGACGCGAGCGAAGCGACTCGTCGCCGGTGAGCACCGACGTCCCGTCTGCGAGTGCGGCCGCGGCAGTGACGAGGCGCATCGTCGTCCCGCTGTTGTCACAGTCGATGACGTCCGCGGGGACATCAGGGCGGCCACCGAAGCCGTCAATCTCGAGTGTGCCATCCTCGCGCTCGACGCTCCCACCGAACAGGTCGACAGCGCGGGCGGTCGCCTGCGTGTCGGCACTCCAGAGGGCATCCCGGACGGTCGTCTGCTCGGCGTAGCCGGCGGCGAGAATGGCCCGGTGGGTGTAGCTCTTCGAGGGGGGCGCTCGCGCGGTTCCCGCGACGCGTGAGGGTGTGATCGTGACGTTCGTGTCGTTCATGCTCGGGGTGTGGACCGGCCGGCCTATACCGGTACCGGTCGCGCCAGTATCTGTGCCCCGGTGATCGCTGCCGTGGTACACATTCACCAGTAATTCTATACTCACCTCTCGAGTGCATCCACCAATGAGAGCCGAGGAACGCGAGCGTGTCTACGGGCGGGCGGACTACTATTGGGGCACTGAGCCGAACGAACTGGCGCGCCAGACTGTCGAACGCGAACCGGTGCGTGCAGACGCGCCGGCGGTGATCGATATTGGTGCCGGCGAGGGCAGAGACGCCGTGTTCTTCGCCGAACAGGGATGGACCGTGTACGCAATGGATGTCTCTCCAAACGGTCTGGAGAAGGCGGCGCATCTCGCCGAAGACAGGGATGTGACGATCCAGCCGATCGAAGCCGACGCGAACGAGGCGTCGCTCCCGGAACCGGTCGACGTGGTCTATTCCGCCGGAACGATCCAGTACGTTCGACCAGCGAACCGCGAGCCCCAGTTCGAGCACTTCAAGGCGAAGACGACTCCCGGTGGCCTCCACGTCTTGTTCGCTTTCGTCGACCACCCCGACGTTCCGACACCACCGGATTGGACGGCAAACGAGTACTTCTACGAGCTAGGCGAGCTAGCCGGCTACTACGAGGACTGGGACGTGCTACGGGTGGACGACCTCGTCTTCGACGACGATTCTGGTGGCGAACCGCATCAACACGCGGCCGAGATTCTGTTTGCACGAAACCCCGACGAAACACAGAATCACCGGTAAGCCGAACGTATGTAGACTAAACCGCCGCCGGGCCGAACGTAGGTAGCACGAATGTAGGTGGCGTGAACGCGGACAGACACTATAGTAGCCACTGCAAGTCACTGCGCACCTGATCGCACGACGGCAGCGCGGTTCGGAGCGAGTGAACTGAGCGAGAACCGCGAACNCTGCGCACCTGATCGCACGACGGCAGCGCGGTTCGGAGCGAGTGAACTGAGCGAGAACCGCGAACGTGCGATCAGTGTGTAACTAGTTGGAGTTGTTACTATAGCTGCCTGCCCGGAACAGCGCGTCCAACTGTCCACCGATCGACCTCAGTTCTCTCGACGACGCTACGGACAGCCCACTGACGCTGCGACCTCGGCAATCGTTTCCTCGTCAGTCGCACTCGATACCTCGTAGCTCAGCTCCGAACACGTCCAGAACAGACTATCGATCCGCCCCTCTCGTCGGTAGGCCGTGTGGCCGTTCACTGTGGTCTCTTCGAGTGTATCCGTACTGAATCGCGGGTCGGTTCGGACGGCGACATAGAGTTCGTGTTCTGGACGCGTCTGGTCTGCGTACCACAGCATCGTCGTCGGGCCGGTCTGTCGCTCCTTCTCGACGAGGGTGACCCGGTCGAGTTCGTACGGCGCTGGTACGTCCGGCTCAGGGAGATCGTACGGAGCGTCCGCCGCAGCCGTCTCGATCGAGTCGTAGATCCCGCTCGGTTCGAGCCCGATCGTAACGACCTCGGCGTCCTCGGGTGGTTCGTAAACGAACGTTTCCGGATCGAGACCAGCGTCGATCTCGAGGTCCTCGTAGGTCACCGTTAGCCGATGGAGCAACTCGTCGTTAGTGTGTACGTAATCGCGCTCCTTGACCGGATACCGGTGTTCGTCGTCGATCCAGATCGTCCGCGAGACAGTGGCCTCGTCCAACTCCGACTCAGAGACCATCTCGAGTGGAATCCGATACACGGTTTCGCCGACCAGCAAGTCGATAGACCGGCCAGCATTGTCGCCCGCGGGATCGACCGGCGTCGCCTCGATTCGGTGGGCCTCGCGGCCGTCGACGGTATCGAGGCCGTTGTAGCTGAGGTCGTAGTTCGCACGGAGGCTCTCGAGTGCGAGCCGCGGCCCGTCGGCGACGACCCGGTTCGGGTGGTGGCGCTTCATCACGAGGTGTTCGTCGGGGTAGTAGTCCCAGGTCATCTCGCGGTTCGTGACCGACACCGATCCTGCGGCTGGATCATCGTCGTCCGACCGGCGGACCGCGCGTCGCTTCTCGGCCGGCGGCTTGCGATAGATCTCCTCGACCTGTGTCGTCGTCTCATCGGGAGTCTCCACGGTCAACCGTCGTTGTGCCTGGATATCGGTAAGCGCGACGCGAGTTTCGATTGCGTCTGCGATGTAATCCTCGCCGGTCTTCCCGTCGGTTTCGTCTTCGTCCGCAGGGAGTGAGACACAGCCCGCGAGCGCGACAACAATACTCGTCGAAAGGAGCCGGCGGCGGCGCATACTCGTGGGTTGGAATCGCCGGTCATAAGTCTATGGTTCCGCGAACGCGTTCGCTGAATATATCAGTGAACCGCCAGTCAGTGGCGACCCCAGCCGAGACCCGCGCCATTATGTACGGGCCGGCCACACGAGGACGTATGAACGACCCCGTCGACCTCACCCCGCTTCGGACGGCACTCGAGACCGACGACCTGGACGGCTACCTCATCGACGCCGACGCGTCAGATTCGGACCAGCGCTACGTTTCCGGCTTTACCGCACCGGATCCCTACCAGACGCTCGTCACCCAGGACGGCGTCCACCTGCTGGTGTCGGGACTCGAGTACGGCCGGGCGGAGTCGGAGGCCGCCGCGGACTCGGTGTCTCGGCTGTCGGGGTACGACTATCACGAGCATCGCGCAAAGCACGGCCCGTACGGCGGAAAGCTGCACACGCTCGCGGCGTTTCTGGCGGACCACGATGTCGAGTTCGTCGCCGTTCCGCGCTCGTTCCCGACCGGAACTGCGGACGGGCTGCGCGAGCAGGGACTGACTGTGACGGTCGAGAGCGAGGGGATCATTGAGGAGATTCGCGCGACGAAGACGCCCTGGGAAGTCAATCAGATTCGGGCGACTCAGCAGGCGAACGAGGCCGCGATGGCGACCGCGGAGCGACTCATCGCGAGCGCAGAGATCAATGACGATGGACTCGTCCTGGACGGCACGCCGCTCACCAGCGAACGCGTTAAAGAGGAGATCGAAGTAACGCTGCTGCGACACGGCTGCGGACTCGACGAGACGATCGTGGCCTGCGCCGCAGATGGTGCAGATCCTCACGACCGCGGCAGCGGACAGCTCACGGCAAACGACCTCATCGTAATCGACATTTTCCCGCAGGACAAGGAGACAGGCTACTTTGGCGACATGACTCGCACGTTCGTCCGCGGCGAGCCGAGCGAGGAAATGACGCGACGCTACGAGGTTACTCAAGAGGCCTACGAGGCCGGACTCGAGGCGGTCGAGCCCGGTGTCACCGGCGAGGCCGTCCACGACGTGGTTTGTGACGTGATCGAGGACGCGGGCTATGAGACGCTGCGTAGCGATCCAACCGCCGAGACCGGTTTCATCCACAGCACCGGCCACGGCGTCGGACTGGCTGTTCACGAGGAGCCACGGGTTTCCCCGAGCGGCGGGGAACTCGAGCCGGGTCACGTTATCTCGATCGAACCGGGTCTCTACGACCCTGCCGTCGGTGGCGTCCGTATCGAAGACCTCGTCGTGGTCACCGAGGACGGCTACGAGAACCTGACTGAGTATCGGGTTGGACTCGAGCCGGTTGCCGAGTAGTCCTGGTGGACGGCGGTGGCGGCGGTGAGAGCAGAGCTGCTGGCGTACGTGACGCTCACGCGAACTGATCGATCGAACGGCTTTTGCAACGGCAGGCGGTAGGAGCCACCGATGAACGTCTTGATCGTCGGCGCTGGCTCGATGGGACGCTGGTTCGGCACTGCCATCGGGAGCGAGGCGACGATCACCTACGCCGATGTCGACCGGGAGGCCGCGGCTGCAGCGGCGGAGGCGACTGGGGGCTCTGTAACGACACTCGACGCTAACAGCGGCCGCGATGGCGACGACAATAGCAACGACACCGACGTCCAGGCTGGACAGGACACCTACGATGCTGTCTGTCTCGCCGTCCCGATGGCCCACATCACCGATGCAATCGCCGAGCAGTTCTCACGAACGGACCACGCCGTCATCGACGTCTCCGGCGTCATGGCCCCACCGCTCGCAGCAATGCGCGAGCACGCACCCGACCACGAGCGCGTGAGCCTCCACCCGCTGTTCGCCCCCGAGCGCGCCCCCGGCTCGATCGCCGTCGTTCGCGACGCCACGGGGCCGATTACCGACGACCTGCTCGCAGCGCTCGCCGCCCGCGGGAACGATCTCGTCGACACGACGGCGGCGGAGCACGACGACGCCATGGAAACCGTCCAGGCGATGACCCACGCAACCGTGCTCTCGTTCGCCCTCGCGGCAGAATCCGTTCCCGACGGCTTCGAGACTCCAATCTACGAGCAGCTGCAAACGCTCGCCGAACAGGTAACCGGCGGCACGCCCCGCGTCTACGCCGATATTCAGTCCACCTTCGACGGTGCCGAGGCGATCGCCGACGCCGCACGTACGATTGCCGACGCCGACGCGACCGAACTCGAGTCCCTCTACCAGAAAGCGGGGGCACGGTGGCACGACGATAGCGAGACCGCGGCCGACAGCCCGGCGACTACCGACCAGCCAGCGGAGGGAGCAGACCAATGACTGACCAACGAGAAGCCATCCGATCCAACGCGAAGTATCTGCGCAACGTCCGGCCGATCGACCCCGACGAGATTTCCGACTACGTTACTGGCACGCCACATCCGGCCGTCGTTCGCCAGCACCTCCGCGAGGAGGCACTGGATCTCGGACTGATCGAACGCGATGACGGCACGTTCGTCCCCGTCTCTGGCGAGCCGGTTCCCCCGAATCGGGGGCCAGTCCAGGCGTTTCCGGACCGCTACGCGCGAGCACTCGAGGACCTCCTCGTCGAGCGCTACGGCGTGAACTGGCACACGGACAGCGTTGGCGACCTCCTCCGGTCGACGATCCGCCGATTCAAAGCCCAGTACCTCGAGCGCCGGGCAGTGACGTACGACGAAGACGTGGCATCGGGCTACGCGATCTACCACCTGCCGGGCTACTACGCCGCGATTCAGTACGCCCTCGACGACCTGGCAGAACGCGGGCTGCTCGACCGCACCCTTCGCGTCCTCGACGTTGGCGCAGGCGTCGGCGGCCCTGCGCTCGGACTCTGTGAGTACCTCCCCGACGACGCGCTCGTCGAGTACCACGCCGTCGAACCGAGCGCCGCCGCCGATGTACTCGAGTCCCTGCTCGCGGAGACGGGCCAGAACATCCATACGACGATTCACCGCGAAGCAATCGAGGACGTAGAACCGGCAACGCTCAGCACTACTGCGCAGGGCGACGATGGACCGTTCGACCTCATCCTCGCTTGCAACGTCCTCAACGAACTCGCAGATCCCACGGCCGTCGCTCGTTCGCTGCTCGACGCACTCGCATCCGATGGCACCCTCCTCGCGATGGAACCCGCCGACAAGAACACGAGCGTCGGGCTGCGCGAACTCGAGCGGACACTCGAGGACGAACGGGTTCGAGACGCGAGCGAGTTCTCGGCGGAGTCGGCTGCGGGCGATAGCAGGGGTGACGACGGCGACGACGATGGTGTCGATGACGATGGCGATAGCGATGACAGCGTGAACGTCGATAGCAGAGACGACCGCCGCGGGCGCGTCACCGTCTACGGGCCGACAGTTCGTCTCTGGCCCGACGAACGGCCCACGGACCGCGGCTGGTCGTTCGACGTTCGCCCGGATCTCGAGGTCCTCGAGTTCCAGCGCCAACTCGACGAGGTGACACCCGAAGACGACGAGGAGCACGCACCCGGCGAGTTCGTCAACGTCGACGTGCAGTTCTCACACTCGCTGTTGCGCCTGGACGGCACTCGGCGGATCGATCTCGAACTCGACGACGGTGACTGGGCAAAGATGGCTGATATGGAGCACCACGTTCCGAACCGGATCGACCTCGTCGCGGCGAAACTGAGCCACTCGCTGAGTTCGGATGACGACGCCGAGTACGGCGGCTCGTCGAACCCACTGTTCAAGATCAGCGACGGTAGTGAGGCGATCGACCACTACGCCGTCCTCACGAAGGAGACCTCGCTCAACCGGCCCCTACTCGAGGCCGAGTACGGCGAGGTCTGTTCGTTCGAGCAGATTCTCGCGCTCTGGAACGACGACGAGGAGGCGTACAATCTGGTGGTCGACGAGGAGACGATCGTCGACCGAATCGGTTGAGCGGCCGGAATACAGGCTCTCGTCGCTGGTGCACAACCGGAACTGGGCGAGCAGATCGCCGAAACCAGAGTGCTTTTCGCGTCGGACCCCAAGCCAACCGATATGAGTGACTCTCTCGAGATTTTGCTGACCAACGACGACGGGATCGACAGCGTTGGTATCCGCGCAATTCACGACGCGTTGGTTGATCATGCGAACGCGAACGTCACCGTCGTCGCGCCCGCAAGCGATCAGAGCGCCTGTGGCCGCTCGCTCTCGCACAACGGCGAGATCGGCCTCGTCGACCACGAACTCGGCTACGCTGTCGAGGGCACCCCTGCAGACTGCGTCGTCGCCGGCCTCGCGGAACTCGGTCCCGAACCGGATCTCGTCGTCGCTGGTTGCAACCGTGGTGCGAACCTCGGTGAATACGTTCTCGGCCGGTCGGGAACGATTAGCGCCGCTGTTGAAGCCGCGTTTTTCGACGTTCCCGCCATCGCAACCTCGATGTACGTCCCGGTCGACGACGTTCCACTTGGCGAAATCGACCTCACGGTCGACGATTTCCGCGAGGCCCAGCGCGTGACGACCTACCTCGCCGAGCACGCCCTCGCTGCTGGTGCGTTCGAGCACGCAGCGTATCTCAACGTCAACGTCCCGATGGCAGACGCAAACGACCGTCCCGCGCCGATCGAAATTACGCGTCCCTCGAAACGCTACGAGATGGACGCCAAATCGGACGGCGACCAGGTCACTCTCTACGACCGCATCTGGGAGTCCATGGACCCAGAGACGATTCCGGATCCTGAAGGAACCGACCGTCGAACGGTTGCCGAAGGTCGTATCAGCATCTCGCCACTCACCGCACCACACTCGACGAACCACCACGAGGTGCTTACCGACCTTGCAGAGACTTATCACGACCGTGTCGCGACGGCTGGTGACTGACACAGCGTGTGAGCTCACTCGCGATTTCCCGTGGCAGCACGTCACTCACGAGCCGAGGTCTGTCACCAATCGTATCAGGAACAATACTTGTCGCGGCGATGTTGCGACTGTTCGGCCACAGCGACGACCGAAACCACGGGACGCCACACGCTATCCACACACATCCGCATTGCTCGGGCAGAGCACAGATATATAACCGATAGGACAGAAGAAGAGAGTACCGACAACGGTGCGCGACACGCAGCTCCGAAACCTACGAAACGGGTGATCGACAATGGTATTCAGTACACTTTGGGCTCGCCTCTCGTCTCTCTGGCAGGGGGACTCAACGGACGAGAGCGACGCACACGAGTCCACATCGACATCGGATGCGACCGGCGAATCGACCGACGAGAGCGACAACGAGACACTCAGTTACGCCGAGGAGATCGAGTACGGCGTCGACGAACACGATCTGCCTGACGAGGACAAAGTGCTTCGACTCCTCGTCAAACGCGGCGGACGCGTCGACGAGTCAACCGTCCGCGAGGAAACCGGCTGGTCCGCCGACCGACTCGAGTCGGTGATCGATCGCATGGAAGACGACGACCAGATCAGCGCGATCACGGTCGGCCGAAAACGCGTCATCTGCCGGCGCGGCTTCGAGCCGAAAGGCTATCGGTCGCACCTCGGTGAGTAAGCTGCTAGCGAACACAACGTGCAGAACGCCCTGAATTACTCGAGCGGGTACCACAATACACAGCGCAGCATGACTCGTCTGCGAACGTTCTCTTCGATCTTTCGTGTTGGTGCGTGACACCGCCCACTACCACGCGTAAACGATCACGGGTCGGGTGACCCGTGGCTTTTAGACGTGTTTCGCTCTGGTCCGCTTTCTTGCTCTTGAAAGTCGTCCACTCAGGAGCGTTCCTCTCGAGTACCCCTCAGTACGTAAGAGAACGTCGCTCGAGGACGAAACAGCAGTGATATGCAGCGGTTTGGCGTATGCATGCCGAATTCATATCCACGCTTCAGGCATGACTCTACCCATGCTAGAACTTGCACTCCTGTTCTTCGTCATCGCAATCATCGCCGCCGCACTCGGCGCGGGTGGCGTCGCCGGACTCACGATGTCCATCGCGAAGTGGCTCGTGTTGCTATTCCTAGTGCTCGCCGTCGTGTCACTGCTGCTCTGACGGGACACTCACACCATCGTGCTCTCATACCCCACAGCGACTGCTTTTGTCAGGTTCCGCAGTTGCTTCGGTAGCCAGTAGTGAACTAATGATGAACCGATAGCCGCGATACAAAACGCACCTTCTCGCGTCCATGCTATCGAGACCGCAGGCAGCAGCATCCGGAACCACAGTTGGTAGCACCGGCGTTGACGCTGTTGAATCTTTGAACACGAGTCCCAGTCCGCCGTGACGTTCTCCCGAATCAATAAGTACCCGCCAACCGACCGTCCGGACGAATACGATTTCGTCCCCACATGTCTCAGTCTCAACCACCCGCTTCAGATACAGCAGCCCCTCTCCTCACCGGCACGCTCCACGTCCTCCCCTTCGGCGGCGGCTCGCTCGCCGCGCGTGTCGCAAGAATCTACTCGAGTACCCTCGAACACGAACCAGTAGATGGCGACCCGCGGAACGTGCTGGTGCTCAAGCGGTTGCCGACGGCGATCGACGAGTTTGCGGCGTCGTTGCGCGACGAAGTCGGGCTTGAAGGGCGACCGAACGTGAAGTCGCTGCCCCGGCATGCGACGGCGGTTGTGGAGGAGGCCGAGCCGGAGTTGACGCGCCTGTCCTACGAGGAGCGGATCGAGTTTCTCGCGCGGGTGCTCGACGGCTACGACTGGTCGTCGTACTTCGAGCGGGCGAGCGAGCACGATTCGTTCGGTCGGGACGTGGGGCAGTTGTTGTTGGATGCGACGTGGAACGGTGGGTTCGGTGTGGATGTAGATGCGGATACAGATACAGATGCAGATGCGGATCTGGGTGCCGATGGGGCTGTGGACACCGAGAGTGATGAGACCAGTGAAAGCGACGGCTCCGCCACAGACGACGATCACGACTACGACGACTACCTCCGGGAACTGGCCGACGTCAACGCCTCCTTCCACGACCATCTCGCGGAGCGCAACCTGGCGGAGCAGGCCCAGACGATCGAACGCGCAATCGCGGCACTCGAACGCGAGGCGATTCGTGAGCGGATCGAGCGCGAGTTCGACGCGGTGCTCGTCGTCGAGTACGAGGAGTGTGGCGATCTCGACCGGGAGTACCTGCGTGCGCTCACCCGGAACGTCGACCTGATCTGCGTCGCCGAGGAGCACGCGAGCATCGAGCGGACGAAGACTGAGGTGGGATCGGTTCGGCGATTTGCAGACGGACTCGAGATCGTCGATCACACCGCCGACGGCGCGCAGAAAGGGGAAACCGACGCGATACTCGGTGTTGTCTCGGACGGCGGAACGGCAGCAACACAGCCGGACACGGTGTCCGAACCGGGACGAGTCGGTCAGCCGTTCGGCGCGTTTCTTGCGACTGGACGGCCGACTCGCCGGGGAGAGAACGGCGAGCTTGCAGAAACCGAAGGTCACGCTTCGGCCACCGCTGCGCGCGTAATCAGTGAACCGACGCTCGACCAGCAGGTCGAGACCGTCGCGAACGAAATCGAGTACCTTCGACAGAAACAGGGCCTCGAATACGAGGACGTGGCCGTCCTGCTCCGTTCCATCGGGAACCCCGCGCCGCGCGTTCGCAGAGTGCTCCAGCACGCCGGGGTGCCGACGGCCTCGGCCGGCGTCAACGGCCTCGAACAGGACCTCGCCGTCCGGGAACTGCACGCACTCGCCCAGTACCACATCGATGACCGCGAGCGGGCCTACGACCTGCTCGCGGCACGAGTGCCGGATCTCACCGAAGACCTCGTGCAGCGCTGTGTCGTCAGGAACTCGGTTTCCAAGAGCCTGAAACGCTGGATCGTCACGACGGACCTCAAACGCCGGATCGCCGAGGACGCCGACCCGATCGACGCCAGAGAACAGTTTCGAAACGTCTCCCGGCTCCTCTCGATCGCCGAATTCGTCGACGAGCAGGACATCCTCGCGGGCGACTGGATCCAGTTCGTCACCATGCTCGAGCGGGCGATCACCTACGACGCGCCCTACGCCCACACCGCCGAGGTCGCCGTCCCCGAAGGCGGCGTCACCGTCGGTGACGTGGGGCTCGTAAAACACGATAGCCGGCGCGCCGTCTTCCTGCTCAACGTCGTCGACGGCGAGTACCCGGGCAGTGAACCGCTCTCGCCGCTCTTTCCGACCGCCTGGATTAAACGGATGGACGGCTACCCGGCCGTCACGAATCCGAGTCCGGAGGCCGTCGCGGAGACGTACGCCACCG
Source organism: Natrialba chahannaoensis JCM 10990 (assembly GCF_000337135.1). Lineage (GTDB taxonomy): Archaea > Halobacteriota > Halobacteria > Halobacteriales > Natrialbaceae > Natrialba > Natrialba chahannaoensis. The sequence goes on from NZ_AOIN01000092.1 coordinate 62,621, forward strand.
TCAACGTCGAGGAGATTACGGACAACGCGTTCGAGCGCTATCACGCCGAACGGACGCGCCGCCAGCTCGCGATCGGTGCCCGCGCCGCCGAGGAGTACCTTTACTTCTGTACCTACCGGCAGACGGACGGCTCGGTTGGCCGCCTGCAACACCGCTCACGGTATCTGCACGCAATCGACGAACACCCACATCCCGCGCTCTCGCTCGCTGACCTCGGCGGTGGCGGAGCGGACGGCTGCGAGGGCGAGAGTGATGGCGATGGCGACGGCGAGAACGAGACCATCCCGTCGCGCGACCTTTACACCCTCGGCAGCGCCTCCGCCGAAATCCTGTCCCAGCCCTGGAACGCCCTCGAAACGGTCCAGGCCGAAGCCAGCACCGGCGGCGAGGTCGCACTCGAGTCCACTGAAAAAACACTGGCTGCGATCCAGCGGGTACTCGAGGAGAGCGAGGATGTGGACCCGCGATTCGAGCGGGCGGTCGAGACGCAGTTCGATCTGGCGAGAGGGGCGATTCGGCCGGAGAGTGGTGAGGTCGGTGAGAGTAGTGAGAGTGGTGGTGGTAGTGGGAGTGATAGGAGTGAGCGAGTAGATGGCGGTGGACGAAGAGATGACGACAGACTGGGCGGAAACGACGGAGGTGAGACGCGATGACGCCACCATCGTCTGTTGAAAGTGAGGCAGACGACGAGTCGGCTGCGCAAGCGGGCCAGCCCGTCGTCACCGCTGACGCGCTCGCGACACACCTTGTCTGCCCGCGCCAGTACGAGTTCGCGTTCGAACGCCCACTCTCGGCGCGCAAAACGAGTACCGACCGGGTTCGCGACCGTCGTCGGCAACTCCTCCGGCGGTCGATCATCGCCGGGCTGCGCTCGGAGGCGGATTCAGATGAGGGTCGTGTCGAGGCCGCACTCGAGTGGCTCAATCACGAGTGGCGACAGGCCAGCGCCGGCGACCGGCAGCCGTACATCGCAGACGCACAGGAGCAGTACGATGCGAACGCGCTGGCGGCTGCGGTGGAGGCGTACTTCGAGAACGGCGGGCACGGACACGCCGAGCGGCTAGTCGAGGCGGACACTGTGGTCAGCTACGAGCGCGACGGTATCCGGTACGAGGCGACCGTCGATGCTGTAGTCGAGCGCGACAGGGGCTATCTCGGCATCAGGTACGTCCCGACGCTACACGGCGTGTTGCAGGTCAGCTGGTCTGACACGCACGTCCGGGAGTTCGTGGACGGCCAGTCGTACTATCCGCGCCAGATCGGTAGCTTCGTCAGGGCCGGTGTCGCAATTCGGGGCCTGAAGGCCGAGTACGGCTTCGATCTGCCCTGTGACTTCGCCTACGTCGCGCCGCTGGCTGAGAGTCGGCCGGCCTACGAGTCCGAGTCGGGCGTGCGCGTCGACGTGGAGCAACGGCACTTCGAGGACGCCTTCGAGGAGGAGACGCGGGATCTCGTGGACCTGATCGAGGAGCGAGCCGCAGCAATTGGCGACGGGAAGACCGACCCGCGGGCGTGGCGGTTTGAGAACATTACCAATTCGGCCTGCCAGTACTGCGCCTATCGGGACGCCTGTCCCGATCGGATGGGTGCCGAACTCGCGTTTATCGACCGGGAGCCGACTCGCGGTGAGCGTGGTGAACGAGGTGAGATCGATGACTGAGCGTGAGACGACGACTGATACCGCGGACGCTGTCGCACCGACCAGTGAGACGGACGGCGAACCCGACGCCGCGGCGCTCGAGCCAAAGGGCAACCAGCCAGCCGTTATCGACGCAAGCGGTGGCGCACACACCGTCGAAGCTGTCGCCGGCTCCGGCAAGACGACGACGATGGTCAAGCGCCTGCAAGCCGAAATCGAGGAGCGCGACGTTGCGCCCAACCGGCTGCTGGTGCTCACCTTCGCGAACGAGGCCGCTCACACGATTCAGGAGAAACTCCGCGAGGCGCTCGGCCCGCAGGTCGCCTTCGATATCGATGTCTACACCTACCACTCGTTTAGCTCGAAACTTCTAACGGAGTACGCCTACCACGTCGGCGTCTCGCCCGAGTTCGACCTCGTCACCGAGGAAGACCGTCCGCAACTGATCGAGTCCGTCTACGGCGACGTCGACTTCTCGTTCGTCGCAGCCGGCTCGCCCTCTGCCGGCGGCACGAGCGACCAGACGCTCTCCGCGCTCACCTCGTTCATCGAGGCGATGCGCCGCGAGGCCGTCACCCCGGCCGATATTCGATCGTACCTCCCCAGTGACGAGGACCTGCGGGATCTGCTCGGGCTCGTCACCGATCTCGAGGAGATGGCCCATCAGGTCATCAACGTCGACGCGAACGACCTCTTCGGAAACGCGGACAACCTCGCCGACCGCTGTGACCGCCTCCCCCGAGTCTACCGCGCGAAAGCCCGCCAGTTCGACGGCGAGGGTCGGGTTCACTCCGCCGTCAGCGACCACCTCGAGGCGATGGCCGAAACGGCAGAGAACATGGCCGACCACCTCCGAACTGAATCCGACCTCGAGTGGCAGGCGTTTCGGCTCCCCGAGGCGATGTTCGAGGGCGAGCGGGGGCCACTGACCTCGATCACGCAGACGCCGATGGGACGGTTGTCGAACTACGTTCACATGCTCCGGCGGGCGCGGGCGTTCGTCGGCGCGTACGAGGCCTATCTCGGTGCGCTCGACGAGCGCAACGCCTTCGACTACGACGAACTCATCCACCGGACCGTCGACCTGCTTCGTGACGAGCAGGTCCGTGACGACATCCTCGCCGAGTGGGACGCCGTTTACTGCGACGAGTTTCAGGATACGGACGAGTCCCAACTCGAGCTGGTCGAGGAACTGCGCGACGGGCTCGACATCATGGTCGTCGGCGACAGCGACCAGGCCATCCACGAGTGGCGCGGGCAGGACCCCGAGAATATGTCGAAATTGCCCGAGTCGTTCGAGGAGATCGGACTGGATCTGAACTTCCGGTCGCGCCAGCCGATCCTCGATCTCGCGACGAATCTCGATCCTGAAAAGGACGAGATCGAGGCCGACAAGGAGCCGAACCCACCGAACGTTTTCAAAGTCGACAGCGAGGGCGAGCGCACACCGGCGCAGGTGAGCACGACAATTTCACACCTCCTCACGGGTCGGTTTGAGGATGTTCCCGAGCGCAAACTCGAGGATATCGCAGTGCTCGTCCGCCGAAACCAGAACGCTCGCGATATCGCAGCCCAGCTAGATCGGGACAGCATTCCCTACACCCTCTCGAGTGACGCCGCTGGCGAACTCGGCCACGGCGTGCGGACGGTACTGTCGTACTTCCGGGTTCTCGTGGAGCCCGGCGACGACGTGAGCTGGCAGCGCGTCCTCTTGCACCTCTATCGCGTTCCCGAGGGCGACGTGGATACGCTGTTGCGAGCCGGCGAGACCGTTCCGGCGGGGTACGACGCGCTTCCAGATCCGGTCGCCGAACTCTGCTGTCCCGACCGTGTCCGCGAGGCGCTCACGGACTACGACACGCTTCGATCGGTCTCGGACACCCACTCGATCTCCGAGCTCTACCGGCATTTCAAGCGCGAGACGCGCATCGACTGGTTCCTCCGCGAGCACGACCGGGACGCCCTCGCCAACGTCGAGCGCCTGATCGAGGCGTTCAACGACAGTCCCGTCCAGTCCGAACTAACACCGGCGTTCGTCGACTACCTGGAGCGCCAAGCCCACCTGCTCTCGGCCGACGACGAGACGGCGACTAGCCCCGGTTCACAGTCCGAAAATGCCGTCGACGTCATGACGATCCACCAGGCGAAGGGCCTCGACTTCGATACCGTTCTGCTCCCCTTCCTCACCGAATCCGAATTCGGCCACATCACTCTCGCGAACTACCAGCGAGACCTCTACCGCTACGACGTGCTCGTCGACGACGTGCAGGGCGAGCTGGCCGACCCGCTGCGGGCCGACTGCAGCGACGACCAGATCGCAGAAGAGTGGCGCGTCCTCCACGTCGCACTCACCCGAGCGAAGGAGCACCTGTTCCTCTTCGGCAACGACGTCGAGGAGCAGGGACCCGGTGCGGACATGCTGGACGAGCACCTGCCCAAGGGGGCCGGCGGAACCGACGAAAACGGCGGCACCGGCGGAACGAGCGAGACCCCGATCCACTGGGCTGCCGAGGGACCACGTTTCCCCGTCTGGGACGCACTCATGGACAGCTACGACGAGATTGCGGCCGACACACCCGACGCCGTCCGGGACTACACAGACGCCGTCAACCGCGGCGTCGACGAGGACCCGGGGACGATCACGTACTACCAGACCGAGGTCTCGACCGACGAAGCACTCGAGACGGTACTCGAGTTCGCCGACGAGGTTGTCGCCGGGACGCTCGCTGATGGCGACAGCGCCTCAAATCCGAACACCGCCCGCTTCGCCGACGCCCCCCTCGGCACCAGCGTCGACGTCGAACTCGCCCGCCAGCACAGCCACACCGCACTCGAATCCGTTCGCAACTGCGAGCGAAAGCACGTCCTCGATCACGTGGTCGATGCGTTCCCCGACCCAACCCCAGCTACCGGGGGGTCAGCAGAGGTGACCCAGGCCGACGTTGGCTCGCTCTTCCACGATGTTGCCGAACTCGCCTACTGGCGCGGCTACGACAGCAAAGCCGAGTGGCGTGAGGCCTGCGAATGGGTCGCACGCAGCCGCGACCTGACGAACGCGCTGGGGCCAGCACTCGAGTGTATCGACCGCTACTTCGAGACCGACGTGCCGGAGTGGCCGGCGGTCGGGTCCGAGGTGCCGATCGCCGTCGACGGCGACGAAATCGCGGACGTGGACGGCGACATCGCGGCTATAGACGACCTTGCAGCCATCGAAGGCGACATAACCGGCTACGTCGACAGCGTTCGCCGCCACCCAGACGGCGGTCTCGTCGTGCTCGACTACAAAACGAGCCAAGCGCAGAAGGAACTGGAGACGAGCCACCAACTTGAGCTCTACGTCCGCGCCTGTCAGGACCGCTTCGACGACCCGATCAACCACGCTGGCTACGTCTACGTCGGCGACGCCGGGCCAGCAGTCCAGGTTTTCTCGGTCGACGAACTGGCCACGCTGTGGGAGTCGGTACTCGAGGATCTGGCGACGGCGGACGGCTCGTCGTTCGCGAACGCGACGCCGGGGCCACACTGTCAGTTCTGTCCGCACCGGTCGCTTGGCTGTTCCGAGGGCAAAGACGAGTCACCGTCTCTGGATGCGTTCCAGATCGATGGCCAGTGAGTTTCGGACCGAGTGCATTCGTTCGTGCGGACTCCCCCGTCCGTGTTCGGTCGAGTTACCCGCGGCTCTGTCCGTGTCAACTCGAGTTGGTCTCAGCGGACTTGAGGGCGTCATTCGACCCGATGCCGTCTGAACCGTGATGCGGTGGTCGACTAAATCTCACCTGGTGGCTCTATCGAAGACTATTCGGCTGCGAACGCCACCTGACGAAACGACTTAGAATGTGCATACACTAGTCCAATGAGCAAATTGCACTTGAAGCCGCCCGGTACAGGATGAATTGCTCGCCGACGGTGAGCGACTGGCCGTTCGCGACCTCATGATGGCAGCGACCGCGCGCTCAACCGGTGGCCAACTCGTCGTTGCTGACTCGGATTTTCAGACGGGTGTACTCGAGGACACAATGGACGTGACGAATCTTCGGGACGACTGATCACTTCCGTCCCATCGGTATTTAGGTAGAGTGCGAGTGGATGACTGGTACGAAGTAAAGTGAGCAAAACGAGCGGAAGTTGCCGGCCGTTGCTTTCGATCTGAACTCGATAGGCTCCGTCACCAGTAGCTTCCGGTGATGTAGCGCGCGGGTCAACAACTCTTGAGTGTCTGCTCCTGGCTGTCGTAACCTCCTGGTGGGTTGATCTGGTGGAGTGACGACCACTCGAGGACATCCTCAAGGTCAGAGGTGACGTACCAGGACTTCTGGCCGGCCGACATCTCGGCCCAGATCACCGGCCAGCCGTCGTGCCAGTACCAGCCTGCAGTGTTCGGTCCCTAGGTGAGCAGGATCACCCTCACGAAGGCGATCGCGAGCAGATTTCGGTCGTGATAGACCTCGTCGATAGATTTGCTGTTGTCAAGTGGCGGGTCAATAGAATCCATACCAGAAGAGGCTCGAGGAAGGTGATAGCAGTCCGGAATATCATAGCGTCGTGATAATGAAATTAATGTTTAAACGGTCCGGCACCAGGTAGAAATGTACCATGCCGATCCACCAGTTGACACAAGTTGCTCGTACGTCGGGCGGTATTGTGCTTCCGAAGAGCGAGCTTCGGGCGCTTGGATTGGTTAATGAAGAGGATAATGTGAAAGATCAGCCAGTATGGGTGACGCGAACTGATACTGGGACATGGGAAGTTTCCGTTATTGGTCCGGAAGAATATCCGGAGTCAAATAGCTAAACCACTGCTACTGTCCCTCAATCTCGAAAGCAGCAGTGAATTACAGAGATAAGCCACTACAATTTTCCTGATTTTCCAACGCATATCTTAGTCACAGAAAGCAGGGATTTGTTGGGAAGTTTTATTTATAGCAATCCCATAGGCATTCACAGTAACAATGACCCTTCAAGAAGCTGTTCGTGATGTCCGTGAACAGTACGATATCCCGGACAACGAGCGTCTCCGGGAGTTGGCGCAATCGAATGCGCATCTCCGTGATTAATTCTTATTCCGTTTCAGAACTACTGTTTTCGGTACGCAGGAAGTCGATGAATCCCTCTTCCGATAGTGCCGGCTCCTGAACGAGATTTCCTACTCCACCTCGAGTGGCCAACTCCTCCGCGAACTCAATGCAGTGTGCCTCGTGCAACTCGGCGTATTTCTCCCACGCCTCGTGGTAGTGCATATCGAGGTCGTAGTCATCGAGCGGAATCTCGATATCGTGTTTTCGGCGGACGGTTTCACACCCGATCCGTTTCAGCGTGAGAAAATACAGGTTATGTCGTCGTACAGTTAGCAGCCGCTTTGATTCGATGATATAGGGATCGACCCATTCACGCCATTCGTACTCTTCGGTATGGGTTTTCGGTGTTTCAAAATTCGCTCCAGCAGCCTCGAGATAGGTCTGTGCCATCGTGATCCCAGTTCGGTGATTCGCGTTCGGTAGCGAGTGTCTCAGGATTAGATTTGACATCAAACTTCCAGCAACGTCCGTCGCCGATCCGTTCCACGAAACGTGATTGATCGCTTCGGGGACTCGCTTAATCTCGAGATTCTTGTAGATCGCAAGTTCACTACCGTTCTCCTGTTCTTCCTGTTGCATCTCGGTGAAGAACTGGAGTAACCAGATAGCGATGACCCGGCTCGTCGGATCCATTGGCTCTAAGTCTTCCTCCAACTGAGCGGGGCTAATTTCCCGATCGAGATCGTCAGCCGTTCCCGACACACCCGGCGTATAGAGGACACGCACGTCTCCGTCCGGAAGCGGGTAGTCCATCACCTTGACATCGGCCGTTGGGTCGCTGAGTTTGTCCTCGAACGCATCCGGATCCGTACTGACATCCTCGAGCGAATAGTTGATATCATCCGGATGGTGCTGCTGGACAACTCGAGTCGTCATCTGATTAACTTACTACGAGGAAGGGAGACGGATATATCCATTGCCCTCAGCGTCTCATAGTGTCCGCAAAGCCTGTCCTCGAGGGCATTGTGATCGAGATCGTGGCCAACTCGAGTACCAACAACCATATTCTTCACCGACTGTCAGGACACAACTGAGTATCGAGGATACTGAGGTGATTTAAGCCGCTTCCTCGTCGTGAGTGGGCGGCGATGTCCGAGAAGTACGACAGGTCTCGGACAGAATCACCCCGATTCGGCCCTCGAGGACCACCGAAAAAACTAGATTACTTGCGGTTTGTGTTCGGGATGCAGACATCACGGACACATGAATTTTCAACAGCACGAGAAGCGCGACGACATGAAAGTATGGCCCAGTTAGGACGAAAGATGGCACTTCTCGAGGCTGCCGACGGAACCCAGCAGCGAATCGCCTTCGCGCTCGGGGCGCGCTGCGGGCTCCGATCACACGAAGTGCTCGACATTGCTCCTGCGGACATCGTAGATACCGACGCCGGCACGATGCTACGTGTCCGGCATGGGAAAGGAGGCCAGTTTCGCGAGATACCTGTTTCACGAGGGCTGGCAAACATATGATGGGATGGGAGATTTTGAGAAAGACACTGAATAGTAGGTAGAGTATTTCTCTCTAAGTGCTCGAGCCAACGGCAATGGTTGATACACCGGATCGATCTCCCTTTCTCAATTCAGTATCCTCCATATCGTGATCTCGTACATGTCGTGGTGAATCGGAGCGATCAGTCCGGCAGAAACGAGCATCTGATACTGCTCACAAATCCAGGATTTGAAACCTGATACTTCCAGTCTCGAGGTCATCACTGATACTGACGACCGCAACCGTAGCACAGGTACTCGAGGAACCGGTCGTCGAACGAGTCAATTCACCCCGTCGACCGGTGATTCACGTTGAATCGGATTCGTTTCCAGAACCCGTCTCAGTTTCGGTCCCATCTACTTGAGCCCAGGTTTCCGTATCCAACTCGCCATTGAGATATGCTGCTCCGTCGTCCGTGATCACGTAGACGCCGTTTCCGAGGTGCGTGAGTAAGCCCTTCTCGGCGAGTGTTCGACACCGGCGAGCGATATGCTGACGAGAATAGCGAATCCGCCCCTCCTCTTTCATCTTCTTTGGAGAGCCAGAACCGTGCTCATGGATGTACTCCAGGATACGATCGTCCACGAGTGACATCCAGTCTCCTGAGTAGCGCATACTCGCGGATACGGCACATTGGAATCTAAACGTCCGCAATATAATACCTACAGACCAATATAATTTCAGCACACCTGCGTAACATTCATGTTCCAAAGGAACATAAGAGAGGGTGGAGTCGCTGAGAGGCGGCTCCTAATCACGTGCGGCCGACGCGTACGTCCACACTGCTGCCCCGCTGTGGGGCTATCAGTGATCGGGTGCACGCGTCAACCCCGCATCCGTCGGCGGACACTGGCTTCCACCACCCGAACGCTCACGGAACTACCTACGCCGACGCTGACGGTCGACGGTAGCTAACCACCCTATCGTGGCCGTCCCGTCGCCGCGCGGCCGCTCGGCCGTTGAAACTCTCGAGAAACAGTCACAGAACGGTTCGAACCTACTTCTCTCTTCTTGCTGTACGGAGTCAATCGTAGTTGTTCGCAGAAGCCGACGACTCGAGACTCAATCACGGTACTCACACGAAGGGCGGTGGTTTCGCTGGGATTGAGCAAACCTGAAGGGTGTGCGATGTTCGTTGAGTCCACAACTGAAGAGTGAAACGACGTAAAGAAATGGACTCGCCGGGATTTGAACCCGAAGGAAGACGGTCGTTCGCTTCGCTCACGCTGCGACTTCCAGGGCTTCAAATCCGCCATCGACGACGATTCGCGGCGCTCACGAATTTGTTCTCGCCGCAGAATAGTGGACTCGCCGGGATTTGAACCCGGGGCCTCTCCCATGCCAAGGGAGTGATCTACCTCTGATCTACGAGCCCGCTTCGCAATACGCACTTTCCCACGGGAATAGATAAACCCCTCGAAATCGTCGGGTCGGCCCTGTGGTTGTCACACAGGGGTACTCGAGTACACCGCCGTTTCCCACATCCCAATCACGCCCACGACGGTGTCCGGTTCACGACGTGCACCGACTGTGACCGCTGTCTAGAAACCCTTTAGTCCGTGCCGCGGGAAGCGACGATGGGAAGCGCACGGCCGCAAATCTGACAGTGCCACTCACTTGGGTGGCTTGGGATTGCGGAAGTGCATCTTGCACGGAGCCGGATTGCGGTCGACTGGGTCATGCGATCCAGTGCGAGCGCTATCCATCCGAGCGGTCAGTGCGGTTCCTATCCTCACCAATGGCACGAATGCATACCCGCCGTCGTGGCTCGTCCGGTTCGGACAAGCCAACGGCAGACGAACCACCGGAGTGGAGCGACGTCGACCCAGCAGATGTCGAAGAACGGGTCGTCGAACTGGCAGCACAGGGTCACGACCCAAGTCAGATCGGCATCAAGCTGCGTGACGAAGGCGTCACCGGCACGCCCGTCCCTGACGTGAAGCTGGTGACCGACAAGAAGATCACCGAGATTCTCGAGGAGAACGACGCCAAGGCGGACGTTCCCGAGGATCTTCGGAACCTGATGAAGCGCGCAGTTCGACTGCGCGAGCACGTCCAGGAGAACCCACAGGACTACCAGAACAAGCGCTCCCTGCAGAACACGGAGTCGAAGGTTCGACGCCTCGTCGACTACTACCGAGGTAACGAGCTTGAGCCGGACTTCACGTACTCCTACGAGGTTGCGGTCGACCTCCTCGAGGAGCACTGAGTTCTGAGCTGGGAGCGACGGCAGACAGGAGGAGCTGGAACCTAGACGCTGCGTCCGTAGCGTCCGCAGGTGACCCGCGACCGCGAACACGACACCCACAATGTCCACGAACGGCCACCCGGATCAGGAATCGGAAACCGAGTTCGGTTCCGACGCCGACACCGCTGTGACAGCCGCCACCGCCATCGAGAGCGCCGGCTTCGTCCGCGTCATTACGCGGGCCGACGGCGACGCCCTCGCGGCCAGCGGCCTGCTTACGGCGGCACTCTCGGCGACGAACACGCCGTTCCAGGTGACCGTCGGTCGGACAATCGCCGACCGAACCGAGCGCGCAACGCGCCACGCTGACACTGGCGACGCCAGTGACGAACTGGCCGTCGTCTTCGGCACGGTCGACGAACCGGCGCGCGAGCACGCCATCCGCCTCGATTCCGACGAGCGGCCGGCCACACTCGCCGCAGCGGATACCGTTCGTGAACTCGGTTCGAGGGACTCGGACGACTCGAGTACCCCGGCCGAGACACGGACCCAGACACCGACCCGGACACCGACCGACGAACCAACCAGAACCGAGCCCACACTCGATCCGGTGCTCGCACTCGCAGGCCTCGTCGCCGCCGGGGTCGATCCCGGTGCTGGCGAGAGCGAGTGGGTACTTGAGTCCGCACGCGAGCGCGGCCTCGTCGAACGCCGACCGGGTGTCGCGGTGCCGACCGCGGACCCGGTAGACGGGCTGGCACACTCGACCCACCTGTGTGCGCCGTGGTCTGGCGACCTCGAGGCGATCCGGGAGGCACTCTCGCCGACCGGACTCGACCTCGACCAGCCCGAGACGTTCGACGGGGACGACCACCGGACGCTCGGCTCACTCGTCGCGCTCGATGTCGTCGGCGCGGACGACGCAACGGAGACGGCGGCGACGTCGATCCAGCGCGTCCTCCGGCCGTACGCGATCACGAGCGACGAGTACGCGTTCGCAACTGTCGGCGGCTACGCCGCCGTCCTCGAGGCGACCGCCCGCGCGGAGCCCGGCACGGGAGCCGCGCTGGCGATGGGTCTCGACGCTCGGGAGCCAGCGCTCGCCGCCTGGCGGGCATACGGCTCGCGCGCACACGCCGCACTCAAGTCGGCCTCGATGGGGCGCTACGACGGGCTGTTGGTTGTCGACATCGACGGCGGGCCGGTCGAAGCGGTCGCACAGATCGCACTCGCGTACCGCTCGCCGGAGCCGACGGTGCTCGCCGTGGGTTCGGGCGAAGCGTCGCTTGCGACTCGCGAAACTGGGCCGAGTTCGGGCTCGATCGCAGCCACCGTGGAAGCGATCGTTCGCGACCTCGCCGACGATGGCGTCCAGGCGACGTACGACGTGGGTCACCGACGTGGCTATCTGCGCTTCGGTGCGGACGAGGCGGCGTCGGAGCAGGAGTCACAGGCGCAGGACGCAGTGGCGGACGACTCGACGATCATCGCAGCAGTGAGAGGACACTACTGACCATGCCGGCACACACGAACACGAACGACTCGCTCGAACACGCGACGGCGACGATCCGCACGTCCCACGACGATCCCGATCTCGTTGCGCGGGCGCTACGCCCGGACAACACTGACGAGATGGAGACCGTCACGGACGGTGACAGCGTCGTCACGCGGATCGAGCGCGAGTCGACGAGTGGGCTGCACTCGACGGTCGACGACTACGTCGTCAATCTCGAGGTTGCAGTCGACGTTGTTCGCACGGCACGCGAGGCCGGCGTGGCTACTGACGCGACTGCGCAGTCTCCAGCACCATCCGTTTCACCCGCTTCATCCACTTCATCCACTTCGGATGCAGACGCAGCCGACGAACAGCGCGATAACCCGACGGACACGGGTACTGTGTCCGACACAGACACCGACAACACACACGATACCAATGAGTGAACGTTCAGTCTCACGTGCGAAACAGGAAAAGCGGTGGTACACCGTGCTCGCTCCGGAGCAGTTCGACCGGACGGAGCTCGGCGAGACCCCCGCCGACGAACCGGAAAAGGTCTACGACCGAACCATCGAAACGACGCTTGGCGAACTCAACAACAACGCCAGCGAGAACAATACGAAGCTGACCTTCAAGATCACTGACGTGGGCAGCGACGCCGCATACACGGAGTTCATGGAGCACTCCCTGACCCGTGACTACCTGCGCTCGCTCGTCCGCCGCGGTGCCTCGAAGATCGAGGCCTACGTCACCGTCCTCACGACGGACGACTACCGTGTCCAGATCCAGCCCGTTGCCTTCACGACGAAGAAGGCCGACGCGAGTCAGGAGAAGGCCATCCGCAACCAGATGGTGCAGATGATCGAAGCGGCGGCCGAAGAGCGCACCTTCGAGGAACTGATCGACAGCGTCGTCGAAGGCCGACTCTCCTCGGCAATCTACGGTGAAGCCAAGACGATCTACCCGCTTCGCCGCGTCGAGATCCAGAAGGCAACGCTCGAGGCCCGTCCCGAGGAAGTCGCCGAAGAGGAAGCGACCTCCGTCGACGTCGACGACGAAGACGTCACGGCCGACGACTAACTGCTCGAGTACCGTTTCGAGACGATTTCGTTTTTTCGCGGGCAGTGCTGTGGCTAGTAGCGACGTTCTGTATTCAGGACGACACCTGAAACTGAAACTGAAACCGACGGTTCGGTACCTACGTCTGCGAATGGGACTTCGAAAATATTATTCGCTTCATTGACGCGAATACCGTATGACAGACGATATCTCACTGGATGGGCGGACACTTGTTGGCGTTGCAAATGATGAAGGCGGAGAAGTGGGTGCAGAGACTGTCTTTCACTTCGAACAGAACGGCCAACGAATATACGCGAATTATTCCGGTGGCAGTGTCGTCGACGGACATTTGGTTGGTACCTTCGATGGGGAACAGTGGGATATCCGATACGTCCAAATAAACACAGCAAACGAAACCGCTACCGGCCACTCCATTGGTGATGTCGAACTTCTCGACGATGGTCGTATCAGAGTTGAAGATGAGTGAGAATGGGAATCGAAGCCTGGATCGGGTGAGTCGGTGCACGAAGAAGTTGACCAGTAGATGATTGCTGGATAATCTGCCTTCGACTGTTCACTACTTGGTCTATACTGAACGGTAGTTTCACTACTGGCACTATAGTAGCCACTGCAAGTCACTGCGCACCTGATCGTACGACGGCAGCGCGGGTCGGAGCGAGTGAACTGAGCGAGAACCGCGAACGTGCGGTCAGTGTGTAACTAGTTGCAGTTGTTACTATAGAAAAACCAGCTCTCCACTACTGGTACTGTCGCAGCGTCCGGACTGCGCGTCCGTCGAACAACTCAATCGCAGCGGTTCTTACCCAAGGTGGATCGGATCGACCTTCATGAACTCCCGGAGGACGACAGTCGCGTACGACCCCTTCGGCAGCGCGAACGAGAGGGTGAGCGAGTCTGCTGCAGCCTCGGACTGCTCATCCCCGGCCGTCTCGACCCCGAGTTCAGTCTGCACGAGGACTGCCCGCCGCGTGCCAGTCGAGTGGAACTCACCGGGCAGGTCGAAGTCCTCGGGTGCAAGATCGAGGTCATCAAGCACGGCGCGTTCGATCTCACCCTGTTCACCGTCGGCGAGTTCTGTTTCGGTGCCGACCAGCGGCGCGGTGACGAACGCGCGCCCGCGCTCACAGTGGCGCGTCACAGACCGGACACGTCGCTCGTCGACGCGCTGGAGGCGGTCCGTATCCGGAAGCACGAGCTCCTCGGGCACGTCGTTGCCGGTGTCGGCGAAACACACAACGTCGCCCGCTATCGGGCGGTCGAACGGTAGCCCGCGCTCGAGTCGCTCTGAGAGCATCAGATTGAACGCGTACGACTGCGCGGCGTGGACGAACAGCCGCTGGAGGTTCGAGGGCATGCGCTCGAGTGCAGCGCGGAAGTCGGCGGGGTCGGGCTCGCTGCTTCCGTCGCCATTGGCGGTACACTCTGCGAGTTCGTGGAGCATCGAGCGCTCGTAGCGCAGTCGGTTCGGGAACCGATTGAGCGCTTCCTGCCAATCTCGTGTCTCCTCGATAAATCGGCGAGCCTCCTGTGTGCTCTCGGGTTCGGCATCTGCCGGCGCGCCAAGATAGGCCATCACTGCACCCTCCCAGTTCCCGCGGACGATTTCGAGACCGACCTCGTGGGTGACCGGCCGACGGCTGCCGAAGCGCTGCTGGCCGAAGAAGTTGGGGACGCCGACGGGTGTTGATTCCGTCTCTGACACATCACCGGTCGCAGCAACGTCGAGGCCACCGAACTCATACAGTTCGCCCGCGATCTGTGAGGCAGTTTCTGGTTGGTCGGCATCACTCACCACGATTTCGAACTGATTCCCTGCGAGGTCACCGAACTCGAGTGACCGGCCGGCGCGTCCGAGGACCTCGAGGTCGGCACCGTCGATGTCGGGAAGTTCGGTGGCGTCGGTACCGCTGGAGGTATCGTAGACGGAGAAGAGCTGGGTCGTGACGGCGTACTTGTCCTTGGTGCCGGCCCAGTTGACGCGTTCGCGTGAGATGCCGAGTGCGTTCGAGAGACGGGTTGCGAAGTCGTTGGTATCCCAGCCGCGCAGGGTTGCGCGGAAGACGAGGTGTGGGTAGGCGTCGGTTGAGGCGTCGATCGGTTCAGTCGTGAAGCGCTCGCGTTCGCGAACGCGAAAGTGGTCGTCGGCCGCGCGGAGGCGGCCACCGACGCCGTCGGTGTCGCTGACGTAGGCCTGCATTCCAACGGCCTGTTCCGTGGGGTGTGCCGGGCGCATGCTGATGACGTGGTTTTGGGTGCCGGCGGTAAATCGGTTCGTTCTTGCCGGTCGTTCGATTTGCCCGCCCTGTCTTCCTCTACGGGATCGAATCGTCGATATGGTTATTGCTGCTGGTAGCCTCACAGCGACAGGCGATCGACTGCCGATCTGTCTTGGAAACCCCATCATGGATGCAAACCACTCTCCGGAAGACCGGGCTGATGCGACTGATGCGTTTGAGTCTGAACTGAAGACGCTCGTCACGACTGGATTCGCGCGTGGAGCGGCTATCGAGGCGACGTGGGTGATCAAAACGCCAATCGGGGACGCACCCGATTGGATAGTTACCATCAAACGAGAGAATTCGACGCCCGACCCGCCACACGACAGCTTTCCGGTCGAGTGATGGGTGAACGTTTCATTCGCCGTGATTGTTTCTTTCGGATGTAAGAATAGACAATAAAAGCTATAATGGCTCTCGCCTAGAGACACATGTACTCTGCTGAAGTCGGCTAGCGAGAATTGTCGGTGATCGGGAGCAGTGTAGGTGAAGTACGGAGCGAGTATGAAGTCCCAGACACACAATCCTACCGATGAAGCGACAGAGACACGCCTGATCGATACGACTGAACTGTTCGACGCGTTCGCCGTCCAACGGCGACAGTACGCACTCGCATATCTCATACACCACCCATCACCGGTTCCAATCACGGACCTCGCCGTGTTCATCGCCCGCCAAGAACGCGATGCTGCAACCAGACCGTACTCAACGGATGACCAGTACGAGCGCGTACTGGTCGACCTCTGCCACGTTCACCTCCCAAAGCTAGCCGATATCGGCCTGCTTCAATACGACACGAACACCGAGCTCGTCGAACTTCTCGTCGACTCACAGATCCTCGTTCCGTACCTCGAACTAACGGATATCGACCACTTGGCCATCGATGTTAGCGTTGACAGTGACACTGAC
Source organism: Natrialba chahannaoensis JCM 10990 (assembly GCF_000337135.1). GTDB lineage: Archaea > Halobacteriota > Halobacteria > Halobacteriales > Natrialbaceae > Natrialba > Natrialba chahannaoensis. The sequence goes on from NZ_AOIN01000092.1 coordinate 78,773, forward strand.
ACAGACACCGACGCACCACCCTCAGCGTGAGCCACAGCGCGCGGTTGCGAGCCGCGGACTCACTTCTATCGCCTGCACGCCGTCTCCGTGCCGTGCGCCGTCGTCGTGGACGGACGTGCTGACGCAGGAACGACCACTTTTCAGGACGGACCGCGACCGACACCGTATGGTTACGCCCGTGAATCCCCCAGTGAGCCAGACGACGGTTCTCCCAGGTATCCCTGTCATTGCGACCCTGCTTCCTACCAGTGCCGTCGGCACCACCTCTGCTGTCATTGTGCTCGCCGCAGGCGTGTACACACTTGCGTTGCTCGTCGGCCTCGTATACGTCGACGAACCCCTCTCGAGACGAACGGCCTGGTGGGCGGGCCTGTCGCTCTCGGTACTTCTCGTCGCCGCCGCGGTGTGGCAACTGTAGGGCAGGTCGCCGCTAAAACTGGAACTGAACCCCTAGAACAGCGAGAGTTCGCCCGTAATGCTATCGACCCGATCGTCACCCGCCGGTCCGACTGCGAGCGCCGTCACCGTCCCGGGCTCGAGTTGGGTGTGACCAGCGTCACGGACAACCGCGTTCGGCACGCCGTCGCGCTCGGCGATTTCAGCGAGTTCGTGCAACTGCCGCTCGCTCTCGCCCTTGAGCACGACCTTCTTCTGCCCGTTTCGCTTCCACTGGTCGCGCAGTTGCGAATCCGCCTTCTCGTAGGCCGACAGCGATGCGTGTGCGACCTGCGCGGCGAGCTTTCCCTGTCCCATGCCGATATCCGTGCGGGCGACGATGGCCTGCTTCATGTCTCCGTACTCGAGTGCGACCGATAAAGCAGCGACGATCGAACGATAGCCATCTCCGACCACGCCGTGCCGGTGTCAGTGTGAGTGGCGTCCCGGTGCCATCGTGCGAGACGATACACATTTGGGGGCAGCATCGCTAGTCGCGAGCATGAACCAGACGCGCCGTGCCTTCCTCGGGACGACGACCGTCGTCGGTCTCGGGGTCGTTGCCGGCTGTCTCGGCAGTGAGGATCCACCCGAGCCACCGGTCGCCGGCAATCCGGACGCCGACGTCACCGTGACGGTGTACGAAGACTTCTCCTGTCCGTTCTGTCGGGACTTCAAACTCGGCGTCTTTCCCGACCTCGAGGAGCAGTACCTCGAACCGGGCGACGTTCGATACGAGCATCGGGACTTCCCCGTCATCAACAGTCCGTGGTCCTGGGAGATTCCGAGCGCGGCCCGGGAGGTCTTCGAGAGTGCGGGCAACGACGCGTTCTGGGAGTTTACGACCGAGATCTACGCCTACCAGGGATCGTACAACTACGGTGCCATCGAGGGCGTCGCCGACGAGGTCGGAGCCGACGGCGCGGCGATCCGCGACGCTGCCGAAGACGAGAGTCACCGCTCGACGGTCGAGGACGACAAGTCCTACGGCGAATCCAACGGCGTCAGCGTAACCCCCACCATTCTCGTCAACGGCGACGCCGTCGAACTCTACGAATCCGAGGACTTCGAAGCGAGGGCACTCGAGGAGACGTCCGCCGCAATTGACGCGGCACTCGAGTAACTCTCTGCGCTCGTCTGTTGCGTGCATCCGCAATCTGTTCCTGTAGTCTGTTACTGCAATCTGTTCCTCGTCAGTCGTACCCAGCCGTCCGTACGCTGCCACTGTCACCTGATCTCACGAAGCAGCTACTCGAGTACCGCCAACTCTCACCCCTATCCAAACGCTGGATCGAACAGTTTACACACCCGCCGTTCGACTCGTCGGATATGATCCTCTCCGATGCGGATATTCTCCGACGACTGGAGGAAGGCGACCTCGTTGTCGATCCACTCGACGACCCCGAATTACAGATTCAGCCGGCAAGTGTTGACCTCCGACTGGGACGGGAGTTTCTTGAGTTCCAGCGGACGAATATCCCGTGTATCCACCCGACCTCGGAGCGAGAGGTCGACGAGTACGTGACCGAGACGGTTGTCGAGGACGGCGACGACTTCATTCTCCACCCGGGCGACTTCGTGCTCGGAACGACCTACGAGCGCGTCGAGATTCCGGCAGACCTGATCGCCCACGTCGAGGGTCGGTCTTCGCTCGGCCGACTTGCTGTTGTCGTTCACGCCACTGCGGGGCTCTGCGACCCGGGATACCGTGGGCAGATCACGCTTGAACTCTCGAATCTCGGCAGTGCGCCGGTCGCGCTCACGCCGGGGATGCGAATCTCACAGCTCACGTTTACGGAACTCAAAACGAAGGCAGAGCGACCCTACGGCAGCGAGCGCGGCTCGAAATATCAGGATCAAGACGGACCCCAGGCCTCGCGCATTCAGAGCGATCACGAGTTCGGTGGTGACCAACTGGACCGAGACGACTGATCGAGGGCCTCTCGGTTACGATTGCAACGATTCGACAGTGCTCAAAGCGGTGTCGTGTGGACAACTATTTGTTTGGCAGTGGCGGCTACAGCTTTGACGAGAGCCACGTGCCGAGCACAATCCCGAACCCGATTCCGATCAAGACTCCGGAAGTGAGCCCAAGATTCAGGAGTTCGGTTCCAGCAACGATGCCGATCAGGAAGCCGATGCTGAATCCAGCGTAGCTGCCGGCACCGCGGCGCTGGCTCTGTGAGACCTCGCCCGTGAGTCCGGCGACGACGCCAGCGACTGCAAGCGCACCCGCCAGCGCACCGATCGGCAGGGCGAACAGCATCGAGAACGCGATCATATGCGTGATCAGCCCCTCGATGGAAGCGCTGACGACGATGAACGTTGCAAAGCCGGATGCAATGGCGAGTACGGGCGCGGGCACAGGCGCAGAAGTAGTGTCAGTCATCCGTTTTTCCTAGGTTTCGCCGACGACCGTATAAATGATCCGTCGTATCGCTATGGTTCGATAGCATCTGTGAGACGTTGTCACCGCCAGCGAGTTCACGAGGTCTACAGCCACCGCACAACGGGACCCACAACAACAGCAACAACAAGACCCATAAGTTATTCCCCAGGCACTCATACGGAGAACTAACAGATGCAATTCGTCGAAGAGATTGTCGTCGACGAGTTCCTGCCGACGATCCGGTCACTGTTGGCAGGCGAACTCCGCGAGCGTGGCCTCACCCAGAGCGACGTCGCGGATGTCCTCGGGATCAGCCAAAGTGCCGTCTCGAAGTACGCCCACGGTGACGTCACGATCAACGAACGCATCGCCGACGACGAGCGCGTCAGCGCCACCATCGAGGAACTCGCCGACGGCCTCTCGACAGGCGACGTGACGCCCGTCCAGGCGCTCATCGAACTCGAAGTCCTCGTGCGCGAACTTGAGACGGGAGGCGATCTGCTCGCACAACTCCACGAGGAGGCGGTGCCCGAACTCGCAGATCACGGCGCGAGCTTCCGGGTGCACGACCCCGAGAGCGACCTGCGGACCAGTGAGCGTGTCGTTTCGTCGCTGCGCCGCGGATTGCGGATTCTCGAAAACGCAAGCGGCTTCGCGGGACTCATCCCGGCAGTTGGGTCGAACCTCGTCGCCTGCACGCCGGATGCGGAGGGTATCGACGACGTGGCCGGTGTCCCCGGTCGCATCTTCGACGTAAAAGGACGAACGACGGTCCCCGCCGCTCCCGAGTTCGGTGTCTCCGAACACGTTGCAACCGTATTGCTCGCCGCGCGTCGTCACGGCGCGGATGCCTCGGCGGCGATCAACATTGCCTATGATGACGACCTGCTCGCCGCCCTCACGGAGCGTGGCCACGTGACCGCCGAATTCGACGAAGTCGACGACATTACCTCGAGCGTCGGTGCAGCGATCGACGACGAACCAGAGGCGACCGTGCTGTATCAGACCGGCGGTACCGGTATCGAACCGCTGATTTACGTCCTCGGTGCCGATGCGGAGTCCGTCGCGGACGACGTGCGGTCGTTGCTCTAACTTCTGCGGTTTCGCAGAGCCACGGTAACAGACGACGATTTATACTGGTTTGCTAGGCGAATACCCCGACCCACCGTGGTCAGGGATGAAGCCGACAGCCACCGAACAAACCATTAAGTAGACACAATCCAACCAGTAGGAAGCGATGGAATATAGTCACCGCTACTACGTTTATCCGACACAAGAGGTAGCGGTTCGACTGGAGCACCACATCGACGTTCATCGCCAACTCTACAACCACATCCGCTGGGACTACGAAAACAGCCCAGAGGATGACAAGCCCAGTGAGTACGACCAAAACAACAAACTCCCCGAGTGGAAACAACGGTGGCCGGTGTTCAGCGAACTCCACTCAAAAGCCGCCCAAGCCACCGTCGCACGCTTCCACCGCAACCTCTCGAACCTTTGTAAGAAGAAAGAGAAGGGACACAAAGTTGGACGGCTCAAACGGCAAGCACCCACCGAGTATCGGAGCGTGACGTACAATCAGTCCGGTTTCGACCTTGATGAAAAGAGGGGCCACGACAAGTACGCGCACGTCCGATTCAGCAAAATTGGATGGGTCAAAATCCGATACTCTCGCCCGATTCCCGACCACGCCACGATCAAAGAAGCCACGTTCAAAAAGGAGACAACTGGCGAGTGGTTCGTCTCCTACGGGTTGGAAACCGACGATGCTGACCTGCCGGCGAAACCCGACGTGGGCTCGCTGAACGCGAGCAACAGCGTGGGTATCGACCTCGGTATCCTCAACTACATCCACACCAGCGACGGCAAAACCGTGGATTGGCTCAACCTCGAAAACGACTACGAGCGATTGCGCCGCGAGCAACGCAAGCTCTCGCGGAAAGAACATGGGTCGAACAACTGGGAGAAGCAACGCCGAGAAGTTGCGAAGGTCACGCGTCGTATCCAGCGGAAGGTGCTGGACTACCAGCACAAGTTGACGACGTGGCTCGTCCACGAATACGATGTCGTGTTCGTGGAAGACCTCAACGTATCGGGAATGTTCCAAGGGGATGGGAACGCTCGGAACAAGCAGGATGCGGCGTGGCGACAGTTCATCACGCTCCTCGAATACAAAGCCGATCTGTACGGCACGCACGTCAAGCAGGTTGAACCTGAGGGAACAACGAAGGAGTGTGCATCGTGTGGCGTGGAGACAGCGAAACCCATCTGGGTGAGAGAACACTCCTGCCCGTCGTGCGGTTTCGAGACGGACAGAGATGCAAACGCGGCGATGAACGTCCTCAAGCGCGGCTTTTCTGAACTAGGGAAGGGATGGCCCGAAGACACGCCTGTGGAGACTGTGACCGCTACGGACACGACTCAGTTCGAGTCTGTGTCTGCAAGTCACGTCGTGAAAACAGGAAGCCTGCCCTCGTGAGAGCAGGATTCCCCGCACCACCGTGTGCGGAGTAACATTCAATTGTCCGGTCGTGGAACTCCGCGAGCAGAGCACCAATAGCATGTCGATGGTTTCTGATTCCGATTCTAATACTAGCTCTGACTCCGACTCCACATCCACATCCCAGTCCAGACTCGGACTCGAGTCCGAATCCGCACAGGAGTTCTACGGCCGCTGGGCACGACTGTACGACCTGATCGCCCGCCAGACGCCCGGAATCGCCCGACTCAGACGCCGAGCAGCCGCCGCCTGTCGACTCGAGCGCGGCGACACCGTCGTCGAAATGGGTTGTGGAACCGGGGCGAACCTGCCGTATCTCCGAGAGCAGGTCGGCCCCGAGGGAACCGTTATCGGGATCGACTTCACGCGACCGGTACTCGAGCGGGCGCGTGTGATGATCGCCGACCGCGGCTACGAGAACGTACACGTCGTCCGCGGCGATGCGACAGAGCCGCCGTTTGCAGCCGTCGCTGATGTTGGGTTGGGTTCCAGTATTAGTGCCGGTTCCGGTACTGGTACCGATACCGATACCGATACCGGTACCAGTGACGACGAAAACGGCGACGGGACCGACATCGACGCACTCCTCGCGACGTTCGTCGTCGGGATGCTCGACGATCCTGCTGGTGCGGTCGACCACTGGTGTGACCTCGTTGGTCCCGGCGGTCACGTCGTCCTCGCAAACGCTGCTCGCTGCGACGACGATCGCTGGTATTCGTTCCCGGTCAACGCCGTCTTCCGCGCGATCGTCGTCCTCTCGACACCGCCGACGACCAAACTGCGCTACGAACGCGAACCACACCTGCGACTCGACGACCGGATCGACGCGGCACACACCCAACTCAGAGAGAACTCACGCGCTGTCGCCGACGAAACGCTCGTCTTCGGCGTGGTCAAACTGACTGGCGGCGAACTTCCGACCTAACGCAGAATAGCTGCTTTTGTCGGTTCTCGGTTCGTGCTCGTTACCTCTCGTTACGCCGGAACGTCAAACCCCTCGAACTCCCGTACCTGCTCGCGGATTGTTTCCGGAATCGGCGCTGGGCGTCCGGTCTCAGGATCGATCTGGACCATCGTCGTCTCCGCCGTCGTTGCTACCTCCTCACCCGTCCAGATCTCGTACTCCATCGTGCAACTGCTCTCACCGAGGTCGGTCACCTCGAGTCTCACGACTGGCTCGTCGTTGATCGTGATCGGCCGCTTGTAGGTAAGTTCGAGATTCGCGATCACGAAGGAGACCTCGTCCTGTGGAATGTCGAGCACCGTCTCCAGGTACTCCGTTCGCGCCGTCTCGATGTAGGTCGCGTGCACCGCGTTGTTCACGTGATCCAGCGGATCGAGGTCGCGAAATCGCACGGGAACCTCGGTCGTAAACTTCTCACTCATTGTGTGTTTTGAGGGCTGCCCGACAAAAGTACACGTCGATTCCGGCGATGACTGTCGGCTGTTCTCATTCCCAAGACGGTGCCAGACGGTCAGTGAGACGCTGCCACGTCGTACAATGAAGCGTGGTCCTCACAGAACACTGGTTCCCCAAGCTGGGCCTCGACCAGGTCCTCGTGGTAGTGTGCGTTGAAGAGCCGACAGCCCTCCTGTTCGCAGAAGGCGTCCCCGGTTTGCAAGTAGTGCACCGCCTGCAACACGTACCCCTTCAGCGCGTCCGTCGTCCGCGGATCGTCCTCGATCAGGAACTCACCCTCGACCTGGTTCTCGAGTACCTCTCGTGGCGGCGAGTCTCCCGACAGGAGTGCATGGCGTTGTTTTTCCTTGTAGTACGCCTCCGGCTTCGCCGGTGCCTCGTAGAGCCCCGGCACCGACACAAGCGCGGGCTGGCCGAGGACGTTTACGCGTTTGTGCCACCGGCCATCGTGCTCGCCCCAGGTTCCAAGAACGCGATCGAGCACCGGCACGTGAAGCGTCTCGAGGTCGCGCTCTGTCGGTGGGAGCGCCCCGTTCAGCGCCCGCTGGACACCAACTCCGTCGTAGAGCACTCCGCCCGCGCGCTCGGGTGACTCGAGTGTCTGCTCCTCGTAGCGGATCGTACCGAGCATCGTGTTGCCCGTGTCTCGGTCGTAGGGGGATTTTACGCGCGCCTCGGCGAACTGTTCGGCGAGGCCATCGCCATCGTCGTCGCTGTGGTGTACATCGAGGAATCGGTCCCGGACTGTGACCGCTGCGTCGACCCGGGGTGCGAGCCAGTCGCCGATGGCGTCGACGTCGGCGACGGTCGTCGGCGCTCGGTAGAGAACGATCTGATCGACCATATATTCTCTAGTTGTACCACGCCGTAAATCACCTCGGGAATCAAGTGGTTCGAGACGCGGAGCGTCTCGTCATCAAGCGAGACCTTTGGTCTCGCGGACATCGCGGAGCTTCGCTCCGCTCAGTCACGGAAGATTGAAGATCTTCCGAACGACCCCGAGGCTTTCGCGTGGACTCCCGTTCTATGCCTCAATCGAGGCAGGGGGCACGTACTCCCCGCTCACGTTCAGCGTCCCGCGATTCAAGCGCACATCTACGGATGCGCCTCCATCGCCTGCGTTCTGCCTGCGACGGAGATACTGCAAACCGATGTTCTTCGCTGCGTTGTAGTCGGCGTGGTTCCCGTACCCGCACTTTTGGCACTCGAACGATTCTTGATGGCGATTGTCGTCGTGGGTAAATCCACACGTCGAGCAACGCTTCGACGTATTTCGAGGGTCAACCTGTACGGTTTCGATACCGTGTTCTTCGGCCTTGTATTCGACGTACTCGTAGAGGCGTCGGAATGCCCAAACGTGTTGCCACGTCGCCTCGGGGATGTTCTCTCGAATGTGGGTCAAGTCCTCGAACACGATGTGCGAACAGTCGTTCTCGACGGCTTCTTCGATGAGTTCGTTCGCCACCGTGTGCAGGTAGATTTCGAACCGCCCGTACTCTTTCTGTCCAACTGACTCGATGTTCTCGTGGGCGTGGCGAGAACCACACTGCTGAAGCGAGGCACGACGCTTCTCGTACTCTCGTCGCCAGTGGTTGAACTCGTCTGCCGACCAGAATCGTCCCGTCGAAGCGACGGCGAGGTTGTTCACGCCCAAGTCCACACCAAGGACTGTTCTGTGCTTGGACTCGGATTCAGACGTTCCCTCGCGTGCTTCGACTTTCCGCATCGAAGCGTGGAGATACCAGTCACCGTCCCGGTGTTGTAAGTGCGCCATTCGGAACTCGAAATCCTCGTCGGAGATGTATTTGGTCGGCGGTGTCTCCGAGTCGTCGGGAAGGATGTAGTCGCACTCGACTCGCCCATCCACGGTCGAAAGGGAAACGTGGTCGCGGTGGAACGTCGCACTCCGTTTGTCGTAGACCGCGCTGTCAGCGGAAAAGTGCGGTTGTGACGTGTTTTCGCCACGTTTGAGGCGTTCGACGCCGCTTTTGACGGCTTCGACTGCCCGGCGAATCCCTTTCTGGACGAGATTTGCAGTCAAGTCGGTTTCATCGCGGAGTCGGTCGTAGAGGGCGCGTTCTGCTTTGGCTTTTGAGGTGACGTGGTATCCGTCGTCGTCACCAGAAACGCGTCGCGTTTCTGGTTGGCAGCCAGATTCCTGCGGAATCTGGCGACGCCCGTGCCAGCACCATTCGCTCGCGGTGTTGGCACAGTGTTTGAACTCCTCGACTGTCTCCCGAAGGGATTTGTCGGCTCCTTCGGGAGTGTCGAGTTTGATGACGGCGGTACGACAGTATTCCACTGTGTTCTCACATATACTGTATGTGTTACTCACATGTTTGGAAGTCGGTCTGCCATCGTAGCGTGGTTTGTGTCATCTGCTGTCGGCTTCCTCCCTGACCTCAAGGGTCGGGACATCCGCCTCGTACCGCCTGTGAATCAGTTACGATCGCCGCGCTGATCGAGACCCCGTACGCTTATTCTGCCTCGCAGTCACAGTTCCAATGACATGTTCCCGCCGCCCTTCTCGCGCGAACCGATTGTTTCCGACGACGCGAACCCGCTTACACATGCGTATCAGGACGTTATCGTCTACGAGAGTTCCGATCCGGACGACGTGCTCTATGAGGGGCCGATTGTCGTCCACGCGAACGGCTGGCTCGAGCTCGAGGGCAACCGACTGCTCTCGCCGAGTGCCGTCCATCACATCGATATCTACGACGACGAGATCGACCCCGCGGCTCACTCAGACGAGCGACCCGAGCAAGATCACGGAGTGGGTTCCGACGACGCTGACGGAACCGACGAGTACGGCTTCTAACGCCACCCCCACATCCACCGTTCTACTTACTCTTTCTCGTCGACGAACGACGGCTCCGTCCGCGCGGTCGACGGCGTCTCGCCAGAAGTGAGCCGGTTCCCACCCCAACTCTGCTCGCGCCTTCGCCGTTGAGAACGCAGCGTCGTCACCCTCGGATACACACTCATCTGGGAGGTCGCCGAAGACGGTCTCGATCGTCCCGGCAGTGGGCTGATCAAGGAAGTTCCCCTGTGGCAACTGCGAGGTTAGTTTCGTGGCCGACGCTTGCGTTCTCGAGTGGTGCGTCTATGATCGAACGGCATTGCGCACCCGCGAATTTAGTCGCGAGCCAGCTTCCGACACCGCCGGTCGCACCGGTGACGCCACTCTCCATATCGCCACCCTGACCCCACCGTCGCAACAGTGTGACTTCGTCGTTCTGTGTCTGTTTTGGTGTTCGCTGCTCCGTACGGATGGATTCGTTGTGCGGATCAATACGATTGTATGTAATCGTACTCGAGTCCCACCAAGACCACGTCGCGGCACGCGCTGCTAGTCGAGAGCGAACAGTAGCAGTTGCTCTGGGCCTCGAAAACCGGTGGGCGAACCCACCGAAAACATGACTGAGAGTGACTATGGGGGAGTCGTCTAGTCGTCTGCTGGTGCAGCGCGAGAGGTCAACTCAACTGGCTCAGCGTCGACCTCGAGCTCGTCGAGTGCAACCTGGGCGGCGCGCTTGNAGTCGTCTGCTGGTGCAGCGCGAGAGGTCAACTCAACTGGCTCAGCGTCGACCTCGAGCTCGTCGAGTGCAACCTGGGCGGCGCGCTTGCCGGAGACGAGCATGGCACCGAACGTCGGGCCCATGCGGGGAAGGCCGTACGTTGTCGCGGTTGCCATCCCGGTTGCGATCAGGCCTTCGTGGACGAGGCCGGTGTGTTCGACGATGGCATCTTCGGACTTGCCGACCCACATCGAGTCGTGACCTGGCGAGTCGTGGCCGGGAGCGCCGTACGTGTCGTCGTCGGTCTGGTCCATGACCGTTCCGCGTTCTCTGGCGTCCTGAACGCCAGGTGCGTCGAGCACGCCGCGCTCGTCGAGTTTGGTGATCGCCATTGCATCGTGGCCTGTTGCGTCGATGACGAGGTCCGCTTCGACCGCGATTGGGTCGACACAGGTAATCTCACGCGGGAGCGCGTGGACCGGCGTCCAGTTCATCACGATCCCGGAGACCTTGTGGTCCTCACGGATGACGATGTCCGTGAACTCGGTCATGTTCTGCATCTTCGCGCCGGCGTCGCAGGCGGCCTTGATGAGGCCGGAACANAGACCTTGTGGTCCTCACGGATGACGATGTCCGTGAACTCGGTCATGTTCTGCATCTTCGCGCCGGCGTCGCAGGCGGCCTTGATGAGGCCGGAACACGCCTCGGGTCCGTTCGCGACGTAGAGTCCCTCACTGTCCTGGGACTGCTTGTAGGAGACGTCGAGTTCGTCGAGAACCTGCTGTGCGGGGTCACGGACGGTGACCTTGTTCATGAGGAAGCCGCCGAGCCAGAAGCCGCCGCCGAGATAGTTGTTCTTCTCGACGACCATCGTCTTGACGCCGCGTTCGGAGAGCTCCTTCGCCGCGGTCAGTCCCGAGGGACCGCCGCCGACGATGATGACATCTGAATCCGAGAAGTCCATGAACTCCTCGGTCCATTCCTGTCCGATTGCGCGCGTTACGTCCGCTTCACCGACGTCGCTGAACTGTTCGAACTCGCTCATACAACTAGGTGGTATCATCCAGTAGTGAAAAGTCTGTCGCGATGATTCGCAAGCAGTCACACGCCGTCGATCGGTGTGGGTCCTGGGAGCAGTGACCAGTTGAGAGGCAACGGCCGGAGGATCAAAGCGGGGATTCACCACAATTGACACAACCTTGGGAGATGCGGTTGTTGGGTGCCGTTGTTTGGTTCGAATTCCAACCCAAACCACGTACCACGTAGATAGATCTGTGATTTTGCACCACGAGCAAAACGGACGGGCGCTGGAGGCAACCCTAACGGAGAAAACAACATTGGTTCTCTATCTGCTGTACCCCTCGAAGTGTTCCATAATCTGTGGAACATCGAACGATTCGAGCACGCCGATGGTGTCTTCAATGACGGTCCAGTCGAGGATGGGAAGGAGAAGATCGGCTTCAGTCTGGCGATGAGCCTCGTTTCGTGCCCGGAACTGCACCCGTTTGAGGATTCGGGCAGGTTCTGGATCAGTTTGGGTTGCTTCTGTGAATCGTTCGTGTACGTGACCGATGAGTTCCCCGTCCCGGTCGAATAACACGTGGTTCGTGTACTTTTCATTCATCCGATGAATACTACAATTAGTATCACCGATCAAAGTTCCCGTGGGGTTTTCCGAAGCCGTCGATATCGTACTGCTTCGGCGGACGCTCACCCATATTGCGATAAAGGTCTCTAATTTGGCAGATGAGATTATTGATCATCAGACCTCTGAAGTCCTCTGGATAGACGAAGTCTTCTGGTGCGTCTTTGAACGGCGGGAGCATCGACGGGATTTCAGTAGTACCACTGGGACAGTCGGGATCCGGACCAGCCGTATAATTTTTGTCGGCCTGTTCGCTCGAGTAGAAGACGAACAGGGGTAAATCGCTCACAATCTCGTTTTGATCGGTGATACAGAAGCTCTTGATTACAAGTGCGATCTGGGGGTCTCCCTCGACTTCGGCAGTGTCTGGACCGATATCATACTCGTCTTTGAGGCCCGTCGGATCGTGCAACGCCATGTAATACTCGTAGAAGAGGTCGTCGAATTCGTCGTCTGAAATACGCTCGAGGGCGTCGATGCCCCGGCGTAACTGGGTCGGGTCCCACCCCGAACGGAGGATNTGTAATACTCGTAGAAGAGGTCGTCGAATTCGTCGTCTGAAATACGCTCGAGGGCGTCGATGCCCCGGCGTAACTGGGTCGGGTCCCACCCCGAACGGAGGATATCGTACTCCGTTTGTGTGTGGGCCTCGAATCGGGCGCGAGCAAGTACTTGGTCCATAATCCGTTGTACGTCTTCAGTTTGATCAGACGCCTCTAGAGGATACGCCTCCTGGGCATGAAGATCAATCGTATCTTGCTCATCAACATCTATTTCAACCAGATGAGTGTTTCCACGTGGGTCAACTACTCTGACACCAACGATACCATCCTCAATTCCGATGATTTCTGCCTGCATGGTTCTATTGTGCTTGACTTCCGAATGGGACGAGTTCGGTATCGTGAATACCGACCCCGTCGACCCTGTATTGTTCAGGAGGCTGGCCACCTTGCATATAGTAGAGATCTCGAATCTGGCATTTGAGTTGGTGAACGATAAGATCTCGAAAGGTGTGATCGCAGGCGAATGGTCGTGTGAATGGTGAAATCGTCACGTACACGTCGGGCTCACGCTCGAGGCTAACCGGTGTATGAACGAGGTCCTGATCTTCAAAATAGAACGTCACGGGATCGGACTGGTCAATCAGTTCCTCGTTCGCATCATCCAGATGGAGGTACAAGGCGGTGAACTCCACGTCATCAACGGGTGGATCTCGAATTGCTTCCAGAAAGTCCATGAAGTGCTCCATAATTGCTGATTGGTCCAGGCTCTCGAGGACATCGATAGCGTCGTCAAGAACCACCCAGTCGAAGATGGGGCTGAGGAGTTCTGCATCAGTTTCGTGATGCCCGACGTTGCGTGCACGAAATCGGACGCGCTCCAGTATGTTCGCAGGTTGGGGATCGGTCTGATCCTCCGCTGCAAATCGGTCTTGAACGTGACCAATGAGTTCACCGTCCCAGTCGAACAGCAGGTGATGGGTATAGTCGCGGTGATCGATCACCTGGATAGCTACCCCTGGGCTATCNGACCAATGAGTTCACCGTCCCAGTCGAACAGCAGGTGATGGGTATAGTCGCGGTGATCGATCACCTGGATAGCTACCCCTGGGCTATCCTGCCCGTTAATGGTTACACCCATTCGAGTTTCATAACCAATTCCATTTGACAACGTGAATGTCAAATCATTCGTTAAAAACAACTATCAGTCATTTCCATGAGTGATATTCATCATAATCGAAATTACCAGTCCCTTTCCCAAACCCTTGAATGTCGTACTGTTCTGGCGGATCCTCACCCATATTCAGATAGATGTCTCTGATTTGGCAGATTAGGTTATGAATCATGAATCCCCGAAAGTCCTCAGGGTAGACGAAATCATCATCAGGAGGATCTTTGAATGGTGGAACCATCGGCGTAATTTGGGTCAAGCTATCCGAGCAACTTGCAGAAGTCCCTGTGGTATAATTCTTCTCCGCATGCTCATTCGAATAGTAGACAAACAAGCCGGGGAGGACGTTCACAACTTCGTTATCCTCGTTGATACAGAACCCCTTCATAATTAATACGATCTGGGGTTTGCCAGGGAATTCGACCGATCCCTCAATGATCCCGTATTTTTCTTTGGTTTTCTCCGGATTGATGAGCGCATGATAGTACTCACGAAATGCCTCGTCAAACTTCTCTGACGGCAGATTCTCGAGAGCATCAATCCCTCGTCGTAGTTGGTGAGGGTCCCATCCGTCCCGAAGGATCTCATATTTTGTCTGAGTGTGTGCCTCGAATCGTGCTCGAGCTGCAACTTGATTCATAATACGTTCCTGTTCTTGGGTTCGCTCCGATGCGTCGAGCGGATACGATTCTTGGGCGTGGAGATCTTCGGTATCCTCGTCTTCAACGTCAATCTCAACGAGATGCTGATTTCCACGTGGGTCGATAACTTTTACACCAATAATACCGTCTTCGGTGCCGATGATTTCTGCCTTCATAAATCTATTTTGCTTGTTCGTTGAAGCAAACAATTTCAGAATCGTTGAGTCCTAACCCTTCGACCCGATATTTCTCTGGTGGCTGACACCCTTGCATGTAGTGGAGGTCTCTTATTCTACATTTAAGCTGGTGGACAATAGGGTCCCGAAACCGCTTATCACAGGCGAATATCTCCTCAAGCGGTGGGATCGTAACATACGCGTCGGGTTCTTGCTCGAAAGAAAACTCAGTGTGAGTGAGGTCATCGTTCTCGTGATAGAACGTCACCGGATCTGATTGTCTAACAAGTTCATCACGGCCATCGTTCAGGAAGAGGAACAGTGCAGTATAGGCAACGTTTTCGACAGGTGGATTCTGAATCGCTCTGTAAAAGTCCTCGAAGTGTTCCATGATCTGAGGAACATCGAACGATTCGAGCACGGCAATGGTATCTTCAACGACGGCCCAGTCGAGGACGGGAAGGAGAAGATCGGCTTCAGTCTGGCGATGAGCCTCGTTTCGTGCCCGGAACTGTACCCGTTTGAGTATTCGGGAGGGCTCTGGATCAGTTTGGGTTGCTTCTGTGAATCGTTCGTGTACGTGACCAATGAGTTCCCCATCCCGGTCGAATAACACGCGATTCGTGTACCTGTCATCCATTCGATGAATACTACAATTAGTATCACCGATCAAAGTTTCCGTTGGGTTTCCCGAAGCCGTCGATATCGTACTGTTTCGGTGGTCGCTCACCCATATTACGATAAATATCTCTAATTTGGCAGATGAGATTATTGATCATCAGGCCCCTGAAGTCCTCAGGATAGATGAAGTCTTCTGGTGCGTCTTTGAACGGCGGGAGCATCGACGGGATTTCAGTAGTACCACTGGGACAGTCGGGATCCGGACCAGCCGTATAATTTTTGTCGGCCTGTTCGCTCGAGTAGNTAGTACCACTGGGACAGTCGGGATCCGGACCAGCCGTATAATTTTTGTCGGCCTGTTCGCTCGAGTAGAAGACGAACAGGGGTAAATCGTTCACAATCTCGTTTTGATCGTCGATACAGAAGCTCTTGATCACAAGTGCGATCCGAGGGTTCCCCTCGACTTCGGCAGTGTCTGGACCGATATCATACTCGTCTTTGAGGCGCGTCGGATCGTGCAACGCCGTGTAATACTCGTAGAAGAGATCGTCGAATTCGTCGTCTGAAATACGCTCGAGGGCGTCGATGCCCCGGCGTAACTGGGTCGGGTCCCACCCCGAACGGAGGATGTCGTACTCCGTTTGNTCGTCGAATTCGTCGTCTGAAATACGCTCGAGGGCGTCGATGCCCCGGCGTAACTGGGTCGGGTCCCACCCCGAACGGAGGATGTCGTACTCCGTTTGTGTGTGAGCCTCGAAGCGGGCGCGAGCGAAGACCTGATTCATTAAACGCTCTTCTTCATTGTCCCGTTCTTCGGAACTGTGTGGGTAAGTGTCTTGGCCGTGAAAGTCATCCGCATCTTCGTTATCCACAGCTAATTCGATGAGATGAGAATTACCACGTGGATCGACAACCTCCACACCAATGACACCTTCTTTAATTCCGACTACCTTTGCTTGCATAGTTCTATTGTGCTTGATGTTCGAATGGGACGAGTTCAGTATCATGAAGACCGATCCCATCGACTTGGTACTGTTCCGGTGGCTGGCCACCTTGCATATAGTAGAGATCTCGAATCTGGCACTTAAGCTGATAAACGATAAGATCTCGGAAGGTATGATCGCAAGCGAACGGTCGTGTGAGTGGTGAAATCGTCACGTACACGTCGGGTTCACGCTCAAGGCTAACCGGTGTGTGAACGAGGTCCTGATCCTCAAAATAGAATGTCACGGGATCGGACCGGTCGATCAGTTCCTTGTTTGCGTCATCCAGATAGAGGTACAAGGCGGTGAACTCCACGTCATCAACGGGAGGCTCCCGAATCGCTTCGAGAAAGTCCATGAAGTGTTCCATAATTGCCGATTGGTCCAAACCATGGAGGACATCGATGGCGTTTTCAAGAACGACCCAGTCGAATATGGCGCTGAGGAGTTTTGCATCAGTCTCGTGGTGTCCTACATTGCGTGCGCGAAACCGAACGCGCTCGAGTATTTTCGCAGGCTGGAGATCAGTCTGATCCTCCTCTGTAAATCGGTCTTGAACGTGACCAATGAGTTGACCGTCCCAGTCGAACAGCAGGTGATGGGTATAGTCGCGGTGATCGATCACTTGGATAGCTACCCCTGGGCTATCCAGCCCGATAACGTCGGCTTCCATTCGGGACAGTGGTACATTAGTCATAATAATGCTCCTCCAACAGGCCTTCTTCATCTAAGGCGTGTAAGAGTGCATGGACCAGTTCGTCGTACTCTTGTGAAGATTCAAGACCGGCGGCTCGCTCTCTGCGAATCCCTTTGACGCGTTTGGCGAGGCGGTCTTCGAGGGTGTCACCAACTGCTGTGAGTTTCCCTCTCGCCCCAGACACTTCCAGACCGAGTTTTGTCAACACAGTAGTAACACCTTTCACACCTCCTTTAGTCAGGCCGGAGGTCACAGTTGCGGACAGATCGACGGAATTCGATTCGATTACGTCAGCACCGGCTTTGCTTCCAGTTGATGCCGTCCCCGTCACGCCCGCACTGGATACACCCGTTTTGGCGTAGTCTGTCACACTGATCTCATCGATCGTGTCTGGATCGACTGACGCCATTGTGCCGACTAATACACGTGACATGAGGCCCGTCTGTTGTAACGTTTTGAGGTACTCTTCTCGTTGATCTTGGCTTAACTTTACCCATTGATTGCTGTCGATTCTGCTGAGATCATCTAAATTGGATTCGATTTGATCTGGATCAATTGGAGAGTAGTGAGACCCGGACTCATTCTCGTCTTCAAAATTCGTTTGAGAATTAAAGTAACTTGAGTCATTGAGTTGGCCTTCGTTCGGACTGGCCGATGCTTCTTCAGTCGCCTGCTCAGCCCTATCTTCATCCCCTTCAGTCACCTCTGCGACCAAATCACGTAGAAGCTCCACCTTCCCATATTCATCGTAGTCCTTCGGCAGACGCTTGTCTACCTGGTACTCCACCTGTGCCCGGATCGGCCCGGAAAACACACCGGCTGCCGTCGAAACGAATGGTTGTCCCGTCGAAATGTCTACCATCGCCCCGGCAGTCGCGTTCTCCATCGAGGCGGCCAGGTAGTCACCGCCGGAGAGACCCTGCCAGTGACGCTCGATCGCTTCGCCGAACTGGGCGGCGATCTCGTCGGACTCGTTCATGAACAGCGCCAGCGTTCGCTGCTCGCGCTCGCTGAGGTTCTCGATTCCCTCGCGGTCATTGAACAGGAGTGAGTTCTGGATCTCTTCCCAGGTACAGTGAGCCGACCCCTCACCGCCGTATCGTTCGTTGTTCTGGACCGCTTCCCTCGTTAGCTCGGGGAACGTCGCATTGTCAAACTCCCGCTCGTAGGCCCGCGTAAATGCTGGATGACCGTTCTCGTAGCCTTCACGCAGCGCCTCCGGCAGCTTTTCGAGGANATTGTCAAACTCCCGCTCGTAGGCCCGCGTAAATGCTGGATGACCGTTCTCGTAGCCTTCACGCAGCGCCTCCGGCAGCTTTTCGAGGACCTCTTCGGGCAGGCCATCCTCGAACTCCTCGGGGAGGTCTTCCTCAAGTTCGTCGTCGAGTACCTCGAGGAGTTCGTGTTTGTGCATCCGCTGGACGGACAGCGCTGCTTGGCTCGGGGTGAGCGACCCAACGCCCGCGTCCGATCGGAGCGCCTCACTGGCAAGCTCGTCCGCCTCACGCTCGTACGCACTCGAGGAATCTCGCACCTCGAGTTGTTTGTCTGCTGGCAACCGAGTGACGCGTCCGTCCGTCTGCTGGCGAGTATGCACCAGTTCGTGGGCAAGCAGGTACTTGCCTGTGGCGCTGTCCGGATCGAACTCCCCGTGATTGNGTCCGTCCGTCTGCTGGCGAGTATGCACCAGTTCGTGGGCAAGCAGGTACTTGCCTGTGGCGCTGTCCGGATCGAACTCCCCGTGATTGAAAACGACGTGCGAGCCCACGGCGAACGCTCGAGCGTCGATCGACTCGCAGGCTTTCGCTGCTTCCGGGCCGGTATGAATCGTGACGTCGTCGAAACGATCACCCAGACGCTCGGCTAAGTCCGACTGGACCGCCGCATCCAGCGACTGGCCAGGTGTGGAGAGAACTCGGCGAACAGGGTCGGGAACGGCTGTTTCTCCAGACCGGTCATCATCCAGGTGAGTGTCTCTGTTTCGGTATTTCGACAGCTCGTTCTGCCGTTCGATATCAGTTGGGACTGCTTCAGGAGACTGCGCTTGCCGCGTTCGGAACGCAGCCATCTTCTCGGAATCACCNTTTCGACAGCTCGTTCTGCCGTTCGATATCAGTTGGGACTGCTTCAGGAGACTGCGCTTGCCGCGTTCGGAACGCAGCCATCTTCTCGGAATCACCCATTATCCCGACTGGCATCCCTTCGTCGGCCCACTGTTCAACTGTCTCACGACCTTCGGTGTTTACTACCTGCTCGAGCGTTCGCCTGAGAGAGGCTGTGGGCACCGAGTGGCCGAGTACCGCTTCGCANTCTCAGCAGCAGACCGGCTACGCCGAGCAGCAGATGACTGTGAGTCGGTTGTAGTGCGGGTGGCGTTGCGGTTGGATCGACGAGCCGTTGTCGACGGCTTCGACGATGGAGACGCTGATGAGCGAGATGATGAATTTCTTGAATCAGAGTTGGATTTCCGAGGGCGGCGAAACCCCATCTATTACAGACAAATGCAGAGGGGAATTATATATCTTACCATTGGAAAGTAGATGGGATTTATACGGATTACTGTAACGATTTACCGGCGCACCCGCCGACTGGCTCGTGGGTGCGCCGGAAATGACTTACAGTAAACCGTATGAGTGGTTCCCGAACCCCGTCATCAATATTTTCAGCTCGGTACAAGAAAAAGGAGCAGGGTTGCTGGTATATTCTGGGGATTATATACGAAGCGACGATGGACCGACGCGGAAGGCAGTCTCCCTCCCGAAGCGCGAGTGTGAACGGGAGGACGAGGCCGATGACGGCACGGACGTGACGATTCGCCAGGAACTCATCGAAGACTTCGAGGACATCGGCGATACAACATTGCTCTCGGCGGATCGTGACGGCGACTCGCCGTTGAGCAATCTTCTCGATGAAGTAGCGGACGAGGAGGAAATTGACGAGCCGGCACGAGTCGAAGCGCCGACGGAACCCTTCGAGACGAACCTGCCGTGGGTAGACGTCGATCCCGCTGACGAACGGGAGATGAAGCACCAGATCGGGCGGGTAATAGTCCGGTATAAGCGGCGCTGGGGTATCGAAAACGGGNGGGGGACGGGCCGGCGCTCACGGCGAACTCGTTCCTGACGTTCGCCAAGAAGAATTACGGCCTCGACCCACCCGACTAACCCACTCGTTTCCTCTGGGCTCTCCTCACTGGGGAGCGCCAGCGCTGTCCTGAGCGCGGTTTCTCCGGTGATTTCCTGAGATCTATCCGATAGGTTTCTCAGAAGTGCGTTCTCAACGGCTCTCGGAGAGTTATTTCAGCCTGTTTAGTTGTGAAACCTGTGCATCATAGAGGCATCTTCGCAACATCAGCCTTCCCCATTTTGTATATCACTATGGAGTTTGTTGCATCGGTGAACCGTAATCGATGACAAAGCGGAGTAATCTCAAATGGCAGCAGGCGGACTACCCGATACGAAAGCAACAGAGCGAAACGATCAGAGAACAGAGCGACACGATCAGAGAGATCATCGCGCGGAACCCGCAGAAACCGATTGAACTCGCGGTCTACTCCCGGACGATAACCGTCCCGATCATGTTACCCTCGACGTGCGGTTCACAGATGTAGGTGTACTCGCCGGGAACCTCGAACGTATGCTCGTACGTCTCCCGCGTACCGAGTCGACCACCGCGATACTTGTGCCAGGCGTCGCGAGCAGTTTGTTCGTCCTCGTAGCCACCAGTAGCGAAGTACTCGGCGTCGTCCGGAATGCCGTTATCGAGAGCCGTCACGGTGTGGTCTGCACCGCTTGTGTTCTTCCAGACGACCGTCTCGCCGACGGTTGTCTCGTACTCGACTGGAACGAACGCGTTGCGAGTCATCCCAATATCGCACTCGTCGCCGCTGCACGGGTCCTCGTCGTCGAAGACGCTCATGACCGAGGTACAGCCGGCGAGGCTGGCCGAAAGGGAGGTGCCGACGGCGGCAAGGTAGACGCGCCGGTTCATACCGTCCCCTTGGGAGAGTCGCGGTATAACCGCCCCGGTTCGCCGGTCCGCTTCGACACCCGAACTACTGGAAACCACCGCTACAGGGCCGAACATCATCGCCCCGGGCCGCATACAGTTAGCGTCGAGAAACGAAAACACGTAAGGTACACGCCCGCCGACTCGGCGATATGCTTCCCCGGTTCGTCGGGCGACTCGGCATCGCCGACGCGGTGACGATCGCCAATGCCGCCCTGGGGTTCGTCGCCGTCGTCGTCGCCTTCGTCGACATCGACCTCGCCGCCCGACTCATCCTGCTTGCCGCCGTCGCGGACGGACTCGACGGACTCCTGGCCCGACGGTACGGCGGTACCGACGCCGGCCCCTACCTCGACTCGCTCGCAGACGTTGCCTCCTTCGCCGTCGCCCCCGCGGCCCTCGCGTTCGTCGTCGTCACCGACGGCCTCAACATCTCACTCGAGTCCGTCTCGGCTGAATTGCTCTTCGTGTTGACGATCTGTGCGCTGTTCGTCGCGATGGCCGTCGCCCGCCTCGGCATGTACACGGCCTACGACACCGCCGACGACTATACTGAGGGCGTCCAGACGACGCTCGCAGCGACCGTCCTCGGCGCAGCGATCCTCGCGGGGGTCGCCGATCCTGTACTCGTGCTCGCCATCACGGGTGCGTTCTGTTACCTGATGGTCTCGCGCATTTCCTACCCGGACCTGCTCGCGCGCGACGCTGGCATCATGGGCGTCGTCCACGTCCTCGCGATCCTGATTCCGAACTTCGCCGGCCGCACGTTCCCGTACGCGCTCTTGACGCTCGGGGTCGCCTACATGACACTCAGCCCGTGGCTCTACTGGCGCGACCGCGAGGACACCAGCTCCCAGACGACGACCACGCATGGAAACGCTTAGGACGATCCTGACACGACCGTAGCGTATGAACAGTGGTACGTCTCGGCGTCGTCCCGCCACAGGGACGGTGGGAGTATGAGCGACGACGAACCGCAGGACGAAGAAGCCGAACAGGAGCCAGAACAACCCGCTGACCTCGACGCCATCGAAGCCAACCTCGAGACATTCGCAACAGACATCGAGGCACTCGAGAACGACCTCGAAGCAGCGGAGACCGAAGACGACTTAGACGTCGTCGAAGCCGACCTTGACGAATTCCGGACCGAACTCGAGTCCGTCGAGATTCCGGACCCGCCTGAGACGGACGAGGAGGACGAAGACGACGAAGATGACGAACCCGCACCCGAAGAGGAACTGCAGGACACCTACGACGACATCGAGAGCGACCTCTCGGATCTCGAGTCCGATCTGGAAGACCAGCGCGGTCCCTACGGCGAGGACGTCGTCAGCGAGATCGACGGCGTCAGCGGGACGATTACGGGCACCCGCTGGACGTTCGAGGGCGACGAAGAGCTGATCGAGGCAACCGACGCCTTCCTCGCGGACGTGAACGACCTGCTCGGTGCCAGTCTCGAACTCCCGTCCGGCCTCGAGCCCGCAAGCGGTGCCGAACTGGGCGAGAAGGGCGACGAGGAGGGCAACGTTCCCGAAAAGCTGGACGAAGCCCTCAGCGAGGCGACTGCAGCCGTCGAGGACGCCGCTCTCGATGCTGACGATGACGAGGAAACGATCGCCGGCCTCCTCGAGGCGACCGACGACTTCGAGAGCGAGGTCGACGACGCCACCGAGTGGACCGACCTCGAGGTCCGCGAACAGCTCCGCCGCGAGGGCTTTTACGATGTGCTTGAGCATATCAAGGACTTCCCACCGGAGTGGCACGCCCTCAAGGTCCACGAGAAGCGCGGTAACGTCGAGCAGATCCTGCTCGCCTACGACAGCCTCGACTCCGACTTCATGGAGAAACACTGTCTCGAGGCGCTCGAACGCATGGGTCCCGAGGAAGCAATCGATACGATGGTCCAGAAGGCCGGCCGGCGTGACGAACACGCGATCAGCATTCTCGGCAAGATCGGCGTCGCGAGCGACGAGGTCGTCGACGCGCTGGTCGACTACGTCGACTCTAATCCGGCGCTCCAGAAGCCGTCATTCCGCGCACTCGGCGAACTCGGTGCCGAGGACGCAGTCGACCCCCTCGCCCAACAGCTCGCCGCTGACGACGCAGATGTCCGTAGCTGGGCAGCCCGCGCACTCGGGATGATTGGTGACACTCGCACAATCGACCCGCTCGCAGACGTGCTCGCAGACGACGAGGAAGACCGCGTTCGTGCGAGCGCCGCCTGGGCGCTCAACCAGATCGGTACGGCCGATGCACTCGAGATCGTCGCCGAGTACGACGACGACCGAGCGTATCTCGTGCAGGCCGAAGCCGAGAACGCGAATCTCGAGCCCGTGGTCTGAGTCCGGTATCGAGTACCTACTACGACCATCACCACTTCGTTGCGCCGCTGCGTCTAATTCTGCGTTTGGGGTTTGCGTTTCGCATCCTCTTTCGCTCGACGCTCGTCACCGCACATCTCTCCGTCCCGTAGTTTAAGTACGAATACGAATCCAGACTCTCTGATGTCCAGCAGTTCGGGACGGTCGATCGCGCTCTGTACACTTCTCGTGTGTAGCCTCCTCAGTGGACTCACTGTGGGGATTTGGGGTGTCTCTGCAACTACACCGGCGTCAGTCGGTCCAGATAGTCTATCCGCGTCCACATCCGCGCCTGCGTCTCCGGCTAACGGCGTCGCCTGCCCCATTGACCGCCTCTCTCCCTCTGCACAGAACATACCACAACCCCGACTCGTCGAAGTCGCGCCCAACCCGACCACCGATCAGAACGTTGGCGAGTTCGTTGTCATCGAGACGCCGCCCGAAACCCACGTCGACAACTGGACGCTCACCGACGGCCACACGACTGCAACACTGCCCAACCAGACCGTTTCGGGGCGTACCGCGCTGAGTACGGCCCCAAACGAGACCGACCAACTGACTGACGATCCCGTCATCGAACTCGAGGGCTCGATCCGGTTCGCTGCTGACGGCGACGTACTCGAGTTGCGCAACGGTTCCACCACCGTCGACACTATTGAGTACGACCGCGCGCCGCTCGCACAGCGGTGGTATCGTGGATCGATGGCGGACAGCGACACAGTAGCCGAATCTGAAGCCGACGACAGCACCAGTGTCACCGCTGCTGACGCCAACAGCACCGAACTCACCGCCACCGACGGCCAGTGGTGGCCCCACGAGGCAACCTGTGTCCCACCAGCACAGAGCGACGTCTCGACCGCCACCGCGTTTGTCCTTCCCGACGAACCCGCCGTCCCACTCAAGACGATCCGATCCACCGAGGACCGACTCCTGCTCGCCGGCTACACGATCACGTCCAGTGAAATCGCAGACGAACTCGTCGCCGCAGCCGACCGCGGTGTCGAGGTGACCGTCCTGATCGAAGCCAGCCCCGTCGGCGGCACGCCGGCCGCGAGCGAACCGGTACTCGAGTCGCTCGTCGAAAGCGATGTCGACGTCGGCGCGACAGGCGGCGAGGGCGCTCGCTACCGGTTCCACCACCCGAAGTACGCCGTCGCGGACGACACGGTGCTCGTGACGACCGAGAACTGGGGGCCGTCGGGCGTCGGTGGCGAATCGAGTCGCGGCTGGGGCGTCCGACTCGAGGACCCCGCGCTTGCAGCCGAACTGGCGGACATTTTCGAGGCGGATTTCGACGGCTGGGACACCGTCTCCGGTGAGGCGTATCTGGCTGATACCTCGTTCGTCGAAGACGATGACGGCATTGGTGCGGATGTCTCTCCATCGTACCCGACAGAACACGATGCGGAAGGAGTCTCGACGACGAGCGTCGAGTTGCTGGTCGCGCCGGATAACGCCGAGCCCCGACTCCAGACGCTCATCGCCGACGCCGACGACGAGATTCTCCTCAAACAGGCCAGCATCGATCCAAGCCTGTCCCTACTCGAGGAGACGGTCGACGCAGCGCGTCGTGGTGTCGACGTTCGGATCCTGCTCGACTCGACGTGGTATCACGAGGACGACAACGAGGCACTAGCAGCGGATCTCGAACACATTGCAGAATCGGAAGGCCTTTCGATCGATGTTCAGTTGGTCGACGACACCGACCGGTTCGAGAAGATACACGCCAAGGGCGTCATCATCGACCGCGAAGTTGCCGTCGTCGGCAGCGCGAACTGGAACGAGAACGCCTTCGAGAACAACCGTGAGGTCATGCTCGCGCTGCACGGCTCGGAGGCAGCAACGTACTACGCGGCTGTCTTCGACGCCGACTGGGAGGGTGACTCCTGGTCGCTCTCCCTGGGAACTGTCGTCATCGTACTGCTCGCGCTCGCGTTCGCAGCGCTTGTCGGTCGGCGATACATTCGGTTCGGTGACGAGAGGGAGATCGTAAACCCGGAGGATAACTCACGGGAGCGACAGCAATGAGGGACGGCAACCGATGACGATGGTGATTGCCATGGTGATGGCGATCTGGCTCTGAGAAACGGTCAGCGTCTCGACCCTTAATCACACTGCGTCCCAGTTCCGGTTCCGGTCCCGGGACTCTCAAGTCGCTCGCAGTGATCGTGTTCGGGATCGAAGCAGTCCGGACACTCGCCCGGCCGGTCGATGATCGTATCGAGACGGTCAGCGACCGTATCGTCGATAACACTCTCTAACGCGCGCGCTTCGTCGCGGAACTCCTCAACCTCGAGGACGTTAGTGAGAAACCGCTCGATGATGCAGTACGTCTGCAGTGCATCGTGGGCGCGCTCAAGTCCCTCGTCAGTGAGCGTCGCGCCCTTGTACTTCTCGTGTTCGACGAGCCCCTTCTCCTCGAGTTTGCCGATCATTTCGTTGACGCTCGCCGGACTGACCTCAAGCAGGTCTGCGAGTGTGCCGGTCGAAGCGGGGCCCTCTTCGATCCGCTGTGCGAGATAGATCGCCTTGAGATATTGGTCTGCCGTGTTCATTGCGTCCCTCCGTCACTGCTGGTCTCGGTCCACGCGCCGGTGCGGGTAGCCGTCCGTGTTCCACTCATGCTCTTCGCTCCATGATTTCCGTTACCTCCTCGGCACCTTCCCTTTCCTCCTCGCGAAGCGTTCTGAGCGTCTCGAGGAGCCGTTCACGGTCAACGGCGAACTCGCTGTCCGAGGCCTCGATCGCCCCGATCAGGTCGTCATAAAACTTGTAGGCCGTCTCCTCGTTTGCGAGCTGATCGTAGAGCACGCCGTCTGTGTCCTCCGGCGGCCCGTACTGGGCGTCGACCAGCGCGTTGATCTCCTCGTAGGGAACCGTTTCTGCCTCGAGGTCTGCGATTAGTTTCTCGAGGCGGTCACGGTGGTCGGCGGACTCCTCAGCAGCATCGACGAGTAGCGCACGTACCTCCTCGTCGACGGCATCCCGCTCTTCCGGCGAGAGCGTCTCGAGGTGGTGGGCGGCACGCGACTCGACGACCTCCTCTAGCACGACCCCGATCTGGAGGAGTCGTGTGAGCTGTCGGTCGGTCGAGACACGCTGTCCCAGGCTCATGCTACGCCGTCAGAGCCGTGGCTACTTAATCGTCCCTACTCCGGCTCTTATTCTTGCTCTTACTCGTCTCCTTCCTCACGACCAGTCCGGCGTCGCTATCGCTGCCAGTGTTCGGTGTGGTACACGAACCGAGACACTGCAAAAACAACCGATGTAACCACGAGTGCGAAAGCGAAAAGAACCGTTAGTCGCGCTGTCGAAGACGCGCTGCGATCAGCTCTTCGAGGTCATCGCGCAGTTCATCGACGGCAATCTCCTCGAGTACCGGCACGAAGAAGCCTTCGACGAGCATGTTGCGTGCGTCACGCGGCTGGACGCCGCGCGAGGTCATGTACAGGAGGTCTTCCTGGTCGATCTGACCCACCGTGGCGCTGTGGGAGGCCTCGGTGTCGTGGTTGTTGATGATCAGCTTTGGCGAGGCGTCGGCCTCGGACTCATCAGAGAGCATGAGCGTGTTCTCACGCTGGTAGGAGCTGGTGTCCCACGCGCCGCGTCCGACGTCCTGAACGCCCTCGTAGACCGAGCGGGCGACGTCGTCGGTGACGCCGCGAGTGACGAGGTCGGCAGTCGTGTGTTCGGCGCGGTGCCAGACTCTCGCGTCAATGTCGAAGTGCTGGTCGTTGTGGCCGTAGAACGCGCCGACGATCTGGCTCTCGGAACCATCGCCGTTGAGTTCGGTCTCGACCCCGGACTTCGTCAGCTGCGTCCCGAGGTTGGCCTCGATCCAGTCGATCGTCGCGTACGTGTCGGCGTCGCCACGCTTGAGCGTGAAGTTGTAGGCCTCCTCCGAAAGGTTCTGGAGGCTGCCGTACTGGACGTTGCTGTTCTCGCCGGCGACGATTTCGACGATGCCGCTGTAGTACTGTTCATCCTGCTTCTCGCCCGTCGACTGGCGTTCGAGGATCGTCACCGAACTCGACTCCTCGGTGACGACGAGCGTGTAGTTGAACAGCGAGCGGGAGTTCTGCTCGGTTCGGATCGTCACGCCCTCGGCGTCGACGCCCTCTGGGACGTAGATGACCGTTCCGGTGCTAAACAGCGCCGTCGAGAGCGCCGTCAGGTAGTTCTCCTGGGGATCGACAACACTACCGAAGTGCTCCTTGAGGAGCTCCTCGTGCTCGTCGACGGCCTCGCTCCAGGCGAGAACCTCAGCTTCGTCCGGGCCGACTTGGTCCTTGTTCTCCGCCGCGTTCAGCGGGTCCACGAGCGACTCGTAGTCGAGTTCGTGGAGGTTCGTCCAGTCGCGACCCGGCGTCCGGATGACGTCCGGCATGTCGAGTTCGGAGAGCGCGTCGAGCGCCTCGAGACGGGTCTCGAGCAGCCACTCGGGTTCGTCCAACTCGTCGGAGATCTGGCGTACCTGTTCGTCCGTCAGATTGGCGTGTACTTCTGTGTGCGTTGCTGCGCTCATATTATCCGAGGCTTCCCTCCATCTCGAGTTCGATGAGGCGGTTGAGTTCGACCGCGTACTCGATCGGCAGTTCTTCCGTGATCGGCTCGATGAAGCCGGCGACGATCATCTTCTTGGCGTCGTCGTCGTCCAGACCGCGGCTCTGGAGGTAGAAGATATCCTCGTCTCCGATCTTGCCGACGGTTGCCTCGTGGGCAACGTCGACCTTCGACTCCTCGATCTCCATGTACGGCATGGTGTCCGAGGTGGACTCGTTGTCGAACATCAGTGCGTCACACTCGACGGCAGTGCTCGAATTCTCGGCACCGTCGGCGATGTGGACGAGGCCGCGGTAGTTGGTGCGGCCGCCGTCCTTCGAGATCGACTTGGATTCGATGGTCGAACTCGTTTCTGGCGCGTTGTGGTAGACCTTCGCACCGGTGTCGATGTCCTGACCCTCGCCCGCGAAGGCGATGGTGATGTGGGTGTCGGTCGCGCCGCGACCCTTGAGGATCGAGCACGGGTAGAGCATGGTGGCCTTCGAGCCCATGCTGCCCGAAATCCACTCCATCGTCCCGTTCTCCTCGACGATGGCGCGCTTGGTGTTCAGGTTGAACGTGTTCTTCGACCAGTTCTGGACGGTCGAGTACTGGACGTGAGCATCTTCTTCGACGAAGACTTCCACGCCGCCGCTGTGGAGGTTGTGAGCACCGTACTTCGGTGCGGAACAGCCCTCGATGTAGTGGACTTCCGAGCCCTCCTCAGCGATGATGAGCGTGTGCTCGAACTGCCCCATCCCTTCGGAGTTCATTCGGAAGTACGCTTGCACCGGCATCTCGACGGTAACGCCCTCTGGAACGTAGACGAACGAGCCGCCGGACCAGACGGCACCGTGCAGTGCAGCAAACTTGTTGTCGCTTGCCGGAACGCAGGTCGTCATGAAGTGCTCCTTGACAAGCTCAGGGTGCTCCTGGACCGCGCGGTCCATGTTCATGAAGATGACACCCTTTTCTTCCCACTGTTCCTGCATGTTCTGGTAGACGACCTCGGACTCGTACTGTGCGCCGACGCCCGAGAGCGCGTTCTTCTCGGCTTCTGGAATGCCCAGCTTGTCGAAGGTGTCTTTGATCTCGTCTGGCAGTTCCGTCCAGTCGTCGACGCCTTCGCGCTTGTCGACATCTGGGCGGATGTAGGGGACAATCTCCTCGACGTCCAGCTCGGTCAGATCCGGCTGCCCGGGCCAGTCCGTCGGCATCGGCATGTTGTGATACTGCTTGAGCGCACGCAGACGCCGCTCGAGCATCCACTCGGGCTCGTCCTTGTCGTCGGAGATCATTCGGATGACCTCCTCGGTCAGGCCCTTGCCGGACTTGACGGCGGCGTTTTGCTCCTTCTTGAACTCGAAGCGCGCCTCGGTGTCGGTTTCTTTGAGGTGATCTTGTTCGGAACTCATGATTTGTATGTAGTCGTGTTTACGGCTCTGGCGTTATTACGGTTGTTCTAGCTGAATCCGGTTACGCGGTGCCGTAGACTTCTTCGCGAACCCAGTCGTAGCCCTTGTCCTCGAGTTCCTCTGCGAGTGAGGCGTCGCCGCTCTTTGCGATCTGGCCGTCGAGCATGACGTGGACGTGATCCGGCTCGACGTAGTCGAGGATGCGCTGGTAGTGGGTAATCTGGAGAATACCGGTACCCTGCTCGTCACGAAGCGAGTTGATTCCGTTCGAGACATCCTGCAGGCGGTCGATGTCGAGCCCGGAGTCGATCTCGTCGAGAACGGCGATCGACGGCTCGAGGATTGCAGCCTGAAGAACCTCGTTCTGCTTCTTCTCACCGCCGGAGAAGCCGGCGTTGAGATAGCGTTGTGCAAAGCGCTCGTCCATGTCGAGTTCCTCCATCTTTTCCTGGAGGATCTGCTGGAACTCGGCGACGCCGACTTCGCCCTCGTCCGCTGGGCCTTCCATCGGCGAGGTCTCGAAGCCTTCCTCTTCTTCTTCGTCCTCGTCGCCTTCTTCGTCCTCAAAGAGCTCTTCGCGCTCGTCGATCTTGGCGTTGAGCGCCGTGCGGAGGAAGTTCGTCATCGTGACGCCCTCAATCTCGGCTGGGTACTGGAAGCCAAGGAAAATTCCGAGCGCAGCGCGCTCGTTCGGTTCGAGGTCGAGAATGTTCCAGCTGCGCTGGTCGTCGTCGATCTCGATCTCGTCACCGAACTCGTCCTCTTCCAGGTGGAGCAGGACCTCGCCCTCGGTGACCTCGTAGGCTGGGTGGCCGGCGATGACCTTCGCGGTCGTCGACTTCCCGGAGCCGTTCGGTCCCATCAGGGCGTGAATCTCGCCCGACTTGACCTCGAGGTTGACGCCCTCGAGGATTTTCTCGTCGCCATCTGCTACTTCTGCGTGCAGGTTGGATAGTTCGAGGCGTGCCATAGTATTCTGTCGTCTGAATCGTGGGTCGTCTGACTGATAACGGTTTCGTATTCTGGCCCTATTCGGTTTCGAACACGAAAGATAATTTTCCGGAACCGGAACCTCCGCTTGCAGGGTGCTCCCGTAGACAGGCTCACGCAGTTCCGTTCTCACGGCCTATAAAATACAAATAGAACGCGTGTCGCCTCTATCTGTGGTATTGAGACCGAGGCAGAAAGATGTGTTGGATGCTGTCAGAACCGCTGCTCACATGAAATTACTCAGACCCGTCTGCTCCTGGCCGTTCTTGACCTCTTCCCAAGAGACACCAAGTGCCTCGAGAATGCGCTCGATTGGTCCTTTCAGTGTCTTCTCTAACATCGTGTCGTAGTCAACCTCGAACTCCTCGGGGATCTGGTCCTCGTACTCGAAACAGATCACGTCTGGATCGCGCTTGAACGCGCCATAGATTGGGTCCGTTCGAGCGTCGAGACCCTCTTCCTCCTCGATTCGCTCGAAGAACGAGGGACCAATGCGGTCGAGATAGAGACGCTTTGGCTTGCTGCCGCGCTGGAAGTTGGTGCCGAGCAGCCGATTCGCGTACTTCGCGCCACGAACTTGGGCCGTATCGGTGTCGTAGTTGTCCAGTCGCTTGCCGATGCCGCCCGGAATGGCGATCTCCTCGAGTGAAATGTCTCCCTCCTGAACGTCCTCGATGACGCCGTTGACGTACTCCTTTGCGCCCTCGACGTCACCCTCTTTGACGATCATCTCGATGACTTTGTGCTGGACCTCCTTGGTGATCGGAGCGATGTCCGAGCGCTGGTACTCGAAGCCGACGATGTCGATTGTGTCGACATCCTTTCCTTCCTTCCAGGTGATGTGGCCGGCGTAACGCTTCTTCTTGCCAGCCTGGAAGAATCGCCGGTAGAGCTTCTCGAACTCGATCTGGAACCGATGGAACTCAGCATTGAGTTCGTCACGCGCGAAGTCATCGTAGCGGTCGTTGATGTACTCCTCAATTTCGAGCGATTGCTCTAAGGCCTCGTCTTCTGAGATATCAGGACCGAGTTCGAGCATGACGGAGTCCGTGTCGCCGTAGGCCACTGTGTAGTCCAGTTCGTTCGCAGCGGTCTCGGTGAACTCGATCACTTCGCGGCCAGTGGCTGTGATTGCGGATGCTGCCTCTTTGTCGTAGAGGCGGAACTGCTCCCAACCCGACACGCCGTAGAGAGATTGGCCAACGAATTGGAATTTTCCGTTTCGGCCCGCAAGTAGTGTATGGTTGTCTTCGACGGTGACGCAGTAGACACCGTTGTCGGCAGTACTCCGGGTCGAACTTCGATGCATTCGAAGCGTGTTCTTTGATCCTTCAGTCACGTAGATTCGCCACGTTCCGCTGTCACGGCTGTAGTTCGCTGTTAGACCGAGATGTGCACAAAGTCGAAGAACATCGTCCCGGAGACGGTTACTCGAGGTCGTGTACCGCCAGGAGTTCGTCTGTCGGTCACCGTCGCCGTCGATAAGTACCTCGAGGAACCGGCGCTTCTGTCGGCGACTACACTCGAAGACAAGTTCAGGTATCCGTTTCTCGAAGCTTCCATCACCGCAGCACGATGTCAGGAGATTCCCGAGGAGTTTCGACGTGACCGTGTAGGAACGATCGTCGACGTAGTAGTCGAATCCCATCTCATCGAGCAGTTCACCGATCGTCGCGTGATGATCGAGACCGCCGTCGGCAATCGGCGGTTTGTCCTGCGCCAGTTTCACTGTCGTCGCAGAGCCGCGGAAATTCTCGCCGAACTGCTTGTCTTCGGAGGTGTACACGTTCCCTTCCGTCACGAACCACGCGAGCAGGTCAAGGAACTCGTCTCCATCGTATGTCCGTGGAATCCACTTCCGTCCAGAGCCGCGATGAATGAAGCTCGTCTCACACACCTCTTCGATGTACTCTCGGTGTGCCTCGAATTCTTCGGCGGTGAAGACGTAGCCAGTTTTCCCAACGTCTGCTTTTGTCACTCGACGTGGTCTCCAGCCCAGTTCTGTGGTGAACGTATGGCCGTGAACAGATGGCCGAACCCACACCTCGTACTCACCGTCGATCAGCTCCGTCAGATCGACTGTATCGAGTTCGTTTCCGTCTGGTCCGTCCCAGTCGTGGGGTAGTTCGTAGTTCGTTGCCCGATCAAGGTCCCCGGCCTCGATGAAACTGTATTCGTCTTCAGTAATTCCGTTCGTTTCGTTCTTGCGGACGAGCATCCGATGGTTCGGCGTGACGCGGAAATCGATCTTGCTAGTCTCGATGTCGACCAGATCTCCGTCGTACTCTGGATAGGCATGGGTTTCGACGACGGGCTTTACCTCTAACGCTTCAGTCTCCGGATCAAGCGAATACACCTCGTCGGCGACCTCGAGATCAGTGATATCGCGCACGCCGTCTGGAGTCAGCACCTCCGTATCCGGCGTAAAGCAATTCATGATCACCTTCACTGCACCCTGCTGGCGGTCGTACTGCTCGTACTCGGGCGTACCGGGTTCGTGCTCGTTTCGTAGTGCCTTCTTCTCCTCGCGCTCGGCGAGGAGTTCGGTGATCATCGTCCGGTTGACGCCATCTGGTTCCTTTCGGAAGTGCGTCCCCGTTGGTGCCTCGTAGGTCTCCCCGTCGTAGGAGTCATGGTCGACCCTCGTCTCCGGCGACGCGTTGATCGTCGTCATGCACATTGGGTACAGCGACTTCAGGTCGAGTACGGTGACGTTCTCCTTGACGCCCGTGATCGGCTCGAAGACGGCTCCGCCCTCGTACTCCTCGCCGGCCTCCTGCTGGCCCTTGGAGGGGAGTGCGAACTCGCCGTAGGCCTGGTGGAGGACGTACATGTCCACCGCGTCGCCGGGCGTGGGAGCGTCCTCTAACTTGCAGCCGACGAACGAGCGCACCTCGTCCCAGAACGGGATGATCGATTGTTGACGGTCGAGTTCCACACAGAGTTCCACGTCCCGGAGGTTGTACGCGAGTAGCTGGTAAGGGTCGTCCTCCCAGAGGTCGCCGATATCGCCGGCGTAGCGCTCCTTGCCGACGCCGAGTTCGGACTCGCCGACGGCGTCCAGCCGGTAGGAGTCGAGTTCCGAGAAGACCATCCGCTGGTAGCCATAGAGCAGGTCGAAGACGACCCGTCCCTTGATATCCGGGCCGCCCCAGCCGCTGCGCCAGACTTCGTCGACCCGAGAGAGCCGGTCGATTTCGAGATCGTAGTCGTGGTGTGGTCCCTGAAGTTCCTCGAGTCGGTCGAGGAAATACGGCGCGTCGAAATCCTCGAAGTTCCACCCGGTCATGACGTCTGGATCCGTGTCCCGGACGTACTCGATGAACGCCTCGAGCATGGCTTCCTCATCGCCGAAGGCGCGAATCTCGTGGTCGATCTTGCCCTCGATCGGCTCGTAATCGGTTATTTCGTCGGGAATCTCGCCGTCGCCCTCGTCGGCCGCACAGACCCACATGATGTACTCGTCGCGGTAGGAGTCGTGGCTCGTCAGACAGACGATCGGCTCCTCGCCGTCCTCCGGGAAGCCGTGGCGGTCCTCGACCTCGATGTCGAACATCAGGACACGCGGATCGGCGTCGACATCTACGGCTTCCACTTCGTCGTGGGGAACGACGATCGAGTCGTCCTCGGCGCGTCGCTGTGGAACGCGAATGCCGCTCTGAACGTCTTTGTCGATAAGAAACCGGTTCGGGAACAGGATGTCAGCCTCGTAGTGCTCGAAGTCGTCACGGATCTGTCCCACGTCCCGCGGTGTCTGTCCGAAGATTTTGGTAAGCTTCTCACCGCGAATACTCTCGTAGGGCTCGCCGTTCTCGTCCTCTGTCTCACTACCGGTGAGCCGGTCGTACTGCTCCTCGGGCGGGCGCTCGAGTGTCTCCGTCGGTGCGTAGAAGTAGGGTCGAAAGCCGACGACCTGCACGTGCTCCAGTTCGTTCTCCGGCGTACGCCCGAAGACGTGCATGATCGGCCGCTCCTCGTCGCCGTAGCCAGCGACGGTGTAGTCGACTTGCATCACCGCGATGTCGATCGCCTCACCCTCGGGTTCCGGCAGCGTTTCCTCGACGACGTCGATCACCTCGGCCGTAGTGGTCCCGCCGTTGCCCGCGACGGCGACAGCCTCTTCGTCCGGCCGCTGTGCGGACTCGTCTGAAAACTCTGTGAGTCCGGTTTGGCCCGCCTCAGTCATGGTATCGGGCTTTGTAGCCGGTGAATAAAAACCCCTGCAATCCGGACCGAGATTCGGACACGGCACCGCTATGAACCCGATCGGTCCCGGTTCCCTCAACTGATCTGATATTGCAGGAGCAAAAAGACATATAATGTGGTAACACATAACACACGATCAGGTGACCGATATGTCCACCATACCTGACGACGCGACGGATCGTAGTGAGCCTGCAGACGCCCCCACGATCGAGTCCTACAAGACTGACGACGGCGTCGTCTTCTATGACGCCCAGAACCCGCTCGCGTGGGTTGAAACCACTCAGACACTGGTCCTCGAGGACGTTGTCTGAGCGACGACCGGCCTACACTCACGACCGATACTGACGCTCTTTCTCCCGATCACATTTCGCGGTATCCGGCCACTTGGCATCCCCAACTCAAAACCCGCACCCAAAACGCGAATCCTTTTGCGTGTGGTTGCGCTCTGCTCACCTGTGACGACTGATCGGACCGGTACCGACGACGCAGACGGCGACCGCGAGTCCGCCGACACGTCGGCCACTGACACTGACCACGATTCCGGCTCGGAGCCCGGGGCCGTCTCACCGTCCGATTCAGATACAAAGGCCCAACCCGAGTCCACTGCCAGCGACGAGACTCCACCGGGCGAGTGGGATCCCGAAGCATCGTACCGGGACTCGAGTACCGACTCGCTGACGATCCCGCAAGTGGAGACTGAGGATGCGGGGTCAACGTTCATGGACGATCTGAAGTCCGAACACGAACACGAGTTCGAGATCGACTCCGGTCCGGTGTCCGTGCCGGAGGTTTCCACGGCAGAGTCGGACGTTCCAACCGAGCTCCTGAAGGTGTTCTGGGGGATCGTGCTCGTTCTCAACGCTGCCATACTCGCGGTGGCACTTGGACTCATGTTCATGCTTTTCGAGGGCGTCTCACAGATGGCAGTCGCGCTGGTCGTCGGTGGTGCCGTCCTGTTCGGCTTCGCGTACTACCGATATCAGTCGTATCAGAACCGAACAGACGAGTTTTCAGTCGCGGATTCGGACGAGTTGGACGATGAGAGTGTCAAAGCGGGTGTCGATGGCGACGAGCGTACCGATACCGGCGATACCCCCGAAAACGGCGACGACCTTGCGGGCAGAACTGACAGCGAAGCCACCGAGGCCGAACACAGCGGCTCAAACGACGATGCCGACACCGACCGGCAATACTGACGCCGGCAAAAGTACTTCAGGGGCTGACGCCGAAGGACCGATACCGGACGACTCTGACTGACCATGACAACCGTCCAAGACGACACCGGGAAACGATACCTGCTTCTCAAGCGATCCGAGCATGCAAGCCTCGTTCGTGACCCACAGACCGGCGACGAATGCTACGTCCAGAACGACCGACTCGACACCGTCGACGCCGCCGACGAACTCGACCCGGTCGCACAGGCGGTCAGCAGTCCCGTTCGGACACTGCTTACCACTGTCCACGACGAAGCCACCCTCAGTCTGCTTATCAGCCTCGCAGACGAGGGTCCACTCGACATCCGCACGATCCTCGACAGAACCACCCTCTGTGAGAGCGATCTCCACGGCCGACTGACGATCCTCACTGGGGCCGACCTACTCGCCGAAACTGATGTTGGCGGCGAGCGCGGCTACCGACTCACCGACACCTGCGAAGCCGCACTCGAGACGATCCGGTTCGATCTGGACGAGTCGGCAGCGGCCTCCGATCCGGATATGGATATGGATATGGATGAGCCCTCGAACTCCTCGTCCGTCGCGGGTTCAACCTCCGCTTCAGCCTCGGCGTCGACCCCTGGACCAACGGGGACACTCGAGTCGAACTGATTGTGATTGCTGGGGCCAGCGTACCAACACCGCTATCTTCGGACTAAAACCCGACTCCCATGAGTCTGCGAGCTAATTTGAGAGGCCGCACTACCGCACTCGACACCTACTCAGACGCCAGCAGCGCCGCCTCTGGCGGCTCACCGCGTTCGAGCCGCGAGCGGTTTGAGGTCGCGTCCTTCTCGACACGAACCAGCGAGTCCGCCGCGCCGACGAGTTCCTGATCGTGGCTGACGACGACGATCTGTTCGACACCTAGGTCGCGCATCGACTCGACCAGCGAAACGAGTTGGGTCACGTGGCCGGAGTCGAGAAACACCGTCGGCTCGTCGAGGATCAGCGGCGGCATCGGCGCGGCACCGTCGACACCCTCCGCGAGCAGCCGGTAGATCGCACACCGCAGACTGAGGTTGAACAGCGCCCGTTCGCCGCCGGATAGCTGTTCTGGATCGAGACTCTCGCCGTCCTTCTGGTACACCGTTAGCTGGTAGTCGCCGTCCAGATCGATCGCCGCGTAGGAGTCGTTCTGGTAGACCAGTTCGAACGTCTCGTTCAACAGTCGCTCTAAGGTCTCGACGTTCTGCTGGCGCAGATCCGAGCGCAACTCGCCGTAGGTCGTCTGCAGGGTTTCGGCCTCGTCGTACAGCGACTCGAGTGTCTCGCATGTTTCTTCGACTGCGTCGAGTCGATCACGCAGGCGCTCGAGTTCGTCGAGT
Organism: Natrialba chahannaoensis JCM 10990; assembly: GCF_000337135.1. Taxonomy (GTDB): domain Archaea; phylum Halobacteriota; class Halobacteria; order Halobacteriales; family Natrialbaceae; genus Natrialba; species Natrialba chahannaoensis. The sequence goes on from NZ_AOIN01000092.1 coordinate 115,535, forward strand.
TTCTCCTCGACGCCGCCGACCTTCCCTTGCACGTCGTCGCGCTGTGCCTCGAGGTCGTCGAGTTTCTCCTCGACCTGCTCGATGTAGGTCTCGGCGTTCTGGCAGTCCTCGCGGGCGGCCTCGGCACGAGCGTCGTCGAACTCGCCCTCGAGTTCGCGCTTGCGGTCGCGCTTTGCCGATAGTGTTTCACGGCGCTCCTCGTTCATCTCCTGCCAGTCGGCACGGCGCTCGCGGCGCGTCTCGATCTGGCGGTCAAGCTCGGCGCACTCATCGGCGATCTCGCGCACCCGTTCCAGCGTCTGCAGCGTCTCCTTGATCTCGCTGCGCTCGCCGTTGATCTCGCCGAGTTGGACCCGAACGTCGTCGACCTCCGACTCGAGTTCCGCTGCCTCCTCGCGCTTCGTTTCGGCTTCGGACTCGAGATCGTCGGCTTCCTTGCGCAGGTTGCCACACTGCTCGCGCCGGTCGGCGATTGTCTCGCGTTTCTGGCTCAGGAGTTGCTCGACATTGTCGCGGTTGTCCTCGAGCCGTTCGACGCGGCGTTCGGCCTCCCGCAGGTCCTCGATCTGCTCGATACGGTCGTCAATCGTCTCGAGTTCGGCTGTGAGTGCTTCCCGCTCGGACTCGAGTGCCGCTGCCTCCTCGCGCTTTTCGGCGAGCACGTCGACGTGGGGCGAGTCTTCAACGGACTGGCCACACTCCGGACACTTGCCCTCCTCGAGCAGCGCTTCGGCCTCCTCGATGGCGTTCTCAATGGTCCTGAGATCGGCGGTGAGATCGTTGCGCTCGGAGACCACGTCCTCGCGGTCGGACTCGAGTGCCGCGAGCCGTGTTTTGGCCTCGCCGAACGCGACGGTCAGGTCGTCTGCTGTGTCTTTGTCTCCGCCAGCGAACCGCCCTCGAAGCGCCTCGATCTCGTCTTCGAGCTCCGAGAGCTTCTCCTCGCGGTCGTCAATCTCGGACTCCGTCGTCTCGAGTTCGCTCTCGATTTCGTCGGCATCCGTGCGCGCCTCGTCGGCCCGTGTTTCGAGGTCGTCACCCTCCTCGCGGAGCCGGTCGGCGGTCTCCGTTTTCGTCTGGATCGAGACGCGAACGTCTGCGAGGTCGTCCTGGAGCTCTTCGTCTCGCTCCTCGAGCTCGCCGATGTGATACTCGACGCTCGTCTCGGCTCCGTCCTCCGCAGCGGGGTTGACCTCGCGCTCAAGGTCGGCGAGCAGTTCGTCGCGCTCCTCGGCAAGTTCCTCACGCTCTGCTTTCCGCTCGCGAATCTCGTCTTTGGCATCCTCGCGGTCGCGCTCGGTGTCGTTGATCTTCGACTGCAACTCCTCGATCTCCTCGCCGAGCGTCTCGATCTCCTCGCGGGTCTCTTCGTGGCGCTCGAGCACCTCCTGGGCCGTTTCGAGCGTCTCCACGGCCTGGTCTCGCTGGGCCTCGTAGCGGTCTATCTGTTCCGTAAGCTCATCGCGGTCGGACTCGAGTGCGTTCAGCGTTTCGTGGAGATCCTGCTCCTCTTTTTGCTCGACCTGCGAGCGGACGTCATCGAGGACCTCCCGCTGGCCGTCGAGGACGGACTTAACCCCGAGTCGTGCATCGCTCGCGCGCTCGCGGTACTCCTCGAGTGCCCCCAGCTGGAGCAGGTCGTCGATCATGTCCTGGCGCTCGCTCGGCGAGGCGTGGATGAGTTTGTTGACCTCGCCCTGGCGGACGTACGCGCAGTTGACGAACGCCTCGGCGTCCATTCGCAGGAGTTCGGTGACCGTTTTGCGCACGTCGCGTGCGCCTTCGATGGTGTCTTCGGGCGTCTCGAGGACGCACTTGGTCGTCGTTGCGCGGTCGCCGCGCAGTTTGAGGTGGCGTTCGATGTGGTAGTCGCGGTTGTCGTGGGTAAACCAGAGTTCGACCTCCGACTCGTCCTCGCCGGTCGTAATCACGTCGTCGAGCGTGCGGTCGTCGAGCGCCTTCGAGCCGTAGAGGGCGAAGAAGACGGCCTCGAGCAGCGTCGATTTCCCGCTGCCGTTGACGCCGTGGACGACGGTGACGCCGCGCTCTAAGGTGAGGTCGGCGTCGCCGTAGCACTTGAAGTTCAGCATGCGGACGCGGTCGACTCTCATGCGAAATCACCCAGTGAGGCGTGGTCGGCGTCCCGGTCCGGCTCCGTGCCGGACTCCGCCTCGCCCGCTGTGTCACTTTCGGCTGTGTCATGCTCGGCTGTGTCACCCTCAGGATCTGTCGGGGACTCATCGTCGGCTGTGGCAGCTGCTGACGTTTCGGTGTCTTCGGTGCCTCCGGTGCCCGAGCCAGCGGCCGCCGAGAGCTGATCCGCAACCGTCGTCACATCCTCGTCCTCCGGCGCGCGCTCCGGTGCCGGCTCGAACGCAGACCGGTCGTCTTCGAGGAGGTCCCGAACGCGGCGCTCGACTGACTCCCGGACGTTCGAATCGGGCAGGTCGTCGTTGCGGACCGTCTCGTCGATACTGCGTGCGGCGTCACTGAGTCCGAGGTCGCGGATTCGGTCTCGGACGGCCGCGTCCGGGTCGGCGAAGCTCACCGAGACCTCCTCGGCCTCGTCGGGGATGTCGCGCCGGTCGTTCATCCGGGCGACGAGTGCGCCGCGGTCGAGTGCGAGTTCCTCGACGGCGGCGGGGGTGATGGGACGGCCATCGCCCTCGACGGTGACGATGACGACGGCGTCTTCGACGTCGTGCTGGCGGACGCGCTCCTGAACGCGGTCGATTCCTTCCTCCTCCTCGAGTTCGACATCGACGAAGACGAAGTCGCGGGTGTCGGTGAGCGAGCGGCGGGTGATGGCGACCTCGTCACCGCTGGCCCCCTCGGTCGTGGCCTCACTCTCGTCAGCCGCGGACTCGAACGTCACCAGATTGTAGCCTCGCGCTTCGCGTTCGCTCGCGCTCGCGCGCTCGGTCGACCCACAGTAGGTCACCCAGGTGTCGCACACCTCGGCGGTGTCTGGCTTGTGGTTGTCGCCGAGGAGGACGGCGTCGAACTCGACCGTGGCCTCTTCGAGCATTCGCTCCGTATCCCAATCGGCGTGGGCGAACGGCTCGAACAGCCCGTGGCTCACCAGCGCCGCGTGGCTTGCAGCATCGGGAACTTGCTCAAACTCGTACTCGAGTCCCTCGCGTCGCGAGCGCGGGACGAAGTCCTGGCCGTAGAAGGCGACGTTGCCGACGACTTCGGGGTTGGGGCCGAGTCGCGTTGCGAGGCCGATATCGGCGAAGAGGTCGAGCCACTGGGCGTCGCGTTTGCCCTCGTGGTTGCCGACGACGGCGAGGAAGGGGATGTCTACAGCTGCAAGCGTTCGAAGGACATCGATGGTTCCCTGAAGGTCGACCAGTCCGGGCCGGCGGTCGTGAAAGAGGTCGCCGGCGTGGATGACGGCGTCGACGTCCGCTGAAACCGCATCCTCGGCGACGTTGCGAAACGCCTTGAGGAAGTCTCGTCGGCGGGCGGGCGAGTTGTACTGCTGGTACCCGAGGTGGGTGTCGCCCGTGTGTATCACCCGTGTCATTGTCCCGTCGTTAGACAGGCGGCCCTAAAGTGGTTCCGCGACCGGAGTGAAAGTAGTCTCCGTTGAGAGATTCGCCATGAGAGATCCGCAGATGTGACTCCTCAAAAACGGTATCGCAGCGAGAGCAGCCGTCGCCCTAATTCCACCCCGATTTTCCACACGATCGCTGTCGAAAGTGACCCAGAACCCGCGAACTTAGGCGTCGATATCGAGACTGTAGAGACGCTTGCGTGCGTCTGAGAACGAAAATCGCGAGTCGACAACGTTCTCCTCGTCGAGGCGGTTCAGTGCGTACCGAACCGTCCGCGCTGGCAGCAATGTCTCGTCTGCAATCTCTTGCTGCGTCATCGTATCGTTGTACTCGAGTACCTTCGCGACTAGCTTCGCGCTTGGTGGGAGATCTCGGACATCATCCCAACTTCCTCGATCCTGTTCGGACCCCTGTCGAAACGTTTCTGACGCGCTCATCGTATACCCTTTACCAAATACGAGGTAATAATATTTTCTGTTTAGTGTAATGTCTAACAGTTATATTGGGATTTGTCACGGTTTTCGTGACAGTCAATTAGAACGGACTATCGAGTATCGAGCGGCTGATTTAGACGTCAGTCGAATTGCGTCGAGCCGGGTGTAGACGGTGAATCTGTCGGTTCCAGCGGTTGCAGGCTTGGTGGTTGACCCGAAGCCTCTTATGAGCCAACACCCAAAGGTCGGGTGATGACTGACACTGTGGACGACGTCGACCTCCCATATGACGAGGACGAGGCGTCCCAACAGGAGAAAATTCAGGCGCTCGAGGACAAGCTGGAGGTCCTCGAGTCGCAAAACGAGGAGATGCGAGACAAGCTCCTCGATGCGAACGCCGAGAACAACAAGTACCAGCAGAAGCTCGAGCGGCTCACGCACGAGAACAAGAAGCTAAAGCAGTCCCCGCTGTTCGTCGCCACCGTCCAGGAGATGACCGACGAGGGCGTCATCATCAAACAGCACGGGAACAACCAGGAAGCGCTGACCGAAGTGACTGACGAGATGCGCGAGGAGATCGAACCCGATGCCCGGGTCGCCGTCAATAACTCCCTCTCTATCGTCAAGACTCTGTCTAGCGAGACGGATGTCCGGGCCCGCGTGATGGAAGTCACCGAAAGCCCCGAGGTCAGCTACGAGGATATCGGGGGTCTCGAAGAGCAGATGCAGGAAGTTCGTGAGACCGTCGAGATGCCACTCGAGAAGCCGGAGATGTTCGACGATGTTGGCATCGATCCGCCAAGCGGCGTTTTGCTGTATGGCCCGCCGGGAACCGGGAAGACGATGCTCGCGAAGGCCGTCGCCAACCAGACCAACGCCACCTTCATCAAGATGGCTGGCTCCGAGCTGGTTCACAAGTTCATCGGTGAGGGTGCGAAACTGGTCCGTGACCTGTTCAAGGTTGCCCGCGAGCACGAGCCCGCCGTCATCTTCATCGATGAAATCGACGCTATCGCGGCCAAGCGGACGGAGTCAAAGACCTCCGGCGACGCCGAGGTCCAGCGGACGATGATGCAGTTGCTCTCCGAGATGGATGGCTTCGAGGACCGCGGCGAGATCCGCATCATCGCCGCCACCAACCGCTTCGACATGTTAGACCGTGCGATTCTCCGCCCCGGTCGCTTCGACCGTCTCATTGAGGTTCCAAAGCCGAACCAGGAGGGTCGCGAGATCATCTTCGAGATCCACACCCGCGGGATGAACGTCGCCGACGATGTCGACTTTGCCGAACTGGCTGCCGAGGCCGAGAAGGCCTCTGGTGCCGACGTCAAGGCGATCTGTACCGAAGCCGGGATGTTCGCCATCCGCGACGAACGCACCGAGATCCAGATGGAAGACTTCCTCGGCGCGTGGGAGAAGGTTCAGGCCGAATCCGACGAGACCGAAGAGGTCTCGAAGACGTTCGCCTGATTGACGCGCCTCGTTCGATCGACCGTCCGCAGTCGTCCGGTTCAATGCGATCGGTTTTTCGGGTACGCAGGCAGCCGTGTTTTCTGACTGCGCGACGTTACTCCTCCAATTGATCACTCCAACTCGAGTCCCAACGCTGTTGAAATGCGGTTCTGTGCGTGAGAGAACGGTGTAACGTTTCGAAAACGGGCGATGGTTCGGTAGAATCGAACCGAGTGAACGTGTGGCGATTACAACGCGGTGAAGATGAGCCACGGTACGATGAACAGCGCCACGGTCATCACCGCGAGGATCAGCAGATAGCCGATGCCGGTGCCGACCGCGGTGAGCCAGGATGGATGGTTGAACTCGGAGAGATCGACTGCCATATTTCTACCGTTCGGTGATAAGAGTATAAACGTACCGGAGACATGTGTCGAGCGATACCGAAGACAGGTGTGGGGCAACAGGAGTGGACGACAAGCGCCACACCGAGAATCGTTTCCGGTCCGCTTTTACCGAGTGACTGGCTAGACACCGTCAATGACGAAGATCGTCGTGGTGGACAACCACGGACAGTTCACGCACCTAGAACGCCGGGCGCTTCGCGATCTCGGCGTGGAGACTGAGTTGATCGACAACGACACGCCGCCCGAAGATATCGACGCAGACGGCGTCGTCCTCTCGGGTGGCCCCGACATGGATCGGACCGGGAAGTCAGCTGACTATCTCACCGCCGACGTTCCCGTCCTCGGGATCTGTCTCGGTATGCAACTCATCGCCGACGAGCTTGGCGGCCGCGTTGACAGCGGCGACTACGGCGGCTACGCTGACGTGACGGTCGAACTGACCGACGAGGACGACCCGCTCACCGGTAGTCTTCACCCCGAAACGCGCGTCTGGGCAAGCCACGCCGACGAGGTGGTCGAACTCCCCGATGGCTTCGAGCGAACCGCGACGAGCGATGTCTGCGGTATCGAAGCGATCAGCGATACCGACCGTGACCTCTACGGTGTCCAGTGGCATCCTGAGGTCGCCCACACCGCGGAAGGCGACGTAATATTCGAGAACTTCCGGGATATCTGCGAGGCAAACTGAACCGGACTGCACTGCGTCGGCACTCTCTGCTGTCGCACTCGAGTTGGCGCTGTCTCCTTCGTGGCTTCTCTCTATTCTGATCTCTCTCTCCCGTTCTGCGCTGATTCTCGTCTCTATTCACTCTGCAATCGGTCCCCCGTCGGACCGTTTGACACGCTCGTGTGAGCGGCCAGTTCGCCGAACCCGATTCAACGTTTGACCTTTTGTTTGGCACGACCGCCACGCTATTGGACGCGCACCCGAATGTGAGTGCTAATGTCAACCGACACTGACGCTGTCGGCCAGTTGGAACACGCACTCGACGAACTCGAGGTCAGTCTGGAACGTGTGTCCGCGGCCGAGGCGAGCGACCGACTCGCGGCGCTGCTCACGGAGCCAGCCATCGGTGTGGAACTCCCGTTCGAGGGCGTTTCTCTCCCAGCGCCCGTCACGACCGAGCCGACGGCTGCTACCCTCGCTGACGCACAGATCGGGATCACGCCGGCGACGTTCGCGATTGCGGAGTACGGCACCGTTGCAATCGAATCCCGAGCGGCTGGTGATGAACCGATCAGCGTCTATCCGGAACATCACATCGCTATCGTCGCGGCGAGCGACGTCGTTCCCGACCTCGCGGGCGGATTCGGCCGCCTCGCGGATCGGTTCGCGGCAGGCGGCGACAGCATCGTCTTCGCCACAGGCCGGAGCGCGACCGCCGATATGGGCGACCTCGTCCACGGCGTCCACGGCCCCGGCGAAGTGACCGTGATCGTGCTGGAGGACCGGTAAGATGGCTGAACGCAGCCATGGACCTGGCCAGTCGGAAGGGAGAGGGAGTACCGCCGGCCACACTACATCCTACCCGCGCGCCGAGACCGCCGCCCATCTTCGACAGCTACTCGAGACGGAGGGTGATGCGATCCACGCCCACACGAGCGTCTCCAACCGTCGGCGGCACGAGGTGTTCGACGAAACTGACGATCTCGACGCGCTGCGGTCGGAGGCGCGTGCGATCAAAGAGGACGCCATCGACCGCCTCCCAGACCTCATTGAGACTGTTCGCAAGGCGGTCGAGGCCAACGGCGGAACCGTCTACGTCGCGGCGGACGCAGCCGACGCGAACGCCTACGTGGCCGACGTGGTCAACAACCGGGCCGCGACCAGCACCGCAGCCGAAAGCGCCAGCGGCCGTCCGTCCGTCGTCAAATCCAAGTCCATGACAACCGAGGAACTCGACCTCAACGATGCACTCGAGTCCGAAGGAATCGAGGTCACCGAGACGGACCTCGGTGAGTGGGTCCTCCAGGTTGCAGACGACACGCCCTCGCACATCGTCGGCCCGGCGATGCACCTGACGCGTGAGGAGATTGCCGAGCTCTTTACGGAGCAGTTCGACCCCGACGAGGAGTTCGAGACCGCAGAAGAACTCACCCGATTCGCTCGCGACCACCTCGGTGAGCGCATCCGCGAGGCCGATGTGGGGATCACGGGCGCGAACTTCGTCGTCGCCGAGAGCGGGACGATTACGCTCGTCACGAACGAGGGCAACGCCCGCAAGTGCGCCGTGACGCCAGATACGCACGTCGCAATCGCCGGCGTCGAGAAGCTCATCCCGTCGATTCGGGATCTCGAGCCGTTCGTCGACCTGATCGCGAAGAGCGCGACGGGACAGGAAATTTCCCAGTACGTGACGATGCTCTCGCCGCCGACGGAGTCGCCGACGCTCACCTTCGACGAACCAGACGAACCGATCGGTGCGAACACGGACGCCGAGACAAACGGCTCCACCGACCGCGAGTTCCACCTCGTGCTGCTCGACAACGGCCGTACCGAGATGCGTGCGGACGATCAGCTCCGGGAGACGCTGTACTGCATCCGCTGTGGCGCGTGTTCGAACTCGTGTGCGAACTTCCAGGCCGTCGGCGGTCACGGCTTCGGCGGGGAAACCTACTCCGGCGGCATCGCGACGGGCTGGGAGGCTGGCGTCCACGGCCAGGATTCCGCCGCCGAGTTCAACGACCTCTGTACCGGCTGTACGCGCTGTGTCGATGCCTGCCCGGTGAAGATCGACATCCCGTGGATCAACACCGTCGTCAGGGACCGCGTCAACCGCGATGCGGAGCCCGAGGCCTACGACTTCCTCGTCGATGGACTCACGCCGGACGAGGAATCCGGCGGACTCGACCTCGGCAAACGCTTTTTCGGCAATATCGACACCGTTGCAAAGCTCGGTAGCGCGACGGCACCGGTCTCGAACTGGCTCGGCGAGACGGCTCCGGTGCGCTCGCTGCTCGAGCGGACGCTCGGTATCGACCAGCGCCGAGCGTTGCCCTCGTTCGAACGGCAGTCGCTGGTCGACTGGTTCGACGCCCGCGGCGGTGAACAGGAGTCGAAACGGCGGGCAGCGGCCGGTCGTCGGGCGGCTCACGACGAATCCACAGACGCGCTCGACCGCGAGGTCGTCCTCTACCCCGACGTCTACACCAACTACGTCGACACCGACCGCGGGAAGGCGGCCGTGCGGACGCTCGAAGCCCTCGGCGTTCCCGTCTCGGTTCCCAACCTGCCCGAGAGCGGCCGCGCACCACTCTCCCAGGGGATGGTCGCCACGGCAGATACGCAGGCGAGCACGGTCTACGCCGCCCTCGCCGAAGATCTGGACGCCGGCCGCGATGTCGTGGTCATCGAACCCTCCGACCTCGCCGCGTTCCAGCGCGAGTACGAGCGGTTCCTCCCCGAACGCTCGTTCGAACGACTGCGGGACAACAGCTACGAGATCTGTGAGTTCATCTTCGGGCTACTCGAGAACGGTGCGGATCCGGCGGTGCTTTCGACGGCTGGCGGTGGTGGAGAGAGAATCGGGAACGGCGACAGCGGCCAGCCAATCGCCTACCACTCTCACTGCCAGCAACGCACGCTCGACCTCGAGGCTCCGACGGTCGCCGTTCTCGAACGCTGTGGCTACGCCCCGCGAACCTCGACGGTCGAGTGCTGTGGCATGGCCGGCTCCTTCGGTTACAAGCGCGAGTACTACGAGGTCAGTATGGATGTCGGCGAGCGGCTGGCGTCAGAGATCGAGCAAGCCAGCACAGAACTGGTCGTCGCGTCGGGGACATCGTGTGGCGACCAACTCGAGACGCTGCTGGGTCGAACGGTGCCGCATCCGGTTGAAGTGCTGGCTCCTGACCGTCCCTAACGGTGCTCGGCGGTGATCCGCTCGGCTCGCGCCCGTAACTGTTCGAGGATTCGCGGCGGGCCGCGACACCGGATCGTCACCGTGTCGTCGTAGTCGACCGTCTCGACGCTCGTTCGGTCGTACGCCCGGGAGACGAGTGCCATTGTATCGTCACAGTTCGGGACCCGTAGGTCGGCCGTCTCGGTCGGGAGTCGTTCCAGGATGGTCTCACAGAGTCGGCCGAGGTTCGTCTCTTCGAGTACGCTTACGGGAAGCGGGTCGGCGGTCGACTCCGGAAGTTGTTCCTCGGCCATCGCTAGCCGACGTGCACTCTCGTCCGTCGAGAGGCAGTCGACCTTGTTCAGCGCGGGGACGATCCGTTCGTCCGCGACGCCCTGGGCGTCGAGCACATCGAGTGCGGTCTCGAGCCGCGCTCGGAACCGTGATTCAGCGTCGCTCGCGTCGACCACGAGCACGACGACATCGGCTGCACCCGCTTCGGATAACGTCGCGCTGAACGACTCGACGAGGTCGTGTGGCAGATCGTCGACGAATCCGACCGTGTCTGTCACGAGCACCGGTCGGCCGTCGATCGTCGCCCGTCGCGTCGTCGTTTCGAGGGTCTCGAACAGCCGATCCCTGACGGCCGCGGTCGCATCCTTTTCGGAGTGGGCATTGTCTGACTTCGAACTCGAGTCAGTGTCAAGAATCGACATCTCGTCTGCGAGCCGGTGCAGCAGCGTCGACTTCCCCGCGTTCGTATAGCCGGCACACGTGACGAGGTCGAACCCCTCTTCGCGCCGACGCTCGCGGAACTGGGCCGCTGGCTCGGGGCGCTCCTCGAGTTTGCGCTCGAGGCGGTCGATTCGGTCGCGGACGTCGTAGACAGGCGATCCCTTCTCCGTTTGTTTGTTGAGTAGCCCCTCGTCGGCCGACTCGATCAGGCGCGGCAGGTCGTACCGGAGCTGTGCGAGTTCGACCTGCAATTTCGCGCGTCTCGAGCCCGCGCCTGCCTCGAAGATCTCGAGGACGAGTCGGTGGCGATCGAGAACCGCGGTATCGGCTGGCATGGCTGACTCGAGGGTGTGGTGCTGGCTCGGTGTGAGTTCGTCGTCGACGACGACGCGGTTGGCGTCGGTTGCGGCAACGGTGTCGGCGAGTTCGTCGACCTTCCCGTGGCCGAAGTAACTGCCCGAATCCTCACGGCCTGCCTGTGTTATGGTCGCGACGACCTCGTCGCCAGCTGCTCGGACGAGTGCTGCTATCTCGTCGGTCTGGCCGACCTGGTCAGTTTCGTCAGTTTGGCTGGTGTCGTCAGTCCGGCCAGTATCACTCGTCTGGCCGGTGCCGTCAGCCTGGACGGTCTCTTCGGTGTTGTCGGTCTCGTTACTCGTGGCGGCGGTGGCATCCAATCTGCTTGCGATGACTGTTCGGTTCGGTGTGTTGTGCGTTCGTGATCGTGACATCGGTTGCTCGATAGTGGTGGCGTCATGGCTATCTGGGACAATACTGGTCCGGCGGCTAGGGCCGGAACATACGGCAGTGCTCACCGCTCATACACGTCGCAACTCCTGTGACGTGATTGGGCGAAAGCACCGAACTACTGAGAAGAGGTCTCCATAGTCCTCGCACTCGGATTCGAGGAACCGCCACTTATCACTTGTGGGTACTCCAGCAGAGAACGGTATCGGGCGACGGCGAACCGCTACTCGCCGAACAGGTCGTCGACCGCCTCGCGCGCCGTTCGCGCTGCTTCGTCGGCGACCTCATCCGGATCCGCGCCATCGTCCTGCTCTGGTGCGTTGAGATAGACGTCGACCTCGAGGACGCCGTCCTCGAACGATACCGTGACATCCATATCACGCACGTCAGACTGCTTGTACCGCGAGAAGATCAGTCCCTCGGCGGCCTCGGCGGCCGTCTGGACGACCTCCTCGTCGGTTGGCTCATCCGCTTGCTCGTCGGTCGAGTCGCTGGTCGACATCGCCGATTATGCGCCGCCTGCACCTGGGCCGCCTGGGCCGGCTGGACCGCCCATGCCGCCACCTGCGCCGCCAAGCAGTTCCTCGAGTTCCTCCTGCAGCCCCTCGAACTGGTCCTGAACGCGCTCTTCCTGCTTCTCGAGTGTCTCGAGGCGGAGTTCGAGCGAGTCGACCTGTTCGTCGAGGTCGTCCTCGGCCGTGTCGTAGTCCGTCTCGACGAGCAGGTCGCCGACCTGTCGGTACATGGTCGTTTCTTCGTCGATGTCCTCGAGTTCCTTCTGGGCCGTCTGGGCCTCGGTGAGGCTCGACTCGGTTTCCTGCTTCTGGACGGCGACCTGCTGTGCGGTCTCCTGAAGGTCCTGCAGCTGCTCGATTTTCTCCTGTGCTTCTGGCGGCAGATTTCCTTGCATGTCTCGACCGTCGCCCTCCGCACTGATAAAGCCAAGCTTTGCGTTCGGCCGCAGTCTCGGGGTTGCTGGTGCAGCCTGCAGAACTACCGGGTTCGGCGGTGAGAACCTACCAATGCGACGTCGTGACGCACTTGCCGCGGGTGGTTCGCTCGTCGGGACGCTCTCGACTATGCTCACCGCCGGCTGTCTCGATTTCGAGACGCTTCGCCGCGAGGACGCCTGGCGGGAACTGATTGTCGACCCGCCGGGGGGCATCTACGTCCCGCCAAAGATCGACGGCATACTCGAGTACGACTCCGAGACTGAGTCGGGACTCGAGATCAGCCTCTCGGCGATGCGCCCGCACTCGTTCTGGACCGGTGCCGGTACTGAACGCGCCCGAGCAGACCTGCGGTCACACCATACGCTGCACCTGATGGCGTCGGTGCGAGACGCCGAGTCGGAGGTAGCGGTGCCGACGACGGTGACGACGCGAATCGAGCACGCCGACAGCGGCGACAGCACGGACAGTCCCGACGCTACAGACACCGCCAACACCGCCGCCGACACAGTCGACCAGCGAACCCCCTGGCCGATGCGCTCCCAGCGAATGGGCTTTCACTATGGCGACAACATATCGCTCCCCGGAGAAGGCACGTACAAGGCCACAATTCGCCTCGATCCACCGACAATACATCTCGCCGACGAGTTCGCAGACCGGATTGACCAGCCGGTGACGATCACGATACAGTTCGAGTACAACCCTGCGGCCATCGACGTACTCGAGCGCACCCTCCTCGACGAGGGCGAGGGCCGTGGCGAACGGCGGGCACTCGAGTTCATGGGGCACGCATCGGAGCCCGTGTCACCGACTTCGTCTGCAGTCGCCCACTCAGCAACTGGCGACGATATCGTCGTGACGCTCGGTCGTGCCGATGTCTCAGATGGGGCGCAGGTCAGTTCGGAGGCAACTGAAGACACGCAACTCGCAATCGGCGTGCGAACGAGATACAACCGGTATCCAGTCCCATTTGCCGGACTCAGCGTCGAGTCGGTCCGTGACGGGGGCAGACAGTACATCACCGAGGCGCAGGAAACGATCGACCCCGACCGCGGACACCATTACAGAGCGGGATTCGAGGAGGGGATACTCGAGTCCGCAGACGAACTCGCGGTCTCCCTCGACGTGCCGCCGCAGGTGGCGCTCCACGAGGGGTACGAAACGGCGTTTGGGGCGGAGCGCGTGGTGCTGCCGGCGTCGCTACCGGCGTTGTGAGAACGATTTGGGCATAGTTAGTGACCGGTTGTGAGCACACTCAGCGGCCGGTTGTGAGTACAGTCAATGGCCGGACGTGGCGCGGCACCCGTCAGCGCTCCAGAGGAGGACCAGCCCCACCGCGAGCAGGACGACGCTGACGACGAGCCAGGGGAGGTTCCACGCTTCGGTGCCGTGGACGACGTTGTGCAGATCGAGCACGTAGTGGCTGAAAACCCCGTCGAGGACGTTGAAAATTCCCATGCCGACGATGATCGACCCGAGGAAGTGCCGGGACGAGAATCGCTGATCGACACCGTTGACGGTTCGCCAGAAGAAGGCAAATCCGAGGCCCATCACGCCGAGCATCGCGGCTAGGAACAGCCCGTCGAACATGACGTTCGTCCGCAGTCCGTCGTAGCTGTAGGGGTCGTAGAAGCCGGACAAGAGGTGATGTGTCTGGAACACGAGGTGGAAGATCACGACATCGACGACGGCTCCGAATCCGAACCCGATCGTTCCTCCCGAAAGCAGTACCTGCTGGCCGCGATCGGTGCCGGAGTTCATACAGACAGGCGTCGTTCGACGAACGCTGGTGAAATATTGGACCCTGAGCATCGAGTAGCGAGCGGCACCCTTTTGCTGGCAGTCATCCAGCCGCTCTGCTATTCGACCATCAGCTACTCTTCCTCTCAGCCACGCAGCCATTCAGCTACTCAGTCATCCAGCCACTCTGTCTCCCAATCACTCACTCCTCGACAGCAGCCGCACCGATCGCCGCTGTCTGCTCTGCAACACCGATCAGCGAGAACCAGGTATTCACCGCCGCGCGAAGCGCGATCACGTCGGCCGCCTCGATTCGAACCGCGACCACTGACTCCTCGCGCTCGATCGTCGTCTGCGAACGTTCGTCGTCAATTTCACCAATTTCGCGGGCGACACTCTCGGCCACGATCTGCGCTCGCGACGGCTGGTCGTACTCGAACTCGAGTGTGGTTTCGTGCGTGTCCATACAGCTGGAGCGGTTTGTGGTGGCAGTAGCAGTCGCGACACGGCCTCGAGCGGCGAGACGCTGGGACAGAAGTGAAATAAGGCTGGTCTCGTCCTCACGTCTCGTCGGGCCAGTGTTGGCCGCGAGTGTCGAGAGCGGCGCTCGTGGGTCGGGTGGGCAGCGATTGCCACACGACGATCGGCCGTCGAGCCGTCAGTTGACGTCGACTTCTTTCACGTCGCGGCTGCGTTCTTTCAGGAGTACGCGGTGACCGCAGTAGGGACAGCGGACGCCGCCGTACTCGTCGAGCTGCACGTCGCGTTTGCAGCGGGAGCACTTGTAGCTCATAGGTACGTTGTGGGGTTAGTGGTGTCGTCGCAGTCGTGTGTCCGTTCGATTCTCGGTGCCGTCCTGTGCCAGACGGATTACTCGTCGTCTTCGGCAAGCGCAGCGCGGATCGAACGTCGGACCGTGCGGCCAGCCGGTGTCTCTGGGCGGTAGGCACCGCCGGTGAAGACCTCGCCGGTTTCTTCGTTCTTCCAGATGCCGGTTCCGACGCGGGTGACGTCGTCGCCGTCGACCTGTGCGTTCTGCATGTCGTCTTCGATCTCGCTGACGCGTCGTCGTGCAACGCGGCCGTAGCGTGCGCCAAAGCGGCCCGCGCTGCCGACTCGTCCTTTATCGGCCATAGTACTGCTGTCTATCCGCAGTAGATTCTTAAACCTGTTGAGTTGGTATTCTCACTGTGCGGCAGTTCATCCCACCCATCGCCCTCGGTTTCGTCGTGACAGAATCAGTTGCTGTCGCGTCTCACTCGTCGGATTCGTCCGCTGCGTGTGTTGCTACAGGCCCGGTGAGCAACTCGCGAAAGACAACTGCGAGCGCTGCAAACGGTCCTGCTGCCGCCAGCGGTGCTGCGAGGAGTCCTGTTCCAATGCCTGTGACGGCGATCAGTGATCGAAGCGCGAGTCCGCTCACCGCGAGCAACGGAATCGCTGCCAGGATCGCGTCGGCGCGCTCGAACATAGCTAATTAGATCTAATTACAGTCGGCCGGATAAAGAACGGACAAGCAGCAGCGCGTGTCACTTCCATCAGGTAGTGACAGTACTTGCTGCAAGGAGACACCCCGTTCGCGGCCGCTATCCGAGACGGATCTGAAAACTCGAACGCTACCGGAACGCTACTGGAACTCGCTTTCGGCAAGCACGTCGTTCAGATCCGCACGAATCCGTTCTCCCATCTCTCGGTCACGGGCAGTTGTCACGACACGGTTCTCCTGGACACTCGAACCGTCTCGCAGAAGCATGCGAACGTTGCCGCCATCGTCGGCGCGGGTTACCTTCGCGCGAAGCCCCGACTGTGAGCCCGTGCCACCGGCGTCAATCGGACCGGGAATGACCTTCTTGACGTGTGGATGGCCGGCAACGGTCTGAATCGCACGCATTCCGGTGCGACCGCCGATGAGCGTCGAGTGGCTGCCACCGATCTTCTCTGCGGGCGGCGTTTGGACGACATCGAGTGCGCGCGTCCCGCGTCGCTTACGGACAGCCTCGACGGGATCCTCGTCCGCGACGCGGTAGAAGTCGTGGTGTACGTCCGCTCGGATCGCCCGGATCACGTCCCGAACCCCGCCAGCGTACACCTCTTCGGGCCGCTTTCGACGGATCTCGTCACCAACCAGGCCGGCGAAATTCCGGAGTTCGACGGGTTCGTTCTCACCGTCTTCCGGCGTGGTCGTGATCGTCGTCTCGCCGAGCACCTGGTCTGTGTCTGTACTCGAACTCAAGTCAGTGTGCGCTGGGTCGTCTTCCGACCCAAGCATTGTGAGTGTCACTCGGTCGCGTGCGACGTCGAGAACGATCGCCTCGGTGTTCTGTTCCCGGCAGATCAGACAGAAGTCGCCGGGTTTCTCGAGCGGCGAGGCGCAGTGGCGACACTCCATACGATGCTGGGGGTTGGTACCGGACGTGTAAAATCCGTCCGCTTTCGGATCTGGGTCTGATCCACGGGAGGGTGAGTGCTTCTCGAGGAGTGGTGTTACGCAGGAGGCTCCTACCCGAACCCTGAAGACTCAGGCTCGTCTACATTCTGCAGATGCATCGCCGTTCGGTTCTCGCCGCCGCAAGCGCGGTCGTGCCAGTCGGTACAGCCGGCTGTCTCGACTTCTTCGAGGACAACGGCGAGGATATCACCGATCCGGGCGATATCGAAATCGTCTGGGACGATCTGGTCCGGGACGATCCGAACACCGAAGATGAACGCGTGTTCGTCTGGGCCGTCGTCAGGAACGTCGGCGACCGGACGCTGAACTACGTCGAGATTCGGGCGACGTTCCTCGACGCAGCGGGCGAGGAACTCGAGAGCGTCATCGAGCACGTCGACGAGGACGTTACCTCGGGTGAGGAGTGGTCGTTCGAAGTCGAGTTCCCACACTTCGGGGAGCGAGCAGCCGAGGTGACCGACTACGAACTCGAACCCGCAACGGGACTGTGAGGTGTGACCCACACGTCACCCGACTACGGGCGCGGCGTGCTGGTGACTGTCTCGTGCGCAACCCACGGTAACTCACGTGGCCATGACTGACACCGACACCGAGAACGAGACGACGCGCGACGAAGGCGTCTCGACGCTCGCGAAACAGGGCAGCATCACGTTCGTCGGGAACGTCGTGAACGGCGCGTTCGGCTTCGCGATCGTCATGCTGATGACCCGGTACGTGACGCCCTCCGTCTACGGTCTGTTCGTCCTCGCAACTTCTGTTATCCTCTTCATGCAGGTCTTTGCGAACCTCGGACTGCCGCTCGCGATCGACTACTTCGTCCCGCAGTATCTGGACGAGGATGAGCCCGGCAAGGCCAAGGGCGTCATCATGCAGGTGACCGCAACAGTACTCATCACCTCCGCGCTCGTCGCGTTCGCGCTCGCAGCTGGGTCGGGATACATCGGGGAGGTCTTTCAGGAGCCGTCGATGCGGATCGCACTGTTGCTCCTGTCGGTCACCATTCCGATGCTCGCGATTTACAACGTCTTGCTCACCTCCTACTACAGCATCAAGAAGCTCCAGTATCGCGTCATCATGCGCGACCTGGTCCGCCCAATCGTCCGCTTCGGCGTCACGGCCGCCCTTCTGCTCGCCGGGTTCGGTCTCCTCGGCCTCATCGCTGGCTACGTGATCGGGCTCTTCGTCGCCATCACCGTCGGTGCGGCGCTGTTCACTTACAAGGCCTGGGACTTGCTCACCGTCGACACCGAACTCGTCGCCTCGCGCCCGCTGCTCACCTACTCGCTCCCGCTCGCGATGACCAGCGTCGTCTTCGTTCTGATGGGCCACGTCGACTACTTCGTGCTCGGGTTCTTCCTCGACTCCGACGATGTCGGCATCTACCGCGTCGGCTACATGCTCGGCTCCGGGCTGATGATCATCTTCAACTCGCTATCGCCCGTGTTCAAACCACTCATCGCCGAAACGCGCGAGGATACCGCTCTCGTCGAGCAACGGTTCCGTGTCGCCGCCCGCTGGATTGCCGGCATCACTCTGCCGATCGCGATTGTCCTCTCGCTCGGTGCGAGCTCCTACCTCGCAGTGCTCTACACGCCACAGTACGCTGAGGCAAATCTCGTCGTCGTCCTCCTCTGTGGTGCGTTCCTGTTCAACGTCACCGTCGGCGGCCCCGACGGCTCGCTGCTGCAGGGGATGGGCTACTCGCGGATCGTCTTCGCGAACACGCTCGTCCTCTTCGGCGCGAACTTCCTCGTCTCGATGGCGCTCGTCCCCATCTTCGGCATCGAGGGAGCCGCGATCGGTTCCGCGACCGCCCTCTTTCTCGTTGGCGGTCTCACGATCGCCGAAATCTACTATCTCGATGGAATTCACCTGTTCACCCGCGATTTTGCCAAGATCGTTGGCGCTGGTGTTCCCGCGACGATTGCTGGCGTTCCGATCGTGGTGCTACTCGAGTCCGATCTGCTCATCGTGGCACTGTTGCCGATCGTTGTGGTGAGTGTGTATGTGGCGACGCTGATCGTGACGGATGCGTTCACGGATGAGGATGCCCAGATGATCGGGGAGTTCAGCCCGACGGTCGAGAAGTGGCTACCGGTGAGTTGAGTTCGGGCGTGTTGTCGCCCGTTGTTTCTGTTGCTGGTCGCGGCTTTGGTTCGTGGTGGTTCGTGTTCGGTCAGTCGTCGATATACTCGTGGTCGGCGTCCGTCTCAGCACGCGAAGCGGCGTCTGATGCCGACGCTGATTCCGTTCCTTCGTCGATGACCTCTTGTTTCCAGGTTCCCAGCCGGAACCAGGCGACGGCGACGACGAACGAGAGCACCATTCCGAACGAGTAGGCCCACCAAATTCCCTCAATTCCCCAGTCGAGGGCAGCGATGGTGATGCCGAGACCGGGAATCGTGAGCGTCCAGGCGAACGCGAGCACGAGTGCGACGGGAAGCCGGAAGATCCACCGCGAGAGGAACGAGAGGACCATCGCCTCGCGGGTGTTGCCGGCACCGCGGAACGCACCCTGGATGACCATTACGCCGGCGAACAGTGCCCAGAAGGGAGCCATAATGCGCAGGAAGAGCACGCCTTCTGCGATCACGGCCGGGCTGTCGACGAAGATGCCCATCGCCTGTGCAGGGAAGACGAACAGGACAGCGGCGACCGCGAAGATGCAGGCCATCGTGCCCGCGGTCGCGACTCGCGCGACAGTTGCGGCCCGATCAAGCGTCTGTGCGCCGAGGTTCTGCCCGACGCCGGTCGCCGTCGCGTTCCCGACTGCGCCTGCGACAGCCCAGGTGACCGACATCAGGCGCACGCCGATCCCGTAGGCGGCCGTCGGATTCGCGCCGAATCGGGCGACGAAGCCAGCCATCGCGACAGAGGCAAAGCTTCGCGCCCAACCGTCGATCGTCGACGGATACCCGATGTCGACGAGTTTGCGCTGGATACTGAGATTCGGGCGGAGGTCACCGAGTCTGAGCCGAACGCCGAACCGACCATCGAGGAGGATGAGGACGCCCACGCCGGTGGCGAACGCCCGCGAGATGAACGTCGCGATAGCCGCACCGCGGGTCCCCATTTCGGGGAACGGCCCCCACCCGAGGATGAAGAACGGGTCGATCACGACGTTGATCCCGGCCGAGACGAAGACGAGCCACATCGCCGTCTTCGTGTCGCCAGCGCCTTGCAGCGAGGAACGAAACGCGAAGAACAGGAAGGTGAGTGGCAGTGTGAGGAAAATGATCTCGATGTACGCGAGCGCGGCGACGAACACCTCGTCGCGTGCTCCGATGAGGAGGAGCAGCGGTCGCCGGAAGTAGAGCCCAATCGCCGCGAGAACGGTCGAGACAGTAACCGTCAACAGAATAGTCTGGCCGACAACGCGGTCTGCCATCCGATCGTCACCTGAACCGACGTACTGGGATACAAGCGCGATGGTCGCCGCTGTGATCCCCATCGCTGTCGAGACAAACATCCACGAGAGTGGGAACATGAGCGAGACCGCAGCGACCGAGACCCCACCGTCGCCGATCTGGCCGACCCAAAACATGTCCGCGAGGTTGTAGACCGTCTGCAGGAGATTGCCGAGGACGAGCGGCCACGCCAGGTGCAACAGCTTCGGCGGAATCGCTCCCGTCGTCATATCGATCCGCTTTCGCTCGTCCTCCGATTCCGTCGCTGACACGTATCGCTCTCGTCCGTGTCTCAGTCGGGGCGGTGAAAAGGGCTTGTTTCCCGTGTAGGGTTGCCGGCTCGAGTGGACGGATTCGACCCTCGTCGAGTACAGGCCACATCGGGACAACCCGCTAACTCGAGTACGGACTGTCCAGTCGACGAACGTGGATAACCGGTTCGTCCTGCGGGGTACCTGAATATTGATAGCCGCCGCCTGGGTGGTGGCTACCATGACAGCCGACAACACTCTCGACGCGGCGACCATCGACCGAATCGACTCGTTCCTCCGCGAACGGCTCCGCGAGGACGAACTCCCCGGACTAAGTCTCGCGGTCACGGACGGCGACGAACTGCTGTACGCCCAGGGCTATGGCTCGCGCGACCTCACCGCCAACGATCCTGCCACCGCCGACACCGTCTACGGCATCGGCTCGGTCTCGAAGTCCGTCGCCGCACTCGCCATCGCACAACTCGTGGACGTGGGGGAACTCGAGTACGATGACGCTGTGACCGACTACCTCGACATCGACGTTCCCGACGACGTGACGCTCCACCACCTGCTGAGCCACACCTCCGGCTACCCGTCGCTCGCGGCCAGCGAGGCCCTGATCGCGCGCCAGATGGAGGTTGGCGAGTCGAACGTCCCACTCGGCTCGATGGACGATGTCTACGCCCACATCGAGGGGGCGAGAGACGAAGTCGCGGGCGAACCAGGCGAGCACTGGCAGTACTGCAACTCGGGCTACACGCTCGCCGGCGAAGTCGTCGAAGCCGTCAGTGGTGAGTCGTTCACCAACTACGTCGAAGGCAAGATTCTCGACCCGCTCCGAATGGACCGTTCGACCTACGACGAGGAAACGTTCACCAGCTTCGACGATCGGATGACGCCGTACTTCCCCGGTAGTGATGACGAGGATGGCACCGGAAGCGCCGACCTCGAACCCGCAGCGCTCCCCATCCGAGAACAGAGCGCGGCTGCCGGCGGCCTGCTCGCACCCGTGACCGACCTCGCCTCGTACCTCCGACTGCACCTGAACGGCGGCGTCACCGACATGGGCGAGTGTCTGGTCGGCGAGGACGCCCTCTCGCAGTGTTATGGCGCGTATGCCGCCACTCCGTCCGGTCCATATGGCTACGGCTGGCGCACACGCGAGGTCTGTGGCCACGACCTCATCGGTCACGGCGGCTCGATTGCCGTCTCGACGGCCGCCGTCGGCTTCGCACCCGAGCAGGATCTCGGGGTCGCCCTGCTCGCCAACGCCTCACCGGGCTACGGCCTCACCGAACTCAGCCAGGCCGTCTTCGCCGCACTGGTCGGCGAGGAGCCAGGCGAGGTCCCGTTCTTCGCTCGCCGGCAGGTACTCGAGTCCCTTGCAGGCGAGTACGAGACCTATCGCGGGATCAAGGAGGCCGAAGTCGTCGTTGAGAGTGGTGCGCTGCGCCTGCGCGTTGGTGGTCCGATCGAGGAGGGGTCCTGGATGCCGCTGGTACCGGCTGAACTCGAGTCGGGCGAGTTCTACGTGCCGACGATGGCGGGGACGCGCCAGCCGGTGCGGTT
Organism: Natrialba chahannaoensis JCM 10990; assembly: GCF_000337135.1. Taxonomy (GTDB): domain Archaea; phylum Halobacteriota; class Halobacteria; order Halobacteriales; family Natrialbaceae; genus Natrialba; species Natrialba chahannaoensis. The sequence goes on from NZ_AOIN01000092.1 coordinate 137,078, forward strand.
CGAGGGTGAGGGTGTGGGAGCGGCTGACGGTGGTGACGTGAGCCTGTTTATCGACCGCTGGCATCTGCACCAGCAGTAGTAGCAATAGCGGACTCGGTTTCGCTTTTGTGTCTTGACCTGACCGCTGATCTCATCTGACCGACTGCTGTGCAACCGACGCAATTTCGCCCAGCGACCGATAGTGGCCTGAAGAGCAGTAGAATATTTAACAATAGGTTTGTTAGATTATAGTATGCTATGGAGGATTTTGGCAATTCTGGCGGTTCTGTATACCATTCTCTTCGGGCCGCTCGCAGCCCTCGTCTACTGGGACAGCAAGCGATCGGGACTGCACAGTCCCGCCAAGTGGGCCGGGTTCGTCTTCCTCACAGGACTGCTCGGGCTCGTGCTGTATCTCTCGGACAAGGACGACAAGTCCCACGACCCCGAGGATGCAGACCCGTTCTCCCTCCCGGGCACTCCACCAGCCGGTGCGGCAGACAG